>JAZNML010000065.1:0-81263 GCA_045579565.1 Ruminiclostridium sp.
TGAAAGCTGAACACCGAATGCTCCCGGCCAGGAAATCGGATATTTTTCGGGGTTGCTTGTTTTCCATTGGAGACAGATTTCTTCAAGCTCGTTCCATGTCCAGTTGCCTTCAAAATAAAGCTCCATAGGGTCGGGTGCGCCGATTTCTTCAAGTTCAAGAGAATTGTATGTAATACCATACTGTGTTGCTGTCAAAGAATAAGGATAGTAGTAATGCTCATCATTGTAGCCGAACTGCTGGATAATTCCCTTCATATCAGACCACATGGGAGAGTCCATATCCAGCCAGTCATCAAGAGGAGTAAATCTGTTCTGAATGTAAAAGCTGGGAAAAAATTCAGGTGCATATCTCATTATATCAGGTGACTGGCCTGCCGCCATAAGCACACCTAAACGGTTATTTGTTTCAAGGGAGCTAACAACCTCTGTTTCAACAGTACCGCCGAAACGCTCAGCAAATAATTCCGCAATATCCTTTTCGGGAGCAATATTGTGGAAATCAAACCAGCTTAAAACATGTACTGTACCTGCGGTTTTTCCGCTTTCCCAGAGCTCGCCTGTTCCTTCTTCGTTGGCACTGTCAACCTCACCGATATCTGCCATCTGGTCATAGTCAACCACAATGTCGATTTCCTTGTTGGGATCTTCTGTTGTGGTAATTGCGGCCATTGTTGTGGTATCTGCACCCTGCTGGGTATCTCTGCCGCCTTCCTGATTACAGGAGCCTGCGGATAATACCATAGCCATACATAATGTTGCCGCTGTAACCCTCTTCATTCTTTTCATATCAAAGCCTCCTTTTAGGATATGTTAATCGATGCTTTCTACTATTAAGAATACAGCAAATCTCTTATTGGTACAATGTTTAATAATGTTTTTTCAAGTGGTAATTTGTGCTTTTTAGTATAAACATTGCATGGTATGTTGTCAAGATACAGCATTTTTAACTTGACTTGCAGCCTTCAACATGTTATAATTCATACAACACATAATAAACATGAAAGGGATGAATTTTATGAAAAAATCAAAAAAGGTTTATGCCTCTATCTTAGCGTTCGCCACCCTGTTAAGCGCAACCTCCTGTAACAACGACAGAGGATCTGCATCAACAGACGGAGTTGTTACTACCACAACTGTCGCAACCACTGTGGCGGACAGCAATAAAGAGCTGGAAACAGAAGTAAATTACGAAGAAATGGCAGATATCGGCGAGGTTGATACCGCCAACGAGGAAGGAACAGGACCTGCTTACACACCCGGACAGATGGCAGGTAAGATTCAGGCTCTCTGTTACTATGACATAGCTCCTGACCAGCCTGAAATCACCCAGATTTTTGCAGAACGCTACGGCGGAACAATAGAAACAGAAATAACAACAAGCATGGAGTATTTTGAGAAAATCGGTACTCTTATTGCGGCAGGCAGTTCTCCCGACCTTGTACGTTATGACTGGGCTGCATACCCCGACGGCGTTTCAAAGAACATTTATACACCTCTCGATGACTGGCTTGATATAAACTCTCCTCTCTGGTCCGATATGGCTCCTGTTATCGAATCTTTCAGCTATCAGGGAAAGCACTACTATTTCCCTCAGAATACACAGGCTAATTTCGCAATTATCTACAACCGTGCCCTTATCGAAGAAGCTGCCCTTCCCGACCCTATGGACTTGTATTTTGCAGGCGAATGGGACTGGAACGCGTTTGAGGACATCATCAAACGCTGGTCTCAGCAGGGCGAGGATTACATAGGTTTTACAGGCGGCTCCTGGTCATCCCTTATGTTCATCAACACAACAGGTACTCAGGTTATTGAGGTTACTGATGATGACATTTTAAACAACCTTCGCAGCAAGGAGCTCACCAGATGTATGGAATGGCTGGAAGGCTTAAACCGTCAGGGACTTTTCGGAAAAGGATATGTTCCGCCGGGAGAGGCTTTCACCGACGGAAAGCTTCTCTTTATGGGTCAGTTATTCACCTGGGGTCTTGAAAGTGCTCAGGAAAGCCTTTACAAGAACAATTTAGACGGCGAAATTGTTGCTGTGCCCTTCCCCCGTGACCCTCAGGCAGACAAACACTATATTGCAGGTGACACATTAGGCTTTATGGTTCCCTCCGGTGCTAAAAACATCCAGGGCGGTGTTCAGTGGATTTTAAGCAGCCGTATTTACGAAACAGACCCGGAAGTTGTTGCAGCTACCCGTGCTGATATGATGGATACCAAAACACGCTATTTCCCCAAATGCCCTGAATGTAAGTTCAACTGTAACGAAGCAGGCTTCGGTGACTCGCCCACTTGCCCCGAATGCAACGCTACACGAAAAATCAAATTCAAGCCTGTTTACAGCGAAGAACAGATGCAGGTACTTGAAGATATGAATAATCCTCAGAAAATGGGACTTATTTTCGACAGTCTGGTTGGATTCAACACCGACTTTACCAATATTTTCGTAAACAGCGAAACAGCTATGCTTGACGGCGCTCTGTATGGCGATGTTTCTTTCGTTAACGAGCTTGAAGCCAACTACAATACAGTTGAAGCTTATCTTGACACATACCGCGCGAATCTTAAAAAATAACAAATTTAACCCCTGCCAATGCGGATAATCTTAATTTTAAATCCGATTAGATGCATTGGACAAAGGGGGCTATAAACAAACAAAATCAGACGCGTAAGCGTCTGATTTTTTCTTTTGCAACATTAAACCCTGATGTGAAGATGTCTAAAACAGCTAACGATTTACCAAATTGATCTTCATCGCCGGTTTTATTATATTCGACAACGGCATTATAAAAATCAATTGCTGAACTAATATCACCCAAAACATCTTCTAATCCAGATAAGCTTTCATCAAATTCTTTAATCATATTTATATACTTAGTTTTAGATATACTATTCCTCCTTAAATTCTATTGCCAAATACATAATTTCTGTTTGTTCATCATCAAAACTGATATACAGATGCTGATTATTTGAAAAATAGTATCTATAATCACAACTATATTCTGTGTTTACATTCGGTTCACCCAATATAGCTACTACATCTTTTGATGATGTTTTATCAGTTATCCCCATAATGTTCATTTCAGGTATTTGCACATCATCTCTGATGATTTCATCGAAACAAATAGATGTTATGACATTAACATCATCTTCGACATCACAATATCCGAAAGCAATTTTTATATTATTATGATATATTTCACAGCCTTTTAAACGTTTACCAGTAGCTCCACTAACATGGTCAAACTCCACGATTTCAAAAGCATTAGAAAGTTCTGATATTGTACATGGAAGAACAACCTTTTTTCCACATATTGTCATATCAGTAACTAAATCTTCCATTGTCCAATCCGTAATCTCAAATTCTTTTTGAAAAAGCGGCTGTTCTAAATTTTCTGTAGAGGTTATCGTCTCCTCCAAAGGTTTTGTGGTTGTTGCCATAGTGGCGGTTTGCGCAACGGTCGTTGTTGTCGTTTCCGTCGTTGCATTTCCGTTACAGCCCGTAGTTATACATACCGCCGCCAATAGCGAGAGTGTCTTTAAAATGTGTTTCTTTTGCATAATACATTTCCTTTCCTGCATTAAATTTATTTTACGGTTACCCATAATTGATACTATTAACAGTTTATCACATTACCACACCGTTTTCAATAGCAAATATAATATTATCCAGTGAAATCTGTGATAAAACTAATTCATATTCAGCTTTTGAACGTTTCGCATAAGCTTCTGTCATGTCAATGGGACTTGCTTTAAGAGATAATTTGCACTTAAATAACCCCTAACCTTAATTTTTAAAGCCGGCAGGGTTTATATTGCCCACAATTTACCACCTTGTTTTCAGAATATACCCGCCCTTAATGTCAATACTTTTTCTGTAACGTTTTTACAGGAGTGTGGCGGTAATGTACTACGGAAGGGTTGAAATAAGCGGGATTGATACATCTAAATTAAAAGTACTGAATGAAGAGGAAAAGATTGATTTACTAAAACGGATAAAAGACGGTGATGAAAAGGCACGGGAAGCACTTATAAAAGGGAATCTCCGTCTTGTACTAAGCGTAATTCAACGGTTCACCGGCAGAGGCGAAGCACCTGATGACTTGTTTCAGGTAGGCTGTATCGGGTTGATAAAAGCAATAGATAATTTTTCGCTGGAATTCGGAGTTAAGTTTTCCACTTATGCTGTGCCGATGATATTAGGTGAAATCAAGCGGTACATCCGTGACAGCGGACACCTTCGCGTAAGCCGTTCTCTACGTGATCTTGCTTACCGGGCAATGCAGGCAAAGGAACAGTTAACCAACGAGAAAAAACGAGACCCTACCATCGATGAAATTGCAAGGCATATCGAGTGCAAACGGGAGGACGTGGTAATCGCTCTCGAAGCTGTTACCGAGCCCGTTTCCCTGTATGAGCCTGTGTTCTCTGAGGGCGGTGATACCATATATGTTATGGATCAGATCGGCGACAAAAATGACGACTACAACTGGCTGGAAGAAATTGCGCTTAAAGAGGCACTGTCTTCTCTCGGAAAACGCGAAAAACGGATTTTAAGCCTGAGGTTTTTTCAAGGTAAAACCCAGGTGGAAGTTGCCAACGAAATCGGAATCAGCCAGGCACAAGTTTCACGGCTTGAAAAAGGCGCACTCAATAAAATAAAGGGGCAGATATAAGCACACCTGCACAAAACAAACACGCCGCCGTACAGTCTCCTGTACGGCGGCGGTGTGCTTGTCATTGTTCTAATGAAATAGTATCGTTAATCAAATCAGCGAAAATATATCCCCTAAACCAATGATTTGCGACAATTATTCACCCTTCTGCTTTGCGAAACATTCGCTGCATAATACAGGTCTGTCTTCGCGGGGCTTGAAAGGCACTCTTGCTTCCTGTCCGCATTCTGCACAAGTAGCAGTAAACATTTCCCTGTTTCTTGTTGCATTCTTCTTTGCGTCACGGCAGCTCTTGCAACGCTGGGGTTCATTTGTGAAGCCCTTTTCTGCGTAGAATTCCTGCTCGCCTGCTGTAAAAACGAATTCGTTTCCGCAGTCCTTGCATACAAGTGTCTTGTCTGTGTACATACGATATACCTCGCCAATAAAATAATATTTCGGCCGCTGACGGAGTTGCACCGTCCGTGACTGTTGCGGTCATAAGGCTGTTTTACAGCCATTGTTTTAGTTTCTGCTTTGCTCTCGATAGAGAATTATCAACCGATTTTAACGGAACATCAAGTTTTTCTGATATCTGCTTATAGGAATAGCCTTCAAGGTAAAGGCTCAATACACTAAATTCCTTCTTGGAAAGAAGTTTGGACAGCTTTGATGTGAATTCCGCACTCTGCTCGCTGAGAATCAGACTCTCATCAGTTGCGGCACATTTATCGCTGATCTGTTCAAGGTCAAAATCCTCTGCGGCAACAAGTCCGCCGTTGGATTTAATCAACGCGTTTTTCATGCGGTTTACAATACAAACCTCAGCGAAAGGACGAAATTTTCCTTTTTCCTGATTGTATTTTCTCACTGCTTCAAGAAGTCCTAAAATCCCCTCCTGAAAAAGATCATCGCTGTCAATCTCCGTATTCTTTTTCAGTTTTGAAGCTTTCAGTCTCACTAAGCGCGAATACCTGTAAATAAGCGATGAAACCTCGGCGCTTTCCATAGATGCGGAAGAATTCTGTATTGTTAAAACCAATTCTTCGTCGGTAAGTGCCATGAGAATCACCCCTTTATCATGAGGCCTTGCCTAAATTATATCATTAAACTTTCACATTGTCAACAAAAAGTTTTCATAAACGACAATATTTTTTTCTACCTTCATCAAAAATATTTCCACCGTTACAATCGATTGCAACCGTGAGAGGAAAATCTTCGATATAGAGTTTTTTCACGCTTTCACAACCCAAATCTTCAAAAGCTATAACCTCACAGCTCTTGATACACTTGCATGCAAGTGCGCCTGCGCCACCTATTGCACAAAAATAAACAGCTTTATTGCGGATTATGGCATCAATAACCGCCTTGTTTCTTTCGCCCTTGCCTATCATTGCAGCAAGTCCCTTGTCAAGAAAATCAGGGGCAAACTTATCCATTCTGCTGGAAGTTGTAGGTCCGCATGAACCGATTGCCATACCTTCCTTTGTGCCTGTAGGACCGGCGTAATATATTACTGCACCGTCAAGCTCATAGGGTATCTTTTCTCCCGCTTCCATAAGCTCGGTAATACGTTTGTGTGCAGCATCACGGGAAGTATAGATATAACCCGAAAGGCTGACTTTGTCCCCCGCTTTCAGTGCAGGGGACATAGCCTTTAATTCAGTTGTATTAATCTTTATCATAAGAGTAAATCCGAAAGATCAGAGTCAGCAGACATATCTGTATCATCTACATCATCGCTGCCGCTTCCGAAATTGAACGGGTCATCGCTGTTCTGACCGGACTGTCTGAATGCAGCAGGCTTTTTCTTTTCAGAAGGAGCGGAGGTTTCTGCGGAACCGGCTGCAAAGAGATCAGCGAATTCGCCGAAGTCGTCATTTGCACCGTAAGCAGGAGAACTGGGCTTGTATTCATCCTTGATTTCAGCGGGAGTAAGCTCGAAATTGCCTATTTCATCAGCTACCTTCTTTTCAGCCATCATCTTTCCGAGTGTGTCGTCATCTGCACCAACGGGAGTGAGAGCCATGTCAAAGATATCTTCGCCTAAATCCATACCTTTATCAGGAGCTGCGGTAAGGTCATTGGGGGCAAGATCAAAATCAGCACCTAAATCCTCGGGAGCGGAATCAAGAGTAAAGTCATCGATTGCGCCAACACCTGTGGTATTGATAAGAGGCATACCTGAGGACATATCGTCATCTGTTGTAGGTGTAATCATAAAGTCGCTGAGATCATCATCAATCTTTGCTGTCTTCTTTTCAACGGGCTTTTCAACAGGCTTCTCCTCAACAACGGGAGCAGACTCAATGTCGGGAAGGTCTGCCATAAGCTCGTCATCAGCAGGAACGGGAGCTGTGGGAACGTCGTCAATTTCGATTGAAGAAAGAATATCGTCTTCTTCGTCGTCATCGTCAAAAGCTTCTCCGCCCTCGTATGTAGTTTCAATTTTAAGCTTGTTTTTGAGTTCTTCAAGCTTGGATTTATCAAATGAAGCCTTGAATTCAGGGAGTGTAAGCTCAGCTGCAATTGCACCTGTTGCTGCTGTAATTGCTTCTCCGACAGAACCGAGAACAGACGCATCTGCACCACCTGCGGAAGCTGTGCCGGATGTAAGCTTTTCAGCCTCATCTGCGCTTGTCTTGATACCGTCAATACCGCTCTTTGTATCTGTTACAGTCTTTGTAACATCAGCAAAAGAGGTCTTTGCCTTTTCAAGTGTATCAGAAACAGATGTAAAGGAATCCTTTGCGCTTGTAAGCTTACCGGATACATCTGCAAACTGCTGTGTAACGCCGCTGATAGATTCAGCAGCTGTGCTTATCTGCTTGGAAACGTCATCAAACTGTTTGGAAACACCGTCGATTGCAGCTGTTGCGTCATTAATCTGCTGAGTTACTGTACCGAACTGGCCTGTAACAGCATCAATCTGTCCTGTAACAGCGGTAATCTGTGTATTTACAGCATCAAAGCTTGCTGCGAAGGTGCCTAACTGTCCTGTAACAGCGGCGATCTTTTCAGCAATTTCCTTCATGCTGTTCTTTGCGGTTTCATTTTCAGCAGCAGCCTTAGCTGTCTGTTCATCAAGCTGCTTCTTTGCAGCTTCAAGCTTTTCGCTGCGGGCTTTGAGCTCAGCTTCAACCTTTGCCTTATATGCGTTTACGCTTTCAACAGATGTCTTTGCATATGCATTGGCAGATTCCATAATCTCCTCTGCCATCTTGCATGCTTCTGCAAGCACTTCATCTGCATTAGAAGTCACAACAGCCTTTCCGCCGCCGGCAGACTTCTTTACATTATTATACTTTTCTTTAAGCTTTGCGTATTCTTCACGAACCTTCTTTTCGGACATCTGTGCCATAGCACAGTCCTTATCCAGCTTCGCAATATTTCTTCTTTCGTCAAGGACCTGCTTACGAAGATCCATAATCTTCGCATTAGCTTCCTTTACAGCTTCGTCAACCGCCTTCTTTACATCTGCATCTGTGTTGCCGATAATTGTAGGGGCAGTCTGTGCAGCATCACGTGCCGCTGCCTTTGCAGCATTACTTTCGTCGTGTGCATCTTCGAGGTTTTTGCGCATGTTGTTGATACGTTCCTCGTATTCCTGCTGCTGCTCTTTCATCTGCTTCTTGAGCTTGTTTATGTAGAGATTTACTTCGTTTTTATCAAATCCGAGAGGGGACTGCTTAAAACCAAAGCCTTCACTTGAAGGATTGTTTTTCTCTTGTTTGTCTTTTTTGGGATCTGCCATAGCGCATTTTACCTCCATCGTAATTCAGATGTAATTATTATAACAAAATTTATATATAAATTCAATAGTGAAAATTGATAAATTTGCACAATCATTTTTGATATATTGAAAGAAATCGGCTTGTCCTCAAAAAAACTATCAAAAGGACTTGTATTTTTTTAAAAAATGTGTATAATTATTAGTAGTATGTATTTTTTATCAAGGAGTTGAATGATATGCACGACAAGACAATGACCTTCTCCGTAAAGGATGAAAGAGATAACGAAATGAAGGAAATCCTTTCCACTGTTTATCAGGCGCTCAGCGAAAAGGGTTACAATCCTATCAATCAGCTGGTAGGCTATATCCTTTCCGAAGACCCCACATACATAACAACATATAATAACGCAAGAAGTCTTATCCGCCGTATTGACCGCGATGAGCTTCTTCAAGCGCTTGTAAGAAATTATTTAGGCACAGAATAAGAAAAAAGGTCACGACCAATGGTCGTGACCTTTTTAATTACTGTCTATTGCTTCAATAACATATTCATATTCAGGAAAATCAGTGCGTATGCGCTTACGGCATTTTCCCAGAAATTCCTTACGGTATTCATCATTATCCCGAAGTGCCTGCTTTGCTCCCCAGAGATGAGTGTAGTCATCCTGTGCCACAAAAAGCCTGTCCTTATCCAGAAGTGCCTCAACGGGAGTTTTCGTGAACCCGCAAAGCATTGCTAAAAGCCTCTGTTCAGCAAAAACCATGTGGCAAAGGTAATCCGAACAATCCTGAGAGGATTTCATAAACGCAAGGGACTGGTTCACATAAAGCTCACGCAGGGACCTGTCGGGAATGTATAAAAACGCTGTATTGCACGGGAGAACGCTTTTATCAAGTCTGTCAAGCAGAGGAAAATCCGCGCCGAAGCAATATGGGTCGGGATAAACATCAGGCATAAGCTCTTCTCTGTGAGCACAGGTTACTGCGTTTTTTGACAGTTCAAGCTTTTTCCAGACAATGAAATCCTCATCAACCAGAGCGCACTCCCTGTTAAATTCACGGAGTGCAATAAGCTTTCCCGCCGCCCAGAACATTTCAGGGTTTATACCTTCCATATCATCGGGGATTATCGGCAGAACACCGTTCCAGACATCCGTAATGCCAAGCTTCTCGTAATACGCCTTGCCGATACTGTCGGTGCACATGAAAATATCACCGTTGAGCTTGCGCCACATAAGAGCAGAAATAACGGTATTGTAAAGAGTAAAATCCTCTATAAAATAATCGCCGTTCTTGTGCTTTGCAAAGAACGGCTTTGTTGAATTTACATGAATTGCATCCATAAATGCTCCTTAAATGCGGTGTATTCCGTAGCCGTAAGCATTAAGCGGACAGGAAGAAAGATTTATCTTTGTACGCTTGTATTCTTCCTTGGTAAGCTCGGTTTCGCCAAAGTAAAAACGGAAGCTTCCTCCCGAGCCCTGTCTGAAAGAGCCGGAAAAACTACCCGAAAATGAGGTCTTCACCAGTCTGAATGAGCCTGAGGTAAAGGAGCCTGTCCTGAACGACCCCATGGTGAAGGAGCCGCCCTTCCATGAGCCTTTCATAAAAGAATAACCCTTGAAAGAGCCAATATTGAACGAGCCGGATTTCATAGAGCCGGTTCTGAACGAACCGCCTGCTGTGAACGAGCTCTGAGTATTGAACGAACTGTGAATATTGAAAGAGCTACCCGCAGTGAAGGAATTTCCTGCAACAAAGGAGCTTCTGAAAGAACCGCCAATGAAACTACCGTTACAACATACTCCTGTCTTGGTCGCTGTAAGAGCAAGTCTCACCTCTCTGGGATAATCGGGGAGAATAACCTTCGGACCATTCTCTTTTACGGGCGGATTTACACCGAATGCCCATTTAAGCTGTTCTCCGATATCGCCGTTACGGTCTATTTCACGCACACGTTCCAGCACGGCATTTTCACCTGCATCAGAAAGCCAGCGTTCGAGACCTCCGCCGAGATAATAACCCACAAGGACAGGCGTATCAAAATGTTCACGAAGCTGTCTTATATTAAAGATTTTCTCGTTTTCAAGCCATAAGCACCAGCTACAATTTCTCATATACGCTTATCCTCCTTTCCGGGTCAATCAGATTCACAATAACGTAATTATATCATAAACTTATGCTCATTTCAAGGGTTTTGGGAAAAATAAAATATATTTTACATATAAAAATTACCGTGTTTTGTGCAATATGCACCATTTATCCTGTGTAATACTATACATTACGTCAGCCGTATCGTTGTTGAAATTTTTACTCAGAAGGGATAAACGGAAGCAATTTCACAAGCTTTTCATTGGGCACAATATCTTTAAGAAGACTTGCTGTCTGGGCGAGTTCAGCTTCATTCTCAGGCAGCGAATGTGTAAAGAGAATGTCGATATTGTCCGTATCTGTTTTTACCGCAGACATGGTATTGAGAGCATTTGCCATCATTTTGAGACGAAGTCTCAGACCTTCCGCAAAATATCTTTCCTTTATCTTTGTCATCTGTTCAAAGGCAAGAAGTTTGTAGCGCATTGCCACACCTGAGGCATTTCCTGAAAAGCTTTCGTCATTCATACAAGGTACACCGCTGAACTTATGAATATCGTTCTCGATTGCCTTTCTCAGAATATCAACCGATGCCTCGTCAAACTGGCGGGTAAGCCACTTTGCGTCACCACAGTCATCCATTGTCATGATGCCGAATTCCTTTATTGCCTTGTAGGTTTCGCTTTCCTCTGTGCTGTTGTCACCTAAAACCTGGCCTTTTATAAGAAGAATTGCATCTACGAACTGTTCCTTGTCATTGACGCGGTCGGATTGAAGCACATTGTATGCGTCAATCAGTGATGTCACCTGCTGGAAATCACCCTGTCTGTCGCCGTTGTTGTAATATTCAATAATCGGCACATCACCGAAATAATGAGGATAGGGCTTTGCCTTTTCTTCCAATGTAAATGAGGCATTTACAATAAACTCAGTAGTACATTCCCTGTCGCAAAGATAACAGCGGTAGCCTTTCAGGGTATCATTTTCCGTATACATGGGCATGTAATACACACCGAAAAGAGCCTTCTGCTCCACCGTATCATCGTAGACTACAAAGGCATTTCTCGGGTCAATGCTTGCCAGCTTTATACGAGGATTTTCACCCGAGATATAAAGCATTTCATAGGCTGTACCGAAAATTGAACCGATACGTGCAAGGTCAATGTCCTGGGTTTCGCTGTCCGCTTTTCTGAGCGCGTCTTTTATCGCAGAAATATCCGCATCCTTACGTGCGCTGTACTGAACGGGAGTTCCCATAAAATAACCCGTGGTGCAATCAGTGATGTACTTTGCATGATTGCAGACAAGACGGTTGTTAGCAGCACCCTTTTCCTTTGTTCTTGAAAGAATTGCGTGATTTCCTGTGTAGTAATCATTAAGTCTTTCATATACATCTGTTCCCCTGTTATGCTTGATTATGTATTTTAAGGCAAGCTCAGGGGTGATTTTTACGCTTTCACTTATCTGAAACATATCTTTTCCTTTCTTTTTAACAGCGGATTGGAGAGTATTGCAGAAAAGCGGACTGAGTCCATCCGGACTCAGACCGCCGTTTAGTAGATACCCAGCTTTCGCCTGTCGGTAACAACGATGTTCTTTCTTCCTGCCTCGTCTTCAAGAGCATAGCGCACTGCGTCAATAGAGTGATTGTCTTTATCAGGAAATTCACTCCTGTATCCGCCGTGACCGTCGGGAATAAAACTATAACCGCAGAATTCACGTCTTGTATTGGGGCAACGAACAGGATCTATGACTATTTCATTAAGATTTTGCAACCACCTTATGCCGAATTCCACCGAGCCGCTTCCCTTTTTAGCCGCCTTGATTCTGAGCCCGCGGGCGCGAAGCTCGTCATTTGAGCGGGGCTCGGCACTTTCTGCTATAACCGTGTGATTCTGCATATTTTCGTCCTTTATGGCTTTTGCTATCTCGTCATATTTCGCTCCATAACGGTAAAACTCATGGAAAATAACCAGTCTTCTTGAACCCTTGTCGTAAAACATGCTCACATAAACAAAGGGGTCTGCTCCGTAGCCCCAGTCGAGACCGCGGCAATATATCTCCCCGCTGTTTATTTCCTCGTCGCTTACTTCCCTTACCGTTACATTCGGAAAAATCTCTGCTCCTGTTCCGGAAGCGATTCCCAGATATTCATTTTCATACCGTGACGGATTGCGTTCTTTAAGATACTCGGCTTCGGCAATAAACTGCGGTCCCAGCCACTCTTCCGGAACGCTCCGGTAGTCACTTCTGTGTACCAGCCTGTCAGCTCTGGGGTCATCGCACATTATGTTGACCCAGTTGTTCTTTTCACGGGGCGGATTAAAGCTGTAAAAACAGCAGAATGAATCTCCGCCGCGCATAAGAGACTGATTTATACTGTCAATCTCCTCCTGTCCCGAAAACTCATCCAGTTCCTCATACCAGATATATCTGATATACCCCTTTGCAACTTTGGTGGATTTTAGTTTTCTCGGCTTATCTGCGCCGCGGAATATTATCTTCTGGCCTGTGGGCTTAAAAATAAGCTCGGGAGTTGTTGTTTTCACATCCCAGAGATGTGATACACCGAGCTTTTCTATTGCCCACATAAGCTGTTCAAAAACGCTGTCACGAAGGTATTGCCCTACCTTGCGGATTACCGCTCCATTGGCATTTTCATCATTCATTATCCCAAAAATGACCTCTATGCTTACAAATGAAGATTTACAGCTTCCTCTTCCTCCGCTCAGAACATAATGGGTATGCTTTTTCTCCTGAATATCGCAGTGAACATCATAAAACGACGGTGCTATAAGCTCAGACAGGCGGATTTTATTTTCCGCTGATGTCATCACAGATAGTCACCGTCGTTTTCTCATTTGCTACCGTCTTTACAGTATCCATGCCGAGATACTTGCCCAGCTGTTCAGACGCTTTCATGCGGGTTTTCTCATCTACTCCCGCATCCCGCATCACATTGGTAAGATACTGCAATACTTCTTCCTTTCCTGCAATTTTTTCCTCTCCCATTTTTTCATTCCTTTCCGCCTTATTCACCGTGGCGCAAAACACATACGGGCGTTCTGTATTTCACCTCTCCCGGCATTTATTATGTTATCATATTATCTTTGGACAAACAAGGACAACTTTGTTGACATAATCCTGAAACGGTGCTATAATTTTTTCAAACAGAGAAAAGAGGAAATTTTCATGGCTTTTATGGGAATGATATGGGCAGGTGTTTTCCTGATTATAGCAATAATTGTCATTGTCGCAATTATCGGTACAATAGGCACTTGTATCACACTGGGAATCGTACTGCTGATAAACAAAAAGAAGAAAACCGCTATTATCCCTTTCGCTATTGCAGGCGCTATTATTGCAATCATACTTATTATTTTCTTTGTGGCAAAATTCACTTCGCAATTCCATACAGTAGAAGCACCCGACGGCACGAGTGCAACAGTATCCTCGCTGATATACCGTGAATACACATCTGCGCTGATAGATTTTGACGAAGAAAGCTCTCACTTAGCCGCAAGAGAAAAGCTGATAAACTGTATAAAAGAAGAGCCGTCTCTTGTTCACTGTGAAGATTTCCGCCACAGAAAGATTCTGGATTACGCTCTTGAATACTGCGACATTGAAATGACAAAGCTCGCAATTGAAAACGGTGCTGTAATTGACGATTACGAATCCTCTCCCCTTCCCTATGATACAAGTCTCGAATGTCTTTACGGCGGATTCGCCGGCGGTTACAGATACTACGAGCATGGACTTCCGCCTTTTGAGGATATGTACTTTCTTACGGAATATCTTATTTCAAACGGCGCAAAGCTTGAATGGAAAATCCAGAGCTATGACGACCACCCCAATGTGCTTTTTGAGGCGGTAAACTACATCTGCTATGATGATTATGTAGAAAAGGAAGAACTGAAACTTCTGAAACTGATAATTGACAGCGGTTGCCCCACAAACACCCTATCCAACGACAGAGACTACGGAAGACGCAATTTCACCGCTTTGGAGCTGCTTCAAAAATACGCAGTAAAAACAGAGGAAGGCATTGACCTTTATGGCGGGAATGATAACATTCCCGACTGGGAAACGGTATTCATAAACATAGAATAAAAGCTGCCCCGCCCTTAAAATAAGGACGGGGTAAAATCATACCTTGCCCGCCTTTACTCCGAAAATAAGGCGCAGCAGCCATGCAAATGCCTTCGGACTCTTCATTACTATAACCTTCATAATATGTACCCCTCCGTCAACATTTTCTGATAAGGATTATTCCGATTACAATAAATACTGCGGCAATAAGAAATGCCATAAACCGCCACGAAACAAAGCATAGAAATACCAGTCCCAGCAGCAACAACACAACCGCAAAGGTGCATCTGCAATTGTTTCTCCTGTTTCTCATGCCGTCACCTCCTTCGGAATTTCCTTTCATGTTTCATTTTATTCCGAAGAAGAAAATGTGTGACAGCATTTTTATTTATCCAAAACAAAAACGACCCTTTCGGGTCGTTTTTTAATATTTCTGAGCTGTCATAATTTCGCCGTACATTCTTTCATAGCTTTCGTAACGGCTTTTTGCAATTTCACCTGCTCTTAATTTTTCACGAATTTCACAACCCGCCTCTTTCAGATGCACGCAATTTGCAAAACGGCACTCTGCTCCCTCGAATTCACGGAAGCACTCTTTAAGCTCTTCCTTCGGAATATCGATATAGCGGTTTACCTCTACCGTGGAAAATCCGGGAGTATCAGCAATATACCCGTCTCCGAAAGGATACAATGTAACCTCTCGTGTGGTATGCCTGCCTCTGCCCAGCTTCTTGCTTATTTCACCTGTTTCACGTGCAAGCTCAGGGAATATGCAATTGATAAGACTGGATTTACCTACCCCTGAATTTCCTATAAGTGCGGTTGTCTTACCATTTATATATTCCTTGATTTCATCGCTGCCCTGTCCCGTGGTGTTATCCACACGAAAACAGCGGTAACCGAGATTTTCATATACCCCGATAAGCTCGCTGCTGTCGGATTTGTCCTGCTTTGTAAAAACAGGCACAGTTTCAATCCCCTTGCTCTCAAAAACCGCAATAAGCTTGTCGATTACATAAGCATTGGGATACGGCTCGCAGGCTGATATAACCAGCAGAACAATATCAAGATTTGCCATGGGCGGACGGACAAGTTCGTTTTTACGCTCGAAAATTTCTTCAATCACCGGCTCAGCATTATCTTCAATACAAATACGCACATAATCTCCTGTATAGAGAGAAATGCCCTTGTTTCTGAAAACGCCTCTCGCCTTGCACTGATAATTTCCATCGGCGGTTTCTACCTCGTAGATACCGCCGACAGACTTTATAATTCTTCCTTTAAGTTCCAAAACTTACCTCTTATTCGGTAATTTCTTCGGAAGGTGTTTCTGTCTCCTCTGTGGAAGGAGCTTCTGTTGTAACATCTTCGCTGTTTTCTGTTGTTTCGGGTGTTTCCTCAGTACCGCTTTCAGCTGTTGTCTGATCGCCTGTATCTACCGGAGGAACATCCGTTCCCTGCCAATCCTCAACAGGCTCTGCGCTGAGAAGCTGTTTGAATACCTTGGCATTGAAGGTGTCGTGATGATCCTTTGTGGGAGGATCCTGAGTAAAGTCAACTTCCATATTATAAAGGAGACCTGTTGCTCCTGTATCAACAGAAGTTACCTGGATTGCATAGTCATGCACTCCGCTGTTTTCGAACTTCCACTCAATCTTATCAATAAGAGAGATATCCTTTGTTTCGGTCATATCTTCTTGAAGAGTACCGTCAATATAATACTTGAAGATAAATTCGCCCGATGCACCCTCGCTTATGGTAACAACAACCTTGGCTTCTCTTACGGGATCGCCGCCGTCACTTACTACGATTTCAACAAGAGTATTCTTTTCAACGAGAGTTGTAGGTTCGATATTCTGGCGGATTACTCTGCCTTCCTCAACCTCGGAGCTGGAATCATATATAATAGTAAGAAGAATATCGTATTCCTCTGCTCGCGCCTGAGCACTTGCAAGAGAAAGGTTTACCATGTTGGGAACAGCTGTTGATTCGTTACTCTGACCGAGACTTACATAACATGTAACAACATCACCCACCTCAACAAATTCACGTGCAGGAGGATTTGTCTTTACAACAAAGTCCTGTGCAACCTCATCATCCTCAGTTCTGATAATCTTGTACTGTAAATCCTGTTTATTAAGCATAGCAATAACATCATCGATATGCTTATTTGAATAGTCGTCGATTTCTACAAGCTTAGGGCCGCTGCTTACCACAACCTCAATAACCTGATTCTTTCTGATTGAACGGCCGGGCATTACACTCTGTTCCATTACCACGTTCTTTTCGTACTCGGATGAATATTGAAGTGTGGGGATAAAGTTGTAGTCGTTGTATTCGGCAAGTACCTCGTCCCATGTCTTGTTTACAAGATAGGGCATAGTAACTTCCTCGCCGCTCTGACTCTCGATAACCTCAAAGTTTTCGGTAACTATTGTGTGGATAAGCCACGCTGTCATAATTACGAAAGCGGTTGCAAGAGCAAAAAGTATAGGAAGAATGGGAGAACGTCTGCGGCGCTGATAATACTCTTCGTCATCGTAGTAATCATCATCGTCGTCATCTTCTTCATCCTCATCGTCTATTTCAACCAGCGGAACCTTGCGCTTTCCGGCAGCCTTGTTCTGCTGCTCGGGTGTAACCTTGTCAAAGTACTTGGTAGAGCCGTCTGTTGAGAAATACTTGTATTCAAAGACGATGCTGGGATTCTTCTTGAATTCCTCAATATCCTTTATCATCTCTCCTGCTGTCTGATAACGCTTTGAAGGCTCCTTCTGCATAGCCTTTACAGTGATTTCTTCAAGGCCTTCGGGAATAGAGCTGTTAATTTCAGTAATGCGCTTGGGGGTCATCTGCATATGCTTGATAGCAATGGAAACAGGGTTTTCGCCGTCAAAAGGCTTTTCACCTGTAAGCATTTCATAAAGCATTACACCCACAGAGTAGATATCGCTCTTTTCGTCGGTCATTTCACCTCTTGCCTGTTCGGGACTTATGTAATGTACCGAGCCGATAGCCTTTTCCGACATGGTCTTGTCGGTTTCACGGTTGAAACGGGCAATACCGAAGGCCATGACCGTTATTGTACCGTCTGACAGAAGCATTACATTCTGGGATTTTACATCACGGTGAACAATTCCTCTGTCATGGGCATGTTGAAGGGCACGAAGCACCTGTGTGGTGAAATGAACGGCGTCACGCCATTTGAGAACACCCTGTCTTGCAATATATTCGGTTAGAGTAATACCATCGATATATTCCATTACGATGTACTGAATCTTATCTGTAAAGCCTACATCAAAGATTTTTACAATATTGGGATGAGACAGAAGTGCAATTGCCTTGGACTCATTGCGGAAACGGCGAAGAAAATCCTCGCTTGCCGCAAATTCGTTTTTCAGTATCTTAACCGCAACTGTTCTGTCATCGGTTATATCCTTTGCTTTATAAATATCAGCCATTCCGCCGACGCCTATGAGTTCCAGGAGCTCATAGCGTCCGTCAAGCTTCTTTCCTATATTCTTATCCATTTTTTACAAATCCTTTCCTCAGCCGAGGCAGTAATTTCTTCGTTCTACACCTGTGCCGCTGCTACTGATACGTTATCCCAGCCTCCGTTGGCGAGGGCGTAATCAATCAGCAGGTCGCATACTTTTCCTATGGGGTTATTGACAACGATTTCAGCAATCTGCACATCCTGTCCATAGGCGTGAAGCCCGTCAGAACAGAAAAGCAATACATTGCCTTCGTCAAGGTCTATTTCAAAATAATCGGGAGTAATATTCTTCTCTGCTCCCACAGCTCTTGTAATCTGATTTCTCTTGGGATGCTCACGGCTTTGCTCCTCGGTAATCTCACCTCGTTCAACCAACCGTCTTACATAAGTATGATCCTTTGTTATCTGCTGCATGCTGTCATCATAGATAAGATACGCACGGCTGTCGCCCACATTTATGATATAGGCACGGTTGTTGTAGATAATACCTGCAACACAAGTAGTACCCATACCGTATTTATCGGACTCAGACGACGCTTTATCGTAAACAAGGCTGTTTGCGGCAGTAACAGAAGTTATTAGCAGATTTCTGATATAGTTTCTGTTTATATTTGAACGAAAACCCTTACGGATTCTGTCGGACATAAAATCGATAGTCATCTGGCTGGCAACACTGCCTGCGTTTTCACCGCCCATGCCATCGCAAAGAATTACAGCAACAGCATCATCATCAAGAGTGCCTGTCCATACTCTGTCCTGGTTTTCGCTTCTTGTAAGTCCTATGTCCGTTTTTGAAAAACACTTCAAGTCAAATTCACCACCATACTGATATAGTTAATAGTATACATTAAAAAAGATTACAAATCAACTGTTAATTTATTACAATAAGATTACAGATTATGATAATTTATTACATAATGTAACCTTTTAAATATTGTCTCGTCTGAGTTGTCCGCAGGCAGCGCTTATATCTGCGCCCAAAGTACGCCTTATGGTAGCATTGAGCCCGCCTTCTGTAAGGAATTTCTGAAAGCTCTTTACATTGGGGCTCTTTTTGAATCCGCCCTCACGGATTTCATTTACGGGAATGAGATTCACATGACAGGGACTCAGGGGTTTCAGTAATTTTATTAGCTCCGTTGCTGTCTCGCGGTTGTCATTTACATCCGCAATAAGCGAAAACTCAAAGCTTATACGCCTGCCTGTCTTTTCAAAGTAATTCTTACACGCAGCAATGACCTCTGCCACACAGTATTTTTTATTTATGGGCATTATTGCGCTGCGCTTTTCATCTGTGGGCGCATGTAGAGATAAGGACAATGTAAGCCCCAGTTTAAGCTCCGCGAGCTCATTTATTTTATCCACAAGTCCGCAGGTTGACAAGGATACATGGCGAAGGCTCATGTTCCGACCCTCAGGAGATGATAAAAGCTGTAAGAATTTCAGCACATTATCATAGTTGTCGAGGGGCTCTCCGATTCCCATAAGCACAAGGCTTTCAACGGTTCTTCCGCTGTCCCGTTCGGTAGCATAAATCTGCAAAAGCATTTCCGCGGGAGTAAGGTTACGCACAAAGCCCGCCTTGGTGGAAGCGCAGAAAGCACAACCCATTTTACAGCCTACCTGAGTAGAGATACAAAGACTGTCTCCGTGGGCATAGCTCATAAGAACAGTCTCCACACGCTCTCCGTCAGGAAGTTCATAGAGATATTTTACAGTATTATCTATGGAAGATACAAGTCTTTTTTTAATTTTTAGGTTATTCAGACAAAATTTTTCGTCGAGAACCTTTATAAATTGTGCAGAAAGATTAGTACACTCTGAAAACTCTGTTACTTTTTTCTTGTGCAGCCACTCATAAAGCTGTTTTGCCCTGAATTTTTTCTCGCCCATTGCGAGAATTTCCTCTTCAAGCTCCGAAAAGCTCAGCGAGAGTATGTCAATTTTTTCCATATTATTCCATTCTGCGCAGAGTTGCCACAAAGAATCCGTCTCCTCCCGTTACATCAGGAAAGAAATTACGGCAGTAATCTGCGCCTTCTTTTTCTATGTCAACCGGTACCGCTACCGGTACAAAGTTCTTGTTTTCCTTTAAAAATTCCTCCACAACCGCCTCATTCTCATCATAATTAAGTGTGCAGGTGGAGTAAATAAGAGTTCCGCCTACCTTTACATAACGGCTGGCTGTTCTTAAAATTTCCTTCTGTATAGGCGGTATTTCAGAAAGTGCCGCTTTGGGTTTGTACTTTATCTCAGGCTTTCTTCGTATTACACCAAGTCCCGAGCATACCACATCACAAAGTACCCTGTCTGCCATTGGTATATTTTCATTGTAAACCGAGGCATCGTTTACCTCAGCGGTAATTATATTTATTCCCAGACGTCTTGCACCGTCACGAAGCATGGAAATCTTACCGTCATAAAGGTCAAAGCTGTGAAGCTCACCCTTGTTACCCATTGCTTCTGCAATAGAAAATGATTTTCCGCCCGGAGCAGCACACATGTCAAGTACAGTCTCGTTCATCACAGGCTTTACGATTTTACAGCAAATCTGCGACGAAATATCCTGCACATGAAAGAGTCCCGCACGGTATGCACGGCAGACTTCGATTCCGCCGATACGGTCAACCTCAACACAGTCGGAAAGAAGCTTGTTTCTTCTGGCGCTTATGCCGTCTTTTTTAAATTCCGCAATAAGCGTGTCCGCATCACATTTCAGGGTATTCACCTTTACAAAAAGAGGCGGTCTGCCGAAGGTAGATTTCAGAATATTCACTGTTTTTTCTTCACCGAAACGGTTACGCCACATTTTTACAAGCCATTTCGGGCAGGAATATTCAACCGAAAGCCTTGCATCACCCTCCAATGAGCCGTAGTCGATTTTTAAGCCGTCACGCTGGAAGCTGCGTAGGATTGCGTTGATAAAACCTTTCTGTTTCTGAGAGGCTAACTTTACTGTTTCGTTTACCGCCGCATTATCCGGCACGCTGTCCATATATAAAAGCTGGTAGAGTCCCATTCTGAGCAGCTGTACCGCGGTTATATCTATCTTGTCAAATTCGGTTTTAGAATAGGCTCTGATAACATAATCCAGAGTCATCCTCCGTTCAAGGACGCCATAGAAAAGCACAGTAGCAAAGCTCTTGTCACGGGGAGAAAGAGCATTTCTTTCGAGGGCGCTGTCCAGTACAATATTGGAATACGCACCCTTTTCCTCTGTCTTTACAAGCAGTTCTAAAACTATGCTTCTCGCTGTCGCCATATAATCGGTATCCTTTCGGTTATCTTCTTCTGTTCATTCGTACAATAAGTTTAAGGAGCTGCATAATAGAGGTGATAAGTGCGGAAACATAAGTCATCGCCGCTGCTTTAAGCACCTTTCTTGCACCTGCAACCTCAGTACCGTACAGAATTTTTGTTTTAATAAGAGTATCTATCGCTCTGCTGCTGGCATTGAACTCAACAGGGAGCGTAATAAGATTAAAAATAACGATTGTGCTGAAAAATACTATACCCGCTTCAATAAGCATAAGCCAGTTAAACGCCATACCTATCATGAATACCCACAGCCACGCATTTGAGAAAATACTTACAACAGGGGCAAATATAGTACGGAGCTTTATGGGAGTATAGCCTTGTGCGTGCTGAATTGCATGTCCGCACTCGTGAGCGGCTATTCCTACCGCCGAAACTGTTGCGCTTCCGTAAACAGATTCGGAAAGAGAAACAGTTTTTGTTTTCGGATTATAGTTATCGGTGAGATGACCTTTTATCTTTACAACCTGAACATCATAAAGACCGTTCATATCAAGTATCTGCCTTGCGGCATCGCAGGCAGGCACCTTTGAATCCACATAGTCAGCATTGTACTTTTTAAAGGTAGCATCTACTTCAAGACTTGTTACAATTGAGAAAATAAGTGCGCCGATTATACCGACAGCCACCGGCCAGTAATCGCTGAACATCATGTAAATAAGTTCCATTTTTTACTCCTTTTATCCCAGTTTTGTACCTTTTTCTATTTTTCTTCCTCTTAAAAAGTCGGTTACATTCATTCGCTTTGAGCCTTCCAGCTGAATATCGCTGAATCTGATTACTCCGCCGTCACCGCAGACAACCGAGAAGGCATCATCCACAGTCGTTCCCGCTTCGGCAGATGTTTTTATATCTGTCTTTTCCGCAAAATAAACTTTCAGACGCTTGTCACCGAGCATTGTGAATGCACAGGGGCTTGCAGACATGCCGCGGATAAAGTTATAAACCGTTTCAGCAGGCTTTGTGAAATCAATTCTGCAATCCTCCTTGGAAATCATGGAAGCGTAGCAGGTATTTTCGTCTGTCTGGGGGATTCGTTCAGCCGTACCGTTTTCAAGCTGTGAAAGTGCTTTCAGTAAAAGCGGACCGCTTATTTCGGTAAAACGGTCATGCAGCTCAGAAGCGGTCATTCTGTCGTGAATCTGAACCTCTTCCTTTAAAATCATATCACCTGTATCAAGACCCTCTGCCATATACATGATGGTGATACCGGTTACCTTTTCGCCGTCAATGATGCAATGCTGGATAGGCGCTGCACCTCTGTAACGGGGTAAAAGGGAAGCATGAACATTGATACAACCGAATTTTGGCAGATCAAGTACACATTTCGGCAGAATCTGTCCGTATGCCGCTACCACGATACAATCGGGGTTAAGCTCCTTTAAAATCTCCATGCTCTTTTCGGCATCCTCGCCCTTACGGAGAGAAAGAGGCTGATACACGGGAATGTCGTATTTTACCGCACATTCCTTAACAGGTGAGAATTGCATCTTCTGGCCTCTGTTCTTGGGTTTATCGGGCTGTGTAAATACACCGCATACCTTATGCTCCGATTTTACCAGCTCTTCAAGGCAGGGAACAGCAAAATCGGGGGTTCCCATAAATACTATGTTCATTACAAATCATTCCTTTCGTGGAATTATTCTTCCGGCTCTACCATTTCATCAGCAAGATCAGTAAACACAACACCGTTCAAATGGTCTATCTCGTGGCACAATGCACGTGCGAGAAGCTCGGTGCCTTCAATCTTGAACTCCTTGCCGTAACGGTTCATTGCTGTAACCTTTACCTTTGCAGGACGCACAACATATCCCCACTGTCCGGGAGCGGAAAGACAACCTTCTACCTCTCTCTGCTTACCCTTCATGGAG
This sequence comes from Ruminiclostridium sp., assembly GCA_045579565.1. GTDB lineage: Bacteria > Bacillota > Clostridia > Oscillospirales > Ruminococcaceae > Ruminiclostridium_E. The sequence goes on from JAZNML010000065.1 coordinate 23,260, forward strand.
GTGATTACAGGGTTGATAAGCTCGATGGGACCTTCGCCAACATCGATTACAGCAACTCTTCGTAAAATACCCACCTGCGGAGCTGCAAGGCCAACGCCGTTTGCTGCCGCCATAGTCTCACGCATATCATCAAGAAGTACCCAGAGCTTGTCGTCAAAAGCGGTTACCTCACGGCACTTCTTTTTGAGTACATCCTCGCCGAATTTAACAATATTTCTTAATGCCATTTCATTTCTTCCTTTCTCTTTAATCAGAATATTTCACCGTTGAAATCAACAAAAAAACTAACATCCTTAAAAGCCGCATCCTTGTACGCCGCTGCCATTACCCTTCGGATAATATCACGGAATGCCTTGTTATTGCGGCATTTGATTATTATCTTCGCACGGTAGCTTCCGTTTATTCTGCTGCTCATTGTTGGACCGAGCAGAATAATGGGGATTTCCTTCGCCTTATCAGCTTCCGCCTTCATCATTGCAAAGAATTTATCCGCCGCCTTCTTTACCGCACCTTCATTGTGGGAGGAAAAACCGGCCAGACATATATCGCAATACGGCGGGAAAATAAGTGCTTCACGCACTTCGCTCTCCTGCTCGTAAAATTCCTTGTAATTCTGCTGTGCGGCAAGTTCAAGCACATAATGATCAGGGGTAAAGGTCTGTATATAGGCTCTGCCTTCCTTTGCGCCTCTGCCCGAACGCCCTACAACCTGTGTTACAAGCGAAAAGGTCTTTTCATAACCGAGATAATCCCCTGCATAAAGGGAACGGTCTATAAGAAGTACGCCGACTAAGGTTACATTCTCAAAATCCAGCCCCTTGGCTATCATCTGGGTGCCCACCATAATATCATACTCGTTGTTACGGAATTCCTTAAAGCGTTTTTCATATGAAAACTTGGACATTGTAGTGTCCGCGTCCATACGAAGTACCCTTGCATGAGGGAAAAATTCCTTTATCTCGTCTTCTATTCTCTGAGTACCCGTTCCGCTCTGGTATATATACCTGCTTCCGCATTTTTCACACGCCTTGGGCATCGGCTTACGATAACCGCAGATGTGACAGATTGTACTGTCATTGATTTTATGATAAGTCAAAGGCACCGAACAGTTGGGACATTCTATTACCGCTCCGCAGCTGATACAGTTTGCATAGGTGTGATAACCCCTGCGGTTCAGCAAAAGCATAGACTGTTCGCCCTTTTCAAGATTGTATTTAAGCTCACACAGAAGCTCTTCACTGAAATTGCTTCTGTTGCCGTTTTCCGCCTCAACACGCATGTCTATCATCTTTACGAAGGGGAGCTTTGCATTGCTGTATCGCTCGTTCATTTCAAAAAGGTGATATCTGCCGTTAAGGGCATTTGTATAGCTGTCAAAAGAGGGAGTTGCCGACGCTAAGAGAAGCAGCGCGTTGTGGTGGAAGCATCTCTGCTTAGCCACATCACGTGCATGATAGCGGGGAGACATTTCCGATTTGTAGGTATGCTCGCCCTCTTCATCCATAACTATTATTCCTATATTTTTGAGGGGGGCAAAAACCGCGCTTCGTGTACCAATAACGATTTTCGCTTCTCCTCGTTGTATTCTTTTGTATTCATCCGCACGCTGTCCGAGAGAAAGACCGCTGTGAATAATAGCAACAGTATTTCCGAAAAGGCTCTGGAACTTACCTACCGTCTGAGGAGTAAGTGAAATTTCGGGAATCATCAGTATTGCGGTCTTACCGCTGTCGCGTGCGTATTCTATAAGCTTTATAAAAACGGAGGTCTTACCGCTTCCTGTGATACCGTGGAGCAATGCACACTTCGGCTTGCCCGTATCCATAAGCTCTTTTATTCCGTCATATGTTTTCTGTTGTAAGGGCGAGAAAACAATATCAGAAAGCTTTGCTGTTGAAACCGCATCCTTGGAAACAGCACGGGATGTTTCCTCTTCATGTATTTCAAGAACTCCCTTGGTTGAAAGGGTCTTTACCACCGATTCGGTAACACCACAGAGATAGCAGAGCTCCTTTACCGAAGCCGTGCCTGTTTCGTACAGAGTTTCTACCACCGCCTTCTGCTTGGGAGAAAGGGTCATTTCCGAAATATCAATACCCGAAAGAGTAACTATACGTTCGGTACTGTCACCCACTCTGCGTCTGATAAGCTCGGTTCTGACAAGAATTCCTTTATCCGTAAGGCTTTCCGTAGTTTTTTTGTTTTCCGCCTGTGAAAGAAGAAACGAAAACTCCTTCTTCCCTGCAAGCTTCAATTGTGTCAAAAGCGCATTTTCCTTATCGGAAAGTCCTTCTGCGCTGTATTTCGGTGCAAGGACATACTTTTCCTCGGCCTTTATGGAAAGTCCCGCCGGGAGCATGGTTCTTACAGCGTCATAGTAGGTGCAGAAGGTAGTTTCTTTAAGCCAGCCGGCAAGTTTAAGCATTTCCTCGTCAAGAATAATTCCGTCATCAGCCGCCGAAATTATGCTTTTAAGCTTACCGTCATGCTCGCTCTCGGAAAGAGTAAAGATAACGCCCGCACGGGTTTTGTTGCTGCGCCCGAAAGGAACAGCAACACGCATACCTGCACACACCTTATCCCTGAATTCTTCGGGCACAAGGTAGCTGAACAGGTCATCGAAGGAAGCTACCGTCTTTTCAACCGCAACTCCCGCTATAAGTCCTCTCATTCGCTGAGCAGAGCGTCAATAAGTCCGCCGCTTACAGCTGTTTTCATCTTTTCCGCAGCCACAACCGCAAGAAAATCGTCAACCGCCTTTTCAAGAGCGCCGTTTACAACAAGGAAATCATAGTTTCTTGCGTATGTAAGCTCTTCCTTTGCTGTTCTGAGTCTGCGCTGAATTGTTTCCTCATCCTCAGTGCCTCTTTTGTGGAGTCTGCGGTCAAGCTCGCTGAACGAAGGAGGAAGAATAAATATCATTGTGCAGTCAGGGAACATCTTTTTAATATTTCCTGCACCTTCAACCTCGATTTTGAGAATTACATCCTTACCTGCCGCAAGCATGTCTTCAACAGCCTTACGGGGTGTTCCGTAATAGTTTCCGCAGTATTCGGTATATTCGAGAAGCTCGCTGTTCTTTATCATTTCCTCAAACTGTTCCCTTGTTCTGAAATGATAGCTCACACCATCGGTTTCGCCGGGGCGCATAGCTCTTGAAGTTGCGGAAACAGAATAGAAAAGGTTGTCATTACGAGAAAGCGCCTGTTCAAGTATGGTATCCTTACCGCAGCCTGCGGGTGCAGATACAACAATTAAAATTCCCTTGCTCATTTTATATGTCCTTCTTTCGTTTAATTTTCAGCCACAGTAATGCTTTCCGGATCCTTTGCGGACATTACGATATGACCGCTGTCCATGACAATAACGGTCCTGGTTTTCTTACCGCAGGTGGCATCAATTGCCGTGAACTTTTCCTTTGCGGCAGCAACAAGTCTTTTCGCCGGCGCGGAATCAGCGCCGATAACCGCTACAATCCGCTCTCCGCTTACTCTGTTGCCATAACCTACGTCTACCAGTTTCATGTAAAATTCCTCCGGAATTGCAATATTTTCGCATAATAATTTATTATACCATTAAACATAATAAAAATCAATAGTGTAAAAAATTTTTGCTTTCGTTTATGTATAATTAACAAATAAATCCAGAAGCATTGATTTTTTAAAAAGTTTGTGATATACTAAATAATGTATATTAATAACTTGTTTTACGAAAGGCCCTTTAATGGTTGTATATATTTCACTTTTTGCCGTTTCGGTTATCCTCGGATTGCTGATGACAAGCAAAAATCCTACCAAGCTGAAAAAAATCATCTATCTTTCCATAATGTTTGTGCTTATGTTTGTTGTCACCGTAATGCGCTACGGCGTCGGCAACGACTATTTCAGCTATATACGTATTTTTGAAAGAATCAATGATACCCCGTGGAGCGGTATTTTAGGACTTGAATTTGAACCGCTTTTCTCAGTGGTCACAAAGCTTATCAGCATGGTAACGGGTAATTACGAGGTAATGTACGGTATTTACAGCGTACTTATCCTTGCACCTGTCGCATATTCAATATACCGCCACAGTGATATTCCGTGGCTTTCGGTTACGACTTATCTCTGCTTCACATTCTTCTACACTTCTCTGAGCTTTATCCGTCAGAGTATTGCGGTTTCTATACTGATTCTCGCTTACGGCTTCATAAAAAAGAGAAAACTCGTACCTGTACTGATTTTTGCGGTAATAGCCACACTGTTCCATTATACAGCTCTGGTATTTATCCCATTCTACCTGCTGGCTCATTTTTTAAAGCCTACAAAAAAATCTGTCATCATATACAGCTCTGTTTCTGTCGGTCTGCTTGTAATCTGCCTTATCATGAAGGCTGCCGGCGCAAATCCTCTGGATCTTGCCGCACAGCTCGTTACCGCCGTTACAGGCAAGGATTATACAGGTTATGTAGGCAGCACATGGTTTGAACTGGGCTTCGGTGTTGAATATCTCATAATGCCGCTGGCTTTTACCTTGTTCGCTGTCATAAGCTACTTCCTCGGCTGGAAGGAAAAAGAGGATTCGGACATTCTCCTCTGGTTCACTCTCAGTAACGCTTCAATATGGAGCTTTATCACTTACGCATTTATCGTAGAACGTTTTTCAATGTTCGTTTTCATTTTCTCGCTTTTCACAGTCCCTTCAATAATAAACTATTACTTTGAAAAGGCAAGAAAAGTCGAAGAGGAAGAAAAGAAAAACAAGGAGATTTCAAAGAAAATCCCCGGATATTCAAAGAAAAAAGCCGAAGAAAAAAGCGATAACGCTTTTCTCATTACAGTCGCAGTCACTATCTGCATGTTTGTGTACAATTGTTGGAGTATATACAAGAATTTCCACGGCATTTACCCCTATGGATGCATGATCCCCGCTGTTCATGACGCTCTTGACGGAGATAATGACCCCGAGGAAAACTATTACGAAGACATGTATGTAAACGCTGATCTTTACACTTATCTTATTCAGCTTAAAAACACAGATTTCAGCTACGCAATCGTCTCAACCTCCGATGATTATGACGGACTTCTTACCGGAATAAGACGTGCGGCGGATTATACCGGTACAGGTATTAACCGCGATGCTGAATCAGAAGCAAAATCACCGTTTTTTATCGAATACAACAACCGTAACGGTGAAGTATTCGTAAACGAAACATCAGGCCCTGAAATTTCCTACACCTCGGAAAACGGCGCAGTAATCACTTGTAACAATGAAGTTGGTACAGTTACCGACGCAGAAGGAAAAACAGCCCAGGTGACAGGAGATATGATTATGTTCGTGCTCTTCGATGATAACGGACTTATCTTTGACGCAACAGAATACGGAATTGACCAGGTTATGCGTGACGCAGCCAAGGTTAAAATAAATTGAACGGACTCAAAAACCTGTAAAGGAATATAAAGATATGAATAAGTTTAAACAGATTTTATCGAAAATACTCGCAGGACTAAAAGGCGTTGGTTATAATGTCGGCTACTTTTTCAGCGACATATATGACAAGACTCTCGGTAAGCTTCTCGGAAAGCTTCCTAAGAAGGCAAAAAAATCCCCTGAGGAAGTAGAATACTTTACTGATGAAGCAAGTATCAACCGTGAAACACGTAAGGCCAAAAAGAAAACCAAGAAAACTCTCGGCCTTGTAATCATGGTTGCCGGATGCTCGGTGCTTTTCATACTTTCAGTCATTATGTGCGTTGTAAACTGCTCTCTCAGTTACGACCTTGCTGAACAGTATATAAACGAAGAGCTCGAATCTTCTCTCACTTCCTATCAGTCTGTTGTAAAACAGAAGCTTGATATAATCCGTCTTGAAGTCGAAGCCGTTGCCGCAAATGACTCCATTTACACAGGAAATCTTCAGATGGCCGCCCGTAAAAAGCTTCTTGAGAAAGAAGTTGAAGGCACTAACTTCAAGGATTTCTCAATCGCCTACGAAGACGGTACTACATACAGCAATACTGATATTTCACAGCGCGATTACTTTAAAGAAGCATCCGCAGGCACAACATACATTTCCAGCCCTCTTGTGCGCCAGACTGACAGCTCCATCACCATTATGGCCGGTGCAAAGATAAGCTCCCTTTCCTTCACAGGTGTAGCTTACGGCGGTATTGACTATACTTTGTTTTCAAGTCTTGTTAACTCCCTCAAAATAAACGAGGACAGCTCCGCTTTCATTATCGACAAAAACGGTACTATCGTAGCACACCCCAATGACGGTTATGTGCGTGATATGAAGACCTTCGGCATGCTTGCCCAGGAGGAAGGCGGCTACTATAAGGGTGCTGCTCAGATTGCCGAAAAGATGCTTGCAGGTGAAACAGGTGTTGAACAGATCAATTACCTTGGTGAAAGCTGCTATATCGGTTATATCCCCGTAGGAAACCTCGAAGGCTGGTCTCTCGCAGTAATTATCCCCGCATCTTCCGCATTCAACGCTCTTTCCGCATCAATTCTCAGTAATATTCTTATTATCGTTGCACTCCTTCTCTTAGGTGCGGTAATCTTCGTATTTATCGCAAGAGGTGTTTCCAGACCTATCAACCTTATCAGTGACCGTCTCGGTCTCCTCGCAGAAGGTGATATCTACTCTCCTCTCCCCAATATCAAATCCAATATCCACGAAACAAAGTCCCTTATGGACGCTCTCTCAGGCGTAACAGGAAGTTTAAGCTCTATCACAACAGATATTGACCGAGTTTTAGGCGGTCTCGCAAGCAAAAATCTTTCCGTAAAGCCTGAAACAGATTATGTCGGCGACTATCGTTCAATCAGAACATCTCTTATTACAATCTGCAACAGCCTTAACTCAATTGTACGCTCACTTGAAAAGGTTTCCGGCGACGTAAGCAACGGTTCAAGCCAGATTCTTTCCAGCTCTGAAAACCTTGCAAACAGCACAATTCAGCAGAGTTCCAGCCTTGAAGCACTCAATACAAATATCGGTCAGATTTCCGAACGTATTGAAGCAAACGTTGGTGTTACAAATAAGGCAAGCAAGCTTGTAAACGAAACAGTTGAAAGCGCTAACGAAAGCACCAAGAAGATGGCACAGATGGTGGCATCTATGGATGAAATCACAAAGACAAGCGAACAGATCGATACCATTATCCAGACTATCGACGATATCGCTTTCCAGACAAATATCCTCGCACTCAATGCGGCTGTTGAAGCTGCAAAGGCAGGGGAAGCAGGTAAGGGCTTCGCGGTTGTTGCTGATGAAGTTCGTAACCTTGCAAGCCGTTCCGCTGATGCCGCAAGCACCACAGCAAAGCTTATCTCCGAATCTATCAACGCAGTTCACAAGGGTGAAGAAATTGCTGATGAAACAGCTATTGCCCTCAACGAAATCGTTCGTAATATCGGCCAGATCAATGACTTTATGACTCAGATTGCTTCTGCTTCCGATGAGCAGGCGCAGAGAATTGCAGGTATCAACGAAAGCATGCTCGTTATCGGTGACCTTACACAGAATACCAGTGCTACTTCCGAAGAATGTGCAGCTGCCAGCCACGAGTTCAGCAGCCATTCAGACGTGCTCCGCGGTATTGTCGAGGACTTCAAATTCGGCGAATAACAACACAATTAAACACAATAACGGCGGTATTTATGTGATACCGCCGTTTTGTTGTTTATTGAAGCAAAACCCTCACCGCCAACGCACTCATAATACACACAATCACGTCGCCGCAAAGTGCGGAAGGTAGGGCGTACCTTGTCTTTTTTACCTTTGTTGCCGCAAAATAAACCGACAAGGTGTAAAATGTGGTTTCGCTGCTTCCTAAAATGACTGATGCAACTCTCCCTGCAAAGCTATCAGCACCGTTTCCTTTCATAACATCCTCAAATAACGCAATTGACCCGCTTCCCGAAAACGGCCGGAGTAATGCAAGAGGCCCACATTCTGAGGGAAAACCTATAAATTCAAACACAGGCGACATAAGTCCCGTTAATAACTCCATTCCCCCTGAGGCGCGGAATACAGCGATTGTAAGCACAAGGCAAAAAAGTGAGGGAAATATTTCATATATCGTTGAAAGACCTTCTTTTACACCTTGGGTAAATTCGACAAAAATATCTACTTTTTGTATAACTCCGTATATAAGCACTACCGCCACAAAAACAGGGATTACAAAATCAGTAAAGCTCATTTCCCTCTCCTTTTCCAGATAAAACGAAACAATTTTGCACCAAGAAGAGCCGAAGCCAATGCACAAACCGAAACTATCCATACACACGGCAAAATTTCCATGGGGTTGTCTGAGCCCGCCTTTAATCTCAGCGCCGCCACGGTGGTTGGAATAAGTTGAAGGCTTGCGGTATTCATAACTGTTAAAAGTATCATATTGTGAGATGCTTTTTCAGGCTCTTTGTTTTTCTCCTCTTCTTCAATAGCCTTCATTGCGGCAATTCCAAAGGGGGTTGAAGCATTACCCAGACCCAGAATATTTGCGGTTAAATTGAGAGTTATGTACTGCATTGCCTTTCCGCCTTTTTTTAATCCCTTGAATAGCTTTGTAAGAATAGGCGAAAACACTTTTGCAAGACCTTCGGTTATGCCTGATTTCTGAGCTACCCGCATTACCCCGCTCCAAAGACAGATTATGCCTATAAGGGAGATGCACAGCTCTACGCCTGTATTACATTCACTAAGGAAGGCTTCGGATACCTTATCCATCCGCCCGGTAACAATACCGAAAATCACCGCTCCCGTAAGCATTACAACCATTACCCATTTCATCATAAAATCAGCTCCTTATGGGAGTTTATGATTTTTTGAGGGGAAATATGAAAAACAGGCGAATATTATTCGCCTGTTTTTCATTTATAAATTCAACTAAAAAGCTTTCAGAGGAACAACAAATGCATCTTGCTGATTTAATCATATCCTTGCTTTAAATTTCTTTTATAATTTTTCAAAAACCCCTTGCTTTTTCTATAAATATGTGCTAATATGAATATAGTGTGCAAACGATTACACAACCTTTTAAATCATTAATACAGCAATTTAATAAATTCTTGAAAGGAACGGTATCCCCACTATGAAGTATGCAGACGGATTATGGCTTAATAAGCCGGGTTACAGCGTAAACTACGCTACACAGATGTACGAGGTTACAGCAGACGAAAAGTCTATCAATGTACTCGCTACAAATCAATGGATCGGCAACAGAGGTATGACTCTCGGCGGTCCTAACATCGAAATTTCCTTCACATCTACTCTCGAAAACTCTATCAAGGTTACAGTTGAGCACTACAAGGGTGCTCTCAAAAAGGCTCCTTCCTTCGAACTTTATGAAGACGAAAATTTCAAGCCCGTTGTAAACGAAACAGAAAAGACCTTTGAGCTTATTTCCGGTAAAACAAAGGTTGTTGTTGCAAAGAGCGGCGCATGGGATATCAAATATTACTACGGCGATAAGCTCCTCACAAAGCAGGGTTGGAGAACAACCTCCTACATCCTGGAAGACGGCTGGAAGACAAAGGAACGCATGGCAGAAGATTCTATGAAGCCCTTCTTCGCTCAGGATCAGACAGCTGAAAGCGGTGTAATCCGCGAAATGATGAACATCGGCGTCGGAGAAAACATCTACGGTTTCGGCGAAAAGTTCTCTACCTTCGTAAAGAACGGACAGACAGTCGAAATCTGGAACAATGACGGCGGTACATCCTCTGAACAGAGCTACAAGTCTATTCCTTTCTATGTAACCTCCAACAACTACGGTTTATTCGTTAACCATCCTGAAAAGGTTACCTTTGAGGTTGCCAGCGAAACAGTTTCCAAGGTTGCTTTCTCCGTTCAGGGCGAAAGAATGGAATACTTCGTGTTCGGCGGCGAAACAATCGCAGATGTTATCAAGACATATACAACACTTACAGGTAAGCCCGCTCTCCCCCCTGCATACACCTTCGGCTTATGGCTTACAACCTCCTTCACAACCAGCTACGACGAAGCTACTGTAACAAGCTTTATTGACGGCATGGCTGAAAGAAACATTCCTCTTGAAGTATTCCACTTCGATTGCTTCTGGATGAAGGAATTCTGCTGGTGTGACTTCGAATGGGACAAGAGAATGTTCCCCGATCCTAAGGCTATGTTACAGCGTCTTAAAGCCAAGGGTCTCGAAATCTGCGTATGGATCAACTCCTACATTGGTCAGCGCTCCGCACTCTTTGAAGAAGGCGCAAAGAACGGCTACTTCATCAAGAACAAGGACGGCAGCGTATGGCAGGGTGATATGTGGCAGCCCGGTATGGCTATTGTTGACTTTACAAATCCCGCTGCTTGCGAATGGTATAAGAGCAAGCTCCGTGTTCTCTGTGAAATGGGCGTTGACGCATTCAAGACAGACTTCGGCGAGAGAATCCCCACAGATGTTGTTTACTATGACGGCTCCGATCCTTATAAGATGCACAACTACTATACATACCTCTACAACAAGACTGTATTTGAGGTGCTTGAAGAGTACTACGGCAAGGATAAGGCTTGTCTCTTCGCTCGTTCCGCAACAGTAGGCGGACAGAAGTTCCCTGTTCACTGGGGCGGTGACTGTTTCAGCAACTACGAATCCATGTGGGAAACAGTACGCGGCGGTCTCTCCCTCTGTTTAAGCGGTTTCGGTTATTTCAGCCACGACATCTCCGGCTTCGAAGCACAGGGTACTCCCGACCTCTACAAAAGATGGTGTGCATTCGGTCTTATGTCCTCTCATTCCAGACTCCACGGCAACAGCTCCTACCGTGTACCGTGGAACTTTGACGATGAATCCTCAGATGTTCTCCGTCATTGGACAGTTCTTAAAGGTAAGCTTATGCCCTACCTCTTTGCAAATGCGGTAAAGGCTCACACAGAAGGTATTCCTATGATGAGAGCTATGGTTATGGAATACTCCTCCGACCCTGCAACATTACCTCTTGACAGACAGTATATGTTTGGTGACAACCTCCTGGTTGCTCCTGTATTCAACGAGGAAGGCACAGCTCAGTTCTATCTCCCCGATATCAGCGGTGAATGGACTGATATCCAGACAGGCGAAACATTAACAGGCGGCAAGTGGTACGAAAAGAAGTACGATTACTACGGAATGCCCCTTTACGCAAAACCTAATTCCATTATTGCATACGGTAACTTTGAAAAGGCATTCACATATGATTATGTTGAAGGTGCAAAGCTTGTTGTTTACGGCCTCGAAGACGGCAAGACAGCAGAATGCAAGCTTTACGACAACGAAGCTAACCTTGTTACAACTGTAACAGCTGCAAGAAACGGCGATACAATCAAGGTAACTTCCACTGCAACAGATAAGAAGTTCACAGTTGAAAGTGCACAGGGTCTCAAAGTTGAGATGTAATTGAACAAATAAAAAGCTACGCTTACGGGCGTAGCTTTTTTTATTCAAACACTAAACTTTTTAATTTTACTGCCGATATAACAAGTAGAAAAGGTTTACCTCAGGAAAGGACGGGATAGCTTATGAATATACACGGCTACGGCAATTACACTAATCACGGTAAAAATTACGGTGTCGGCAAGAATTTTGAAAAAGACTTTGAAAAAACACACGGAAAGCATAATGAACAGCCCGATTTTCAGTCTCAGCTTGATGCTAAGGCAGAAGAAGCAAAGAGAAAAGACAGCCTTTACATAAGCTCCGCTAATGAAAAGGCAGACAAACTCAGCCAGACAGCTCAGGATTATCTGGCTAAGCTCAAAAAAGAAAATCCTAACATGGATTTCATCATTTCCGATTACTCCACAGATGAAGAAGCAGATGCACTTTTAGCAAAGGGTAAGGGCGAATACAACGTACTTATCACTCCCGATCTTCTCGAAAAAATGGCTGCTGATGAGGCGGTTGCCGAAGAGTATGAGGGCATTATCCATAACAGCGTTGCTGAAATCGAAGGTGCCAAGGAACAGCTTGGCGAAGATACAGACATGATCGAAAAATTCGGCATTACCGTAAACGAAGACGGCGAAGTAAGATACAGCGCAAGTCTTATTGAAGGTCTTACAGGCGATGACGGAACAAATACAGTAAGAGCTTCTACAATGGAAGAATTACTCAAAAAACTCAACGAAGTAAAGGAATCACAGGCTGATAAACTTGCTGAAATACGCGCAAAAAAGGCTGAGGAGGCTGAGAAAGCTGAAAAGGCCGCCGCGGAAGAAGAGACTACTGAAACGGAGGCTGCGGCAAAAGCTGCGGCTGAGGTTACAAAGCTTGCAACCTCTATCATCGAAAGCGCGGAAGAAATTATCGGCACAACCAAATTTGCAGATTTTACATCAAAGGCTTAATCCCCTGATATAAAAACGGCGGTATCATATGATACCGCCGTAATTTTGTTTTAACCCAATGCAACTACCTTTGAAAGCGAGCCGTAATACTTTACGTCATCAACCTCAGTATAAGCACGTACCTTGAATTTAAGGTCGTCTTTTACATTAAGCTTTGATGTGCTGTAACTTGTCTTTGATGTTGTAGCAATTCTTTTGTACTTTCCGCCGTTTACGGAGCAATAAATCTGATACTTTTCAGCACCTGCGATTTCGCCCCAGCTTACAGTGATTTTGCTGCTCTTCTTACTTACCTTGATTTCAGGCTTCTTAGGAACAATCTTGAACTTAATAGTCTTTGTTCCTGTATACTTACCCTTACCTGTTACGGTAATTGTAGCTTCGCCGATTTCCTTGTTGTTCTTGTAGGAAAGTGTGTAATCAGTGCCGCTTTTGAGCTTGTAGCTTCCGTCATAAATAGTTACCGCAGGCTTTCTTGCCTTTCCCGTGTATGTATAGTTTGCTACATCTTCAAATTTAAGAGAAGAAAGCTTCTTCTTTTCGGTAGAAGTAGTGGTAGAATATGAACCGTAATCAACTGTGGGTGTTATAAATTGAAGTTCATATTCCTTTTTGTAAGCACTATACATATTTCCGCTGGCAGTATCATAAAGTCCGAAGAAGCCGGAAAGAACCTCAATATTTTTAGCCATGGGCATATACTTCTTTGCATTCTTATTGGATTTGGGCATACGGAAATAGAATCTGTATGTATCATTGCTGGATACATACTTGTAATAACCTTTAGTGTCAAAATCCATTTCCTTATCATCAACTAAAAATGCATGTGAGCTTATTGTTTCGTATTGAAGATTTCCCATACCAAATAAAGTATCTCCAACCAGATAAAGAACACATACATAAGGGCACATGGTTTTGGAGCTGTTTTTTATTGCAGCTTCATAATCCGCACTACTGATACCACTTACTCTTACGTAATAGTACTTGCTGTCATCGTAGAACTTTACTGATAATTTGCTTTCTGCGGAAGCTGTTACAGTGCCTACGCACATGGTTGTAACGAGAATTACCGCGGTGAGAACCAGTGAAATAATTCTTTTGATTGTTTTCATTTTGATTTCCTCCTTAATACTTTCATAGTAACTCATTAAAGTATAGCACTTAAAAACATTTATGTCAATATAAAAACCGCTGTAATTTATCATTACAGCGGCAAAAATTAATATTGATACAATTTCTTATGCCATGATCTGTGGACAAGCACAGGAACAACACCGATAAGTACAAATGCTGCAACAGCACATATAAGTGCCAAAAGCACAGGCGGGAAACCGCCGTCGTTATTGCTGTCATTATCTGTGGGGCCTGCCACAACAGGAGCCTGGCTGCTTGTTGTAGTTTTCTTGGTGGTTGTTTCGGGAGCCTCGGTCTCAGCAGGAGTTGTCACCTCTTCGATATAACCGCCATCGTCGTCAATTACCGCATCATCTTCGGTATCATCTTCAACAGGAGGCTGTGTTGTATCGGTTTCGGGAGCCTGAGTTGTAGTCTGCTGCGTTGTGCCTTCGGGAACCTCTGCAAGAAGTGAAGAAAGCAGATAACCATCAGCACCGTAGTAATCAAATACATACCAGTCACCGCTGATACCCACAATTGTGAGGGTATTATTGGCATAAACCTGGCCTAACTTGTCATAATCGGTACCGGGGCCGCCTCTTACGTTAAGCACTTCGGGAACATACATCTTAAAAGGGTCAACCGCCTGATATGAATCAGGAGCAGCGGTATATGAGGGAGCGGCAGCAGTTGTAGTTGCTGCGGCGGTTGTTTCGAGAGCGGCTGTTTCGGGAGCGGCTGTTTCAGGAGCCTCGGTTTCTTCGGGTTCTGTCACCTCTTCTGAAATATCCTCGTCATCCTCTTCTGCAACAACATCGTCTTCAAGCACAGCATCAGGCACTGTGGTTGTTGTAGTGCTGTCATCGGTAGCTGCAAGGGGGTTATCAAACCAGTCGCCTGAGGTTGTAGCCTCAGTAACTGTTTCAGTTATTGCCGCTGTGGTTGTTTCGGAAGAATCACCTGGGTTTTCACTCCACGCACCTGCTGTAACCGTCATAGACGCAGCAAGTGTAAGGGAAATAACCGCGGCACTTGTTCTGTATAAAAATCTGTTTTTGTTCAAGATTATCATTCCTTTGTAATATTTCATATATATTTATTATATTACATTTTTGTCGATTTGTAAATGGTTTTTTAAAAAAATAGCGAATTTTCCGCGTTGACTTTTTATTTAAGTGGTGGTATACTATATGTCAGCGTATTTTTGCAGAAAGGAGAAAGTTATGGAAAGACAGAAAAGAGTTGCCGCAATACATGATCTTTCAGGCTATGGCAGATGTGCACTTACTGTAATATTACCCGTGATTTCCGCAATGGGTATTCAGTGCGTTACTGTTCCCACAGCGGTTTTATCCACTCATACCGGCGGCTTTTCCAACTTCATACTCCGCGATACCACAGACTTTATCTCCCCCTGCTGCAAGCATTATAAAGAGCTTAATGTACATTTTGACGCTATTTACAGCGGTTTTCTCGCTTCTGAGGAACAGGCGGATTGCTGTCTTGAATTTTTTGAAAGCTTCCCGGATGCTGTAAAAATCATCGATCCTGTTATGGGGGATGACGGTGCAGCTTATCAGACCTATACAAAAGGTCTTATTGAGCGCACAAAGGAGCTTATTGCTCACGCTGATATCATTACGCCCAATCTTACAGAGGCTGCTATCCTTTTAGAAGAGGAATACCCTGAATATCTTACAGAAGCTCAGCTTAAAAGCTGGCTTGAAAGACTGTGTAAGAAGGCTAAGGCAACTGTTATCACTGGCGTTCCCACGGAAAAAGGCAGCTTTGTAAACGCCTCTCTTGACAGTAACGGCGAATTCAGAATATATAACTGGGACAGAATACCTGTCTCCTACCCCGGCACAGGTGATATTTTCGCCGCAGTCCTCACAGGCAGCATACTTAAAGGTAAAAACCTTTCAGAAGCCGTTGAAGAAGCGGCAAAGTTCTGTACTCTTGCCATAAAGGTCACCTTTGAAAACGGCGAGCCGGTAAGAAACGGTGTTGAATTTGAACGTGTACTGGGTTATTTATGTAAGGATACGGTGACTTTATGAATATAAAAGGTGCAATTTTCGACCTTGACGGAACTTTGCTGGATTCCATGTGGGTATGGAAGCAAATTGATCACGACTTTCTTGCAAAAAGAGGTATTCCTGTACCTGATGATTATATGCTGGCTGTGGCGCATTTAGGCGCATATCAGACCGCTGTCTACACAGCAAAGCGTTTCGGTCTGCCCGAAACACCCGAAGAGCTTATTGATGAATGGGTGAAAATGGGTGTTGACTATTATACAAACAGAGTAGAACTGAAAAAGGGCGCTTATGAGTACCTTGAACAGCTTTACAACAGCGGCGTCAAGCTGGCTGTGGCTACCGCCAATGATGAAAGCCTTTACCTTCCCGCTTTGAAGCATACGGGAATTGAAAAGTTTTTCAGCGCAGTAGTAAATGTAAACGAGGTCGAGCGTAAAAAGGGCTTCCCCGATATATACTGGCTGGCTTGCGAAAAGATAGGTGTAAAACCGGAAGAATCTGCTGTTTTTGAGGATATCTACATGGGTATCTGCGGTGCAAAAGACGGAGGATTTATTGCCGTAGGTGTCTACGATGAAACATCTGCTCCCGATGAACAGAAAATCCGTGAAAAAGCCGACAAATATATATACGATTTTGAAGAACTACTGGATTTAGAAAGGATGTAAAATGCGAAAACTACTTGCATTGATTATGATGTCAATTATTATGACTGTTTCGGCATGCGGCACTCCTGCTGAAAAAGTAAAATACAGCGAAAACATACTTGTTTCCATAGACTACGGCGGAGTTGGCTTCGGAACAAGAGCCGACTGTACTGACGCTAATGTTTACTTCCATACTGATAAGACAGTGCGTATATTTATGCCTGATACAGATTACAAAAACTATGTAGAAATCGGCAGATTTGAGCTTTCAGAAGAAGATTACGAAAAAATCAAAGAGCTTTCGGAACCCGAAAAAATTACAAAACTCACAATCAAGGAAAAAGATGCCTGCGATGGTACTTCAAGTTATATTATGCTTTACGGCGAGAACGACGAAGAAATTTATCGTATAGGCGGGTATATGCCTGACGGAGAAGATTTCCATGAAACACGCAGCGCACTTATTGAAATTGCGCACAAATACGGACTTAGAGAAATTGTTGAAGAACACCGAGCTACTCTCCAATAAAATCAAGCCCTGAGATTTAATTCTCAGGGCTTTCGTATATATTTATGACATTTACACCGCTTTTTTCACACATCCGCACCGTCTGACCCGTTCCGCTGGAATTATCAGAAGAATTGTAGTAGCAGATACAGAAATCAGCATTTTTTACAAGCTCCTCATTGCGCTTTTTCATACAGCCGGGATAATACCTGTCTGAGAGACTTACACAGCTGTCCGCTTGTTCTTTTAATTCATAGAAAATGGCTTTCTGATTACTGTCCCATTTTCCTGTCTGAATCTCAGGAGCACAAGGCAGAATAAGATGAAGTTTAACCTGAGGGTATTCCTTTTTCAGTGCAATAACCGCTCTTTCGCAAAGAGTATCAAAGCCAACAGCACCGCCCGCATAAAAATCAGTTACGTTGTATTCTTCAACCAGTCTGTGAAGAGCATTCCATAATCTGCCTTTCAGCGCAGTATCTACTATTACGTTGCGGTGACCCGTAAAACAACATCTTTTTGTTTGCATAAAATTTCTCTCCTTAATTATTTATATCTCTATTTTAAGACAAATAGTCCTTTTTGTCAATAGGACATAATTTCCTAAGTTATAATACTTATGGGTGATAAATTATGCGTCTGAGAATACGTGATTTAAGAGAAGACAGTGACCTTACACAAAAGCAGATATGCGAATATTTGATTTGTGACCAGTCTCTGTACTCAAAATATGAACGAGGCGAGCGGGAAATTCCGCTGAATATCGTTATTAAGCTTGCCGACTACTATAATGTAAGTCTTGATTATATTGTGGGCAGAAGTGATAAAAAATAAAATCAAGGACAGAACGAGCGTATGCTCCGCCTGTCCTTTTTCTTTATATTTTACTTATAATCTTCTTATACGCCATTACAAGAAATATAGCACTACATACAACCGACATACATTCTGCCAGCGGGAAGGACCACCATACAGCGTTCACTCCGCCGAAATGCGCTAAAATATACGCTGCGGGAACCAGTACCACAAGCTGTCTTGCAACAGATACTATAAGGCTTAAAAATCCGTTGCCCAGTGCCTGGAATACCGAACCGCTTACGATACAGAAGCCTGCAAAAATAAAGTTGAGGGAAATAATTCTCAGAGCAGGTATTCCCGTTTCGAGCAGCTCAACGTTTGACTGTCCCTCGGTAGCAAACATAAGTAAAAGCTGTTCAGGGAAAAACTGGAATATCAGCATACAGGTTATTGTGATTGAGAGCGCGAAAATAATACTGTAACGTATGGTTTTCATGATACGGTCTTTTCTTCGTGCACCGTAGTTATAGGAAATTATGGGCACCATACCGTTATTGAGGCCGACAACAGGCATTACCGCAAAGCTCTGCAATCTGAAATAAATGCCGAAAACGTTGGTTGCCACGGTTGAAAAACCATCAAGCAGCTTATTCATTGCGAAAGTCATAACCGAGGAAATCGCCATCATTACAATAGAAGGGATACCAACCGCATAAATACGCTTTATAACCCCGAAATCAAGCTTGAAGCCTTTAAATGAAAGGTTGATTTCCTTGTTTATTGTTATGTTGAACAGCAAGCCAATTCCTGCCGCTATAACCTGACCTATAACCGTTGCGATTGCCGCACCTGCGATACCCATTCTGGGAAATCCGAAGTAACCGAAAATCATAATAGGGTCAAGGATAATATTAATAATTGCACCGGTACCCTGAGTTACCATGGTAAGTAAAGTCTTACCTGTTGATTGGAGCAGACGCTCTGTTGTCATCTGGAAAAACAGACCAAAGGACAATACCGAGCAAAGCATAAGATACTCAGAGCCGTAATCAATTACCGATTGAACACTTGTCTGCGAAGCAATAAAGGGTCTTACTAAGAAGATACCGATAATTGTAAATAAGACCCAGCTGAAACCTGCCAGAAGGAGACCTGTTTTAGCCACCTTTGATGCAAGCTCCCTGTTCTTTTCGCCAAGACTTTTTGATAAAAAAGCACTGATACCTACGCCGGTACCCGAACCTACCGCGATCATAAGGTTCTGCATAGGAAACGCTACGGTAACACCTGTAAGCGCGTCCTGGCTGAACTGTGCAACGAAGATACTGTCAACTATATTGTAAAGTGCCTGAATAATCATGGAAATCATCAAAGGCAATGACATGGAAAGTAGCAGCTTTCCTTCGGACATTACGCCCATTTTGTTTTCTTTTGTTTCTACCATTTTTATTCCTTTATTTTTTATCTGTTATTTTACCGCTTTTGCGGAATTGATTATTCCGTAAGCCTCTTCGAGAGAACTTGTACGGATTTGTATTACCGTTCTTACATCCAGATCATTTGTTGTGAAAATTCTTAAGGATAAGGTATAATTCCCGTTTTCGTCGGGATTTCCATGGTCACGGATATCAATAAAGCCACGGATATCGTCACGTTCATATATGAGAGTCGTTTCATCTGCAAAGCCGCGTGCCTTATAATCTCCTGCGAAAAGAAAGGTCTTTGCGGCGTCGAGGTCAAAGAAATTATAATGTTCGTTTTCTAAGAGATACATTGCCTTGAATAACTCGTAAGCTGTTTCGGGATAACCAAGACCAAAGCTTTCAAAGGATTTCTTTACAGCGTCACGATCGGGTGCGGGGATTTTGTTTGAAAATCTTGCAGTAGTAAAGAAAAAAGTGGTATTCTGTTCTGTGGGCTTTACTACCCACAGCCACTCATTTTCCCCTCTTTCATATTCCGCCGACATGCGGCTGTATTTACGGGGTTCAACCTCTGTGAAATCCGCAGGAAGCTCTATTGAAATATGTCCGTCTTCAAAAGTAAAGGTGTTGTCATTTTTAATGGAAAAATCCGTGAAATACTCAAACGGCTCGCCTACATCGGGAACTGCATCCTGTACGGCATTATAAACCTCCAGACGGGGCGAAAGCCAGTGCTTAAAAAAAGCATCGGATACAGCTATAAGAACCAGTAAAGCAACAACAATAATGATAATCTTCTTTCTCATTTTCCTCTCCTGAATTCAGGGCGGATAAAATCCGCCCCTTTAATTCAACTATTAACCAAGAAAGTGTTCCATAAGTGTGTGGCCGACTTCAACATATCTGCCTGTCTTTTCTGCCGCTTCCTCTGTAAAGCAATCCACACCGTTTTCAGCCTTTGTGCTATTCCAGATAAGATAAGGAACAGGAGCATTTGTATGTGTCTTGAGTGAAAGAGGTGTAGGATGGTCAGGGCAGATAAGCACCTTTAACTCTTCACCTTCAAATGCCTTTAATACAGGTCCTAAAATAAGCTCATCAATAAGCTCGATAGCCTTTATCTTGTTCTGTACTTCAAAACGATGTCCGCATTCGTCGGGGGCTTCAACATGAATATATACAAAATCTCTGCCGTCTTTAAGTGCCTTGATTGCCGCTTCCGCCTTACCGCTGAAATTGGTGTCTATGTAGCCTGTTGCACCCTTCACATTGATAACATCCATGCCTGTGAACTTGCCGATACCTTTAAGAAGGTCAACCGCACTTATCATGGCACCGGTCTTTCCGTACTTTTCGGTAAAAGGCATAAGGCTCTTACGTACACCTTCACCCCAGAACCAGAGGCTGTTTGCAGGGCGCAGACCCTTTGCTTCTCTCGCCTTGTTTACAGGGTGGTCTTTAAGTAAATCGTAGGATTTCTTCATCATTTCAAGTAAAGGCGCACTGTTATCGTTAAAGCCTAAGTATTCCTTTATAGGCTTACCTGTAATATCGTGAGGAGGTGTAAGTGTGCCTACATCAAGAGTACCGTTGTTCCAGATAAGGCAGTGACGATAACTTACGCCGCTATAATAATGGAACACATCTGTATCCAGCTTTTCAGCAATGAACTTCATAAGCTCAGCAGCTTCTTCTGTAGAGATATCATCAGCACAGTAATCAAGGATTGTCTTATCCTCATAAGCAGCTTCATCGGAAAGAGTTACAAGATTTGCTCTGAAAGAAACGTCTGTGGGTTTCATATCGATACCGATACTTCCAGCTTCAAGGGGAGAACGACCCGAGTAATATATAGCAGGGTCATAGCCTAACACGGAAAGGTTTGCAACGTCGCTGCCGGGCTTAATGCCGTCAACAACTGTCTTTACAAGACCGATTTCTGCTGTCTTTGCCAGCTTGTCCATGTTGGGCTTCTTTGCACAGCCCATAGGGGTATTATTCCCTAAATCCTCGCGTTTTAAGTCTGCCATACCGTCACAGAGTAAAACTACATACTTCATTTTGTTGTCCTTCTTTCTTTGAATTTATCTTTAAACCATATATTACGGGCGGTGAATTCCTTTCCGTTGAGATAATTAAGAATCCCGCCGTCTGTACTGAAATTAAAAATCAGCTTGTAGCTGTAAAGAGCCTGATAAGGATAGCCCTTCTCTTTATTTATTTTATTAACGCCGTATTTTCCGTCACCTAAGAGAAAATGCCCGATATACGCCATATGGGCGCGTATCTGATGCGTTCTGCCGGTAATTAGATCAACCTCTAAAAGACTGTCGCCGCCGCAGGTTTCAAGCACCCTGTACGCTGTGACAATTGTTCTGTTCTGAGGTGTTTTTTTATCGGAAATTACAACCCTGTTTTCCTTTTCATTCTTATAAAGATATGCGGTGAGCTTTGCGCTTTTCTGCTTGGGAATCCCGTTGACTGCACACAGATACAGTTTTGTAAGCTCCCTGTCCTTCACCTTCTGATTGAGAATTCGTAAGCTTTCGGCATTTTTCGCCGCAATAACAATACCGCCTGTATTTCTGTCAATACGGTTGCAAAGTGCGGGAGCAAAAGAAAACTCCTCCTCAGGTTTGTATTCACCCTTCTTGTAAAGATAGTTCTTTATACGGTTTATAAGCGTGTCTGAAGTATTGTCGTTATCCTCATGCACTACAAGTCCCGGCTGTTTATCCACAAGAATAATGTTTTCATCCTCGTAGATTATATCAATAGCACCATCGGTACGAAGAAAATCATCATCTGCGGTTTTCTTGGTTTCAAAGAACTCATCCTTTATATAAAGGGTTATTACATCGCCCTCGTTAAGCTTGTAATTGGCTTCGGTACGCTTTCCGTTCACCTTTATATCTTTTTTTCTGATAGTCTTACAGATAAGGCTTTGTGAAAGCTCCGGGTAAGTCTTACTTAGAAAGCGGTCTATACGCTGTCCCGCCGCATTCTTGTTTACAGTAACCTGTTTCATCGCTGAATACGTGTAAAGCCGTATTTTTCAAAATGCTCGCAGGCTTCCTCAATAAACTCATTGGGGTTTGAACATCTGCTTCCTACTTCGGAAAGCTCAGCTGCCGCCTGGTTCCACTTTTCAGCGGTTTCATTATTGTCCTCACCTGAGAACCACACCTCGCTATGCCATGTTCCGAATTTTAAACCGATAATATAGGTTTTTTTCATAGTTTTTCCTTTCTGTATGCGGGCAAAATCAGTTCGCCCACACATTACATTTTAGAGCCTTTTGCACCCTTGGCACCGCCCAGAGTGATATTTTCAAGAATGTTTGTATCAAATGAGAAGCTGATTGATTTATTCTCACGCTCACGCTTGAATGCTAAGCTTATCATTCTGTCAAGAAGCTGTGAATACTTTACCCCCATAGGCTCCCAGAGATAGAAGGAGAGGCTTCCGGGGATTGTATTGATTTCGTTGAGATAAACCTTACCGTCTGCCATGTCCAGCATAAAGTCGATTCTTGCAACACCGCTGCAACCGAGACATTTGAACGCCTTTACCGCAAGTGTACGGATTTCTTCTCTGAGCTCAGGAGAAATATCAGCAGGGATTTTACGTTTGAGCGATGCCATACCGCTCTTTGCTCCGCCGCTTTTACTTCCGCTTACGTATTTATCCTGGTAGCTGAGGATTTCATCATTGGCCACAGGCTCTTCACATTCACTTGCCTCTGCATCTTCATAGTCGCCGAGGACAGAACAGTTGATTTCTTTAAGCTGTGTAACTGCGTTTTCAACAAGTACACGGATTGCAAAGGTAAAGCCGTACTCCAACGCTTCAACAAGCTCATCTCTGTTCTTCGCCTTGCGGATACCTACGCTTGAACCTAAGTTTACAGGCTTTATAATAACGGGGTAGGTTGTCTTTTCTTCGATTCTTGCGATTATTTCGTCGGGATTTTTTGTGTACTCCTTGATATTTGTAACAACACATGGCAGAACAGGTATATCGTTGTCCTTGAACACAGTTTTCATTACGTATTTATCCATACCCACAGCAGAAGAAAGCACATCACAGGAGGCATAAGGAACGCCGAGAGTCTGCAAGAAGCCCTGGAAAGCACCGTCTTCTACGTTTGTACCATGCACCGCAGGAAGAGCAACATCAATCTGCGCCATAACATTATCCCCGAATTTCTTCATGGGATAACGCATGAATTTACAACCATCGTCATTTATTGGAATAACCTGTGTGCTTTCTTTCAGCAATGCAGGGATATTTCTGTAATTTTCAATTACTCCGATTTTCTCACCCACATAGAACTTTCCGTCTTTTGTAATATAAATCGGGATAGGCTCATACTTTTCACGGTCAATGTGATTGTAAGCTTGAAGTCCTGTAATTACTGAAACCTCGTGTTCAACACTCTTTCCACCGAAAAATACTCCGACTCTTATTTTCATAAGTTTGTTTCCTTTCGTTCTTCTTTATATAATATTGTTGATAAGCATTGCGGCAGCTTCCTTGCCGCCTGAAAAAATTGCCATTATTATAGGAGTAAGAATAAGCGCCAGAATAATCAACACAACCACGGCACAGCCTGTCTTGATCTTTTTTACCTGGCCGTCAAGCTCTTTCTGTCTTGCTTCAAATCTCTGCTGTTTCTGAGCCTTCATCTGTGCCTGTTCCTGATAAAACAGGTCTTCCTTATAGCTGTCCGATAAGCCTTTCATTTCCGGGTCATTACCAAAACCACCGCCGCACTTGGGACAACTGCTGTTTGCGTCTGAGTCAAAGGATGCTCCGCAAAAATCACAGGTAATTCTCATTTTATTGCTCCTCCCATTGTTCCCAATAATCTTCATAGCCCTCAATATCGGATATAGAGGCATAAACCACAACGTCATCGCCGTAATAGATATCATAGAAAAGCGCATATTCAGGTACTTTAAAAACAACACTGCTTCTATAAGTTCCGCCGGGCGCTAATCTTCCGGGTAAGAATATTCCTCCGAATGCAACAGATTCTGCATCATTGCCGTCTGCAACACAGGTAGGGCTGTTATAATAAAAACGTTCAGTATCAGTAGTGTTTTCAAGTTCAAAAGTAAAGGATATGTACTTATAACCCTCTCCGGCAGGGAAAAACTCGTTTTCGTATTCCGCAACCTCAGTGCAGACAAACGAATAATTATCAGTA
Source organism: Ruminiclostridium sp. (assembly GCA_045579565.1). GTDB lineage: Bacteria > Bacillota > Clostridia > Oscillospirales > Ruminococcaceae > Ruminiclostridium_E. The sequence continues at coordinate 47,347 of JAZNML010000065.1, forward strand.
TATGCGGTTTCCTTCGGAAGTACAAACAGGGGATATGTATAATCAACATCCGAACTTTCAACGTCAACATAATCGGGCACATCAATGGATATGACGGGAGTTGTCATCTGTGCCTCAGTTCTGTATTCATCGGTGAAAAGCTCGTCAAAATCAATGTCGCCCTCTTCAATTATACCACTGATAACGCCTAAGCCGAAAATAACAAGCACAATTAAACCCGCACAACCTGCACAGCCGTTCTTTTTGCCCTGAGCCTTATCCGCCTGTTTTCTGAGCCTTTTCTGTGTTTCCTTTTTTGTAAGCTCACGCGGATTATTCATGCGGTTTTCCACAGCATTTCTCTGCTGTTCTGCCATACGACGCTCGTATTCTTCATAATCTGCGGTATTGGTTACCACTGTGAGATTTTCCCCGTAGTTGAAGTTTGAACCGCACTTTGGACAGAAATCGTGTTTATTTGTATCTACCAGCTTTTTACAGCTTTTGCATATAATAAGCATTTGTTATTCCTCCATCTAAACAGCTTTTTCCAGGATAAACCACAAAACAGCCAGAACCAAAACTCCGCCAAGTATGAAAAGATACATAAAAAGCTCTTTTTTCTCACCTTCATACTTGTTTTTCAGAGCCGTATATCTCAACATTTCCTTTTCGTTTACGGGAGTAACCGCATTTTTTAAATCTGCTCCGCAATAATGACAAAAATCATTTTCCGCGTTGTCAACTACGTTTTTACATTCCTTGCAGACGACCTTCATTTTCTTTCCTCATCAATAATTATCAGGCAAATCGTTCTCTAAAAGTATTACTCTTTTTCTGCCCGCATTCAGTCCGTATGCTATTTTAACACCTTCATCAAGGCTCTTTACAACATATATCTTATCTTCTGGATAACCCTTTTTGAGTAAGCCCTCCTTAATAGGCGGTGCCTGGCGTTCACCTACTAAAATTGCCGCATCGCAGCAATCCGCCGCAAATTCGCCAAGCTCACGGTTAAGGTCATATTCCCTTTCACCCAGCTCAACCATGCCCGGAGTAACAAGTATTCTTTCGCAGTCCTCCATCATAGCAAGTGTACCGAGAGCCGCTCTCGCGCCTGCGGGATTGGAGTTGAAGGCATCATCTATTACAGTAATACCGTTGCCCTTGTCGAGAATTTCCATTCTGTGCGGTACACATTCAAGACGCTTTACAGGGAATACAAGGTCACGCATAGGCACACCCATAAAATGCGCCATAGCAATTGCACCTGTGATATTCTGAACATTGTGCGAACCTAAGAGCTTTGTTGAAAAATCATAGCTTTCACCCTTGTGAATAATGGTAAAGCTTGTGCCCTTGGGAGATACCTTTATATTAGTTGCCTTATAGTCATAATCCCCGTCGCCGATACCGTAGGTAAGCTTGTTCTTATCTGTGCCGTGGTTTCTGATAAGCTCATTGTCATAGTTCAGCACAACCGTACCGTCTGTGATACAATCAGCAATTTCAAACTTTGTCTTTATGATATTGTCAACGCTCTTGAAGGTTTCAAGATGCTGTTCACCGATTGAGGTAATCATACTGTGTTTTGGGTTTACAATGTCGCAAATCTCCTTGATTTCACCCACATCCTTAGCACCCATTTCGCAGATAAAAATCTCGTGAGTTGCATTAAGCATTCCGCGTACAGTTTTTACAACACCCATAGTTGTATTGAAGCTGGCAGGTGTCATAAGCACATTGTACTTTGCGGAAAGAAGAGTATTTAAGTAATATTTTGTAGAGGTCTTTCCGTAGCTTCCTGTAATACCGATTACAGTAGTGCCCGGCAGCTCGTTTATAATACGCTTTGCGTCATTGATGTAGTGATTGTTTATCCCTTTTTCAATAGGTTTGTTGATAAAGTTCGCAATCATGGGCATAAGAAGGGAGAAAACCTGCCACAAGCAGAGAATGGGCAGATACCAGCCGTTTTCATATCCGAAAATCATGGATAAAGTGCAAACCGCACCGTAAAGTATGGTGCTTGTCACACACATTCTGATAACACGGGGAGTGAATACAAGCTTTTTCTTTGCAGGCTTTCTGCGGCAGAAAATAAGTCCTATTAAAATCATACCTGCTGCAACAAGCAAATCTGCAAAAGTCACAGTAAAGCCTAGCTGTGAAACAGGGTCGGTATCAACAATAACCTCTATGCCGTTAATAACGGTATGTTCGTGATTGGTATATACTTGTGTATACATACATGAAATAACAGTATGCAGCACGGCACCTACCGGCCATAAATGGCGGAGAAAGATACTGCCGTAATTCTTCTTCATCCACTGTCCCTGTTCCCACGGACTGTAAGAATTAAGCTGGAACATATGCATGTAGTGAAGAAAATTTACTGTAAAGCTTACAAAAAGTGCAATAAAAAATATAACAAGTCCTAAAATTTCCATATATTAAAATCCTTTTCAGTATATTATTCGATACCTAAGAATGAGTCAATTATGCGCAAAAACAGGTATTGCTGTTCAATAAATGCGAAATGTCCCGCATTTTCAATTACCGCAAGTCCCGCGTTCTGCATTTCCTTTTCCATGCGCTGTCCGTCTGTAATTGGTGTTGCGTCATCGTTCCTGCCGAAAATAAGCAGAACCTCCTGCTTTATCTCAGGGAGAAGGTGGGATAAATCCTCATTTACCGTTTTGACAAGCACCTGTCTCATCATGGGAGACGCCGCACGGTAATCAGCAGAGCCGTGCTTTGTGCGGAGCTTTTCAAGAGCATTCGGAAAAAGTTTTTTCATAAGGGGAGTGCTCAAAAATTTCTTCCCTCTCTGGTATGCAGAAGCCTTTTTCTTCGTAGCTTCCGACTGAACCGGCTTTATTCCCGCCGCACCCGTTAAAATGACCTTTTCAACCTCCAAGGGACAGTCTTTACGGGATAAAAGCTTGATTATAACACGACAGCCGAAGCTGTGGCCTACGAGAATTGTTTTGGTGATGCCCATTTCCTTACAGAAAGCAATGACAAAATCCGCATAATCATCAACACACCAGGGTTCCAAAGGCTCGTCCGACTTACCGAAGCCGGGAAAATCAGGGGCATATACCTTGTATTTTTTCGCAATTTCGGAAATAACTGCTGAATAAAGGGTGATTTCAGTACCCCAGCCCTGTAAAAGAAGAACATTTTCACCGCTTCCCTCACAGATATAATTTATATTAAGACCACCTGTTTTAACGTTCACGGCACATACTCCTTTTTGGGCATACTTTCCCATTTTTATACCATAATATTATACTCTCTTTACAGCCTTTTGTCAAGGTAAGATGATTCACAAAACGGAGAGAAGCACCGCTCCTCTCCGTTTGCACTATCCCCCGTTTATCATCACCAGAAGAAACCCCATTGCTATCAGCAGCGATTTATCGCATTTGTTCTGATACAAAAGAGCCATTACCGCTAAAATCAAAAGCATGTCGCTGTCAGGGAGCCTTGGCGCCTGATTCATTCCCACACCCCCGGCAATTGCTGTTGTGTCTGTTTATAAAGCCGTTAAGACCGTAATCTCCGCCATCTGTAATATCCTCTTCGGTTTCCTGATTCTCCACAAGCTTGCGCATTGTTTCGGTCTTACGTGTCATTTCTTCGAGAATTTCCGCTGCCTGTCTCAGCCCTTCACCGCTTACCTCTCCGTTTTCGATTGCTGTCACCAGCTCATCGGCATTGAAAACGCCGAATTTATCGTTTTCTTCTATGACTTCTGTCTCTTCGGGTAACTTTTCTTCCGATTCTGTCTCCTTTATAGCTTCGGATTTTTCCTTGATTTCTTCGATTACACCGCTTAAATCATCAATCTCCTCAACTATTTCTTCCACGATTTCCGCCTTACTTACAGGCTCTGTTTTAATTTCGGTGGGTTGCGTGGTATTCCCCGCCTTTCTTGCCATACTGATTGCCGCTTCAATGTATTCACGCTGCTTTCTTTCAAGCTCCGACTTACTTATCGTACTTTTGCTCCACTCCATAGTATCGCCCTTTCTTATTCATTTAAATAAATTGTTGTCATTTAACGCGCCCATAATCGTTATCAGCTTCATAATCTGTAAAGCACTGTCAACCTTCGGGCGATTTTCCGCTTTGAGATGCGGTTTTAATGCCAATAAAAGCTCTGTATTCTTGTCACGTTCGTTAAGCTGGGAAAAAACAGCCATAAGTTTTATCAGCATTTCCGGGTCAATATCCCCGAAAATACCGCCCCCGCCGTCATCTGCTCCGCTTTTGCTGTCGTTTTTCTCTTCATTACCCGAAGAGAGAAGCCCGAGAATTGCCGAAATATCGTCAATATCAGCCATAAACGGACCTCCCCTCTCCGTGCAGGATTAACCCTTGTACTGTTTTCTGAATTTTTCCGCAAGCTCGGGATTGTTCATTACCTTTTCCACTTTTTCACGGTCACTCTGACTCAGATTTGAGGTAATAGCACTTACATTACCCGTTCTGAGCATTTCACGAAGACCGTCTTTGGTAAGCCCCAGCTTTTCACTTGCAATCTCAATAAGCTTTTCCTTGTCAAACTCTGCCACCTTGCATACCTCCGGATGTTTTTGCTCAATTCTATGCCGAAAAAAGCGGAAATATACCTTTAATGAACCTCAATATTGAAACATAACTAAAAAAAGGGCACAAATTTTATATAATATTGCGTTTGACTTGACGGAATATGTATGATATAATATTTGCATACGAATCTTTTTGTCTTATTTTATTTTACAGGAGAGTTTATCATGAAAATTATTGTAGTTGCAGATACTCATAAGGATTATAAAAAGTATAAGGCTATCGTTGAAAAGAACACAGACGCCGATTTATTCATCCACTTAGGAGACGGCGAACACGAATTCAACGATGTCAAGAATGAATTCCCCGAAAAGAATTTCATCTTCGTTCAGGGTAATTGCGATTTCGGTAACTACAAGCTTTTAGAGGTTGTTGAAGCACAGGGTTATCGTATCCTCTGCGTACACGGCCACGAATACAATGTTCAGGGCGGTCTTGACTCACTTATCAGCGAAGCAAAGGCTCACAATTGCACAATCGCTCTTTACGGCCACACACATATGTACCGCAGCGAGCATACAGACGGTGTATATCTCCTGAACCCCGGCGCTGTTGATTCCCCCAGAGGCAAAAACAAGCCCTCCTACGGTGTTATCAACATCAACGACGCAGGCAAGCTCACAATGAATATTGTTGCTATCAAGTAATATTATAGTATATGTAAAGTCCCTTGTACCTGTTACAAGGGACTTTTTTTGATGAATATAACAAAATAGAATAAGTCCTCTTGTAATATTTGCACAAAAATTAAAAAATGACAAAAAGTACTTGATTTTTATGCCATAAATGATTATAATAAGTTATAGCGTTTAGCACTCAAAGAGATAGAGTGCTAACACAGTTCATAAGGAGGTAACTAAAAATGAACATCAGACCATTAGCAGACAGAGTTGTTATTAAATTCCTCGAAGCCGAAGAAACAACAAAGGGCGGTATTATTCTTACATCCGCTGCACAGGAAAAGCCCCAGGTAGCTGAAATCCTCGCAGTAGGCCCCGGCGGACTCGTTGACGGCAAGGAAGTTAAAATGGAAGTTAAAATCGGCGATAAGGTACTTATCGGCAAATACGCAGGTACAGAAGTAAAGGTTGACGGCGAAAAATATACAATCGTTCGTCAGAATGACATTCTTGCAATTGTAGACTAAGAACACAGAAAGGATTTGATTTATTATGGCAAAGCAGATTATCTACGGCGAAGAAGCTCGCAAGTCCTTACAGGCAGGTATCGACAAGCTTGCTGATACTGTAAAGATTACACTCGGACCCAAGGGCAGAAACGTAGTTCTTGACAAGAAGTTCGGCGCTCCCCTTATTACAAATGACGGCGTTACAATCGCTAAGGAAATCGATCTTGATGACCCCTTTGAAAACATGGGTGCTCAGCTTGTGAAGGAAGTTTCCACAAAGACAAACGACGCAGCAGGCGACGGTACAACAACAGCTACTCTCTTAGCTCAGGCTCTTATCCGTGAGGGTATGAAGAACGTTACAGCAGGTGCTAACCCCATGATTGTAAAGAAGGGTATCGAAAAGGCTGTTGCGGTTTCTGTTGAAGAAATCAAGAAGAATTCCAAGACTGTTGAAAGTAACGAAGAAATCGCACGTGTTGCTACTGTTTCCAGCGGCAGCGAAATCGTAGGCGACCTTATTGCTGATGCAATGGCTAAGGTTTCCGCAGACGGCGTTATCACTATTGAAGAAAGCAAGACTGCTGAAACATACAGCGAAGTTGTTGAAGGTATGCAGTTTGACAGAGGATACATCTCTCCCTATATGGCAACAGATGCAGACAAGATGATTGCTGACCTCGATGATGCATTCATTCTTATTACAGACAAGAAGATCTCTGTTATCCAGGATCTCCTTCCCCTTCTCGAACAGATTGTAAAGACAGGCGCTAAGCTCCTTATTATCGCTGAGGACATCGAAGGCGAAGCTCTTACAACTCTCATCTTAAACAAGCTCCGCGGTACATTCAACTGTGTTGCTGTAAAGGCTCCCGGCTTTGGTGACAGACGTAAGGAAATGCTTAAAGACATCGCTGTTCTCACAGGCGGTCAGGTAATCACATCTGAACTCGGTCTTGAACTTGCTGATACAACTCTCGATATGCTCGGCCGTGCTAAGCAGGTTAAGGTTTCCAAGGAAAATACAATTATCGTTGACGGTATGGGCGACAGCCAGGCTATTGCTGAAAGAGTAAGCCAGATTCGTATGGCTCTCGAAGAAACAACAAGCGAATTCGACAAGGAAAAGCTTCAGGAAAGACTTGCAAAGCTTGCAGGCGGTGTAGCGGTTATCAAGGTTGGTGCAGCTACTGAAATCGAAATGAAGGAAAAGAAGCTCAGAATCGAAGACGCTCTCGCAGCTACAAAGGCAGCTGTTGAAGAAGGTATCGTTGCAGGCGGCGGTACAGCTTTAATCAACGCTATGGCTGCTGTTGAAGCACTTATCGGCACACTCGAAGGCGACGAAAAGACAGGCGCTAAGATCGTTCTCCGCGCTCTTGAAGAACCTGTTCGCCAGATTGCTACAAACGCAGGTCTCGAAGGCTCTGTAATTATCGACAACATCAGACGTAACGGTACAAACGGCTACGGCTTCGACGCATACAAGGAAGAATATGTTGACATGATTACAGCAGGTATCGTTGATCCCGCTAAGGTAACACGTTCCGCACTCCAGAATGCCGCTTCCGTTGCTGCAATGGTTCTTACAACAGAGAGCCTTGTAACAGATATCAAGGAAGAAGCTCCCGCTGCTCCCGCAGCCGGCATGGGCGGTATGGGCGGTATGTATTAAGCCGCGAACCGCGGCAGGCGGTTCCGCCTTTTACAAACCTAATTGAATTAATAATAAAGATTAACGGTGGTATCGCAGATGCGATACCGCCGTTTTATTGCGCCTTATTTCAGATCATATCTTGTGCCCTGAACCTCGATTGCTATAACGCTTTCGGGATCAATTGGATCATGTATACTATACATAAGATTATGCTCGAATGTTCCGTCTGCATGGGTCTGACGTCCGGCGTTGCCATATGAGAGCTTGATATCGCCATTTTCTGTTATAAGTGTAATTGGCAGCCAACTGTTTCCTACCATCTTATTTTCACTGCCGAACCATACGGAAATAGGTGAAACAGAGATTTTCACATCATCAATCTCGTATTCAATGCTTTCACCGTATGCTGTGAACTTAACCTGCCAACGCTTATCGGTTTCTTCATCCCTACCCCACGGTATTGGATTTTCCTCGGTTTTCACCTGCGGCTGTGAATATTCACCCAAGGTTATTGTGACTTCTCTGCCTGTTATATCATCATCGCAGTTCATATACACCATAACTCTTGCACTGTTTTCGTCGCCCTCTACAAGTGATACACCGCCGCCGCCACCGCTCTGTGTATCTACATCATGCCAGAAATCTGCTCTTGCATCACCGATATGGTTTTCACCCAGCTTAAAACCGTTCTTTGCTGTAACATCAATAACAGCAAGAACTCTGTGCTTATCCGCCGCAACCGCAACAAGCTCAAAATCCATTTTTTCGGTATCATTTCTGATAACCTCGGCTTCTTCCAGAATATTATGGGTTAAATTTTCTGCCTTTTCGCCGAAAAGATTGCTGAAAATATCAAAATAACCAAGACCGCTTGCCGCGGCTGTTGTGCCCAATGCCATAACAGCTACCGCCGCTGCCACAACGCCGACAAACTTTGATGAAAAACGTTTTTTCGGCTTGTCCGCTTTTGCAATTACTCTTTCGGTCAGCTCCTCCGCACTAATGGAAGGGTTTATTTTTTCGTAATATCTTTCAAGTTCTTTCATAATAAAACCGCCTTTCTGTTATTCTGTGAGAAAATCCCTGAGCGCATCCCGGCCACGTTTCAGCCTGATTTTTGCGTTGGATTCAGTGATTCCAAGAAGCTCAGCCGTTTCCCTTACGCTGTACCCCATGTAATAGTGCAGAAACACCGCAATTCTCAACTCAGGCTTTAATTTCGCCATTGCTTCATCAAGAGAAGCTTCCTTATCACCTTCATAGCTCATACTCTCATCAAGCTCACTGCGTTTATGAAACCATGAGGATTTAAGATAATCCTTTGACACATTTATGGCAACTCTTAAAAGCCACGCTCTCACATTTTCATCGGAAGCAAAGCACTTATCCGCTTTATAGAGACGAAGAAACGTTTCCTGCATGATATCCTCGCTGTCGGCATGATTCCTCACATAACTGTATGCCGCACGGAATACATCCTTGCCGTATTTATTCACATATGAGGCAAGCTGTTCCCTGTCCATCTTCTCACTCCTTTGCTTATCGTAAAAGCGCTTTCAATAATAATACGAATATGAAAGCCGAAAGGTTACAAAAAAAGGCGGCTCATCAGAGCCGCCTTTCATTTTTAGTTGATTGTACCGCCGTCAACACCGAGGATTGTACCGGAAACATAGCTTGCCATATCGGAAGCTAAGAAAAGGAATGCATTTGCAACCTCTTCAGGTTCGCCCACTCTACCCATAGGGATTCCTGCCGCTACCTTAGCGACCATCTCTTCGGGAAGTGCCGCTACCATATCGGTTCTTGTAACACCGGGTGCTACCGCATTAACACGGATATTGAACTTGCCTAATTCTCTTGCAAGGCTTATTGTCATACCGTTTACAGCAAACTTTGATGTGGGATAACCCACACCGCTCACCTGTCCGGTTTTTGCAACCATGGAGCTTGTATTAATAATAGAACCGCCGCCGTTTTCCTTCATAATCGGAACAACCGCCTTACAACCGTTAAAAACTGCGGTTACGTTAAGATCCATAATACTCTTGAAAGCATCGGGGTCATAAGCCTCAATAGGCTCTCTTGCGGAAATGCCCGCGTTATTTACCAGGATATCGATTTTGCCGAACTTTGCCTTGATTTCAGCAAATGCCGCTTCAACCGCACTGTAATCAGCAAGGTCGGGATAAAGCCCCATGACGTCGCCGCTGAGCTTTTCAAGTGCCTTATCAACTGTCTCCTTACGTGAACCGAGAACCGCAACCTTTGCGCCGTTCTTTAAGAAAGCTTCGGCAATTGCAAAGCCGATACCTCTTGTACCGCCTGTAATAATTGCTACTTTGTTTTTAAGCATGATTTTTACCGTTCCTTTTTTATTTTTCCGCGGATTTTCCGCCATAATTCCCTTTTATTATATATTATTTTCTTCAATACGTCAAGATAAAAAGGACAGATATTAATCTGTCCTTTTCATTTATTATTCAGCGTTTTCTCCCCACTGTTTATTAAGCCAGGAAATACGTTTCTGAACAAACCTTACAATATCGTTTGCGCTGTCAATCTTCCACTCTTCGTCACCTAAGTCATTTCTCAGACCTTCGATGCCCTTCTTCACCTCGTCAACTGTGTTTTTGAGTGTACCTTCGCTGTAAAGCTTGTTCCACTTTGCCTTTACGATATCACTGAACCATTCCGCTTTCATAGCTGTTATGTACCAGGGATTAGAACGGTCCTGCTCACCTACTATGGGCTGGAAAGTACATGCAAAGAACTTACGGCTGGGGTTGTCGTTATACGCCCAGTTGAAATCCCAGGGAGCAGTAAAGGTAAGCTTTTTCATTGTGCTGTCCTCACTGAAATCTACCGCCATATAGAAGCTTCCCTCACCTACGTCATAGTCGTGGATAAGCTCATCATGGATAAGCAGAAATGCAAGAGATTCCAGATCAATGACCGCCTCGGCAGCTTCCTTTGCTGTCATGTTATCTGCGGAAACAACATTATAATCCTCATCAAACATCATGGGGTTGTTCTTTTCAGCCGCCTCGTAAAGTATCTCAAAAGCACCCTTTACATACTTTTCAATAAACGCCTTCTGTTCGTCAGAACGTATATCGCTCTTTATAGAATAATCGGCAGGCACAAAGGTATTTGTCTTTTCGCTTATATCAGTAAGCTCTGCGCCGAGATAATCCATGGTAAAGAAAGGATCCTCTGATTCCTCTGCATAGTTATCTATTTCTACAAGATAGCCTATTTCCGTTTGTTTTTCGGTTTTGGATGGCTCGTAGACATCAACTCTTCCCTCAGCTACCTGATTCTGTTCGCAGAGAAGATATATTCCCTTAAAATGTCCGTTTACATACACATTTACATAAGTACAGTCGGAGCTGTAATATCTGCCTTCAAGTATAGACTCCGCAAGACTGAATCCCATATAGTCCATTGCCAGATTCCACTGGGATTTCAAAAGCACCCAGCTTTTGTATTCCTTTCCATCATGGAGACCCAGCATATTCTGTTTCTGGTCAAACTTGATACGGTATGGCTTTTCAGGTGTATCGGCGGTTGAATTTCCGCGGACCCTTACCCCTGCCGCCGCAGAGAAAGCATACTTTTCTTCGCAATTGAAAACGTCTACTACCGAGGTAACATACTCTTCCTTTGAAAGAATTTCTTTCTTGTCGAGAGTGATAATGCTCACCATTGGTAAATCAAGTCCTGCCGCAAGCTTTTCATAACGTTTCAGGTACTTTTCACGCTGTTCGGTGTATTGCTCATACATTTTCTTTGTAGGCTCATCGGCATTTTCCGCAAGTGTATAGGGTGTACCTTCCAGTAGTTTCCCGGAAGGAGTATCTGTTTCGGGAGCCTTGGTTGTAACCTCTTCTGTTTCGGAAATGGTTGTTGTAGTTTCAGAAGTTTCAGAAGCAGTAGTTGTGGTTTCGGCTGTCTCTGAAACAGTTGTTGTAGCCACCTCTGTTTCTGAAACAGTGGTTGTTGTAGTTTCTTCCGTTTCAGAAGCGGTTGTTGTGGTTACTTCTGTTTCTGAAACAGTAGTTGTAGTGGTTGTAACATCGGGAGCTACGGGATTATTTCCTGCACAGCCGCAGGTTGATATCAGAACAGCTGTAAGAGTAATAACAGCAATAATTTTTCTTAACATAGATACCTCCAAAATGATAGCTTATTGTTTTATTATATATCATTTTTTTCTTACCGTCAATAATTGGCAACATAATAACAAAAATAACAACCGGTTTTTGTTATTTTTTCTGTTTACCAAATAAAAACGGCTGTTTCCAGCCGTTTTACTATGCTTTTTCAAAAACTGCGGTAACACTCATCGTACCGTCTTTTATTTGCGCAAATGCTTCGCCGTTCATCTTACGCATAAGCTGTTGACAGATATAGAGACCGAGGCCGCTGCCCTTCTGGTTTTCTGCATTTGCACCACGCCAGAAGCTTTCAAAAATATGGGGTATATCCGTATCCGGTAAGGCACAGCCTCCATTTGTTACGGTTATTAAAATACATCCCTCTTCCTCAGAGAAATCAATACGGATTTTCTTTCCGTCGCCGTACTTTATGGCGTTTTCCATTATATTCTGTATAACCTCAACAGCCCTGTCTCTGTCACCGTTAAGCAGACAGTCGGTATAGCCGCTTACCTCAAACTCCGTCTTTATCAATGACAGCTTTTCAGTGTAATAAACACTTATTGTGTTTATCAGCTCAGACAGATAAAACTCACCCATAGTCACATCAAGACTCAGGAAATCCTCTCTTGACGCTGTAATAATCTGAGTAACATATCCTTCAATTTCATCTGCCTTTGAGTTTATATTTTCCGCTATTTCAAGCTGTTTTTCCTTACTGTCATAAAGTCCTTTGGATAATGCCTTTGAATAAAGCTTTATTGCTGAAAGAGGGGTTTTTATATCATGCGAAAGAGACAAGAGAAGCATCTTCTTTTCCCGCTGTAAATTAAGCTCTCTTTCTTTTTGCTGTTCCATGTTTTCACGGAGCATATCCACGCCCCAGACAAACCGTCCGAAGAAACGGTTTTTTGTCTCCTTTACCGGTGTTGTCAGATTGCCCTTTGATAATTCATACGGTACGTCTGTAAGCTTCTCAAAAGGCTTTAAAATTTTCAGCCTTATATAAAGCATAACCACGGCAATTACAACTGTCATAGCCGCAAGAATCACATTCACGGTTATTATCATACGCCTGTTATCTGAACGGTTGTCTGTTCTGTAATTGAAGCGGTATAATTCCCCGTTTATTTCACGGATGACATAATCACTGTCTCCGCCGTAAAAGTCATCGGTTTCATCTTGCTTTAAAACTCCCGTAACATACTCATAGTCTGTAAGATCAGTTATTTCAAAGCCCTTTTTTTCTATTTCAAGAACAAGACGGCTTATTTCAACTCTGTACTGTCTTCCGCCTTCGTCATTCTTTGTGAGCATTACTATATTCGCAATCACAAAAACAGCAACTATAACCGCTGTTACAATGACGGAAATTCTATTGAACGCTTTCATACTTATAACCTACTCCCCACACTGTAAGTATTTTTGCAGGATTCTTAGGGTCATCCTCAATCTTCTGTCTCAGCCATTTAATATGTACTGTTAAGGTTTGCTGTTCGGAAAAGCTGTCACTTACCCATATCTGTGAAAAAAGATATTCTTTGCTGAGAGCCTTACCCTTGTTCTCTATGAGAAGTAAAAGCAGCTCGTATTCCTTTGCGGTCATTTCGATGATTTTATCGTTCTTGTAAACAGCACGGCTTACCTTATTTATGCGTATATCACCGTCAATTACCTCATCTACCGCATATCTCCGCTTGAATATACCAGAAATTTTTGCAAGCATAATGTCAATATCATAAGGCTTTTCTATGTAGTCATCAGCACCTAAAACAAGGCCGCTGAGCTTATCTTCCTTGCCTGTCTTTGCACTTACAATAAGAATAGGAGTATTGCTCTCTTCACGGATTTTCTTACACACCGCAAAGCCATCAATTCCCGGGAGCATTATATCAAGCACAATAAGCCTTGCGCCGTACTTTTCGTACAGCGACAAGGCCTTTTCTCCTGTTTCGGCAACCGATACCGTGTAATTTTCTCCTCTGAGAAAATCACACAGCAGGCTACCAAGCTCTTTGTTATCTTCAACTATAAGAATATCGGTCATTGTTTTTCCTTTCAGGCACTGTTTTAAAACAGTCCACCTCTTACCAGCCCATTTCCATAAGCCAGTTATTGAGGGCTCTTTCGCGTTCTCTTATCTGAGAACCATTGTATTCATCTAAATTATACTCACCTTTGATGTTTCCGTCAACTATATACATGACTCTTGTGCATTTTGCAGCTACCTTAACATCGTGAGTAACCAGCATAATGGTTGTACCGTCATTGTTAAGCTTTGCAAGTTCGTCCATAACCTCATCAGAGCTGGTGCGGTTGAGAGCACCTGTGGGCTCGTCTGCGAAAATCATCTTCGGGGTGTTAATCATGCTTCGGCAAATGCAGGCACGCTGTAACTGTCCGCCTGAGACCTCGTTGATATCATTGTCGGCAATATCGATTATACCCAGTCTGCGCATCAAATCCTGTCCGCGCTGTACTGTTTCCTTACGTGTTTCGGTATTCTTATCTGATTGTACCGCAGGAAGAATGATGTTGTCAAGTACTGTGAGGTTTTTCAGCATATACATCTGCTGGAAAATAAAGCCCATTTCGTCAAGGCGAAGGTCCGCAAGTTCTTTTGCTCCCATTTTCGCAATGTTCTTACCGCAGAATAACACCTCGCCTGTGGTTATGCTGTCCATACCTGAAACAGCATAAAGAAGAGTGGATTTGCCTGAACCCGAAGGTCCCATAACCGCCACCATTTCCCCTTCGGAAACGGTAAAGTTTACGTTTTTCAGAACATTGTTCTGGCGCTTGTTTACAATATATGTTTTGCAAAGGTCTTTTACTTCGAGAATATTCATAACAGTTTCCTTTCTTATTCAATACCGGCTGTGTCGGAGGATTTGATTTTTCTTGTGTAGAGTGATGTTAACAATGCGCTTAATGTTGTTGTCGCAAGGATAATTGCAGGGAAAATGAGGAAAAGTTCAAGTGGATCTATAACGTAATCCACCGCAAGCTCCATACCCATCATTCTGAAAATCGGGTCAATGCAGAGATGAGTTAAAGGCATTGCAAAAATTTCCGCAATAATTACTGCCATAATTCCGACAAATGCAAAGCGTAATGTGTGGTAAGCATAGATTCTGCTGTTTCTTGTGCCGATAGCCTTCATAAGTGCAATTTCACCTGTTTCCTTTGCAATGAAGGAACGCTCCATAAGTACGGTAATAAGCGCCGCTAAAACGATTGTAAGAACAGCCACAAGGGATTTTACCGCATCAAGAGTTTCAGTAACGCTCAGCATATCTGATGTTGTTTCAGCACAGGTTTCTATATTTTCATAATCGGGGAAAATTCTCTGAATCTCGTCAATTCTGCGTTCAATCTCTTTATTATCTGGATTATCTATAAACATAATCTGCGTACCTATACCGCCCTGAGCCTGAATGTAGTTGATTTTTTCGTCGGAATGGAGTCTTATACCATCGCCTGCCTGATTCATCGACTGGAAAAATGCTGTGATAATGTATTCCTTATCACCGTCAATGGTTTTGATTGTAACGGTATCGCCGATATTCGCCTTTAACTTATCCGCAGAAAGTCTTGTAATTGCGATTTCGTTTGTGTGCTGCGGAATTGTTCCTGCTGTGTATTCATACATATCCATTGTTGTGCCTGTACCGTGATATATGCAGACATTGCTTTCATTTTCGCCGTAAACAACAGGGAGATTAAACATCGTTTCGTAATAACATTTTGCAGGCATACCGTTGTCGGCAAGAGCTTTCTCCATATCGTCAAGATGCTTTTCGAGATATTCGTGTCCGTCCTCTGTCATAGCATCCATAGCTACTTTACTGTCAAGATAAATGTCACAGTCTGCCCAGCCGAATGTGGTTGAAAGACTTCCGCTGTTCATTGTGGAAACAGTGTTTGAAAGTATGAATATAAGCGACAGACAAAGCACAAAGGTAAGAGTAATGATACTGTATCTTTTGGGTGCACTTACAATGTCGTTGAGTGCAAGGAATGGTGTTGCAGGAAGCTTTGATTTGCCGAGGCTCATAAGGCTCTTCTTGCGGAAGCGTTCGCCCGTCTGACCGTTTCGGATTGCGTCAATGGGAGTAAGCTTCTTTACTTTGCCTGTACAGCCGTAGCAGAACAGAAGAATTACCGCAATAACAAGCACCGCACAGAGAATATTAAGTACAATCGGATTTGAATTTCCGATAATAATTGTCTGAGAGGAAACACTCATAAGCATTTCGCCAAACGGGAAACTTAGGAAAAGGCCTATAACCGCACCGATTACAGAAAGTCCTGCGTATTTTACAAGGTATAAGCCTCTGATTTTGAAATTGCTGATACCGATTGCCTTCATAACGCCGATTTCACGGAACTCTTCAGAAAGAGTAAAGGTAATAGTGAAATGAAGAACTACGAAAGCGATTGCGATAAGGATTAAGCTGACCACAAGAAGCAGACCTACAACTATCATATCAAATATGTATGTGAATTTCATAAAGGCTCTGTCCATTGGAAGAATGCTGTTATCAAGAAGGGGCTTTATCTGCGTTAAAGCTGTTTCAACATCAGAAGAATGGATATATACAAGGCTACCACCGTAAAAGGTTTCTGTATCTTCGGTAGCAACAAGACTGTCATAATCCTCTTTGCTTATTATATAACGGGTAAAATTCATCTGGTTAGAGCCGAAAAGTGCGTCCTTTATTTTATCTTTAAGAGTAACCTCACAGCTTGCACCGTTCAGTTCAATGGTGAGCTTATCGCCGATTTCAACACCGAAGGCTTCAGCCTTGCTTTCTGTCATATAAAGTTCGCCCTTATTCACAATTTCAAGAATACTGCCGTCGGAAAGGAAATAGTTGAGCGAAATGTCGCTCTGAACTATATTCGTACCACCGGGAATTTTTATTTCATCATTTTCAAAAATAAAGTTTTCGGGGGTTAAAAAAACCGTATTTTCTATCTCATAGCGTTCAACTGCCTCTGCTGATTCTATCTCTTTTTCAATATCAACAGTGAGGTTTTTATTCATGGTGGTTACAAGATAATCAGGCACATCCGCCATTTCAAAATAATTATCAAGTGCCGATGTAACGGCCAGAATATTATTTACACTTGAAGAGACGAACATTGTGGCAAGTATGATAAATACCAGCAAAATTATGTTCATTGCTCTTTTTCTTTTCAGGTCCTTTTTAAGAATATTAAGATACATTTTTATGCTCCTTTCTTCGTTGTGACCTCAGTATAACATGGAAATTATTAAATAATCCTTAAATTTTTTAATAATTGAAAAAGCAATTTGCCTTGTTCTTACAATTTTATATAAACCGCATTGAAAAGTCAAGAATTATAAAACCCCCGACGAGCTGTCGGGGGTCTGTCTTTATTCATCGTTTTTTCGTGTTCTGAAAAATCTTTCACGGTAGCATTTGGGTGTATATCCTGTATGCTTTTTGAACACCTGAATGAAATGGCTTTCGGAGCTGAAACAGAGACATTCTGTGATTTCAATACAGGTATGGTCTGAATATCGCAGCATATTTTTTGCTGCCTCTATGCGCTTTTTTACAATATAATCAGATATTGTAACTCCCACTTCTTTGTGGAAAAGCTTTGATATATAGGTTGGACTCATGCGGGAAATTTCCGAAAGCTTTTCAAGTGTTATTTTTGTATGAAGGTTGTTGTAAATGTAATCAAGACAAAGTATAATCGGCTTTGGATAGATATTTGTCTTATGTATGATCTGCATTCTCTGGGCATAATCGCTTACAACCTCGCGGTGAAGGAGGTTGACTTCTTCCTCGGTATTGCACTTATCAATACTTTGTATATAAATGTCACTAAGATTGTATGCAGCTTCCATTTCCATTCCGCCTTCGATACAATATCGTGTAATGAGCGCAATAGAAATTATCAGATGATATTTAAGATTACGCAGGCTGTCCGAACTTAGCTTTCCCATCTCTTCACAGTCAAAAGGCTTGAAAAGCTTCTGGACTTCATCCGGCTTTCCTTCCTTGATGCTGTTAAAAAATTCCATTTCTCTCTCATAGGATAAGTGTGAAATATTATATTCACGATTTATAAATTCAAGGTGTGACAACTTTTTATTTATATTCATCAAATCATCTCCTATGACATTCTATTTAAAAAAGTATATCATTAATACCAATGAATATTATATCATATTTTTGCGATTAATAGTATTATTTTGTTGCAAAATTTTTTGTTTCATAAAAAATCACCGACATTTTTGTTGTCAGTGATAATATATGTACCTTATTCTTTATTTTTTGACTTTTTTTATAAATTCTATTACAGGAACCGATAAAATGAATAAAGCTCCCACGGGGATAAGAATATAGCCTATCATCGTTCCTATGGCGACATTTTCATCTATCATTCTCCGTGCAGTCTGGAAATCAAACAGCAATTCACCATTAACCCAAAGCTCATAAATATAGCCATTCTTTTCAGTATGCAGAAATTTCACTTTCTCACCTTTTTCAAGATTACGCAAAGCAGCTATAACCTCATCTGAGGCACAAGAGGCATGGACTGTAAGAGATTGCTCATAATCGTCAAAAATCAGCCATATACTACGGTCCATGTTGTTGCTTAAAGAGTCCAGACGCATTTCGTAAATGCTCGCCTCTGCTTCTATACAGCTTTCACGGGTCACTTCTGCGTACGCATCCTGTGTTACATGACAACCGATGCCTGCCAGAAGAAAAATAATGCCTACCAGCGCTCTGAACCACGGTTTTGATAAGTTTTCAGCATTGAAATTTAATTCCATTGTAATCTTCTCTCCCTTTTTATTTTTTGTAAGGTAAATTATAACATAATTTTTTATAATCCGCAAGATTTTCAAAAAAAGTTTTTTGTCACCTGTCAGGCGACCGAAGTATTGCTTGTATCATATATAATATATGTATGAGGCAGCCAAGGTTGCCTTATACAGATCGGATTTAAACAAGCATAATTTTAGGAGGATAACGCCATGGAAAAAAGTGTATACAATTTTAACTTCGACGAAATCGAGGCAATTATTAATTGTAATATTGCCATTATTGACTATTTGTCATCTGAAAAAGTACTTAAAGAGGAGCGCTTTGCTCAGCTTTGCAGGGAAATAATGGATTTAACAGACCTTCCCGACTGCGTATTTGATAAGGTAAAGGATTTTGTCAATAACACACTAAGCCAGATAGTTTACGACCCGGTAAATACATTCCCCGACTCTTTCAATAATGATACCGGTTGTTTTATTGGTGAGGTATGGTGCTTTTTTGACGAGGAATGTGACCTCAAAGCAAACAATGCATTAATTGCGCGCCTGAAAGAGTTTGTTCAACAAGCTCACGAGTTATACCGCGAATTCGGTATAACTTTTGGAGAGTAATTTCCATAGTTTAATATTCTTTCCTTTTAAAAGGCGGTTTATTCCGCCTTTTTTTATTAAAGCGAATCAGATGCATTGATTTTTTTCATAATTGCTTCCCCTGTTTTTGTCAATTAAATTATATCAATTGAAATCAGCTGCACAATATGATATAATTTTTTTGATAAAAATTTTTTAAAAATGTGAAAGATTTCCACTCAGACATTAGTTATATAAAGTGAAAGGGGGAAGAAGCATGGATGATTTAAGTATAATAGAGCTGTTTTTTCAGCGTTCGGAAAAGGCGATTACCGAAATAAAGCTGAAATATAATTCGCTCTGTATGAAAATTGCAAATTCCATACTGTTAAATTACGAGGATTCAGAGGAATGTCTCAATACATCATATCTTAAAATATGGAACGCTGTTCCGCCCAAAAGACCTGATTCCTTATGCGGATATCTGTGCAGAATTGTCCGTAATACCGCTTTAACTTTATATAAAGCCACCTCACGCCGCAGCTTTTTTGAAAAATACGAGGAGCTGAGCGAAATTTACCGCTTTGGCGAAACAGTTGAAGAGATAATGGACAGCTATATGCTGGGAGATTATATCAATGAATTTCTTAAAAAAGAAAATCCGAAAACACGACATATTTTTATTCTGCGGTATTATTTCAATATGGCGGTAAAGGATATTGCAGATAGTCTTGAAATGAGCGAGCAGGCTGTAAGCTCACGGCTTATGCGTGCAAGAAACAATCTGCGTAAATTCCTTTCTGAAAAGGGGGTAGAGGTATGAGTGAAATAAACGAAAAGAAATGGGAAGAAGCTCTTGAAAAAATTGATGAAAAATACATAGATAAAGCAATAGAAGAAATGGCTTCGCACTCGGAAGAGTCGAAAATTACAGCCGAAAAATCCTTTAATAAAGGTATTAGAATTGCAAAAATAGCAGGCGGTATTGCCGCTTCGGTTGCGGTTATAGCCGGTGTTGGCGCAATAATGAACGCAAACGGTATATCCATAAGCGAGCTCTGGGAAATGCGCCCGTCGGAAGTTACCACAACGACAACCACTATGCCTGATATTACTGAAATCACCACCACAACACCCGTAACCGATAACACTACCACTCCGCCTGTATCGGACACGGATACAGAGGAAACTGATGTTCCTGATGATACGCCCGAAACAATCCTTATGGGCAAAAGCTTTATTACACATAACGGTTATGAATATTCCTTTTCCTATGAATATACTCAGACAGGCGGTGAAACCCGCGGCATAATGAGTAAGCTCAGAATTGAGGTTATTGACCTTAAAAATGACAATGAACACATTTGCGATGATGACATCACCGATTTATCCGTTGTAGGCGATAACATTGAAATTTACAATGAAGAAAACACCTATAACTGTGTTGACCTGCAAGTATTTGAAATGTCCGGTTATAACCTTGTCCATATAAATATTCCTCACAAAATAGAGGGACAAAGCTATGGCGCGAATAATCAGTCGGTATTCCTTATTATGACCGAAAACGACGACGGAACATACAGCTTCAAGGATGTAAAGGGACCTGACGGAAACAATTTTGAATGTTATCCGAATTTAGTTTACAAGCTTAAAGATGAAGATATCATAATAATTTACGACGGCTATATATCAAAGAACGCTTACAAGGTTGATATTGAAAATCTTAAATTTACAGAGTATCAGCTTTCCGATATAGACAGCGACGAATCCAATATAATGGACACCATAACAAACCTTGACCCACTCAGTGCCGAAGCGGAGTTCTCAATTTATGAAAACCGCTTCTATGGAAAATGGGGATTAGCTTATACAGGTCTCAGCGACAGATATGCAAATGACGGCATGGAGGACAGAGATTTCTCCTACTACGGCGATACCTCCACTGAAAGCTGGGGTTCTTATGAAAGAGGATTTTACGAAGACGAAACAGGCTGGTATATGACAGGAATGAACGGTGGTGTAGGAAACGCTCACTTTATTCCGAAAAACGATCCCGATACAATGTATTTCTATCAGGAAATGCCTTGCCAGAAAAATCAGTATTACTGTATCTTCAAACGTGATAAAAATGAAACGGAATATGATACTGATATAAATGCAGGCAGTCTTAACAGCATAGGCTTGCGTAAGCTTCAGCATATGACAGGCTGCGATTTATCATCAATAATTACCACAGAAAACGGCATATTAAAGCTTGATGACGGCAGCGAATGGACAACCGCCACAAATCTCTACTACGGTACAGGAAAAATATATCTGAATGAAATAACGGAAAACAGAATACGTATTTCACAGCGTTATTTCACCACAGACGAAAGCCTTTATGACCCGTTTTCAGACACAAGTGTCCCCTACCCTGAGATGCAATACGTAACCTTTACAATCGATAAAACCGACGGTCAGTGGAAGCTTGCCTCCGCAGACAGATATGACCGCACTCTTGAAACCCGTGAAGGTATGACTACTGAATACACCGAAAAGTACCTCGCCGAAGCGGAAAGAATGCGAAATGAGGATAATATCCCAAACGCAGAAATGGTGATTTCGGTTGAGTATTTCACCGATTCCACAGGCCATTACTACGCATACAGACGGATAGGAATAAATCGCGCTCTTGACCTCAGCGCAGGTGAATTATATTATTTTAACGGTGTTGAATATGAACTTATGCAGACATATGATAATTATGTCGAGGTTGCTTTCTTAAATGATATTATCTATGTTTCTCATTGCAGCGAGGAGTATGATGAACAATCCCTCAGCTATTTCAGTAAGACATCAATCATGGGACTCAATGGAAACGGTTTTACTCGTAAAGGCGCAGGCCGAGGAAATTTCGTTACCATGAAAAACTGTATTGTCTATACTCATGAGACAGCTGATGAAAAAGTGAGATACATTATCAACGGCGACAGACACAACCCGAAATTCACAGAGATTAAAAATATCGAATACTCCGACGGAAGCTCAGGTTTCAGAGCCGAAACAGAAGACGGTGAAAAAATTACTTACAGCGATTTTGATACAAAGCTTTCAGATCAATTGTGGCTGTTAAACTCACGTATGGAAAGTATTTATGATATACTCTGGGGCGGTGATATCCGTGTAGATATGGAAGACAGCATTTTTGTAAAAGATGCAAGATACGGTTATGTTGCTGACTATAATCTGCATGATTATTTCCTTGAAACAGTTGAAAACGATCTTGCTGCCGAGCTGCTTAATAATGCTCCGGCAAGACTATATCTTTACAACGGAAAATACTATGCGCCCGAGATGACAGGTTATACACCAAAGTATGCAGCCTCTTATGAAATCATCAGCGAAAATCAGGATACAGCAGAGGTTAAATACACTGTGTATATGCGAAGCGATCCGTACAGCATTGCATACTTTACAGGTCCCTATACCTACACGGCAACGCTTACACGCACCAAATACGGCTGGCGTTTTGTAAGCTTTAAGAATGACGGTGTTGACGCACCCTTATCCATAGGTCATATGGAAGGAAAGCTTATGACCTGTATCGGACATTACCGGCTTTATACCAACACCCCTGAAGCAAACTCTGTTGATATGAATGACAGCATAACTGTTGACGGAAATACCTATTACCTTCTTGATACCTATGAGGGCTTCAAGGAATATGAATCAGGCTTCTTTTCGGAAAAAGTCGTGGACGAAATACTGTTGAAGCTGGATACAATAAGAGTTTCAGACGGTAAGGTATATATGCGCCATGAGCCGAGCGAAAAAGCCGTAGATTATACTTATAATTTCACACTGGAAAAAGCTGATTCTGATTCAATAGAGCTTTCTGTTACCTTCTGGAACGAGGAAAATAAAGTGTTAGGCGCAGTTGCCGAAGGTATACCCTTTACTTTCATTTACGAAAATGATAAGTGGGTACTGGACAGTTTTAGTTTTCCTGAATAAAAAAATACTCCCGAATATCGAAAGACATTCGGGAGTTTTTTCCGTTGTCATCATATTCTTACCGTGTATTCAATAGAGCGGTTTCATTTCAAGTAAACTTATATTGCTTATTCTTTAAAAAATTTTTGCAAACCACTTGACAACATCAGTTTAAAGTGGTATAATGCTAAAAAATGAATATCAACAAAAGCTATGACGAAGACGGAAACTGCAACGAGTTTCACAGAGAGCCGGGGATGGTGCGAGCCCGGTAAATGACTGCTGATTTCTTATCCCTTCCGAGCCGGAAGCCCCAAAGGTTTACACCCAGTAGGCGTTTCCCGTGAATGCTGCGTAAATGCATAGAAGTTGATAGACTTCGAAGAGGTGGCGGATTTTTATATCCGCAATTTGAGTGGTACCGCGAGTGATAAATTACAAATTTACACCCGTCTCAAAGCAAAAGAGCTTTGAGGCGGGTTTTTATTTTGTCTCAGAGCACATAAACATTAACCAATAAACGAAAGGCGGAATGAAAAATGTTATCTCTCGACAAGGTATTCAATGCACAATCAGTACTTAAAAACATCATACGTGAAACAAACATGGTAAGAGCATATGGAATTGCTCCCGAATGTGAGCTGTTTCTGAAACCCGAAAACCTGCAAATCACAGGCTCCTTTAAAGTAAGAGGCTCAGCTTATAAAATCGCTATGCTGTCGGATGAAGAAAAGGAAAAAGGTGTAATCGCATGTTCCGCCGGAAATCATGCACAGGGCGTTGCTCTTGCAGCTACCAAAAACGGTATTAAATCACTGATTTGCCTGCCAGATACCGCTCCTATTTCAAAAGTTGAAGCAACCAAGGGGTTCGGCGCAGATGTGTGTCTAGTTGAGGGCTGCTACGACGACGCTTATCAGAAGGCTCTCGAACTTAAAGACAGCGAAGGATATACCTTTGTGCATCCCTTTGATGACGAAAATGTTATCGCCGGACAAGGTACAATCGCTCTCGAAGTACTTAGCGAGCTTGATGATGTTGATGCTGTTGTGGTTCCGGTAGGCGGCGGTGGTCTTATATCAGGTGTTGCCTACACAGTAAAACAGATAAGACCCTCTGTAAAAGTATACGGCGTACAGGTTGCAGGTGCTCCCAGTATGTATAATTCAATAAATAAAGGCAATATCGAATGTCTGAAATCAGTATCAACTATTGCCGACGGCATTGCTGTAAAACAGCCCGGCGAAAACACCTATGCCCTCGTAAAAGAATATGTTGATGAGATTGCTCTCGTAAGCGATGACGAGGTTGCAAGCGCAATTCTCGCCCTTATTGAGAAACAGAAGATGATTGCCGAAGGTGCCGGTGCAGCAGCCGTGGCAGCAGTCATGTTTGATAAGTTCAATCTGAAAGGCAAAAAGGTAGCCGCCATTGTTTCAGGCGGTAATATCGACGTTACAAGCCTTTCACGTGTTATTGACAGAGGCTTACGCAATTCAGGGCGTTCTTCCAGTCTGTTAATTGAGCTTATCGACAAGCCCGGACAGCTTAAAGATATTTCACGTATCATCGCAGACTGCGGCGGTAATGTAACAGGAGTCCACTACGAAAAAGGAAACACCAAAAGCGTTAATGGATGCTACCTGCGTATAGAAATGGAAACAAAGGATTACGAGCATGTCAACCTGATTACAAAATCCTTACGTTCCGAAGGTTTCAAAATTGTGTAATTTACGAAATGAAAATTAATATATTACAGAAAAGGAGCAGATAACATGATTCTTTCAGGTTCAGATATACTTGTAAAAACTCTGATAGAGCAGGGTTGTGATACTGTTTTTGGTTATCCGGGCGGACAGATTCTCAACGTATATGACAGCCTTTACACTCATCAGGATCAGATAAATCATATTTTAACCGCACACGAACAGGGAGCAGCTCATGCCGCAGACGGATATGCAAGAACCACGGGAAAAGTCGGTGTAGTCATCTCTACATCAGGACCCGGTGCCACAAACCTTGTAACAGGAATTGCTACCGCTTACCTTGATTCAATTCCGCTGGTAGCTATATGCGGAAATGTTCCCACTACTCAAATCGGTTCAGACAGCTTTCAGGAAATCGATATTACAGGCGTAACCCTCCCAATAACAAAACACAACTATTTCGTAAGCTCAGTAGAACAGCTTGCTGATACTATCAGAGAGGCGTTCAGACTTGCAAAATCAGGAAGACCAGGCCCCGTACTTATTGACGTACCAAAGGATGTGCAGATTGCAAAATTTGAATATGAGCCAGAGGCTCCCACAGAAAAGGAAACTCCCTATGCGGCAAAGGATATACGCATAGAAGAGGCGGCTGAATACATAAATTCGTCAAAACGTCCCTATGTTTATTTCGGCGGCGGTGTTATAACAGCAGGTGCACAGGAAGAAATGCTTGCTCTTGCGGACAAAATTGACGCCCCCGTGGGCTGTTCGCTTATGGGTCTTTCGGCTGTACCCACTGAACATCCAAGATTCCTCGGCATGCAGGGTATGCATGGTCATTATGCATCATCAATGGCAATGCATAATGCGGACTTGATTATTTCTCTTGGGGTGCGTTTCAATG
Source organism: Ruminiclostridium sp. (assembly GCA_045579565.1). Lineage (GTDB taxonomy): Bacteria > Bacillota > Clostridia > Oscillospirales > Ruminococcaceae > Ruminiclostridium_E. The sequence goes on from JAZNML010000065.1 coordinate 72,864, forward strand.
ACCGTGTTACAGGTAACCGTGCAAAATTTGCAACAAAAGCGAAAATAATCCACATTGACGTAGACGGCTCAGAGCTTTGCAAAACAGTCAATGCTGCATGTGGTCTCAGAGGTGATGTTAAGCTCACTTTACAGAAGCTTATTCCTCTTCTTACTGAAATCCGCAGACCTGAATGGGCAGAAAAGATTGAAAATTTCCGCAATGAAGAAAAAAACTATCTTGATAACCGTGACAGCATGACGCCAAGAAGGGCCATTCTTACCCTTAACAAATATTTAGGTGAAAACACCGCCGTTTGCACTGACGTGGGACAGCATCAGATGTGGTCGGCGCAGAACCTTGTTTTTAAAACTCCACGAAGATTTGTTTCCAGCGGAGGTCTCGGTACAATGGGCTTCGGTCTCGGTGCAGCAATAGGTGCGGCATACGGCACAAAGGAACGCAGCGTTTTAGTTACAGGTGACGGAAGCTTCGGTATGTGCCTTAATGAACTTGCTACCGCAGTTTCCTACAACGTACCCGTTGTAATCCTCATTATGAATAACGGTGTACTCGGCATGGTAAGACAGTGGCAGACGCTTTTCTATGACAAGCACTACTCAAACAGTATACTAAACCGTAGTACTGATTTCCCCGCTCTTGCCCGTGCCTTCGGTGCAGACGGCGAAACAGCAAATACACCTGAAGAACTGGACAAAGCACTCGAAAGAGCATTCAGCCATAACGGACCTTATGTTGTTGATTGCAGAATTGACAAGGATGAATTTGTACTTCCTATGCTTCCGCCCGGTGGCAGTATGGATGACATAATTGTAAAATTGGAGGTGGAGTAATGAACAGATATAATCTTGCAGTTATGGTTCATAATCAGTTCGGAGTTTTGAACCGGCTTACAAGTATGTTCCGCAGACGACAGTTCAACATAAGTTCAATCACCGCCAGCGAAACGGAATCCGGCGAATATTCAAGAATTACTTTCAGTTTTGACGGCGAAGAAGAAAACAAGCAGCAGCTTATAAACCAGTTATACAAATTGCCGGATGTATGCTCCATTAAAGAACTTACAAGAGAAAATTCCGTAAGCTGTGAACTGATGATGATAAAGATGAAAAATGATTCATCTGTGCGTTCAGATATTTACGCCGCTGCCGAAGCGTTCGGTGCTGAAACAATTGATTATTCCCGAGAATCATTTGTACTTAGACTGATAGGCGATAGTACAAAAATGGATGATTTTATCATGCTTATGCGTGACTTTACTATTATGGAAATCTGTCGTACCGGTACAGCTTCCCTTGAAAAAGGCGGCGCAACACTGCGTCAGTCCATGAATTTATAAACAAAGCGAGTCAAAAATGAATACAAAAGAACATACGTTTCCCTGATTACGACAGATGAGCTTCACGGAGTAAGAGAGGAAACAATAATTGCCGCCATATTCGTGGGAATAATTATCCTATTGCAATACATTTTTTTAATAAGCTTAAAGCTTTTCTTGATAATTGAAACAACAGAAAACGGCTCTTTATAATAAGAGCCGTTTTTTCAATTGTCAGTTATGATTCCATTTGCTTAAATCGGTATCAGAAACATAAAAAAGACCACTCAATGAGTGGTCGTTTTTATGGCTCCTGTTACTGGACTTGAACCAGTGGCATCATGATTAACAGTCATGCGCTCTTGCGGATGGGATATAGTACCGAAATATATATCATATCTCATATTTAAGCATACAAATAATTTTACTAAACTTTATAAAGGTAGTAAAGTCAACACCTAATACATTTCAATTATGTTTTACCAGATTGAATAAAACCTAATTTTCTCCATTCATGATGATTATGGAGTTCTCTAGAAATTTTTTCATGATTATCCACACCCAAAACAAGACAAACATGATATTCCAAAAGAATTTTCAAAATATAAATTGCCTCCAACAGTTCATCACCCTTTAACGCCTTGTTTTCTTTTGATTTCCCATAATGAGTATAATAGTGACGTGTGTCGGCTATTATTTGAGCGTACTCTCTGTTCTCACCATAATATTCATAAAACATTCCATCATACTTACCTATAAGTAAATCATTTAATCGAGATACTAAAATGATATAATTACAATTTTCATCCATTTGCGTATCGCATAATAATAATTCCTTAATCCATTCATAATTTGGTGTATTTCCAAAACGCTCTATAACAGATGCAACATACACCTTTTTCTTGTTATCATAGAAAAAACGAGAGTGAAATGTTTCTAACGCTTGTACTATATTAAGAAACATCATTTCAATCGGCATATCACAATACCTAACTACTGATAAATATAAATTGAAAACAGGTTCTAATTTAGTCAAGGTTTCATTAATATTCTTATCATTCGGTAATTGACTAAGAACGAAATTATAATTCATAATTTGATTTTTATATATATCTAGTTGAACATCATTTGTTATCAAGTAATGTTTATAATGTTCAACAACCCGCTCACCTACCATATAAAACTGATCGTTATCAATTAGGTATTGTTCGTGTATATTAACGTTGTTTTTCATAGCGAACGTAATTAACGATATAATCTTATTCCTTATAAGTAAAAAATCCTTGAACTCCTTCTTCTCAATTAATTCTATTTCTACTACTAATCTTTGGATTATTTCGGTTTTTTCTTCTTTTGGTGGCGAATACAAAAAATTACTCAAATATGTCGAAAAAGTTATTTCAGCTCCAAACCAGTTATATACTTTTTTATCTATTGACTCTTTTACCCTGATTCCTGAATTTGTCATTTCAAAAACTGATAATTCGCTCCACTGATATGCATTTTCTAAAACACATGTAAGTTTATTGTATTTTGATGTTTTTCTATACGTATTAGACCAAATCATACTTTCCGCGATAAAATTAAGTTGTTGCGATTTAAAAGCCTCCGTATGATTTTTTGTGCAACGATTATTAAACAATGTAACATGGGATCCAAAATTTAGCTTACCGGTTATAACAGAAAGTGTCCCAAAACTATTTCCGAAAATATTTTTATCTGACAGTTCTTTTATTAAATTTAAAACTATCAAGCCGTTTTGCTTATTGTATATAAGCTCACCTGTTATCTGTTCACCTAAAATATCAAATACACCAGTATAATGCCTAACTTGATTATTGTCAAACATAATAACCCCCATAAATAGAATCCAAATTATATAACAATGCAATTATATTTTACCATATAAATTATCATAATTCAATAATAATATGCAGTTCTTACATAAAAACAGGTGTCTACAATCTACAATAATAACAGCAATTTCACTTTTGTTTGCACTTAAACCTTCCGGGGTAGCTTTTCTAAAAACGAACGGCGGCTCTTTATTTAAGGTACAACCCGAGTTTTATAAGTAATATGTATTTATGTATGTCAAGTCTTTAGGTGCGAGATAGTAATTTAGATAAAACATTGACATTATTCTATTTAATGCTTATAATATAGATATCTATAATCGTCCAAAAGGAATTATTCATCCTATCCGCTAATACATAATCTCACATCAAAAACTATACATATGAGCCAAATCGATAAAATATAAGCAAAGATTGTTGGCGATGCATAATATTAATTTGTTATTTTGCAGAAGGTTTACTTTACATCAAGAAAGCGAAGGTTGTAAAATATGGAATCGACTATTCTAAACATAATAATTAATGTAATTTCAAGCGAAATATTTGACTGTAAGCCTAAATTAGTACAAAAAATAAAACTATCAATATTTAAGAAAAAGTTGTATGTATTTATAAATAAGTTTTTTGAAAAGAACGATGGGACTATAATAACCACTGGAAAATTCGCTTATTTTTTTGAATGTTATAATGTTACTCAATATGCTTTAGATATGACATTAAATATAGATGGCAAAAATGAAGGAGAAAAAGAATATATTGAGAAATTACTATATAAATTTAAAAATTCAGACATTGAACCTAAAATAAACTTAAATCCTAATGATGAAAGTGTTTTAAAAGAATTTTTTTGTGGGATTTATAAACAGATTGATAACTACATTGCTTTATCACTTTCTGTAGAAGCTAAACACATTATAAGCAAGCAACGTTCTGAAATTAGAAAATTAACAGAAGAAATTCGTTTAGGTAAAAAGGAAATAATTGATTTAATAAATCAAAAAGACCAAATTTCTAATGCTGATATCGCATTTAATATTTTTGAAGTTTTAAAGAAAAAAATTTTCACTGGAGAATTAGAAGTTGTCAATAATCTTTTACCTTTGCTTAAAGGTAAAAATGAAGATATAAATAATGGAGTTGAAATCATTCTTTCTAGTTTTTCAGATTATGACTTAGTAGGGAATAAAATAGAACTATTATCCAAAATTAAAAATTTGAAAATCAGAATAGAAGTTGAAAAAATCTTAATATTAGAATTTTTCGACGATTTCAATAAACTTGATGAATTAAAGAAAAAGTGCAAAACCGAACATCTTTGCCAAATAATAGACAGCATAAAAAATAATAAAAAAGATGATTTTTATAAATTGGAAATTACAAAAAAAGAGCATATTGTATACTACAATTATACTATTACTGATAAATTTTATAGTGAATTATGGTTGATTAAGCGTATCACTCTAAAGTTTATTGAAAAAGAAAATAGTGCTGGCATAGAAAACATTATAGAAACACTTTTGAGTGATGACAAAACATTTATAGATGAGTTGCTGATTTTAGAAAAAGAACAAATTGTCACATTAATAAAAAGTCAACGTAGAGATGAAACTATGCTTTCTCAAATGAAAGAATTAAGGGATTTTCTTAATAATAACAAGAATAAATATGTTCATTCTCAAAAACACGTTCAAATAAAATTTTATGAATTATTAACTTGTTCAGAAGTTTTAATTGGAGAATCTGATTTAGATTTAATGTTTGAAGAACTTCCTGACTTCACAAAAAACAACTTTAAAATTCAAGCGTATAAATATCTTTATAATATAAACAGAAAAAAAGTTGATGAAGATTTATTAATCGATTTTTGTTTGCGTTCTGGTGAATATTGGTTACTCAATAACTACTTTATTAAGTATGATTGCAGTCCAGGATCTATAATTAATATTTTATCAGCAAACATATCATTTTTAAAAAATGATTTTTTGTTATTTTTGATTTATGTAGAGTCAGTTCGTCTACATAGAAGCGCCGAAGATAGTAAAAAGATAATAGACGAATACAAAGAAAAATATGACAAATATTTGGATTTTTGGCTTCAGTTATATTGTTCCGCAAATTCTCCAAATGCCGCAAACTCATTAAACACCATTATTGACAAGTGGAATAACGACGAGATTGCTAGTTATCTCCCTTCTACGACATTAAAATTTGCCGAGATTTTAATTAAAAATAGATATTATGATATTGCCAACTCGTTAATAAACACATATGATACAATGTTCAAACCTAATGCTATTTCTATCAGAATACGTGGAGCAATTTTAATTTTTCAAGACAAGGAAATTGCTGCTCGCGAATTATTTATTGAAAATTTCTCATATTACGAATATGATGCATGGGTTATAGAAATGATAATTGTTATTTCCTTGAATCATTTGAGAGAGGTTCCTGATAGAGTTATTGAATTCGCAATAAAGATTGGAACAAGTAATCTGCTCATGCTTTGTTCGTCAATATATCACTCGAAAAAAGAATATAACAAAGCCAAAACACTGGCAATGAGAGCTTTAATTAACTCACCAGATTCATCAGACTTTTGTGTTCACTATTTGAATATGCATTTTGATAGTCCAATAAAAAGTGAACCTACAAAAGAATTAGTAGAAGAAGATTCTGCGGTATATTTGCATAACAAAACTAAAAACATTGATTGTGTTTATTGCATTTATTCAAATCATATTTTACCTTCTTCACCTTATGAGTGTGAAAAATCAATCCACATATATAGAGATGATGCAATAAAATTGGGGTTGATTGGCAAAAAAATTTTAGATGCTGTTGTTATAGATGAAATTGAGTATGAAATAACAGATATTTTATCATTAGATTGTTATTTCTTTAGACTATGCCTTAACAAAATGATAGAAACAGGTTCAGTTAAGACTTTTTCTATAAAAACTGATGGCGATGAAATGACAAATCATGAAGAATTCAAAAAATGGATAGTCGATAATACCAACAATAACACAGCCGAACAACTAATAAATAATTATAATGATTTATCCTGTTTCCCAATGCCTATACACATTATTCAATCATATATAAGATTAAATTATGGCGAATTGGTATTGGCTTTTATAGAAGACGAAAGCATTACATACCGAGAAATTTTATCTTCACAAGTGAAACAAACAGATGGATATATACTTTCATATTCATCCCTGTTTGTATTGTATAAACTTGGAATAGATACTAGTGTATTGATAGATAATCATGTGTGTATTTCTCACTCAACACTTGAGATGGTAACTAATGACATGGATAGCATTATAAAAACTAATCAAAAAGAACATGCTACTACAATGGGAGTAGTAAAAAATGATCTCTTCATTCAAGAAAGCACATCGGATGAAAAACAACGGAAAATGAAAGAAGCTGTTAATATTAAAGAATATACAGAAAAACTTTCTTGCATAGACAATATTGTCGATTTAACAATTAAGTGGAGTGATGATGTAAAAATCAAGGACATTCTTGGTATATGTGATTATGATGCCATTTCTATCGCTTCTTCAAAAAAATATACTCTTGTAACTGCAGAAGCATTTTTGACAGCAGTATCACAAAATGAAGAACTCATGATAAACAGCATCGGTATAATAGATTTTTTATGCGAAATCAATATACCTATATTAGAATTATTGGAAATTATGAAAAAAATGGTAGAGTATAGGTTTATGATTACATTAACTGAACACTCATTTTTCCACTTACTAAAACAATATTCAAATTCTGAACCGACAATTCAAGACGAAATTATCAATTTATGGAAACTATACTTAAATACCGCCGATACTTTCGATAACAAGTATAAGAAAGTTTTTAAACAATGTATATCTACAGTATATGCTAAAATCTATAATAAGGATGTAGATACAAATTCTGAGTTCTTTAAGGAATTTGCTATAAGTTGTATGAAGTATAATAAATTAAGAATATCAATCAATTTTAGCGAAAATGGTGAGCTTGTACTTACCACATATAAGATTAATGAAGCTATTGAAAGCTGAGTAAAAAACTACGGAAATATAATTCAAAAGCCCCTAACCACAAGGTTAAGAGCTTTTCGTATAACTTTTCTTTTACCTGTTCCCCCACTCACAAAACTGCTCATAACTGGCATTCATCTTAACCGTTATGGTATAACCCCTGCCGATTTCTATGCAGTCAATAAGCTGTGAAAGTATTATCCGTTTCTGTTCAAGGGTTGCCTGCCTGAACTCATCTGCCCAGGATACAAACTGCGAGTACAGCGGTTGGATATCATCTACAGCCTTGTTTCCTTTGGCTACTATCTGTGTAACTTCAATCAGCTTGTCCGTCTCTTCGGTTATCCTCTGCCTTGTGCTATTGATGGTTGCAGATAAATCTTCAGCGGAATATACACTCTCACCTATCAGTGATTTACCTATTTCCATCTGTAATTTCTTCAGCTGTTCATTTAATTTATCAATGGACAGCTGATACTTTTTCTGAAGTGTTTTAGCAGTTGTAAGCTCTGATTCCAGCTTTCTGCCGATAGCTTCCGTTTCAGGTGTTTCGATAATGTTCTGAAATATCTTTTCAACTATTTCAGTTATAGCATTATCGATTTTGTATGCATCATAGGTTGTCTGTGATTTGCAGTCGTTCAGCTTTCTTGCTCTGTGGTAGCACATATACTTTTTAGTGCTGTATGTCATTTCAGTTCCGTCTTTCTTAATGTACTTGGAATTGTAGGAAGTTGATACCATTCTGCCGCCACACTCTGCACAGAATATGTTTCCCGACAGCAGAACCTGACCTTGCGTCTTTCTGCTTATACGTCTTTTTTCTTCGTTGATTCTCTTTCGTTGTTCAAGAAAATCCTGTGCTTTGTTCCATATTTCTTCATCAATTATTGCTATCTCACTTATCTTTTTTGATGTAATTTCTCCGGTTACATAGTATCCGCAGTAGGTTTTGTTTGATAACATTCGGAGGATACTTGTTGCCTGAAACTTGGCACCGTTATGTGTTCGCACTCCATTTTTGTTAAGATACTCCGCAAGAACGTGTGAGCCTTTACCCTCTCTTACGCATTGTTCGAATACCTTTCGTACATAATATGCTTCTTCTTCGTTTACTACAAGGTCACCAACCTCGTTACCTTTCTTGTTGAGTCTGCCCTTTTTAACAAGGTCATAT
>JAZNML010000066.1:0-24405 GCA_045579565.1 Ruminiclostridium sp.
ACCCTTTGCGTTTTTCTGTATATAAACGGTATCAACGGTCTTACCCGAAAGTAAAGCTTCGGTTACCGCATTGCGCCCGTAAATTATCTGTTCGTCCATAATGCCGTCCTTTCTTAAACGAAAAAATGGCGTATTTGAAAATACACTGTTTATTATAACATATTCCGACAATGAATTACAATAGTTTTTTGAAAATATTTATGTATTCCAATAAAAAACAGGCGGTCTGTGACCGCCTTTGTTTTATTTTGTTCTGGGCTTTCTGCCTGTAAGGAATTCAATGGAACGCTCAATTGAGGTACGCACATGCTCCATTTCGGGAGTATGAAGCTTACCTGCGTTGCGGTAATCGAAGCTGTTGCAGAAGTCGTTTACGTCGCTGTTAAGGGACTTGATATAATCGCTCACAAGGGTATCAAGCGCGTCTGTAAAGTCTGCAAGATCACCCTTTTGAAGCTTTTCCTGTGCCTTTTCCATAAGCATTATATAGTGGGGAATACAGATATATTCCTGATTCTTGAAAAGATTCTTAAACTTAGGGTCCTTTACATACATGGTAAAAACTGTTTCAAGCATATGATTAACACCCCAGTCAACCTTGCTGCATACAAAACAGGTCTGTTCCATTTCCCCTGCCTTCTTAGCCTTTTTTGCCTTTGCGCTTTCCTTGAAGAAAACAGCCTTCTTTTCAAAAATATTTTCTCTTGCAGATTCGAGATATGTATTAAGCATAAGACCGAGAGAAAGACGGTTGTTCTGTTGCAAAAGCATCTCGTAATGCGTAAAGCAGAAGCCGAGCTCGTTCGTTTCCATTCGTACATCAGGCTCCATCATTGCCGCACCCATTATATATTCGCAGATGTGCTCCTCAACTGTATTGCGCATTGCACAGATAGGACAGCCGCATTTGGGCTCAAAGACCTCATTTACAGGTATTGTCAAAATACTTTCTCTCATTTTATTTATATCCTTTCAATGTGATTTTCATAAAATTTTCATAACTTGTTGTTGAAATTATAATTAAATTGTATTATAATAAAAGCAAATAATCAAGTGTTTTCCGAAATTTTTTTATTTTCAGCGAAAATTTGTATAAATTTACATAAGGTAAGGTTATAATTTTGGCAATAGATTACTTTTTAGAAACAAACACCCTCTCCCTTATCCAGACTCTTGAAGGAGGCCAGGCGTTCCGTTGGTCGCACGAAGGTAATATCTTTTCCGGCTATGCAAAAAACCGCTTTCTGCGTATCCGACAGGAAGAAAACGGCATCACCCTGCTGGATATAGACGAAAAGGATGTTCCTGTATGGCTTCATTATTTCGATTGCGATACGGATTATGAAGCTGTTATAAAACAGTTTTCCGCGGATAAAACCCTTAAACTCGCCTCAGAATCAGGCAGAGGACTAAGAATCCTGCGCCAGGAACCCTTTGAAACAATGATAAGCTTCATTATTTCACAGAACAATAATATTCCGAGAATAAAAGGAATTATTTCCCGTCTTTGCGAAAGCTTCGGAGAAAAATGCGCAGATGGTTTTGCTTTTCCTACGGCGGAAAGGCTTGCGGCATTGACAGAGGAAGATTTAGCCCCTCTCAGAGCCGGTTTTCGTAACCGGTATATTCTTGACGCTGCGAGAAAAACTATTGATAAAACCGTTGACCTCGACAAAATTTACAGCATGACCTATGACGAAGGTAAGGCTGAACTCAAAAAAATTGTCGGCATAGGCGATAAGGTAGCAGACTGTATACTACTTTTCGCTTACCACAAAACCGAGGCTTTTCCCGTTGATGTATGGATAAAACGAATTGTCGCAGAGTATTATCCCGACGGGCTGCCCGAATGTATGGGCGAATACAAGGGTATTGCGCAACAGTACCTTTTTGAATATTTCAGAACTTGATTTAAGAAAGGACAGATTATTATGTATTGTATTAATTGCGGTGCTACCGTTGACGAAGATTCCGTATTCTGTACAAATTGCGGAAAAAGAATAAAGGCAGACCCTGTTGTTGTTACTACTGACGGGGAAGAAGCTCAGGCTCCCGAAACTCCTTCCACAGAGCCATCTGCCCCTGTTTCAAAGCCTGAAACAACTCCCGCTCCCGCTTATTCCACATCTTATGCTGCGGGATGGGACGGACAGCAGATTCAACCCTTTGTTCCCGAAAAAGAAGAGCCTGAAAAGGTATTTTTCGGTAAGGGTGCACTTGCCTTCTGTCTTGTAATTATCGGACTTCTTGCAATTTCCACAGGAGTATTTGCAGGACTTTATTTCTCGCTTTTATAAACCATGCGTATAAAAGATATACTTTCTATACGACCTGTAAAATGGTCTCTGGTTATTATTGCGGCAGTAATAGTCGGTATTTTCTTGGGCCGATTTATTACAAGCTATGAGATACAATACCTGTTCAGCCGTGAATATTGCGGCACTTATAAAGGTATTGATGTTTATAAATGCGGCGAAATAGACGGCGAAAATGCCAGAGCACACCTGAGCCTGCTGGAAGGCGCGCCCGAGCCTTTAACAGACGCCTGCTCCGCCCTTTATTTAACAGGCGGCAGCTTAACCGTTCCCATAGTTAATGATGAAAACGGAAAGGCTCTGGGACTTACACAAAATACCACCATATATATTTCTACCGATACTTTCGATATCGACGTATTGTATCATGAGCTTTTCCATGCATATGATAATGCCAACGGAAAACCTTCGGAAACAGAAGAGTTTATGAAAATTGCCGCTGAGGAAGGCAGCTTTTTCATGCTCACCAAATATCCCGAAGAGGTAATAAGTGCAGAGGTTTTCGCTTCGGCAGGCGCTATGTATCTTATTGAACCAACCCGTTTGCAGCGCGGCGCACCTTTGTTGTATGAATATATCGAAAACTGTTTAGACTGAGGAGATTAAACCTATGGTTAATTTAGGAAACGAATGGGATAAGCTTTTAGAAGGCGAATTTAACAAGCCCTATTATCTCGCTCTGAGAGAATTTCTCAAATCCGAGTATAATACATATACCATTTATCCCGATATGTATAATATCTTCAACGCTCTGAAACTTACTTCATACAGCGATGTTAAGGCGGTTATTCTGGGACAGGACCCATACCACGAGCCTAATCAGGCACATGGACTTGCTTTCTCGGTGCTTGATGGCACTAAGCTGCCGCCCTCTCTCATTAATATATACAAGGAGCTTTATACAGACCTTGGTGTTCCGATCTGTGAAAAAGGCAACCTTACCAAATGGGCAAAGGAAGGCGTGCTTCTGTTAAACACTTCCCTTACTGTCCGCCGAGGACAAGCCAACAGCCACAGAGGTATGGGCTGGGAAATCTTCACCGACAGAATCGTGGAAATCATGAACGACCGTGAAAAGCCTGTGGTTTTTATTCTCTGGGGAGCAAATGCAAGAGCAAAGACCGCTCTTATTACAAACCCCATACATAAGGTGCTTACCTGCGCCCACCCCAGTCCCCTTTCGGCTTATAACGGTTTCTTCGGCTGCAAACATTTCTCAAAATGCAACGAATTTCTCCGTGCAAACGGCTTAGGCGAAATAGACTGGAATCTAACATAAGAAAAAACGGCTGGCTCATAACGAGTCAGCCGTAATTTTATCAGTCACAATCGCAACAGTGGTCACAGTGTTCTTCGATAACCCCAACGAATGGTGTGGGGTCAATGCCCTGACGCTGATAGTAATCAGCAACAGCAGACTTTACAGCCTGTTCAGCAAGAACAGAACAGTGAAGCTTTGCGGGTGGAAGTCCGTCAAGCGCCTCAACAACTGCGCGGTTTGTAAGCTTTAAAGCTTCGTCAAGGGGCTTGCCCTTAATCATTTCGGTAGCAATTGAAGATGTTGCGATAGCGGCACCGCAGCCGAATGTCTTGAACTTAACGTCTGCAATCATATTGTTCTCGATTTTGAGATACATCTTCATAATATCGCCGCACTTTGCATTACCAACTTCGCCTACGCCGTTTGCATCTTCGATTTCGCCTACGTTACGGGGATTAGCGAAATGGTCCATAACTTTTTCTGAATATACCATTTGTAATATCTTCCTTTCAATAGTCTTGTTGTAATTACTTGATTTTGAATGTCTCGCCCTTTAAGATATGTTCCCAGAGAGGTGACATTGAACGGAGCTTTGTAATGATTTCAGGGAGAACAGTTAAAAACTCGTCGATTTCTTCATCAGTTGTGTATTCGGACATGGAAACTCTTAAAGAACCGTGTGCGATTTCATGGGGTAAACCGATAGAAAGTAAAACATGTGACGGATCAAGAGAACCTGATGTGCAGGCTGAACCGCTGGAAGCAGCAATTCCTTTAAGGTCAAGCTGTAACAACAGAGCCTCACCCTCAACACCTTCAAAGGAGAAGTTTATATTTCCGCAAAGACGCTTTTCGCGGTCACCGTTAAGGTGAACACGGTCAATCTTTGAAAGCTCTTCAATAATTCTGTCCTGATATTTTTTCAGCTTTGCATTCTTTTCGTCAATCCCCTTTTCTGCTTCTGTAAGAGCTGTTGCAAGACCTACAATGCCAGCAATATTTTCGGTGCCGGCTCTTCTTCCGCTTTCCTGGGCACCGCCTTCAATATAAGGCGCAAGACGAATTTTCTTGTTAACATAAAGTAAGCCTACACCCTTGGGAGCATGGATCTTATGACCGGAAAGGGAGAGCATGTCTATATTCTGTTCTTTAACGTTAATATGAACGTTACCTACTGCCTGAACAGCGTCGGTATGGAAATAAACACCTTTATCACGGCATATTTCACCGATTTCTGTAATAGGCTGTATTGTACCGATTTCATTGTTTGCATACATAATGGAAACAAGAGCGGTATCCTCACGGATAGCCTTTGCAACATCCTCAGCCTTTACAATTCCGTTTTCATAAACAGGCAGGTATGTTACCTCAAAGCCTTCTTTTTCAAGGGATTCCATACAATGAAGAACTGCGTGATGTTCAAAAACAGAGGTGATAAGGTGCTTCTTGCCCTTCTTTGCCATTGCGTGAGCTGTGGATTTTATTGCCCAGTTATCACTTTCGCTGCCGCCGCCGGTAAAGAATATTTCACGGGGCTCACAGCCAAGAGCCTCTGCGCACTGGGTACGGGCATTGTTGAGTGCAATAGCACTCTGTCTGCCTAATGTATAGATAGAGGACGCATTTCCGTAGCCCTCTTTAAGCCATGGGAGCATTGCCTCAAAGACGCTGTCGCTTATTTTTGTTGTTGCGGCATTGTCCAGATAGATTTTTGTGCCGAGCATTTGCTTCAATCCTTCCTTTTGTTAAAATGCAATATGCGTTAAAGTACACCGATTTAGTGTATATTTGATATTATATACCTTTTCTTATAAAATATCAAGTACTTTTTGCTGTTTTTTTCAAATTGTGTATGATTTTGCTCTTAAACTATATATTGACAAAATTTGACAAAGCTATTATAATTATTACATAAATATCTTTTTTGAAAGGAAATTACCAATATGAAATTCTGTACAAAATGCGGTACACAGTGCGAAGATAACGCAAATGTATGCCAGAGCTGTGGCACAGCTTTTGCTCCTGTCGCTGCTGCGGCCGTTGACCCCAAGGATCACACAGCCGAATTTGACGCTAAAGACATCTCTGATAACAAGGTTATCGCTATGCTTCCTTACGTTTTACCTGTATTCGGTCTTATTATCGCTATCCTCATGGCAAGCACATCCAAGTACGTTCAGTTCCACGTACGTACAGTTCTCAAATTCACAGTTATTGAAGCACTTCTCGCTTTCGTAAACATTATTCCCCTTTTAGGCCAGATCGCTTACGTAGTAGGCGTTGTTATCTGCGTAGTTCTCAGAATCATTGCATTCTTCCAGATCTGCAACGGTAAGGCTAAGGATCCCGCAATTATCAGCAGCCTTGGTTTCTTAAAGTAATTAAATCTACATTAGAAAACGGCACTACTTTGTAGTGCCGTTTTTATTTATTCCATAAACTACCCTGCCTATCCCCTGTAAATCGGGAATAATTTCTGCTGTAAAGCCTGCCTGCTCCATAAGCGCTTTTACCTGCTCACCCTGTTTGTCTCCGACTTCAACGGCAAAAATACCGTCATCTTTCAGCCTCGGCTTCCAGAGTATGAACAGCTTTCTGTAAAAATCCAGGCCGTCATCACCGCCGTAAAGAGCCGTTTTTGGCTCATGCTTTACCTCACGTTGAAGATTTTTCATTTCTTCTCCTGTGAGATAGGGCGGATTAGAAAAAACCGCATCAAACATCACATCTGCGAAATGCGAATTGTCAAGAGCGTCACCCTTTACCGCCGTAACATCGGCTTTATTGTAGGCGATGTTTTTTTCGAGATAGGAAAAAGCCTTGTCATAAAGCTCCACGGAATAAGCCTTACAGCCTGTTTCAAGAGCACAGGCTATGGGAATACAGCCTGTTCCGCTGCAAAGGTCAAGCATGATGCTTTCCTTTGTGAGATTTTTCACTGCAATATCAACAATCAGCTCGGTTTCAGGCCGTGGGATAAGCACTCCCTCGCCCACAAAAAACTCATAGCCGTAAAACTCCCACTTACCAAAGATATATTGAAGAGGTATTCCCTCTGTGCGTTTTTTAGTAATTTCAGCGATTTTCTCTTTCTGCCCTGCGGTAATTTCCATAACCTGAACAGGATGCATTTTGCAGACTTCTCTTATAATTTCCCCGGCTTCATAATCCGGATCAAATACCTCTGCTTTTCTTAATACAGCCGAAATTTCCGCCTTTAACTCTCTGCCGTTCATTCTTCTTTGATTTCCTCGTCAACAGCCGTAATGTTAAGCTCGGATTTTTTATTATTTTCAGGGATTACAAGATTCATAGCCTCAATGGCTACTTCAATCTGGCTCTTATCTGGTTCTCTTGTTGTGAGACGCTGAACACAAAGACCGGGAGCTGAAATAATTCTTGTAATAAAATTGTCGTACTTTCCTGCAAGTCTGATGATTTCATAGGAAATGCCCACGATTACAGGGAGGAGAAGTATCTTGCTTGCAACTCTTAAAATCATGGCAATTGTTTCGTTTACACCGAAATTCTCCATGAAAAGTGCATTTGTTATAGGAAATATTGAATATACAAGAATACTGATAATAAGCACCAGGAAAATAAAGCTTGTACCACAGCGCGGGTGGAAACGGCGCTGTCTTTCAACATTTTCCACCGTAAGCGGAAGCTTTGCTTCATAGCATGCAATCGTCTTGTGTTCTGCGCCGTGATATTCATAGGTGCGGCGGATATCCTTTGAAAATGCGGTTATCCACATATAAAGGAGGAAAATAATTATTTTAAGTACGCCCTCAAATGCGGACTGGAATGCGGAAATATCTGTTTCTCCTGCGAGATGCTGTATAAACATGAAAATCCAGGTAGGAACAAACATGAAAAGCACCACCGCAAGAGCAACGCCAATAACCATAGCAAAGCCCATTACAATATTCATAAGCTTTTCGCCGAATTTATCATTGAGCCACTTTTCAAATTTTGTAAGCTCTTCTCCTTCCTCTTCCTCCATCATGCCTGATAATTCTGCGGAACGGGAAATGTATTTGTAGCCTTCCAGAAGCTGAGTTACAAAGTTCGCCGAGCCTCGTACAAGAGGAACCTTATTATACCATTTCTTCGGCTTGGCAGGTGTTACTTCTGTAATAATGTTGCCGGCAACATGGCGCACTGCCATAGCTGTCTTATCAGGACCTTTCATCATTATGCCTTCAAGAAGCGCCTGTCCGCCTATACTTGTCCAGTTGGTTTTATTCTTTGCCATTTATTTTTTCCTTTCGGTTTTTGCCTTTACGAATACTACTATTATATTACTATTATCCTTTTTTGTCAATGAAAAGCACTTGACAAAAAGGTGAATATGTGCCAAAATATACTTATAGCATACAGGGAAAGGAAGCCGATAAATGAAAAAGATTTTATGCATTTTATCCGCCATGTCGGTTTTTATAATTTCAGGCTGCGCCTCAAAGCCCTCCGAGGCACCGCTCTTTGAAAAATACGCTGAGGACAGCACAGCCTTTCCTGTAAAATTGACTTTTGAATCATCTGTTGACGGCAAAACAATTATTTCGCACTATCATTTTGCATCAGAAGATAAAATCTACTGGACATATGAAGAAAACCAGCAGACAGAAAATGTGCTTTATGACGGCGGTATGATGTACTATATCATGCCCGAGGAAAATGCGGCATTTGTTTCTTCTCCGGCAGACGACAGCTCAGAGAACCAGAATATAGGATTTGTTCCTGTCTACCCTGAAAAATGGATGCTTACCGAAAAGGGCGAAGCGCAGTATGAAGGCAGAACCTATCTTTACGAAACCGCAACAACGGATAATAAATATTTTCTCACAATCTATGCGAATCCGGAAACCATGAACATAGAATACGTAAGCGACAGTACAAGCGACAATATGTGGAAGCTTACAGAACTTACCCACAGCTTTGACCTTCGGATTTTTGAAATCCCTGAAAACTTTGAAATTGTAATTATTCCTGATATGAATTAACAGAACGGGCGGAAATACGCCCGTTTTTATTTACACGTACAGTAAATTTTATTTACTCAGTTGTGATAATGTGTAAAAGTCACCAATTTTAAACAGCTGAATAAATACCATTTGTTCATAATAACAGTTGACAGATGACAATTCCTGTGATAAAATGTAGTAAATGATATTTACATATCATATTAAAACGAATTAAAGGAGAGGCAACTCACATGAAAAAGTTTTTATCTGTAATCTTAGCAGCACTCGTTATCACAGCAGCAGGCTGTTCAGGAAGCGACGCTAATACAACCACAACTACTACAACCGAAGCAGCAACCACAACTACTACCGCTGCGGTTGAAGAAGCTACAACAACCGAGGCTGAGGCAACAACAACCACAGCTGAAACAACTACTACAACAGAAGTTGCAGAAACAACAACAGTAGTTGAGACAACCGAAGCAGAAACAACTCCTGCCGAGACAGAATCCGATGTTGACAACCCCCTTATAACAGATGAAATCAGAGAATTTATCGAAGCAGTAAGAGCAGAAGCTCCTATCTATGCTGATTTCTATGAAGCATCTTCTTCTCTCCCTGTTACACTGGCATTCAACCAGGAAGCAGACCTTATGGGTACAGGCGAAATCACTACTGTATACATGGAACTCGGTATGGCATCCTTTGACAGCTTCTATGTATCTACCGACTCCCTTGGTTCTGCCATGGATATTATCATTAAAGACGGTAAATACTACATGGTAAGCGCAGAGGAAAAGACAGCTCTTTACATGGAAATGACCGAAGATGAAGCAGCTGAAATGAACGAATCAATGGTAGCTTCCGTAAAGGCAAGCTTTGACCCTTCTGACGCAACTTTTGAAACAGGCGAAGAAGAATTCAGAGGCGAAACATATCTTTTTGAAAAAATCACAGCTGATGAAATCGGCGAAATCATTGTTTATGCTGATCCCGCAACAAAGGAAATCAAGTACTTTGTAAGCCAGGGTGTAACAATGGAAGTTCTTGTTATTTCCGACACAATCGATGAGAGCAAGTTTGAAATCCCTGCTGACTATACTCTTATTGACATGGCTGAAATGATGGGCTAATCCACGCAGTTTTCATTTGCTTTTCAGAAAACCGCTGAAACTTAAATAAAATTACAAATGACTTCATAGTGTAGGCGGCAATCCACTGCCGCCTGCATTTTTATAAAAGAAAGGAATTGTAAATATGAAAAAAACAGCATATATTCTTGCGGCTGCTCTGCTTGTCGGAACACTGGCAGGTTGCAGCGGCGATAAGGATTCCGGCGAAAAGGATGACGGAAAGAAGTCCCAGGTTGTTTATTCCAACGAAACCGAAGACACAACCAAGGAAGCAATTGCTTATCTGAGAAAAGAAATTCCTCTCTACGCCAAATATCTCGAAACAAGAATGGAATACCCTCTTACAGTAGAAGCAGAAGTGGTTACGGCAGAAGGCACCCTCAAATCAGCGGTTTATATCAACGACAAGGACTCTGTATGCGTTTCAACAACAGATGCTTTCGGCGTTAACTCACGCATGATTTATACCGAAAAGAATTTCTATCTCATTGAGGATGCAAACAAAATCATCTACACCAGCGAATTTGAAACTAATGAAACCTCAGAGGATATGGTAAAATCAAACCTTACAAAGATTGATGCGGCTGAAGTTAAGTTCATGTCCTATGCTTCGGATACAGCGTCTTATGAAGGTGTTCAGTACAAGCATGAATCCATTTCAGACGGTTCTGATGTCCTTGCAGATTATTATTTCGATACAAAAACCGATAAGCTTGTTTATATGGTAACTCCATCTGCTACAACAAGATTCTTGTGTGTGGAAAATATCACTAATAATGTTGCTTTTGAGATTCCCGAGGATTATGAAAGAAAAGACCTTAATGAATACCTCAAAGAACAAGAAGCCTTAGCGGCGCAAACCTCTGATGCGGTTACAGAACAACCCGCAGAATAAAACAAAAATCCCGACGCTTAAAGCGTCGGGATTTATTTGTTTTTAGCCTCTGAGCCAGATATTAGCTACATTAAGAGCTTCAAAAAGACTGTCTCTGCTTACGGATTTTACAATCATATCCTTAGCATCGATATCAGTCGCTGTACGCATAAGTGTAACTCTGAGTTTGTCTGCTATATCAAGATCGTTTTCCTTTCGCGCGGATTCGATTCTGATATTTACAACACATTCGTCACCCATGTTGCCGTAATAGATTTCGTTGTTGTTTCTTACAAGCGGAAATCCCTTATACATTAAAAAGTTTTCTGCCATCTGTAACCAATCCTTTCTCCTAATAATACAATTTTCCTGAATAATAATAACATAAATTATGAAATAAATCAATAGGTGAGAACAATTTCCCCGCCGTTTAAGAAGTTTTCGGCATTTGAATAAAGCTGGGTAATATAAATCTGCTTTGTTTTGAACAGGTTTTCACCGTTGACATTAATAATTACACTTCTGTCCTCGTCGCAAGCAAAGAACTGCACTACATGAGGCTGTTCTCCTGCCTTTTTGTAGTTATAGGTAATCTGTGCCAGAAGCTCACCCTTGGCTTCTTCAAAATAGGTTTCTTCACCGGAAGCGGAAATAAGATACTGATATATGCTCTTGATACGAGCCTCGTCATGTTCTTCGCCATTGAGATAGTGCTTATGCACATCCTCCCCGTTTTCATCCTGATATGTCTCAAAGCTGAGCTCGAAGCTTGTGCCTTCGCAGTCCTCGTATTCAACAGAATCAAGAGAATAGATATAAGGCATAAGGAAGAGTCTCGAAATCAGTTCATCAGGCTGAATTACCATTGCCGGCACTGAATCAAGGCTGAACACGAATAATGTATCCGGCACCTCGCTGGACATTCCGTAGAAGCCTGAGATTTCAGTTGTAACGTTTCCGTTTTCATCAGAAACCTCTTTGGAAATTGCGTTTCCGAGAGTAATTGTGTAATCCTTTATGTTGGTCTCAATCGTAAATACGCATGAAGGCTCGCTGAGGCCTGAAATTACATAATCTTCTTCGGACATACCGTACCATGCTGCCTTTTCTGCTGTAAGACCGAAAATGCTATACATAAAATTGGGAGCGTTTGTAAGGTCTACATACGCATTGTAGGGGCTTGTCATTTCATAGGCGAAAACCGCAATGCTGCCATCCTCGGGGGCAGGTAAAGCTTCGATAACAATGGGCTCGTCAAGGTCAAAACGTTCAATGGAGAGCTTCTGCACCTCTTCGCCGGATGCCTGGTTGTATTCAGGCATTGCCGCAACACTAATAAAGCTGAACTTTTCCTCGTTGAAAAGAGCCAGAGCAGAGGCTTTATAGGTATAAACGGTGTTTTTACCTGTTTCGCAAAGATAAATCTTTGATGTGTCGGCCGCCACCTCGTTGCCCATACTGAATGAAAACTCTCCGCCGTCTGTATATTTTACAGTTACAATTGCGGTAGGCTTATCAAGGCCGTACTTAGCCATATCCTCTGAGTTTTCTTCTACAAAATCGCTTGCGGTCATGGAAGCGACATTCTGCACCAGTGCTTTCGCACCGTCGTTTGAAATTGCCGCTTTTTGAAGAGTATCAATTGTCCAGAGGTCATCTTCCTTTATAATGTCGTATTCGCCCAGGCTGTTTACAACATTCACAGACAGAATATCATTTATTGTCTTATCTGCGAGATAGCACCTCTCGTCAATTTCTTCCTCTACGATTTCGTTTTCGGTATCATCAGGCTTCTCTTCGGGAGCTGTAAGCATAAGAAGTGCCGTAACACCACCCAGAACCAGAAGTCCGATTGCCGAAAATATTAAAATCTGCTTGTTTTTGCTCATATTATAATCTCTTTCTGCGTATCCACACAACTATACCTGTAACAATGATAATAACAGGTATGATAATTACAAAGGTTACAGCGATTGCGCCCTGCTGCGAAGCGTCAATCTCATAGGTTGTAGCGGTGAAGGACTTGGGAGTAATTCTGATGCTTTCACCCGCATTGCCTGAAATAGTGTTGAAGATTGAAACCGCAACCTCGGCATTACTGTAATTTGTAGCGGTAAG
Organism: Ruminiclostridium sp.; assembly: GCA_045579565.1. Taxonomy (GTDB): domain Bacteria; phylum Bacillota; class Clostridia; order Oscillospirales; family Ruminococcaceae; genus Ruminiclostridium_E. The sequence continues at coordinate 12,669 of JAZNML010000066.1, forward strand.
GAAGTAATCTATAAAGAGATTTTCACTACCGCAGGCAATAATTCTGCTGTAATAAGGTGTTGTGCCGTCATAACGCACCTTTGATGATTCAACGATAAGGTTGAATTGTCCTACTTCCTCTGCATCTGTAATCTGCCATTCCTCAGAAACACCGAAAGGACAGATTACACTGTTCTCACCGTATGTCTGCACAAGAGGTCTGTTCACAAAGTTGGACTTTTCCTCCCAGAGAAGCTTTACAGGTCTTGAACCTGTTACACGGAAGGTTGCCGCAGAATCGAGCTGCATTGCGTTATAATATTCTGTATCCTCCACAATAGAAGCGCGGTAGTAATACATGTAGGGATAGTAGAAATAATCAGGATCTGTCTGATAGATGATACCTTCGCTTACTTCCAGACCCCATTCAGCTAAGAACTGATTGAGATTGGGAGTTGATGCTGTATTGGTGGTAGCAGCAAAGAATACCAGGTTCTTTCCGTACATACCGCCGTTACTGAGCCATGTATCCAGCTTGTTTACCGCCTCTTTGCTGTAATCCATAGAAGGTGCGTTCAGAATAAGAATGTCGTATTCTTCGGAAACGGATTCAGCCAAGTCAATATCCAGCTTTTCAATAACATAGGAGTTCTTTTCAAGTAATCCTGAAAGGTCGGGGCATTCTGTTTCGCCGAAGCCTGTAAGAACACCGATTTTAACAGGATTTACCTTTGTGATGGACATAAGTCCCGATAAGAGCTCCTGTTCTGCGATACTTGTTTCAGCTATGGGTGTATATCCATAATACATCTGTATCATGGAAGCCTCAGAATAGGTATAGCTTTCTCCGTCAGACATTGTATAACGTAAAAAGTCGTTGCCTATATCGAAAACTCTGTATCTGCCTGTTTCTTCACACTCGATAATAACGCTGCCTTCTTTTACGTCAACGTACTTTTCGGCAAACGTAGGATTTGTAAGAAGGTCAACGTACTGCAAGTTATAACCGCTGTTCATTCCTGTTGCCTTTTTTGCAAATTCAAGTGTCTGCTTATATACAGAGCCGGCAGCTTCAAGGGTTTCTTCATCGGTTGCAAAATAGATATTTACTGTGCTTTCCGAATCCTTTATAAAGCTTTCCATTTCCTCACCGATAGTGTAGATTCCACCTTCGGTAAGGTCAACCTCTACATCAAAACGGTCAAGTACAAGATTTAAAATCACATTTACAAGTACAATTGCCACAATGAAAATTACTGTAAAGAGTACAGATAATGAACCGTGCTTGAATTTCTTGCTTGTAAAGATATTCTTACGGGGCTTCTTTTCTTTCTTGGGAGCCTCGGCGGTTTCAGGGGTATTGTTCTTTAATTCTTCTGACATATCAATACCTCCTTTACGCCCATCTGCGTTTTTCAAGAACTCTTACCGTTAAGAACAAGAAAATAACGATAACGCTTAAAAAGAAAAACGCATTTGAAAAGCTGAAAATACCTGTTGTAAATTCATAATAACGGTCAAAGATTGAAAGAGTGCCGATTATATCCTTTACAAAATCCCAGGGGATAACCGATGCAATTGTTGTAATAAGCATAAGTACAAGATTTGCACCAAAAGAACCGATTGCCGCTATCATCTGGCTTTCTGTAAGGGATGATACAAAAAGTCCCACGGAAACCAGCACACCGCCCACAAGAGCAAGTGCAATAAAGTTTCCGAATATAAGCGCCCAGTTTACTGACGCATAAAAGCTCATTACCACGCCGTAAATAAGCATGATAAGGTCGCCTAAAAGGAAAATAAGGTAGGCGGAAAGGAATTTTCCGAGTACCAGACCAAAAAGGCTTATGGGAGCTGTTAAAAGGAGCTGGTCGGTTTTCTGTCTGTTGTCCTCTGCAATAAGTCTCATTGTAAGCAGAGGTACAAAAATCATATAAACATAGAACATTCCCTGGAAAACTCCTGCAACATCTGTACTTCCCACGCTGAGTGAAAAGCTCCAGAAGAAAAAGCCGGAAAACAGGAATGTAGCCGCAATAAACACATAACCTATGGGAGATTTGAAATATGCGGAAAGCTCACGCTTTAAAACTGCAAACATCAGATACTACCTCCCTTGCTTATTCTGTCGAACTTCTGTTCGATTTTCTCTGCGCCGCCGTATAAGTCGCCTGTTGTGAGCTTTAAGAATACTTCTTCAAGTGTAAGCTCGTTGGAGCGCATCATTAAAATAGGGTAGTTTCTCGCAGCAAGCTTCTTGAAAACTTCTCTGCGTATATCTGCTCCCTCTTTTGCTTCAAGGTGATATTCATGCACCTTTTCCTCAACCTGTCTTGCAACAAATACTCTTTCCATATTTGGAATAGAGTCGAGAATCTTCTTGATTTCCTCAGAGCTGCCCTCAGCATGAAGTACAAGCTTATGGTCTGCGGAAAGATTCTTTGCAAGGGTATCGGTGTTGTCGTTAGCTACAATTCTTCCCTTGTTGATAACAACAATTCTGTCGCATACAGCCTGTACCTCAGGGAGAATATGCGAGGAAAGAATAACTGTATGGTTCTTACCGAGTCTTTTAATAAGAGTACGGATTTCGATAATCTGCTTAGGGTCAAGGCCAACGGTAGGTTCGTCAAGAATAAGCACCTTAGGGTTGCCCACAAGAGCCTGTGCAAAGCCTACACGCTGTTTGTAACCCTTTGAAAGATTCTTTATAAGACGCTTTCTTACATCTGTGATTTTAACAATCTCGCAGATTTCGTCGAGGTGGGACTTCTTAGGAAGCTTACAGCCTTTGAGTCCATACACAAAATCAAGATACTCGTTTACTGTCATATCGAAATAGAGAGGAGGTTGTTCAGGAAGATAGCCTATAAGCTTTTTTGCTTTTATAGGGTCTTCGAGAATGTCTATTCCGTCAATGAACGCCTGTCCCTCTGTTGAGGAAAGGTAACCTGTAAGGATATTCATGGTTGTGGATTTTCCGGCACCGTTGGGGCCTAAAAAACCTAAAACCTGTCCTCCCTCAGCTGTGAACGAAATGTTATTTACCGCTTTTTTGGGTCCATAACTTTTCGTTAGATTTTTTACTTCAATCATTTTTAATTTATAATCCCCTTTCTTTGAGGATAGGATATGCGGAATGTTTTACCAAGGAATGATTTTACATTTCCGCCGTGAAATTTAAGTGAATGGCTAATGAATATATACGTAAAGTTCATGCCTCTGTTTTATCAAGGTCAAGCTGTTTTTTCAGCTCTTCGAGGCTGTCGAATTTCACCTCGTCGCGTATAAACTCACGCAATGCAACCCTTATTTCCTGTCCGTAAAGGTCGCCGTCAAAACCGATTATATGGGTTTCCATAAGGCTTTGTCCCGTATAATTTACCGTAGGCTTTACGCCTATGTTGGTAATACTGCGGTAGGTTCTTCCGTTTACTATGGTCCAGCTTTTATAAACGCCGTTTCTTGGTCTTACCATGTATTCGGGTATAACCTGGTTTATGGTGGGAAAACCGATAGTCCTGCCGATTTTACTACCCTCGTTTACAGGGAGCTTATAGGAAAGCTCATAGCCGAGATAGCGGTTTGCACCATCTATGTCGCCCTGGCGTATCTTCTCGCGGATTACCGTAGAGCTTACGGTTTCGCCGTCAACCGTCACCGCCGGTACAACCTCACACTCCATGCCGTATTCCGAGCACAGCTGTCTGAGGGTTTCGGGATTGCCCTCGCCACCCTTTCCGAAGCGGAAATCGTATCCGCAAACCACAAAAGCCGCATTCAGCTTATCCCGGAGTATCTTTTCCACAAATTCTCTTGCAGAAAAGTCCTTTACATCGCTGAAATCGGGCGCATACACCGTTTCCACACCAAGTCCCGCAAAAATTTCAGTTTTCTGCTCATGGGTGATGATGCAATGTCCCTTTTTCCCGCTGAATTTCGGAAGGCTGGTTTTGTCGTTAAAGGTGAAAACAACCGAACAGAGTCCGTCTTTCAAAAGAGCACGCTTGATAACCTCGATATGTCCCAGATGAAGTCCGTCGAAAAAGCCGAGAGCTACTGCCGACGGTCTGTTTTTTTCTGTCAAGATAATATTACTCCTTTTAATTCGGAAATGTCGCGAAGGCCGTTTTTGGGTTCTACCAAAGGCTCATCGCCTGCTTTTTTCATCTGTTCGCGGAATGATTTGAAACGTTGGAGTATTTTCAGCTCCTTTTCAGGACCTATTTCGCCCAGAGCCAGAAGCTCACCGTCAGGACCTACAACACGGTATTTTTCCGAGTCTTCTGTTTCAAACGCAACACGACGTGCGTCAAGAACTACGCCGTTATTGAACAATCTTGCCTGTTCTTCGTCAAGAAGCGCACGGGGAAAACTCTTATAAATCCACTCTACAGGCATAAGAAGTTTTTCAACCGCTGCTGTGCCGCCCTTTTCATACGCTTCACGCACATCGGAAAGCTTGTAGCAATCCTTGATGGTAAAGTTGCCTGAACGGGTTCTTGTAAGTGCGGTCATAACCGCACCTGCACCTGTAAGCTGGCCCATGTCATGAATGAGGGTTCTGATATAGGTGCCCTTGGAGCAGGAAATAAGCGCTGTTGCGGTGCTTTCTCCGAACTCTTCAAACTTTATGGAATGTACAGTAATGGGACGTGGCTTTCTTTCTACCTCAACACCCTGTCTTGCAAGGTCGTAAAGACGCTGTCCGTTTACCTGAACCGCGCTGTACATGGGTGGAATCTGCATCTGTTCGCCCTTGAAACGCTGTTCAAGAACATACTGTGTGTTTCTGCCTATGGGAATATCCGAGGTGGCAATTACCGTTCCCGTAATATCCTGTGTGTCGGTAGTAACACCGAAACGCATTTCCGCACGGTATTCCTTGCTTGTATCAGGGCAGAAATCAACCGCCTTGGTAGCATAGCCGATAAACACAGGGAGAACGCCCTCTGCCATAGGGTCGAGAGTTCCGCCGTGTCCGATTTTCTTTGTACCGCAGAGTTTTCTGAGTATTGCCACAACATCAAAGGATGTATAGCCTTTTTCCTTATAAATACAGATTATTCCGTTCATTTTACCTCTAACGCTTCCTTAATTACCGGTATAAGCTTTTCGATTGCCTCATCGGGAGTGCATTTAAAAGTACAGCCCGCTGCCTTTGTATGACCGCCGCCGCCGAATACCGAGCATATCTTCTGCACATCAGCAACGCTGTTTGCTCTTAGAGATGCCTTCCAGCTGCCGTCTTTCTTTTCTTTTAAAAGCACGCCTACCTCTACCCCTTCAATCTGGCGGGGGATTGCGCACACAGCACCCACTTCTTCTCCGTCAACCTTTTCAATCGACGAAAGAGGAAGTGCTACAACAGCGCACTTTCCGTCAAGGTAGAACTTCATGGTTTTGTAAACCTCTTCTTCAAGTGCAATTCTTTCCTTTGTCTTCAAGTCAAAGAATGCATAGTTAAGGGCCGAGAAATCAAAACCATAGCCGATAAGCTCAGCAGCTATTATATGAGTTTCGGGTGTTACTGATGAAAACTTGAAGCAGCCGGAATCCGTTGTGATTGCAGTATAAAGACATGCTGCAATATCCTTGTCCATGGGTACTTCCATAGCTTTTATAATCTTGTAAACCGTCTGTCCGCAGGCTGCTGCTTCAGGTTCAAGGCATAAATTATCTGCAAAGTCCACATGGGAAACATGGTGGTCAATTGCCAGCCTGATTTTGCCTTCATATTTTTCCTGGTTTTCGCCTAATAGCTTTTTATCTGCCACATCAACGGATATTACCGTTTCTTCTTCAAATTCCTCAACTGTAAGTTTTTCCCACATAAATGAGAATCTTGCAGAGAAGGGTTCTGCACATGATACATTTGCCTTTTTACCGATTTTACGGAGTGCCTTGCAGAGTGCATGACCGCAGCCTGTTGTATCACCGTCGGGACTTGCATGGCAAAGTATTGTGTAATTGTCGTGAGAAAGCAGAAAATCCGCTGTTTCCAGAATATTAATTCTCTTCGCTGTCATCTGTTTCCTCCGTTGTTGGCTTAGGCAGATTATCAAGCATTCTGCTCATTTTGTCGTAATAATCCAGCGATTTGTCTGCAAGGAATATAAGCTCCGGCATCTTACGCATTTTTATGCGGGAGTTTATGCGGCGCTTGAAAAAGCCTGCTGCCTTTTTAAGACATTCAACAGCAGCCTCTGTCTTTTCAGATGCGCCCAATACAGAAACATACACCTTACAGTATGAAAGGTCGTTTGTAAGTTCCACTCGTGAAACAGATACGATTTCATCTGCAATACGGGAGTCCTTGACTTCATGCATTGCTACTGAAATTTCTCTCTTTACGTCCTCGGTAAGTCTGTCAATATTATGATTTGCCATATTACCTCCTGTTTTTGTGAAGAATAATAATCAAGCTTTGCCGGTCTCCGTTCCGCCGTAACACAAGGGCGAAAAGGCGGAAACAAATAGCGGCACGCCGCTTAATCGCGGTATTCTTCTATCATATATGCTTCGAAGATGTCGCCTTCCTTGATGTCTGTGAACTTTTCAAGGCTGATACCACATTCGTAGCCTTCTGCTACTTCCTTTACATCATCCTTGAAGCGTCTGAGTCCATCAATCTTGTCGTCACCAACAATAATACCGTCACGGACAATTCTGATGCTGCACTTTCTTTCAACCTTGCCTGAAAGTACATAACATCCGGCAACAATACCAACATTTGTAATTTTATAAACCTGACGCACCTCAACTCTTGCAAGGTCAACTTCTCTGAACTTGGGAGCAAGCATACCCTTGATAGCTGTCTGAACTTCTTCGATTGCGTCATAGATAATTCTGTAAAGTCTTACGTCAACACCGTCACGCTTTGCGTTTTCAGCAGCAGCAGGATGAGGTCTTACGTTAAAGCCGATGATAATAGCATTTGAAGCGGACGCAAGCATAACATCGCTTTCGCTGATTGCACCAACGGCGCCGTGGATTACTCTTACTCTTACTTCGTTGTTGGAGAGCTTTTCGAGAGACTGGCGAACAGCTTCAACTGAACCCTGTACGTCTGCCTTAACGATAAGAGGAAGTGTCTTCATTTCGCCTTCTTCAATCTGTGAGAACAGGTTATCAAGAGTAACCTTCTGGTAAAGCTTGAACTGTTCTTCCTTAGCGTCAAACTTTCTCTTTTCTACAAGCTCACGTGCAAGCTTTTCGTTTTCAACAACTGCAAAAGAATCACCTGCGCTGGGAACTTCGCCGAGACCCATGATTTCAACAGGTGTAGAAGGACCTGCTTCCTTGACAGTTCTGCCTCTGTCGTTTCTCATAACTCTTACACGGCCAACAGATGTACCTGCAATAATAACATCACCCTGCTTTAAGGTACCCTTCTGTACTAACATAGTTGCAACAGGACCTCTGCCCTTGTCGAGCTTTGCTTCAATTACAGTACCCTGTGCAAGACGGTCGGGATTGGCCTTTAATTCGAGAACTTCTGCGGAAAGGTTTACCATTTCGAGAAGGTCATCGATACCTTCGCCTGTCTTAGCGGAAACGGGAACGCAGATTACATCACCGCCCCATTCTTCTACTACAAGGCCGTGTTCGGTAAGCTCCTGCTTTACTCTTTCAGGGTTAGCTGTGGGTTTATCCATCTTGTTTATAGCTACGATAATGCTTACTTCTGCTGCTTTTGCATGGTTGATAGCTTCAACTGTCTGAGGCATGATACCGTCATCGGCAGCAACTACGATAATAGCAATATCAGTAATGCTTGCACCTCTTGCACGCATGGATGTAAATGCTTCGTGACCGGGAGTATCAAGGAATGTGATATCCTTGCCGCCTGCATTTACCTTATAAGCACCGATGTGCTGTGTGATACCGCCTGCTTCACCGCTGGCAACACTTGCATTTCTGATTCTGTCAAGTAAGGATGTCTTACCGTGGTCAACGTGACCCATAACAACAACGACAGGTGAACGGTCCTGAAGATTTTCCTCAGTATCTTCAACTTCTTCAAAGAGTCGTTCTTCGATTGTTACGATAACTTCCTTTTCTACCTTTGCACCGAGTTCTTCGGCTACGAGAGCAGCTGTATCAAAATCGATTGTCTGGTTGATTGTGCACATTTCGCCGAGGAGCATGAGCTTCTTGATAACCTCGGAAGCGGTAACCTTTAAACGCTGTGCAAGTTCGGAAACCACGATTTCATCAGGAATAAGAACTTTAAGCTGCTGCTTTCTTGCTCTTTCAAGTTCAAGACGCTTTAATTTCTGAGCCTCTGTTTCACGGTTGTTCTTGCTGCCGAAAGGCTTCTTATTCTGGGACTTCTGGTTTATCTTCTGCTTCTTTGTAAAGCCTTCGTCATGTCCCTTACCATTTCTGCCCTGGGGAGCAATTGTTTCATATCTTTCGTTGTACTTGTCGAGGTCTACATAGCTGCCTCTTGTGTCAACGTACTTTGTAACCTGCTCGCCTCTCTTTACAGCTTCGCCCTTTACCTTTGCCTTGGGAGGTTCGTTTGTCTTTACGCTGTTGATATCAACCTTGATTTCAGGCTGCTTAACAGGCTGAACGGGCTTTCTGTCCTGTGCCTGACGGTCATTTCTTCTTTCGCCGGGCTTACCATCCTTGTTGAAACGGTCATTCTTTTCAAACTTAGGCTTGTCGCCCTTGTCGAATTTGGGCTGCTGGCGGTCACCGTTCTGGCGCTGATTGAAGCGGTCGTTCTGAGGAGCGCGGTCATTCTTGCGGGAATTGTCCTGTGCAGGCTTCTTTTCTTCGTTTTTGGGAGCCGCAGGCTTCTTCTCCTCTGTCTTGGGAGCTTCGGGCTTCTTTTCTTCTGCCTTCTTCTCCTCAATCTTAGGAGTAGCAGGCTTTTCAGCCTTCTTCTCTTCTGTTTTAGGCGCTTCCTTCTTCTTTGCGGGCTTTTCAGCCTTCTTTTCTTCCGTTTTGGGAGCTTCGCTCTTCTTATCTGTTGACGCAAAATAAGCATTAAAGTCGCTTACCTGATTGCTCTGTGTCACCTTTTCAAGAATAAGATTGAGTTCGCTTTCGGTAATGCTGCCCGCTGGCTTTCTTTCAGTGCCTGCAAGCTCTTTTACCATATTTACGACTTCCGTTGCGGAAAGTCCGAGGTCACCGGAAACCTCTTTAACCTTGTATTTGTTTTCTTTTATCATTCGATATCCCCCTGTCTGTCAATCGTTTGTTTGTTAATTGAATGGAAAAGCCCGTCGTCGAGTATTCCGAGAATCCCTGTATGTTTTCCGATAACACCCTTTATTTCTTCCATTGTAATTCCGGGTGCGCATACAGATATATTATGCTTACCGCAGATAAAATTTACTTCCTTTTTGGTTTTTTCCGAAAGGTCATCTGCGATTACTACGCCGCTTATTTTGGATTTCACCGCTGAAACCTCATCTTTAACGGCATCAAATCCGAAAATCAGCTTTCCTGCCCTTCGGCAGAGCCCGATTGTTCCTAATGCTTTTTTCATTTTCCCTCGATTTCCTGTCTGAGCTTTTCTGCTATCTCCTCTGCCTTGCCTGCATTTTTGAGAGTACGTTCAAGGCTGTGTTTCTTCTGCATGAGTTCAAAGCATTCAGGTGAATTGCACACATATGCGCCTCTGCCGTTCTTCTTGCCTGTCTCATCCACGAAGATTTCGCCTTCCTTTGTGGTTACAACGCGTATCATTTCTCTCTTTTCCTTCATTTCTCCGCAGGCAATACATTTACGGAGCGGTATGTTCTTTCCCATGTTCTTCTCCTTTCAGGTGTAATTAACCCTCGAAGAAGCCGCTTTCGGGCTTTATGTCAATCTTGAAGCCTGTGAGACGGGCTGCAAGCTTTGCGTTCTGGCCTTCCTTACCGATTGCAAGAGAAAGCTGGTTGTCAGGAACAACAACAGAGCAGGCTTTCATGTTTTCATCGGGAATGTCAACGCTGATAACATCTGCGGGCTTTAATGCCTGCTTGATGAATTCCTTGGGGTCCTCGCTGTATTTAACAACGTCAATCTTTTCGCCGCCGAGTTCGTCGCAGATACATGTGATTCTGCTTCTCTGGGGACCGATACATGCGCCGAGAGCATCAACGTTTTCGTTGTGGCTCATAACCGCAATCTTGCTTCTTGAACCTGCTTCACGGCTGATAGCCTTGATTTCTACTGTGCCGTCCTTGATTTCAGGAACTTCAAGCTCAAAAAGTCTCTTGATGAGATCACGCTGAATTCTTGAAATTCTGAGTGTGGGGCGCTTATCTGAGGAGGATACACCGTAAATAAACACCTTAACCATGTCGCCCACCTGGAACTTATCGGAAGGAAGCTGGTCGCTCTTGAAGAGTGTAACCTCTGTTCCGTCAATGTTTACAACTGCATTTCCTGTTGTGGGTTCTACCTTTACGACATTTACGGACATTACTTCGCCTTGGAGGCCGCCCCACTGTTCAACAAGCTGGTTTCTTTCAAATTCCTTGATGCCCTGCTTGATAACCTGCTTTGCAGTCTGTGCTGCGATTCTTCCGAAATTCTTTGTGTCAAGCTTAATCTTTGCTACATCACCGATATTAAGACGCTTATTAACCTTCTTTGCGTCTTCGAGGCTGATTTCATTTGCATCATCCTCTACGGTTTCTACTACGTTCTTCATAATTGCGACATCGAACTTGCCCTTAGCAATATCAATATCAAACTTTGTGTTTTCGCTGCGGGGATAATCCTTTTTGATAGCAATTACAAGCGCTGTCTGGATTTTCTCGATAAGCATATCTGCGTCGATACCCTTTTCCTCTGCAAGTAATGTAAGCGCTTCAAAAAGCTCCGCTGTTCCCTTAGCCATTTTTCGTATTCCTCCTTAAAATTATAAATCTGAATTTATTTTTACGCAGTCGGGTATGTGAAGCACTGTGCTTTCACCGTCGGATACAAGAGTAATTTCGTTCTTCTCGCTGTTGTATTCGCTGAGTGTACCGAAAATGCTCACTTCCTTACCCTTTTCGTCACGTACTGTTGCACGGATTTTTTCTCCCGTACATGCTGTAAAATGCTCAGGTTTTCTGAGTTTTTTGGAAAGGCCCGGTGTTCCGATTTCAAGCATGTCAATCTTATCGATATAATCCTGCTTATCGATAAGTTCGTTCAGCGGGCGTGAAATTTCTTCACATTCATCACTGTCCATTCCGCCTTCTTTATCGAACAGGATGCGCAAATACCACATGGCACCTTCTTTTTCAAAGCACACATCCCACAGCTGATAGCCTTTTTCTTCGATATAGGGCTTTACAAGCTCATAAGCACGGTCTTCGATTTTCCCGTTCTGAGCCTTTTTGCTGCTGTTTCCCGTAGTTCATCAGTCCTTTCATTTTTGGCAAATAGTTAAGGCCAGGTTTTTTCAACCTGACCTTTCTTTGATATTACAAGTGCATTATAACACTAAAAAACAGTTTTGTCAAGGGCAAAATCAAGGTTTTAAGCCCATTTTCGTTAATTTTTTTACTAAGTTTCCACATATTTTTCACACTACCTCTTGTATTTTCTTTAAAATAGTAGTATAATAATATGCGGTAATGCGTTGCTTTAACGCTTATTTATGAATGTTGAGTAAAAGTTTGCTATAGTACACCGAATCTACAATAACGAAGCATAAGAGATTTTATCGCAGATTTGATTTAGACCAAGAGAAATTTTCTTAGGCGAGGAATAAAGGTGAAGCCGTATGCGATACGGCGAGCCTGCAATGACGAAG
>JAZNML010000067.1:0-20557 GCA_045579565.1 Ruminiclostridium sp.
AAGGTTGTAAAGGAATTAGAGGTAGTTACTCCGAGCATAGAAACACCTGTACGCAGACTTTCGGGCGGTAATGTCCAGAAGGTGTTATTGGGTCGTGAAATTCTTGCTGAGCCTGAAATTATTGTAACAGCATATCCGGTAAGAGGTCTTGATATAAACTCTTCCTATACAATCTATAATATCCTTAATCGTGAGAAGCAGAAGGGAACAGCAGTGCTTTTCGTAGGCGAGGATATAGATGTAATGCAGGAGCTTTGTGACAGAATCGTTGTACTCTGTCATGGTAAGGTTACAGGTATAGTTGACGCCCATACAACAACCAAAGAGGATATCGGTCTCTTAATGACTGATGCGCACAGCAGCATTGACCTTGTAGACGAAGAAGAAAGTGAAAAGATAGCCGGTGCAGACTTCATGCAGCCTTCCGAGAAGAAAGCAAGCTTAAAGAAAAAAGCACCTTTCCTTCGTGTTGCAAAGCGTGATAATCTTAAATTATGGCAGACAGCTGGTCTTTATGCAATATCTGTTCTTGCCGCAATTGTATTAGGCGGTATCTTTGTGGCCGCAAATGGTGTAAATCCTTTCGAGTACTATACTAAGGTTGTAGTTGGTTGTTTCAATAACACCATTTATCTCAGAGGCTTTATCAGAATTGTAATTCCGCTTCTTATAACCTCTCTTGGTATTGCCGTGGCGTTCAAAATGAAGTTCTGGAACTGCGGTGCCAACGGACAATTTATAGCAGGTGCAATTTTTGCAACTACCGCCGCAAACCTTATGGGTAACAGCCTTCCCCAGTGGCTTACACTTCTCATAATGGCTGTCGCTGGTATTATCGGCGGCGGACTTGTGGGACTTATCCCCGCTGTATGTAAGGTTAAGCTCGGTACAAGTGAAACATTGCTTACACTGATGTTAAACTATGTTTGCTATTATATTCTTACTTATCTGAAAAATACGATGTTTTTCAGAAAGCTTGCCGAAGACGGTTCTGTGTACCGTCCCGATTTCAAGGTTCTTCCTGAAAATGCCTGGCTTTACGAACTTGATGTCTTTGGTGTGAAGATTGATATTTCATTCTTTATTGCAATTGTACTTGTTGCTCTTGTTTTTGTATATTTCAATCATACAAAGCAGGGTTATGAAATATCCGTAGTAGGTGACAGCCAGAATACAGCGCGTTACGCTGGTATGAATGTAAACAAAATTGTAATCCGTACAATGTTCATAAGTGCGGGTATTGCCGGTCTTGCGGGTATGTTCCAGGTTTCCGGCTCTGCAACAAGCCATACGCTTGCAGACGGAATCACAGGTGATGTAGGTTTTACAGGAATTACTGTTGCATGGCTTGCAAAACTGAATCCAATCGGTATATTCCTGGTATCCTGCTTTATGGGTGTTTTACAGAAGGGTACTGCGGTAGCAGAAAGCTCTTTTGCAATTTCCTCAGCGGCATCAGAAATTTTACAGGGTATAATCCTTTTCTCAGTACTTGCGGCAGACTTCTTTATCAGATATAAGGTAGTTCTGGGCAGAAATAAAAACGGAGGTGAAGCATAATGGATATTCTTATTAATTTCCTTTATTACTCCGTACGTGCAGGTACGCCGCTTCTTCTGGGTACAACAGGCGAAATTATCACTGAAAAGTCGGGAAGTCTGAACCTTGGTGTTGAAGGTCTTATGGCAATGGGTGCAATTGGCGGATATGTCATCGGCTGTGCAACCAATAACTTCTTCTTAGGAGTATTAGGCGCATTTCTCTTCGGACTCTTAGGTGCACTTATATTTGCGTTTGTTACTGTTACTATGCAGGCTAATCAGAATGTAACAGGTCTTGCACTTACTACATTCGGCGTAGGCGTGTATCATTTCTGGGGCAGAAGTCTTACAAAGGATTTCCCGAGCCTTGATGATGCTCCTGCTTTTAAGTCTATGGTAGCTGATAACGGTATTCCTGTTCTTTGCGATATTCCATATATTGGAAAGCTTCTGTTTTCCTATAATTCTTTTGTATATCTTGCAATCGCAATTGCAGTAATATGTTGGATATATATCAGAAAGAGCCGTCCCGGATTAAAGCTCCGCGCAGTAGGTGAAAACCCTGGTGCAGCTGATGCTTGCGGTGTAAAGGTAAATATCTACAAGTACGTAAATATTCTTCTTGGCGGTGGAATCTGCGGCATAGGCGGTCTTTATCTTGCATCTGTAACAAACAGTGGTGCATGGAATGACAACTGGATTAACGGTATGGGCTGGATTTCAGTTGCTCTTGTAATTTTCTCCAACTGGAGTCCTTCAAGAGCAATCCTCGGTGCATTCTTCTTTGGTATGTTAAAGACTCTCCAACCATGGAAGGGTAATCTTTCGACAGCTTTCCCCGGAATTTTAGGCTGGCTTAATGCTATTCCCGATGAGTTCTATCAGATGCTTCCATTCTTTATTACAGCGGTTGTGCTTATTGTTGCAAGCATCAGAAAGAATAAGAGAAGTGAAGAACCTTCTGCGATAGGTCTCAATTATTTCCGTGAAGAAAGATAAAATTTTCCAATCCTATTGTAAATTATTCCTGAATGTGTTATAATGTGGTAAAGTGTTATTGTAAGGTGGTGAGGATTTGAACAAAGACAGAATAAGCGGATTGTTAAAATTTGAGGATTTCCTTGCAGAGTCGCAGTATATTATTCGTGACACAGAAAGAAATTTCTTGATTCTTGCATTTGATATCAGCGACTTCCATTATGTTAATAATCAGTTTGGTTATGATACAGGTGACGCTGTAATACGTGACATAGGTGAAAAAATATCAGTAATGGGCGATTTTGTTCTCAGATCCTGCCGTGAATATTCTGACCATTTTGTATGTCTTTGCTGTTGTGACGGTTATACACCTGATATGGTGCTTGAAAAACTTGGAAGGTATAGAAAAGCTGTTACACAAATTGCGGATAATAGGATAGATGGCTTTCCTCTTAATCTGAATTTCGGCGTGTATTATATCAATGACCGTGATGAATATATTATTTCTGCTGTTGATAAGGCAAATGTTGCCCGTCGTACAGGAAAAGGAAATTACAGTATTCCTTGCGTGGTATATTCCGAGCATCTTATGGATATGAAGGAAAACAGCGCAAAGGTCATTCCGATTTTTGATGATTCATTCCGTAATGAGAGAATACTTGTTTTCTTACAGCCTAAAATCTGCTCGGAAACTCGTAAGATAATGGGAGCTGAGGCACTTTCAAGACTTGTTGATAAGGATGGAAAGATTATCTCTCCCGCAATGTTTATACCTGCTCTTGAAAAGACCGGAAAGATAGTTGATCTTGATTTCTATGTATTGAGTTTTGTGTTGAAATTAATCAGAAGCTGGCTTGATAAGGGAATTGAGCCTGTTCCGATTTCTTTTAATGTAAGCAGAATACATTTTTATAATGAACATCTTGTTGAAGATATCCTCGGATTAACAGACCGTTACAACGTTCCTCACAAGTATGTTGAAATCGAGGTTACTGAATCAGTATTCTTTGAAGAAGAGTACCTCATAATCAATAAGGTTGAAAAGCTTCGTGAACATGGATTCAAGGTCAGCGTTGATGACTTCGGTGCAGGCTATTCTTCTCTAAATCTTATCGGTGTTCTCCCTGTTGACATCATTAAGCTTGACAGAGGATTTGTCAAGGACAGCCTCAAAACAAAGCGCGGTAATGATATTATCAAGGGTCTTATCAAGATACTTAATGAAATTGAGCTTGATATTGTATGCGAGGGTGTTGAAACCCGTGAAGAAGAAAAGATTATGAGTGATTATGGATGTAAGGAAGTACAGGGCTTCCTGTATGACAAGCCAATTCCTGTTAACGAATTTGAAAAGAAATATTTAGAGGCATAAAAACCGGCGGTAAGTACATTGTACTTACCGCCTTAATTTATTTTATCTCAATACATTCAAATTGTCTGTTCATTTTCTTATACGGCGCAGCCCATTTTACTGCATTTGTAATAATTTGCTGAATCTGTGGGTGATGGTAAATTGGGTATTCTTCATGTCCTGGCTGGAAATAGAAAATTCTTCCCATTCCGCGTGTGAAAGTTACACCGCTTCTGAAAACGTGACCGCTTTTAAACCAGCCTATAAAAATCTCATCATCAGGTTTCGGAATATCGAAGAATTCTCCGTACAATTCCTCGTTTTCAAGGATAATTGGTTCGGTAATTCCTGCAGCAATGGGATGTGCGGGATTAACGCAGAATAATTTTTCGCTGTCACCGTGCTTCCAGTTAAGATTGAGAGTTGTACCGAGTAGTGTTTTCATAATCTTGCTGTGATGTGCGGAGTGTAGAGCAATCAACCCCATGCCTCGCATAACATGATTTTTAACACGTTCCACAACAACGTCATCGACTTTGTCATGTGCGCAGTGCCCCCACCATATAAGAACATCGGTATTTTCCAGTACATTTTCGGAAAGCCCGTGTTCGTGCATATCAAGAGTAGCGTAGGTTACTTCAATATCGTCATTTTTTTGTAGAAAATTTCCGATACAACCATGAATTCCATCGGGATAAACCTGTCTGATTCCTTCGTATTCGCGCTCGTGTATAAATTCATTCCATACTGTTACACGTATCATTGTACCACTCCTTAATTTTTTCTGCGGATTTTTGTATATCTGAAAGTTGATTCTGTGAGCCAAAATGCTCAATTGCAAAATATCCGTCATATCCTGATTTTAACAGGGTTTTAACAATTGTTTCTATGGGGATTTCCCCATATCCAACAGGTGAAGAATACAAAGCCTGTCCATTGATAGTTATTTTCGGTTCTTCATCTGTTTTGACATCAAAGCTTCTGTCTTTGCAGTGGACATGAACAATATGCTCTTTCAGATTTTGGAAGGCATCCAACACGTTTTCTCCCGAATATATGAAATTACCTGTATCGAAAGCGCAATCAAGATTGTTTACGTTGTTCATAAAGCTGAAGAGCCCGTCGATAGTACTGAAAACAGCGGTTTTGTCATCGAAATCTTCAAGACAAAGCCTGATTCCTGATTCTCTACATAATTTTGATAGTCTGTTCATACCAAGGTACATTCTGTCTGTACACAATGGGATGTCATCATTTTCGTATACAAATCCGGGTATTCCCATTAAATTTTTTATATTGTGTTTTTTTAAAGAGGAAACAACCTTTTCGGCATAATGCATGTCCTCGTTGTGAGAGAAGTCGAGGAAAACATAAACACATGCTATATCAAGACAATGTTTTCTGAACAATTCGGGTAAGCTGTCGCCTTTTTCAAGTCTTGCATAATCCAGTTCAACACCGCTTATTCCCATATTGTTTACTTTATCAAGCACCTGAGTAAGTGGAATTTTTTCCTGTTCAGCAGCTTCAAAAAGGTGCTCAGCAAAAACTGAAATTTTCATTATGTTCGCCTCTCTTCTGATTTTTTGCGAATTGCTTCGCTGATAAAAATTACTGCAACTCCCATACATACTCCCAGAATAATTCCGCCTAAAATATCTGTAGGGAAATGGACATAAAGATAAAGCCTTGTAAATGCCACGATAGCGGCAAAAATTATTGCCGCAATTCCGGCCTTTTTATTTATACGGAAGAATTGAAGTGCCGAAGCAAATGAGGTTGAGGTATGCGAGGATGGGAATGATGTTCCCGACGGCTCAGGTATCAGCAAAGTAATTTCAGGATTTAGCATATACGGTCTTTCGCGTAAAAATACAGGCTTAATTATAAATTCTGAAATTATAACCGTTACTGTCAGTGCGGTAATTATGGATATTCCGTTGAAGCGGTATTTTTTCGTAAATATAAGAAACCAGCCTAAAATTGTCCATATAACACCGTGTCCGAGATGGGTGAGAATAGGTATGACCGTATCGAGAAAATTACATCTGAAAATATCCTGTATGCCATTGAGTAACAAGAAATCAAAATTTTGTATTGCTTCCATTTAAAAATCCTTATCTGTATTTTTTATGCCGCTCTGCATGACAGAGCGGCAGATATGCAGTTAAATTTTTTCGATAATCATTTTGTAGTATTTAGTTTCACCGGGTTCAGAAATCTGAATGCCTCTTTTTTCTGAGAAAATTCCGCTGTCTGTGTCGTAATCATCACAACTACACCAGGGTTCTATACATACAAAAGGAGCATTTTTGTGATCCGGGGTCCATACTCCGAGGGTTTCAAACCCTTCCCAGCTTACCTTTACTCCCTCGTTGCCCGAAAAAAGAGAACAGCTTTTTGATTTGATTGAATCAAAATATACACAGTCGTTGTCAAAAAGACTGTATTCAAGTTTGAACTCATTACTGTCGAGAAGTCTGTTTATGCGGTTGTTATCGCCCCACATACGAGTTTCCAGGTTCATTACAGGGCTGTTTACAGTTTCGTTTTCCGAAAATACAAGCTTGTAGCTGTCGAAAGGCTTATCGCACGCAAAAGCGGGATGAGCACCGATACAGTATGGCATATCAGAGTTGCTTTTGTTTTCGACTGAATAAGCTATTTCGAGGTTGTTTTCAGTTAGTGTGTAGGTAATTAAAACTTTAAAATCAAAGGGGAAGCTTTTTAAGGTTTCGTCATTGCTTTCAAAGGAAAATACAGCTGAGTTTTCAGATGTGTTCTCAACCCTGAACTCATTGTCACGTGCAAAACCATGCTTTGAAATAGCATATTCTTTACCATTGATGATAGTTTTACCATTTCTCAGGTTACCAATCATGGGGAAGAGAAAAGGGGAAGTTTTTCCCCAGTACTTTTCATCTGCGCACCACATGAGCTCCTTGCCGTTTGCAATGTATGATTTCAGCTCTGCGCCCTTTGATATGATTTTTGCTGATGAATTACCGCATTTGAGCGTGATTTCCATTACTGTTCACCTCTCTCTTCGAGAGTTGTGTTGATGTAGAGCATCTGTTCTGTAATATTAGATGGAATTTCCTTGGTTGTACCTTCCCACTGAGGAAGCTCAGACCATGTGATTACTTTATCGTGAGAATATACTTTCTTTAAGAATTCAGCGCTCATTTTTTCTGTGTTGAGTTTAGGGATACCGTATACATTTGTTCCTTTGTATACGAAATCGCCGTTCCAGGGCATGAAATAGAGCCAGTTTACATTTTCACTTGCAAAAACCTCATCAGGATCAGGAATATATCCTACTTCTGTAAGAGCAAGCATCTTTCCTTCTTCGGTGATATTAAGAAGGCTGTTATACTTAGGCTCCTGGGGGGAGTGGTCTTCGGTGTTGGGGTAAACGTCAATACCTGAAATGTCATATGTTCCGGGATGAACCTTTGTGTGCTTTGACTGTCCGTTCCATACCCAGATAAGATTTGTGAGCTTGTGGTAGTTTTCGAGGCGGTCATAAATCATGTACCAGAGCTTCTGATAATACTCACCCTGAGCTATTTCTCTGTCTGCAACACCCCACCAGAACCAAGCACCGCTTGCTTCGTGAAGAGGGCGCCAAAGAACAGGAACACCTGCTGCTTCAAGCTTTTGAAGTTCGATTGCGATTAAATCGATATCGTGAATAACAACTTCATATTCCTTTGTGCCGGGTGTTACAGCGTTTTTGAGGCTGAAATTAAGTATATCTTCTGAATAGAATGCATAAGCGGTAGATTCTTTATCCTGGTTGACGTCACGGGGCACGTTCCAATGCCAGCAGAAATTAACGATACCGCCGGATTTTGTATGCCATTCGATAGCCATGTCTGTCCATTCGCTCTTGTTTTCGGGAGCGGAGGTAGTTGTAAAGATAAAGTCAAATCCCTTCATTGCAGGGAGGTCGCCTGTTTCCATATAATAGAGAATATCCTCAACCTGTTTTTTTCCTGATACCTGCTGGGCGGAGATGAGATTTTTGCCATAATTCTCTTGAAGCCAGTTGAAAAGGTGCTGTGTTTCTTCGTTTGTATTTTCCGAAACAGTATCACCCTCGGCAACAACCTTTGCATCAAGAGAAGCTAAAAGTGCATCAAAATCTGTTTCATAAGCCAGTGCTACTTCCATATCAACATCGCCGTTTTCATCGACAGCAACTGGATTTGAGAGTGGCTCAGAAGGAGTTACGGAAACATCTGCATTACCTGTATCAGTAGTATCGGCGGATGAATCCTGAGCATTTCCTTCATTGCTGCCGCAAGCAGCAAGCATTGATACGGCAAGAAGTAAAGCTGTAATTCTTTTAATTTTTGAGAATTTCATTATAATAAATTCCTTTCGTGGTAATATTAAATTCAAGTTAATTATATCATATGTTGGTTATTGTTTGCAATACCTGTGAGATAATATTTTCATAAAAGGTATTGACAAATTTAATAATATGTTGTATTATAATGTTAGTAGATACTAACAAGTATCTACTAAATTTTAATCCATATGTTAGCATCTGCTAACTCACAGGAGGTGATTATGACGATTTATGAGTTTAATCTATTTGAACAGAAGCTTGCTTTTCACGCTGCTCCGGCATTACTTGGTATAAAAGCATCTAACATGCTTTCACTAAGTCGAAAAGATTTTGATATTCGTGCAAATATAAACCGTTTTAATAAAAAAACAGAGAAGAGAGGACTATGTATAGAAGTTCTTTGTGAATGTAGCAGTAAGGCTCTGATTCTTGTATATAACAGAAGACTACTTGAACAGAGACTTTCTGACGGGGAAATAAGGAGATTTCTCTCAGGGTATGGATATGATGAGAAAATGAATCTTGAAGAGTGTATCTCGCGTCTTTCTTCAAGAATCAGGGAAAACGACAGCTTTCCACATGAAGTGGGTATATTTCTTGATTATCCTTTGGAGGATGTTATAGGCTTTATTGAAAACGGCGGAGCAAACTATAAGCTTTGCGGAAGTCATAAAGTGTATGGAGATGAAGTGAGAGCTGCACGTATGTTTTCAAACTATGCCAAATGCAGAAATTTCTTGTGTACAAAATTAAGTATGGGCAATGATATATATCAGGCTCTTAAAATATAATAAAAAGAAAGGTCAGGTATCAACTATGAAGACAGCAGTAATTTATTGGAGTGGAACAGGCAACACAGAGCAGATGGCAGCTGTGGTTGCAGAAGGAGCAGGTGCTGAATTATACAGTGTTTCCGAATTTGGCGGTAATATTGATGACTATGACAGAATTGCATTCGGCTGTTCTGCTATGGGTGACGAAGTATTGGAAGAAAGCGAATTCGAGCCATTCTTTTCAGAGATAGAAGGAAAGCTTTCCGGCAAAAGAATTGCACTTTTCGGTTCTTATGGCTGGGGTGATGGCAAGTGGATGAGAGACTGGGTTGAAAGAGCAAAATCATGCGGCGCAGAAATTGTAAATGATGAAGGGCTTATTATTAATGATGCTCCTGACAATGACGGACTTACGGCTTGTAAATTACTCGGCGAAGCTCTTGTAAAATAAGCTAAACCAGAAGGGTGTGATATTTTCATGTGTATCACGCCTCCTCCTTTCAGATATTTTACGTTAATGCGTCGGTTTTGTATCGGCGCATTTTCGTTGCGGCTTGACTTAATAAAATCATTATGTTAAAATAAAAAGAAAAATAAAGGGAGAAAATAAATGGATTGTATATGTGAAGAAAATTATGAATATCATGAATTTGTAGAATGTATAACATCTGCTCTCGATGCCCGTGATCCATATACAGGCAATCATTCAGAAAGAGTAAGTGATATGGCGTGTGAATTATGTCATATATTAAAGCTTTCAGATGAGCAGACACAGGAAATACATATTGCAGGGCACCTTCATGATATAGGTAAGATAGGTATTCCGGACCGTGTGCTTCTTAAAGAGGGAAAGCTGGATGATGAAGAGTGGGCGCTTATGAAGAAGCATTCAGAAATAGGTGCTGATATATTGCAGAAATCGTCAAAGCTTGCACGTATTTCGGCTATTATTCTCCATCATCACGAAAGGTACGACGGAAAAGGCTATCCATTTGGTGCAAAGGGTGAGGAGATACCCCTGGGAGCACGAATAATTGCTGTGTGTGACTCTATTGATGCAATGCTTTCAAATCGTTCTTACCGTAAGGCGATGCCATTTGAAGTGTGCAGAGCTGAAATTGAAAAGAATGTAGGAATTATGTATGATCCAAGGATTGCAAGGGCTGCACTTGATAATTGGGAGCTTATGATTGAACGTTATAAATAACAACAAACCCCGCAGAACTGAGGTCTGCGGGGTTTATTATTTATTTCTTTTCTGTATTCTTTGCGTTTTCGGACATTTTAAGCATATCTTTAAGCTTTAATCTGTCGCCTGTGTGAAGAATAATGTGTTCATAAACCTTTGCAACGATAAGGGCAAGGATAATTACACAAACAAGTAAAATTGCAAGTGCTATGATAACTTCTGCAAGTGTCATTTGTCCCAACATATAAGCAGATGGGAGGCAGAAGGGAGAAGAGATAGGAATATATCTTGCAATAACGGAGATGATATTGCTTTCGCCACCTGTATTACCGATCTGGGGCATATAAGCGAGGTAGAAACCGAGTACACCGATAATGCTCATAGGCTGAATAGCAGCGGCAAGGTCTTCCATCTTGCTGATGCTTGCACCTGCAAGACCTGCAATAAGTGCATAAACGAGGAAGCCTAATATGAAGGTAATGATGATAATAACAAGTGTACCGATGTTTACAGAAGAGAATGCGTTCATAATGTCGTTTACAACATTCTGAGCTTCAATACCTACACCTGATTCGCTTACAGCAGAAACAATGTCATCAATTTTTGCAAAAATACCGAAAGGCATTGATGCGATAAAACCTACACCGCCGGCTGCAACGAAAATAAGGAACTGCATAAGGGAAACGCTGCACATTGCAAGTACCTTACCGATAATAATGGAAAGGGGACTAACCGATGTAAGCAGGTATTCCATAATACGTGAAGATTTTTCTATCGCAATAGACTGAGCAACAAGCTGGCTGTAAGAGAAGATGAAGATGAAGAGTATAAGGGAAGCGATCATAGGAACAAGCATATTAACAAGCTCGTCAACCATTGATACAGGCTCATCACCTGCCTGAATAATGGATGTAGAAACGCCTGCCATGATTGTTGACATCTGGTCTGCTGTCATTCCGATAGAGGAAAGGTAAGTAATATCAAGCTGGTTAGCAAGCATAGTGAGAACAGAAGAACAATCGCCTTCGCTGATTGTGGAGTTTTCACCTGAATAATAAGCGTCAATAGAAAGATAACCATCTGTATCCTTGACATGTGCCAGCATAATATTTTCGGATGTTTCTGCAAGTTCATCAATCTTTGCTTCAACAGTGGAAGGATCGATGTTTTCGGGTGTGATACCGAAGGAGACGGTAGTAACTGCAAAGTTAAGCGCCATGTCGGTATCATTAGCTATATAAAGCTTTTCAATTGTGAAAGCATCAGTATTGCCTTCAAGAGTATCCTCGATTTTATTAAGTTCATCTTCGAGAATAATAGCAGGGAGGATATTTACAGTAGCGGCAATGAGAGCTATGATAGTAGCAATGATAATTGTACTGATGATGAAGCTCTTTGTTTTTATCTGCTGTAAGAAGGTGAATGAAAAAATACTTTTCCAGCCCTTAGTTTTCATTTGCAACGACCTCACTTTCTGTTACTGCGTCGCCGCCGCATTTTTCAACAAACAATTCGTGAAGAGAAGGTTCTCTTAAATCGAATGTAACAACATTTATATTCTTTTCCAGCATCTTTTTCAGTAAATCCTGAGCCTGAGCTTCGCTCTTTACCTTAAAATCAGTACCGTTAGGAGTATGTTGAACAACAGTAAGTCCGCAATCTTCCGCGATATCAATAAATTCACTGTCTGCCTTGACAGAGAGGTTTACACGACCGTAGGATTTCTTGATTTCGTTAAGGTTACCCTGTAACACAACCTCGCCTCTGTGTAAAAGTACGAGATCCTCGCAGAATTCCTCAATAGTCTGCATCTGATGGCTGGACATAATGATGAATTTGCCTGAATCACGCTGTTCACGGATAATATCCTTGAATAAATCGGCATTTACGGGGTCAAGACCGCTGAGCGGTTCGTCTAAAATTATGAGTTCGGGATTACTGATAAGTGCAGCTGCGAGCTGTACCTTCTGCTGATTACCCTTAGAAAGCTGTTCGGCGTTCTTTTTACGGTATTCATTGATTTTCAGACGGTCAAAAAGGTAGTCGATGGATTTCTTCGCATCGCTTTTTTTTAGACCTTTGAGAGATGCAAAATAATACATCTGCTCAAGTACGTTGTACTTAGGATAAAGGCCTCTTTCTTCTGAAAGATAACCGATATTCTCGTTAAGTACGTTTAATTCTCTCCCTTTCCAGAGAACTGTTCCGCTGTCCTTTTTCAGCATATTCAGAATCATTCTGATGGATGTGCTTTTACCTGCACCATTAGTGCCGAGAAAAGCAAATACACCGGGTTCTGTAAACTCAAAGGATAAATCCTTTACAGCTACATGTCCGTTGAATGATTTTGAAAGGTTCTGAACTGTAAGTGACATACGTAAATCATTCCTTTCTTTCTGTAAATTTAATTTACCTTATTATACCATTGCAATTTTAAATTGTCAATAGTTTTCAGTTAAAAATGTAAATATTTTTTACATATTTATTTTTTCAATGCTGAGGCATTTGCCGTTTTTCTTGTCTATTTCCAAAACAACACCATTTATCATTACATCACCTTCGGGGTAGGTGTGCTTCTGAGGGTAATAAGTAGTAAGCCTGGATATAATAACATCCTTATCAACCCCCAGAACAGAGCGTTTTACGCCTGTCATACCCACATCGGTGATATATCCTGTATGATTTCCGAGTATTTCCTCATCGTTTGTCTGAACATGGGTGTGTGTGCCCAATACAGCTGAAACGCGACCGTCAAGATAGTACCCCATAGCTTTTTTCTCGGATGTTGCTTCTGCGTGGAAATCAACAATAATATTAGGAGTATCAATCTCTTTAAGAATTTTGTCGATGCAATGGAAGGGATTATCACAGCTATCCATATAAGCCATACCCATAAGGTTTACAACAGCAACTCTTGTATTTCCCATATCAACGATACAATATCCGTTACCGTAGGTTTCTCCTAAGTTTGCAGGGCGGATAATAACGCTGCTTTCCTCGTACATATCGTTCATTTCACGTCTTCTGAAACAATGATTTCCTGTGGTGATGACATCTGCACCGCCGTTAAGCAACAGTTTTGCGGAAAAGGGAGTAATCCCGTTTCCGTCAGCGGAATTTTCACCGTTAACAATTGTAAGGTCAATAGCATAATCACGTTTTATTTTCGGAAGCTTTGAGCTGAGGTAATCACCGCTCGTCTGTCCGACAACATCGCCGATAAACAGAATTTTCAAAAAAACACCTCATTTGATATCAAAAAAGGGACATATGAAATGTCCCCTTTTAATTTTTCAATTATCGTTCAAGAATCTGGCTTCTGTCAGGACCGATACCAACCATAGCAATCTTACATTCGCAAAGTTCTTCAAGCTTTAAGATGTAATCCTTGCAGATCTGGGGTAATTCGTCGAAGCTCTTGCAGGAAGAAATATCCTCGTCAAAACCCTTGAATTCTTCATATACAGGTTCACAATCAGCAAGTTCTTCAAGAGCAGCGGGGAAGTCCTTTAAGATTGTACCGTCTGCCTTTTTGTAAGCGACACAGATTTTAAGGTCGCCGATACCACTTAATGTATCAAGCTTATTGATAGCAAGCTTGGAAAGTCCGTTTACGCGTACAGAGTGACGTACGATAACAGCGTCAAACCAGCCTGTTCTTCTGGGTCTGCCTGTTGTTGTACCGAATTCTCCGCCTTTGTTACGGATAAGCTCGCCTGTTTCATTTTCAAGCTCGGTGGGGAAGGGACCCTTACCTACACGTGTTGTATATGCCTTGGCAACACCGATAATATCATTAATTATCATAGGACCAACACCTGTACCTACACATACACCAGCGGAGAGGGGATGTGAAGAAGTAACATAAGGATAAGTACCGAAATCGATGTCAAGAAGAGTAGCCTGAGCACCTTCGAACATGATCTGCTTACCTTCCTTAGCTGCGTTATATACAAGTACGGATACATCATCAACATAAGGTCTGAGACGCTTGCCGTATTCTGTGTATTCCTTGATGATAGCTTCGATATCGTGAGCTTCACCGCCGTATACTTCTGTGATTATTTTATTTTTGAGCATGCCTGTGCTTCTTGCCTTTTCAGCAAAAATTTCAGGATTGATTAAATCATAAACTCTGATACCGCAGCGTTCATACTTATCCATGTAAGTAGGACCGATACCTCTCTTTGTTGTACCGATATCGCTGTTGCCTCTGAACTGTTCGGATAAACCATCAAGAGTAATATGCCAGGGCATAACAACATGAGCTCTGGGGTCAATTCTGAGGTTTGCAAAAGAAACACCTCTTGCACCGAGAGTGTCAAGTTCTCCGATAAAGTCCTTAGGATCAAGAACTACACCTGCACCGATAAGGCAGAGAGTGTCCTTATAAAGAATACCTGAGGGGATGAGGTGAAGCTTATAAGTTTCACCATTGTTTACTACTGTATGACCTGCGTTATTGCCGCCCTGTGAACGAACAACAACATCAGCTCTTGAAGCGATGATATCAATAATTTTTCCTTTTCCCTCGTCGCCCCACTGGGTACCAACTACTATACTTGCCGGCATTGCTAATACCATTCCTTTCTTTGTACAGGTTTATATTTCCACAAGCAAAAAATAGCTTGCGGGCAAAGACCTTAACTATTATATCAGAAAAAGTCTTCAATTGCAAGCTATTTTGCCTATTTTTTAAAAAAACTTTGCTTAATACTTTTTAAGCTTCCGGAATTACACCATCAAACCATCCGCCTGCGGTTGTGGATTCCTCAGGATTTGCTGGCAATGTGGTGGTTTCAACGGTATTTTCTGTTTCACCCGGTGCTGTATTCCATGAAGGAGCTGTTGTATCAGCGGGAGCAGAAGTAACTGTATCACTTACAGCAGAATCTGATGACTGTGCAGAATCAGAAGCACTCGTTTCATCAGGAATGGTTGTTTCCTCAGGCACTGTTGTAGTTTCTGCCGAAGTAGTTTCTCCCGTTTCATTTTTATCAGGTACATCAACATTTGTTGAGCCATCGGAAGCATAGGAAATTGAGCTTCGTGAAAGGTAGTTCTTTATACCGCTTACTATTGCCTTGGAAATACCCTTCTGGTGAGATGATGAAGCCATAGCCATAGCGTCTTCAATATTGTCAACAAATCCGACTTCGATAAGAACTGATGGGAAATCCTGTTGTAGCGTTACATGATAGTAGCTGTATTTGGCGCCTCTGTTCTTGTTTGCGCCGTCGGAATAAACATTGCTTGTGAAATAAGAAGAAACGCTGCTTGAAATCGAGGATGCAAGAGGTTGCGAATAAGAGGTGAAGTAATAAACCTCGGTACCCTTCGCGCTGCCTGAAGCCTTATTAGCGTGAACAGATAAGTATAAGTCGCATCCATATCCACGGGCATAAATCGGTCTTTCCTTTGTAAGAATAAACTGGCTTTCGCTTTTAAGTCTGACAACATTTGCACCTGCATCTTCAAGTGCAGAAGCGAGTTTCTTTGAAATAGCCAGTACAACTTCTTGTTCTACGACTTCACCGATAGCACCTGGGTCAAGAGTGGTTGCGGACTTACCGTATCCGTGTCCTGGGTCGATTACAATTGTCATACCGCTCAGTGAATTTGTGGGAACACCGAAGGTGAGCATAAGGTCGCCGTTGCTGTCATAATATGAGCCGTGACCCGCATAAACACCGGGCTGTCTGAGGGTTAACAATAAGCGGAATTTAGTACCATTGTCCTCGGTTACGGTATCCCATTTGCCTGCGCTGAAAACCATGTTGTTTTCAAAAGAGGGGAGCTTTGTAACACTTGTTACGTTTTCAAACACAATAGAAACATGAGTTGCTGCAAAGGAGTTAAGATTATAGTCTCCATCCCATGCTGTGTAATAACTATTACCAACCAGTCTGATATTGAAGCTGGTTTTGTAATCCATGTTTATTTTTATGTAGCTCTTACCGTTGGATGTACCGGTTGCTTTGACTAACAGAGCGTTCTTCTCGATACCATGCCCGTCTGCAAGTGTAGATGAGCTTTGGGCAATACGTTTACCTGATTCTGTAAGGTAGTAGCTGCCTGAGGTAGATTTATAGGGTTCTATCGTACCTGCGGGTAGCTGTGAAAAATCAGGGGAAGGGATATCATCGGCGGTTTTACCGTCGTAAACAATAGTGTAGTCTGAGCTTGTTTTTACGTATGTGACGCTGTCGGATTCCTTGTAAAGAGATTCGAGATTACCGATTACTTCGCCTGTGCCTACGCTGTTAGCGTCAAACATTTCAGCTTTATGTTCGATAACAGGTTCAGGCTCAGCGTTTACGATAACATTAGCACCTAAAACTTCCATACTGTATCCGCTGTTAGAACCGTAAATTTTAATAGTACCTAAGTTCTGTTCCTGGCCTATTATACCATCCGGAACGGTGTATGTGCCTTTAAAACGCACATACCAGGAGTTAGCATCATCTTCGTCTTCGTTGGTTTTGGATTCGCTTTCTGTGAGTACAACCTTCTGTCCGTTAATCATTGCATAAATATCCGAGCCTTTGTATGCTTTTACGGAAAGATTTATTTTTGTTCCTCCGTCAACCTGCAAGGTTTTTCCTTCGGAGATTGAGGCTGTTATGGATTTCATAACAACAATCTTACGTTCGATTTTATAAGTGATTGTTTTGGATTTATGCGTGAAAGTAAAGGTGTTGACGCCTACTTTAAGGTCTTTTGTAAAGTAGAAATTACCTGCATCATTGAGCTGAATGGGAGAATTGTTGAAATAAACAGGGAAATTACTATCAAAGCTTCCCATGAATGTTACATTCGGTTCGCTTGTTGTAAAGTTCTGCTTTACGGGAGACTGCATTCTGAGATCATCGAAAAGGGATTCTTCGTTGATCTGTTCATTGAAATACGATGTAAGAGTTGTGGTAGTACCCAGCGGATTCTGTAAAAGTCTGTCGTAAGAGTTGAAGATACTTCCATTATAACTGTCTATTTTCTTTGCAACTGTAAGCTGTCTGAGCAACTGGTCCTCAGCACTCCAGCCAACATAGTCTGTTCCTATTTTTTCGTTGTAGTGAACGATATACATCGGCATATCATGTTCAGAGGTAAGCTCACCCCACCAGCCTGTTACGGTTTCAAAAGGGAGCATTCCATCGGTAAGAGAGCCGTATGCTCTTAACATAGCAAAATCGACGTAATTATTTTCAATAAAGCTTTTAGTATCGGAATAACCGTCATAATAAGCCTGAGTGCTGTCTTCTGTTTCGCTTCCATCGGGATTTGTGGAAGCATTTGCCCACATATCGTTTATCATAAAACCAACGGCAATGGAGTTGCTTGTCATATGAACAATATCAGCAGCTGTACTGAACAGCTGTTCTGCTGTATCGTAAAGCCAGTTTGTATAACCGATACCGGAGCCGTCATCCATATATTCACCGAAGGTTTCGGTATTTCTGCGTATGTAGTAGTCATCGATGATTATACCGTCACACGGATATTTAAGTGCGAAGCGGTGTACTTTTGAAATCAGAGTATCAATCTGCTTTGCACCGTTCTTGCAATCTGAAAGCAAGTGGCTTATATCCATTACAACATAAGGTGAAACACCGTAATTATAGGCTGTGCTTACAGCAATAGCCGTAGGGTCAAATGCTTGGCTATCTTCGTTCACATCTACACTGTAATATGAACCTTCTTCGTAAACTGTGTTGATAATAACGGTATTAAGACCTATTTCAGCGAAGTTTGAAAAGATATTTTCAAGTTCTGCCGTTACTGTTTCATTGTCCTGCTCTCCGAGACAATAATCCACGCCGGGAGTAATGACAGATGCTCTCATATTATTCGGAAGAGTGAACATGTACTGATAATCGCCTGAATCGTAAATTTCGTTACTATCCGATGATATATCAGCAGATGATTCTTCGGTTGTTTCTGTAAGCGAGTCTGTTTCGGGCTGATTTTCGGCAAATGCTGTAACATCTGTTCCGTGTATTGTGGCAATAACTGAAACAGCACATATTATCGAAGTAAGCCTTTTTAATAATTCCATAAAGTGTTAAAAATCCTTTCTAATCTGAAAGCAAAGGTTTCAGGTTTGAAATTTCCTTGTTTATAGCGGGAGATACATATCCGCTGGTAAAAATATAATTATAGCTGTAAAGAACAATTCCGTCACAGCCTTTTTTACGTGCGTACTGAGTTTGTCTTTTAAGCATGGTTTCTGTGTTGCACCATTCCCATTTTCCGCCGCCTGCCCAGGTATCTTCCTTGCCAATTTTGTAGACCGCAAGTCCGATATACAGCTTTACATCTGTATTTTGCACCATTTTAACCCATCTGTCAGTGCATTTTTCAAATGGCTGGGTTCCGTTATCAAATCCGTAGTAAATCTGCGGAGCGAAATAATCGATATAGCCGCCTTTACACCAGCTTTCTGCATCTGCATAAAGCATATTTATGTTGTTTTCGATGCTGCCTTGTGTACTTGCGCCGAAAACAACGTCTGATGAGTTGTTATGAACGGTATTGTAGATAGCTTTTACAAGGTTGTTGCAATTATTTATTCTGAAAGCAGAAAGCGAAGAATAACCGCTTGATGAAAACGCTGAGTAATCAAATGATGAATCAGTGGTAGGGTAGAAATAATCATCTATATGAACCCCGTCAACATCATACTTGTTTATAATTTCCTTAACTCCGTCGCATATCAGCTGAATAGTCTCACTGTAAGCGGGGTTCAGGTACCAGGTACCGTTTACGTTTACGATGTATTTACCTTTGTATTCTGAATCGTGCCATTTTTTTATGATATAATCCGAAGAGATGACTTGCATATCTTCGTTTGTACAAAGTCTCAGCGGATTAATCCAGGCATGAAAAGAAAGTCCGTGCTTTCTGGCTTCATCTATAAGAATTTCATAAGGGTCATAGTCTGTTTTCTGTCCGATTGTTCCCGAAAGATACTTGCTTGTTGGAAACAGGCTTGATGAGTAGAAGGCATCACCATAAGCTCTGGCATGCACATAAACGGTATTAATGCCGAGGGATACGCAGTTATCATAGATTTTATCAACAGCACTTCTGAAATCAGCCTTGCTTTTGTTTTTCAGTAAGGTAGATATTTCGAGATAGGAAATCCAAACTCCTCTTACTTCATTGACAGGTGCAGGTGTTATCGTTTCTGCTTTTGTTGTTGTGGTAGCAATCGGAGTAGTAGTGGTGTTTTTTGTAGTGGTTGTCTTTGACGTAGTTGTAGTTACAGGAGTAGTTGTTATCGCTGTTGTGGTTGTTTTTTTTGTTGTAGCAACAGTAGTTGTAGTATTTTTTGTAGTGGTGACAACAGCGGTAGTGGTTGTCGCAGTGGTTTCAGCGGGAGCTTTTGTGGTTTCTTCTGTTTTCTCTGAAATTTCACTGATTGTATCACTGGTATTTTCCGTATCAATACTTGTAATCGGCGGAATAGAAACAGCTGTTAAAGCGGTTGAAGTGCTTTCCAATAAAATGCCGTTTAAATTACCGTTATTTACTGTAACAACGGGTTCTGTATTTTCGTGACATGAGCAGAGGGTCATAATTGCAGCTGTAATAAATGACAATATTCTTATTGTATTTTTTCTTTTTCGCAAACTATTTCACTCCATTCCGGCACATAAAAATACATTGTAATTATATCACCAAATGCTTTTCAAGTCAATATGTAAACGGTTACTACCACGAGTTTTCTTATTGAAAACAATAAATAAGCACGTATAATGTAAAAAAACCTGTTTTTTTCTTGACAAACACTATATAAATATAGTAAAATAAGAATAGTTATTTTTTAAGGAGGCATTTAAATGGGACTTACATTAACAGAAAAAATACTTCGTGCGCACATTGTTGACGGTGAACCTGTAAAGGGTACAGAAATCGGACTCAGAATCGACCAGACTCTTACACAGGACGCAACAGGTACAATGGCGTATCTCGAATTCGAGGCTATGGGTGTTCCGAGAGTAAAAACAGAACGCAGTGTAGCTTATATCGACCACAATACACTCCAATCCGGTTTTGAAAACGCTGATGACCACCGTTTTATCGGTTCAGTTGCAAAGAAGCATGGTATTTATTTCTCCCGTCCCGGTAATGGTATCTGTCATCAGGTTCACCTTGAACGTTTCGGTGTTCCCGGTAAGACACTTATCGGTTCTGACAGCCATACACCAACAGGCGGCGGTATCGGCATGATCGCTATCGGTGCAGGCGGTCTTGACGTTGCAGTTGCAATGGGCGGCGGCACATACTATACAACAATGCCCAAGATGACACTTGTTCGTCTTTCAGGAAAGCTTCAGCCCTGGGTTGGCGCAAAAAGTCGGAGGC
>JAZNML010000068.1:0-20874 GCA_045579565.1 Ruminiclostridium sp.
CTTTTGACGAAGTAAGCAAAAATGCATTTACAGAGCCGTTTTCACGGCTCTGTAAATCTTTTTATATAAAATTTTATATTTTTACTGTTATAAATCGTTTATCTGCATTTTTGCGATGCGTGGGTTTATCGACAGGCTGAAATGCGCCCTCGTAATGAGGGCGCTTTTTTATGCCTGTATTTTATTTTTTCAGCTTTTTACCCAGTATTTGTTCAATACGGTCGCCGGAGAGACTGTTTTCCTTTACAAGCTCAGCAACAAGCTTATCGAACTTTGTTTTGTTCAGCTTGATGATTCTTGTTGCTTCGTTAAGCTGGCTCAGGAGAATTTCATTGACTCTCTTTCTTACCTCGGGGGACTTGTATGCAGCCTCATCGTTCCATACAGCAAGACCGAATTCCTCGTCCATACCGAACTTTGTAACCATGGAGCAGGCAAGGGCGGTAGCATGTTCAAGGTCGCTTGAAGCACCTGTTCCCATGCCTTCATTTTCGTAATACACCATTTCCGCAGCCCGTCCCGCAAGCATGGAGCATATTCTGTTCAGGAGGTCCTGCTTGTTGTGGTGGCGTTCATTGAGGTGCTCGTCAGACAGCTGCATATATCCGTTGAAATTACCTCTTGCTACAATCGTGAGATAAGCGGGAGTATGACCAGAAATGGCATAAAGGAGCGCATGTCCGCATTCGTGACGGGCGGTACGGAGCATATCCTCCTCAGAACGCTTATATTCCTTGCCGTACATTTCTGTTTCAAGAGCTTCGTCGAGGTGCTTTCCGCTGAGCTTTTCCCCGTCTGCCATTTTACGCAGGGCGGTCTGGAAAATGTTTGTGAGTATTGCGGGGCTTATGTATGCTGTTCTTTCGGCAATTGACTCAACATCCTTTTCGGTGACATTATGGCTGCTCAGCTTACCCAACAGCATGTTGATAAGCTGGATACGTTCCTTTTTATCGGGAAGCTCTATCTTTATGGGGCGGTCAAATCTGCGCATGAACGCATCATCAAGCTTACCGATAGAGTCTGTATTTTGTGATTTATCGTAGTTGGTAGCCGCAATAACGAAAACAGGGCGCTTGGTATTTGTGTTGAAGCCGTCCATTTCCGCAAGGAGAGCGTTGAGGGTATTCTCCTCAGCCTGTCCTGTATTGCTGCCTGTACGCTGTTTTGCTATGGTATCCACCTCATCAATGAATATAATAGAGGGAGCATATTTTCTTGCCTTGGCGAAAAGCTCGCGCACTGCGGCAGGACCTGTGCCTGAGTATTGTTTTACGAAGGAGCTTGCGTTTGTGGCGATAAAGGGAATGTTACATTCGCCTGCCATAGCCTTTGCAAGCATGGTTTTACCTGTACCGGGGTTACCATAGAGGAGCACGCCCTTTGGAACGGTTTTACCTGTAAGGGTATAGCTCTTGGGGTTTTGCAGGTATTTTATAAATTCTTTCAGGCTTTCCTTGGCATCACTTGCGCCGATAACGTCTTTGAAACGTATGTCGGGTCTTTCCATATCGGAGAGGACAGAGGATGCGTCATCAGCGTCAACAGCGAATTTCAGCTCGAAGTTTCTCAGCTCGATTACAATTTCGTTATCCTTCACCATAGGTGCGGTATCGAAGGTAAGCACATTACTTTTCTGTGAAAGCTCAAATGCCTTCTTTTCCATGTAAAGCTGATTACCGATGTTGTTGAGTGTATTCGCAAAGACGGTATCGTCGCCGTCAATACACAAGGGCAGCGGTATTTTGCCTCTTGCACCGGCGCATACGAAATCCGAAAGCAAGGAGCTGCTTATGGGGAAGGTTGTATCTTCCAGCAGATAAATAGGAAGCTCGCCCATTTTCTCACGAAGGAATTTGAACAGGCGGTAACCGTCTTTCCAGGCACTTGCGGACTTGGAGGAGTAGTTTGTAAGCCCTGCGGAAACAGTCGTAAGCATAATAGAGTTATTGTCCCTGTGCGCAATGTCAAGAAGGATAATATCAACATCGTATTTTTCCGCAATCATGCAGGCTGCATCGAAATTATCCGCATGGTAGAAGGAGAAATTGTCGCCGAGACAACTGCTGCAAACCTCTGCGGTGGTTTCGCTGGAATAAATAAGCACATTTGTGTTCTTTGTTTCTCTGAACAGGCTGTAAACCTCGCTGCTGCACGTGTCTGCGTCAATATCAGCGGTAAAATGGAATTTTTTGATATCGTACCGCTCGGTTTTTTCCATAGCATTCTTGATTTCTTCTCTGAAAAAGGGACCTGTATTTGACGAAAGCTGGCGTGCATCACTCTTTCCTCCGCTTGCAAAAAGCCATGACAGAATCACGTCGTTATCCGCTTCGATATCAATATCATGCACCCTCTTTACAAGCTTGGCATTTGTATCAAAGGCACCTCTGATTATTTCGGTTAGATGGTACGGTTTCAGGTTATTGAAAATAACAGGACAGCCTGTTGAAATTCTGCTTACCAGTGCCGTAGGGAAGAAGGGCTCTTTTGTCTGGGGATTTACTTCTGTGCTGAGAGCGTTGAGCAGGGTCTTTGTGCTGACTCCTGCGCAATTGTCGCTGAATGCACCCTCATACAGCGCA
Organism: Ruminiclostridium sp.; assembly: GCA_045579565.1. Classification (GTDB taxonomy): domain Bacteria; phylum Bacillota; class Clostridia; order Oscillospirales; family Ruminococcaceae; genus Ruminiclostridium_E. The sequence continues at coordinate 2,586 of JAZNML010000068.1, forward strand.
CGGCCGGCATTTGTGGTGAAGATGATAATTGTGTCCTTGAAGGAGGTTAAACCGCGTTTCGGATCAACGTATTCATCTGAATCCTTATGCTTACGGGTAGCATGGTATTTATCCGTAAGCACACCTGCTTCAAGCATCTGGTAGAACAGGTGGATTACATTTTTATGCGCCTTTTCGATTTCGTCAAATATGAGAATGCATCTGGGATTTTCTCTTACGAAGGATGTAAGCACACCCTCCTGTGAATTTGACCAGGTATATTCAAAACCGATAAGCCCCTGTTGTGACTGGTGGTCTGAATATTCGGTCATATCAAAGCGTTTACAGGGCCAGCCCATAAGCTTTGCCGTCTGTTCCGCAAGGAAGGTCTTACCCACTCCGGGAGGTCCCGCAAAGGTAAATACAGCAAGAGGACGGTTGTTGTCCATATGTCTTGAAAATGCCAGCGAGTCAAGTATTGTATCGCAGAATTTATGCACCACATGGTCCTGTCCTTTTACAGTGGACAGAAGTTGTGCACGCATATTGTTGTTGGCGGAAATAAGCTGTTCCAGTGATTCATCGGAGTACTGAACCTCGTCACTATCCTCTTCTTCATCAAAATCATCAGCTTCATTTTCAATATTCTCCATGGTGTAAAAACTTACGCTCATAGTGATATCGTTGAAGTCTTCTTCGGCTGTTCTGAGTGCCTCGCGTATGCTCTTTGCAAACTCTGAAATGTCATCGGGTGCGTTCTGGGGATTTTCTTTGAACCATTCCTCAAACTCGCATTCCTTTTTTGAAGTCAGATTTGCAAGTATCAAGCCGTTTTCACTTGCCATACTTTTTAGGATTTCAAAGTTTTCAATACTCAGATAGGGTTCAAGGAAGGTGTAATCAAGCAGATAAAAAACATTTGTGCCCGGGCATCTCATTGCGGTTCTGTCAATTATAATTGCCTGGCGGATACGTATTACATTTTTCTTATTAATATGGGGTATGCTGTTGAATTCCTCATCGGTAAGGTCTAAAATCTCGCCCATGGTATTGTAGCCCGCTCTTTTCAGACAGTTAAAGGCTCTTACGCTGAGATAATCGCCGAAATCTTCAATAGTCTTATTTCTGAGCCTCGACTCAATACTGTCTGAATCGGGTGAGTATCCATCATATTTTGATAATTTAACGCGACAATCTGAAAAACTGCTTGTGATATATCTGCATGGAGTAAGACCGATATCATATATTACGATACTGTTTTTTCCGCTCTGTCCCGCAACCATATGAACAGGAGTATTTTCCGTAAAATCGGTGAAGAAGGCGTAGCAGCCTGTGATATCCTTGATTTCACCGTAACCGAAAGAATCCGGGTCAGGCTCGGTACCGGCAGGTGCATCCTTTGAGGTGTGGCCGTAGATTAAGCCCTTATCTGAAACGCATACAGAGAAATTCTGGTTGCAGGAGAAGGGTAAATCCAGCGATTTCCATCTACAGTCAAGGTATTCAAACATGAGTGACGCCAGATTATCCGAGCTTTCAATAACCTTACCGCTTCTGAGGTCTATAAATAAGGCGAGCTTGATTTCTTCCAGCTGAATAATCAGCTTGCTGCCGTCATAGCTTGTATAAATAGTGTCGTTGTCGGAAAAGCGGCAGGTGATTTTGTTTCCTTCGGAGTCCTTGATATTTGTAAGCTTTATGGTCTTGACTTTACGGGGGCTTTGCTGAGTCATTACCTGTTCAAATAATTCATCTTTGCAAGTGGCTTTTTTTAGTCCTTCCAGTTCGGTTATAGGCTTGTTTCCTGCGTTTATTTCAAGAACAAGCTTATTGTAATTAATTGAGAAGCAATCCGGGTATTTACCGATTGCGCGGTTAAGAACTTCCTTTGCGTTTGAATACCAGTCATTGTGAATATTTGAGAGCGCAATGCCGTTTAAAGTGAACGCGTCAAGGTCATCCATCGTGAAATATAAGGCATCGTCAAAAAAATCACCTATAATACGTCTGAACCTGATGGTAAGATATTCCAGGTCAGGTCGGTCATCGGGGTTTTCCGCAAGACAATCCTTTAATAAATCCATAATATCCGTAAATACCTTTGTGAAGGAGGTGTCAAATGTATTGGCAAAGGCAAGCATTTCCTCAGGTGTAGCATCTTCATACAGATCATATATATCCATATTTCCGTTCCATGCAATAAGGAAGAGAATTGTTACAGCCCAGATATAAACATCGGTTTTTGGAGTTAATTCACCGCCGTTGTGTTGTTCGGGGGCGGTAAAATAACTTGTGGGTGTGTTTATGGGGTTAAAACGGAGCTTTGTCATAGGATAAGAGATATTGCGAGACATATTCTTAATATCTAAAAAAAACGATTCGGGACAGATACCGCCGTGAACAAAGGAAAACGGATGGGTATTGCAGATGTTGAGGGCGTGTATTGTGGTATAGGCAATTGCAATAAGATAATTTGCAAAATCTTCTTCATTGATTTCGCGGATATATGCCTCGTGTACCGGCTGTAACTCGTCACATTCGTCATAAAAGCAACAAACGTATTTATCGTTGTATACGTTCATTACCGGTCCTATAATATTAGCGACAAAAGACACGTTTGCCAGCAATGCGACCTTATCGGCAATGCTGTTCAGTACTTCGGAGTCATCTGTGGAATACAGATGCATACGTAATTTTCTGTCAAGACTGTAATTATATACAGAATAAATCTCTTCGATAATACCGTCGGTTTCATCTGAAACAAGATGTTCCAGAATAACGGTATCCCTGCCGATAGTATCACCATTAAAGAAAAGTGGCATATTTTCCTCACTTTCAGTTTTTTTATTTTTTAATTTTTCAAGACAAGCGTCTGCCATTTCCTCGGAAGAGGGCATGGGCGACTGGGATAGTCTGCAATTCCTGCTTGCAGAACGGAAGCAGATATAAGCTGTATTTTCCAGCCTTATTACAAGTGTGGTTCCCTGATGGTTCATACAGGAGAAGTCATACAGCTGTTCAGGGGAATACTGCGGCAAGCCGTTGATACGTGGGATTCTGTCCGGAAGAAAACCTGTATTTGCATTATTCTCCCATTTTATGTCGGTTGCTTTTTCAAGCTGTTCCGCTGTGGGCATCATGTCCAATATGAAATTGTCTATAATTTCCATACGGCTGATATCAAGGATTTTCCAACCGCCGTGTTTTTCGTCGCAGAAAATGATGCAGTTTCCGTCTGTATTGAACCTGAACGGGCGGTAGCTTTCGCCTGTTTCGGCATTAGTACACTCTATGGCATATGCCACGGAAAACTGAGTTGCGGAAAGCACCTCTTCTGTAAAGGTCTCCTCCGTTGCCTCATGGTCAAACACCGCATTCACAAATTCGTCGGCGGTTATCTCGCCATTCACCCACAGGATACAGTGTTTGTTGTAAACAGCATTTATCTGCTTCGGGTTAATGCTTATTGCCTTATCGAAATAGGGAATGGCATTCTTGTAGTTGCTTTCGTCAACGAATACCATGCTGAGTGCTTTGTTGTTGAGGTAGTCGGGGTCTGTTTCCGTATCGGGAAGTCTTCTGAAAAACCTCAGATTCTTATCTGTTTCCATAAGCCTTCCGAAAAGCTCTCCAAGGGTTTCCATAACCGTTTTTGAACAGGGTCTGTCATCTGGTGACATGGAGAGGGCGGAGCGCAGCAGCTCTTTCAGTTCAGGGGGGATTTCCACAACAGCCTTGTTTGTGACAAATTCAAAGAAGTTACTTACTTCGTTACCGCTGCTCCATGTGCATTTACCGCAGAACATTTCTATACAGGTAACAGCCCATGAGAAAACGTCGGTTTTTTCGGTAATCTTTTTGCCTGTAAGCTGTTCGGGAGAACAATACTCACAGGTGTAGGAATTGTACTTTGAGTCGGCACTTCCGAAATCGGTCAGCTTAGCCATGCCGCCCTTTGTGACCATAATATTCTGTGGTTTTATATCCTTGTGAATAACGCCGTTTGCGTGGGCATGAACAATACCCGCAATACTCTGCATAGCGATACTTATGATGCGGTTCTGCTGTTCTTCGGCGGTGCCTTCGTAAAGGCTGCCTTCTGCAATCATTTCCTTTACATTACAGCCGTCGCACCATTCCAGAAAGAGCATGGGCGTGTTATCTACTGCGCCGGCGAAATGGCATTGTATGATATACGGATGTACGGGGAGGTTTGTCCAGATACGGCATTCGCTGAAAAAGTCATTCTTGTTGTCGGAAAAGAATTCTTCGTGGGGAATCTTAACGGCAATATCCTTCTCCCAGGCATCGTTATATGCTTTCATAATTGTAGAGGTGGCACCCTGTCTTGCTTTATTATTTACAACTCTGTAATAATCCAGCAGGATAGTGCCGTTTTTTATTTCATCCATTTAATCACCTCTTCAAAAGCTTTATTTTGTTTTAAGCGTTTTTCCCAGAATCTTGTCAATCTGGTCTGCGGAAAGTCTGTTTTCCTTTACGAGAGCATAAACCAGCTTATCAAACTTTTTCCTGTTCAGATTAATAAGCCGTTTAGCTTCTTCAAGCTCGTTTTCGAGGATTTCATTGACACGCTTGCGGATAGCTTCCGACTGGAAGGCTGTCTTATCATCCCATACAGCAAGTCCCGTTTCCTTATCCATACCGTACCGGGTAATCATATCATAAGCAATAGCTGTTGCATATCTAAGGTCTGCGGATGCACCTGCGCCGAGACCCTCCTCATCGCCGTAGCACACGACTTCGGCAGCTCGTCCGCCGAGGCTTGTGCGTATCTTGTTAAGGAGCTTCTGCTTGTTTGCGGTGGTGGAATTTAATTCCTCGTCTGAATGACGCATATAACCGTTGAAATTGCTTCTCGCAACAACGGTGAGGTATGCAGGTGTATAGCCTGTAAGCCTATAGATAATGGCGTGGCCGCATTCGTGCTGAGCGGTGCGGAGAATTTCCTCATCACTGCGCTTTATCTTCTTACCGAACATTTCTGTTTCCAGTGCTTCGTCAAGGTACTTGCCGCTGAGGGCTTCGCCGTCGGGCACTTTTTTCAGCGCATTCTGGAAAATATTTGTAATTATAGCAGGACTGATTCCTGTTGTACGGTCGGCAATGTTATCAATATCCTCGGATGTGACATTGTGTTTTCTCAGCTTACCCAGAAGCATATTGATAAGCTGGATGCGTTCATTCTTATCGGGAAGCTCAATTTTTATCTTCCTGTCAAAGCGGCGCACAAATGCACCGTCAAGCTTACCTGCGGAGCCGAATCTGTATTCTGTATCATAGTTGGTAGCGGCAATTACAAATACAGGGCGTTTTGTATTGTTGTTGAAGCCCTGCATTTCAGTAAGGAGAGCATTCAGGGTATTCTGTGTTATTTCGGAGGCAAAGGCACGGTCCTTTCCGATTGAGTCAACCTCATCGATAAATACAATAGACGGCGCATAACGTCTTGCCTTCTGGAACAGCTCATGTATTGCGGCAGGTCCCGAGCCTCGTGAGGAGGATACAAGGTCGCTGGCATTTACGGGAATGAAGGTTGTCTTACATTCGCCCGCCATGGCTTTTGCAAGGTAGGTTTTACCTGTGCCCGGGTTACCGTAAAGGAGAATGCCCTTGGGTACTTCCTTACCGTTGAAGGTATAGCTCTTTGGGTTCTTTATGTAGCTGATAAATTCTCTAAGGTCCTCCTTGGCTTCTTCTGCGCCGATTACGTCCTTGAAGGTAATATCAGGTCTTTCCATATCGGAGAGTACGGAGGATGCGTCATCGGCATCAACAGCGAATTTAAGCTCGTAGTTTCTCAGCTCGATGACTATTGTATCATTCTCGATACGCGGAACGGTATCAAAGGTAAGAATATTACTTCTTGCAGCAAGCTCCCAGGCTTTCTTTTCCATGTAGAGCTGTTCTGCGATTTCTGTGAGAACAGCCGGGAAGGACTGTTCGTTTTCAGAGGGTGCAATATTGATTTTACCGCGGGCACCCTTTGTTACAAAGTCTGAAAGCAGTGTGTCGGTAATTTCTGCTGAATCCTCAATGAGATATATGGGAAGCTCAGGCATCTTCTCACGAAGGACAGTAAAGAGACGGGTTGCATCCTTCCATTTATCAGCAGCCATTGAAGAGTATATGGTATTGTGGGCAACATTGGTATAAATGAGTGAATCACTATCCTTGTGGCTGATGTCAATAAGGACAATGCCTATATCGTATTGCTCCGCAAGGTCACAGGCTTTGTCTATGCTGCCTGCGTGGTATACGGTGAAGCCGTCACCCAGCATGTCCGTACAATAGTCAAAGACAATTCCGCTGGAATAAATAAGAACGCTGGTATTACCTCCTGCTCTGAAAATGTCGGAGATTTCCTGATTGTTATCGGATTTCTTATAATTGGCAACAAAGCGGAATTTAACAATATCAAACCTGTTTGTTTTGGTTAATGCCTTCTTGATTTCGCTCTTTATGAAGGGAGCTACCGATGCTGAAATCTGGCGGGCATCTGTTCTTCCGCCGTTGTTGAACAACAATGACAGCATAACATCATTATCTGCTTCAATCTGGAAATAGTGGGTTTCTTCAAGGGTCTTCTTGGTTTTTTGGAAATTGCCATTGATAATCTGGATAAGGTTGTAGGGTTTCAGGTTGTTGAAAATAACAGGGTAGCCTGTTGCAATTCTGCTCACGATAGCTGTGGGGAAGAAGGGCTCATCTGTCTGAGGATTTTTCTCGGTGGTGAGAGCGTTGAGCAATGTCTTTTTGGTAACCCCTGCGCAATTTTCCATAAATGCGCCTTCATAAAGGCTTCTGCCTGCATTTGTGGTGAAGATTATGATAGTATCCTTAAAGCTGACCAGTCCGCGTTTTTCGTCTGCGTGTTCGCCGTTATCATCCTTTTTGGTAGCAAAATACTTATCGGTTAGAGCGCCTTCATCAAGAAGCTGATAAAAGAGTTGAATTACATTTGCGTGGGCTTTTTCGATTTCATCAAATAAAAGAACGCACTTGGGATTTTCCTTTACAAAGGATGTAAGCTTACCGGGTGTTGCGCCTTTCCAGGCAGCTTCAAAGCCGATAAGACCTTCATGGGTATGATGTCCCGAATATTCGGTCATATCAAAGCGTGCAAAGGGTAGTTTCAGATTCTCCGCAAGTGTTTCGGCGAGGAAGGTCTTACCCACACCGGGAGGACCTGCAAAGGTGAACACCAGCATAGGTCTGCGGCGGTCTTTTTCACGGCATATGAATGCCTGAGCGTCAAAGATTGCGTCACAAACGGTATGTACTACGTGGTCCTGTCCCTTGACCTTTTTCAGCATATCTTCAAGCATAACCTTATTCTGCGCTGAAATCAGCTTCAAGGTATCCGTAATGCTTGTATATTCTTCAAAGACGGGGATATAGACCTCGTTACCGTACTGGCGTGCCAGTTCATCGAGGGTGGTTTCTTCGTAGATTTCCTCGTCTGTTAATTCGTCATCGGAAAGAATATTCTGGTTATCTTCCATATCAATTGTGATTTCTCCTTTTTCAAAGTCTTTGTCCAGCTTATTTACAGTACCTGAGCATAAGATATAGCTTTCTTTGTAAGAAGGTACAGAGTAAATTTCAATGGTAGCATTTTTCTTCAATACAGCAATACGGTCCTCAGCTGTATCACCATAAAATTTGACGAAACAATATGCGCCTGCAACCTCTTCTATGGAATCCATAGGGATGAATTTGCCGGGCTCCTGTCTGCCGAGAATAATACGCGACTTGTTTTTCCGCACAGCGAAGCTACGGTCTGCCTCCGCGGGCAAATGCTGTTCCAGCCATTCAAGACCATGGGTCTGCTCCTTTGTATCCATGGTTGAATCATAAGCCTTGCGGATTCTGTAAATATAGGGCTTTCTGTTGTATTCATCGTTGCCCAGATGTATGCAAAGGTCATGTTCATTGAGATACAGGAGAAGGTTATCGCCGTCAGCGGTGGTATACAGCTTGTCCTTGGGTGAAGTTCTGTACCGGATAAGATTACCGTTTTCGTCATACAAATCACCGAGTGTTATAATCTTTGTAAGGGTTATATGACGGTCATTTTTCCCTTCGTTTTCTGTTCCCTCGTTTATACGTTTTTTAAGGGCTTTCAGCTTATGGAAAATATCAGAATCCGTGCGTGAATTTTTTTCTGAATATTCCATAAACAGCTTATTATACACGGCAACGCAGTTGCGGTCGTCAATTTTCAGTGCTTCGTCAAGGGTCTTTTCCGCAAGCTCGCGGTTACCATCGATTGCATAGCTTACAGCAAGGTTATTCAGGTAATTTGCCTTGTTGTCCTTTTCGTCGAAGTCGGTGTAAAAATCGGTTACCGCTTTGTCGAGTTCGGGATAATGTGTTTTCAGGAAACTGATTGCTTCATCGAGGGTAAATCTGTCCTTCGGGTCTGTTTCGGTAAGCTTTTCGATAAATTCTATAACCCTTGCATCAAGGGAGGGTAATTCTTTGAGTAATTTTTCCGATGTCATGCGGACAGTATCAACAAAAGATTCATTTTTGTATTTCGGGCTTTCATAATAAAATGTATCGCTTCTCTGGGTTATTGTATCAAATAACGCAACACCAAGGGAATATAAAACCGAAGATATGCTGTTTTCTTCTCCGTTTTTTAGTTCGGGTGACTTGAAGGAATACCAGAAGTCTTCCATATGGATAAGTAAAACCTTCGCCAATGGAATCTGCAAATTGTCATCGAGATAACCATATTGCATGATAACATCGGGAGATAATCCGTACACAAGCTTATTGCAGGTGTTATACAGATACTTTAATGTATAAAGGAGCTGAATAGCGGAGCCAATTACATAATTTGTAAGGTTAATGTCAACTGATTTGTTTTTTAAGAAAGGAACGGCATCATCGTACAGCGCAACGACTCTTTTCTCGTACTCATAATATCTCAGGGGCGCACTTATACCGGGGAAGGCGGAGAGCTTCATATATTCGCCGAATCCGCTCAGGTGGTTTTTGGCATCCTCTTCGCTTTTGGGGTTATAAGAGACTGCGGTAAATTTCTGATTCAGATTGTAATCATATACGGTAAAGAAATTATAGTCGCGGATAGGCAGATGTTTTTTTACAAGCCGTACATTATTACCGATAAAACCGTGTTTTTTTAATCTCGGCGTCAATTGTGCATATGCGTTGCTGACAGCGTCTGCCGTATCCTTATTACCTGTCATTTTATTTGCCATAATTGAAATAAAATCTGTTTTTTTGCGGTAATTGTCCATTATATCCGGGACAGAAGGCATTTTATTCTGATACAGCCTGTGGAGAGCATCCGGTTTGTTGGAGCATAACAGTGCGGTAGTACCGTTATTTATCATGGTGATAAGGTATTTGCCGTCAGGGCTTATGCAGGACCTTTCGGGGAAAGATATATCATGCATTTCCTCCCCGTCTCTGAATACGGGGGTAAAGTCGGTAAGGGAGCCTTCCGCCCACTTTATATCGATGATACAGCTCACTTCGTCATAATCGCATATATTTGTTGTCTGGAAAACATCAATCAAGGAGTTGTTTTCTGCACAAAAGACCTTCCAGTTCAATCCGGCTTCATCTCTGAAAAGAATATATCTGCTACACTTACTGAATCTGTCAGGCTTATATCCTTCGGGCTGGAAAACATCCGCGGTTTCAAATATACATTTATTTGTGAAAGCGGTGATGTTATGTACTTTTTCCGCAATTTCCTTATCCTCGGCGCAGATTTTTTCTGTTTCATCAAGGAAGGTTTTCGTATCAATAATACCAAGGAACCATTTGTAATAGTTCATGTTAAAGATACGATGAGGGTTATCTTTATCAAAGTACCATGAGCGGTTGAAAAGTGTAAATGCTCTTTCTTTGTTGGTGTTCATCAATGCCTGCATGACTGCAAGATTATTGTAGTATGCAGAATCAGGCGAGAGCTTTTCCATAACCTTTACAAAGCGCAGATTTCCGTTTTTGTTAAACACTTTGCGGTAATCCTGAGAGCTATTGAATTCATAGGACAATCTGCGTGAGGTCATGCGCTCATCGGGGGACAAGGAAAGGCATTTTTTAAGTATTCTTTTAAAATAGTCGGGAATCGGGATACGTGTTTTTTCTGTTATGGAATCGAAATTCCTGCTTACCTCCTCGCCTTTGTCCCAGGTGCGTTTTCCGATAAACATTTCAAGGCTGGTAAGTGCCCAGGAATACACATCGCTTCTGAAATCTGATATGTGGTGTTCGATACGCTCAGGAGCACAGTAATTTATTGAAGAGAAACCGTTGCTCTCAATATCGGTGAGCTTTGCAATTCCGTTACGGTTGACTCTGATGTTGGAGGGCTTTATATTACCGTGAACAATATTATTTCTGTGGAGGTAATAAAGTCCCGCAAGGGACTGGATAGCAATACTTATAGAAAACAATTCCTGATGTTCGGCGTTGCCGTTGTAAAGAGCTCCGCTTTCTATAAGGGAACTGAGGCTGTCGCCGTCGCACCATTCGGTCAGAATCATAGGTGTACCGTCAACAATACCTGCATAGTAGCATGGAGTAATATAGGGGTGGCCTTCAAGCTCTGTCCATTTACGGAAATTATATATATATGCCTCAGGATAATCACACATGATTTCATCCATAGGAAGCTTTACGGCAATATCCTTTTCCCACTGTTCATTGCGGGCTTTGATAACATTATAGTATGTACCTTCTTTTTGTTTATCGTCAACGATAGTAAAACCGCTTAATATTTCTGTCCCGTTTTTTAATTCCGCCATGGTGCCACCTCGAAAAAATAATTAAATACATTTTACCATATTTCACAGTTTTTTTCAATAGCTAACAAGTATTTTGTTCACAATGATTGATTTATCGGAAAGAATGTGTTATAATTTACCATATCAAACCATGGAGGACTTTTATGAATTTTATTGCAAACGGCTCTGTCCTTATAAAATATGTATCATCTGCCAATTGTAAAAATATAGTAATCCCTGATAATATAACGGAAATAGGCGAGAGCGCATTTGCAGAGTGCGACGAGCTTGAATCCGTGGTAATCCCCGACAGTGTTACGATAATCCATAAAAAAGCGTTTGAAGGTTGCAGTAATCTTGTTTCCGTGGTTATGTCCGAAGAAATAACCGAAATAAGAGAAGAAGCTTTTCACTGTTGCAAAAAACTAAAACAGATAAATTTCCCGGATAAACTGAAAAAAATCTGGAATGGTGCTTTCTCTGTTTGTCCGGAGCTTGAAGAAATCAGCTTTCCTTCGGAATTGATTTATTTTAAAAGCAGTGCATTTGCACGGACAGGTATAAAAAAGCTTACATTACCGTCACATGTTAAAATAATGGAATACGGAGCATTTAGTGATTGTCATAAGCTTGAAGAGGTTACTATTCCCGGCGATATCGAGGAATTACCCACCTGTTGTTTTGCCGATTGCGTTAATTTAACCCGCGTTGATATCCATGAGGGTGTGAAGAGTATTCCGCAAAAGTGTTTTAGCGGATGCGGAGCCCTTACGGAAATCAGCCTGCCCAAAAGTCTGGAATCTATCGGAGAAAAAGCTTTTATGAGTCTTAGTCTCGTTGATACGATAAATATTCCCGAAAATGTTACAGAAATCTCTGCCGACGCTTTCAGGAAAAGCGGTATTAAAGAAATAAAAATCCCTGAAAATGTCACAACAATAAAATACGGTACATTCTGTGACTGTTACTTTCTTTCGTCGGTGGAAATTCCTGAGGCTGTTACCGTTATAGAAGACTTTGCATTTTCGCATTGCGAAAAGCTGGGAAGGATAACCTTCCATGAGGGACTGAAAAAAATTGGAAAATGTGCTTTTGAATTCTGCGGACAGGTTGAAGAGCTGTATATTCCCGACAGCGTTGAGGAAATAGATGATTACGCTTTCAGGGGTATTGAAACGCTTTACATGGTTAGTATAGGAAAGAACACAAAATATGAAAAGTATACATTCGTAAAGGCATCAGGCGATATAGAGATAGTTGTAAGAGAATAAAAAAGGTGCATGGATAGCCATGCACTTTTTGGCTTATAGGCTGTGTTTAAAAAATTAACTTTGTCGCCTGTAAGGTTACAACTGATTTCAAAAAAGATGCTACAATATAGTCATACCTGCATGGGCAGGAAAACTTTTAAGGAGGAAGCTTATGACTCTTAAAGAATTTGAGAAAAAGAACAGCAAAGTAAATCCCGTCATTCTTTACAGAAGAATAGCAGAGGATATGAAGTGTATTTTAGAGATGAAGGTCAGGGATATCCACGCTGAACCTGATGACCCCTATAACTATCTGTGGCAGAAGGTTACGGGGGACTGGAAGGGCGAAACCTTTTCAGACTGGATAGACGATACCTCAGAGTACATCGACTGCTACAATCATTATACGGGAAGGCTCCCCTATAAAGCGGAGAATATGCTTTACCGTCTTTCTCTGATGGCAAACGGATATCTGTGCGAAGAATGTACCGATGACGACAGCCCACGAAGTGTCCTCAGCAGATTCTTTAATCTGCCTCTTGATGACTATCTCGGATTTGTAAGAAAGTATGCCTGCGAAAGCTATTTCCACAGCAGCTACCGTGTTTCCGATATGGGAGATACTATCGGCGAAATTATCATCAAGGCAAATGATTACTGGGAAAGAGGAATGCTTTCAAACATGGATGCAAAGGAAGCGGTAATCTATCTGCTTGTTTATCCTTTCGGACTCTGTTTTTTCTCGGAAGAGGGAAAAAAGAACACAGACAGACTTCTTAAAGGACTTGATATCTGAGGAGGAAATTATGGCAAATAACAATTTAAAGGATAAAGCCCTTATCAAAGCGGCAACAAACGCATTTTTCAGTACACAGGTGAAGGAGCTTCTACCCTCTGATTTCTGGGCAGACAGCGAGGTAAAGGGATTCAGGGCGGATAGAAATCTGCTTCTTGACATGTACGGGAAAACCGAAGATGACGATTTTACCCTGTGGGATATGTTTGACAGCCTTATTTCAGAGTACCCTTATTTCCGTGAGGAAAAGCTGAAAGACTTACCCTCTGTATCAGCAGGTAAAACACGTGATACTCTTTATTATCTTTCATTTGCAAAGCCCTGGTGTGACGAAAGCGGACTTACTCTGGAAAAGGCATTGGAAACAACAGACAGTAAGGAAAGCCTCCGCTATATTTTCTACCATCTGAACTGTATTGATTTTTTCAATTACCTTCTCAGCGAAGGGGTTGACCAAAACGTAATCAACGACACCATAAGAGAAACACAGATGTTTTTCGATACCTGCTGGTCAAAGGAATTTATCGGCGGTGACACTGATTTCCCTGCGGATTCCATCGGCTGTCTCCTTGAATGTGCGGTGAATGTTTACAGCCTTCCCGGTTGGGGATTTATCGGCGGTCTTGTTCTTGAAGAGGAATTTGTCTCAATTGAGAGAGAAGCAACCCGCGGGGTTGATAATGTATTGAAATTACCCTTTATGGCACTCTATACAGAAGAAGGAAGCAAAGAACCGAAATACAGGGAAATGCTGATACCGGTTCCTGTTGAAAGGAGATAGCCTATGACCAATGAACAGAGAAAGGTTATATGGGAAAAGGTTATAGCCAATGAGCAGCAGAGCTTCTGGGCGAAGCTCCACGATCTAATCCGTGATAAGGGAATGAAGCCCTCTGAGGTGTATAACAAGGCTCTTATTGACAGGCAGACCTTCGGCAAGTTCAAAAGCAGCTCCTATCACCCGTCAAAGCGGTTCACCTTTGCCTTGGCGGCGGCGTTGAAGCTCAGCGTTGAGGAGACCGGTGACCTTATCAGCAGGGTAGGGCAGGCATTTAATCCTGCGGATAAATTTGACCTTATTGTAGAGGAATGTTTCAACCGCCGTATCTACGATATAGACGAAATCAACTATATCCTGTATGAAAAAGGCTGTGAGTTGCTGGGCGGAATTAAATGATACATAAAAAAAGACAGCTTTACGGCTGTCTTTTTTGTTTTGTCACCTTTCAGGCGACCATATGCACCGTGAAAAGATGTAGAATGGTATTGTAAGTTACAACCAACCACACATGAAATTTCAGGAGGACAATGCTATGGCAAAGAAATTAAGACAGACAACAGAAACCGCAAAGCAGCAATACAACATGTTATTCAAGAATGTGTTTGTGTTTGACGATGAGGACATGGAAGGCTACGACAAGTGCTTCTTTGACGTATTCAGAAAGGGCGTGAACCTATCCTATTATACCTCCTCATTCTACGCACAGTATACGGGTGAACTATATGTGGGTATGCTTATTTCAAAGAAGTTTCGTAAGAAGCTGGTCGAAGCTATCAACCATGAGAAAGCGCATATAGACGAACCCGTGGTGTACTGGGAAAAGAACATGAGTACAAAGCGTTTCGGCATTCCCGGTAAGGACTACACAGGGTATACGAAGACCATTATGAACATGATTAATACATCATACTGTAAAATCGCGGGGCTGTCGGAATATTTCGGCACTCCCGAAGGCAAGAAGGATTTTGAGTCATATAGCCTCACCCCTGAGGATGTGGCGGATATGAAGTGCATTATTATGCAGTTTCCCTATTTACTCAGGAAGAGCGACCACGACAAAGACTTTATGAAGTATGTAATGAAGACAGCGGGAGATGTTGTAAAAGAGATTATGAAAGGCGTAGAGTAATGGGAAGGCGGAAATAATCCGCCTTTTCATTATGGCTAAAAAATTTTCTCTGTCACCCGGCAGGCGACCCGCTACTGTAAAAAACACGGTATAATGTAATTGTAATCATATTATTTCTTCCATATTTTGAGTTGTTTTTGGTGCTGTCACAACAGACAGCACCGCCCTCTTTTTTTAAACGGCTCATTAAACAACATACTCAGAAAGGCGGTAACTATTATGTCATCAAACATCATCAGAGAAAGCGCGAGAGGCTATCAGGCACTCGAAATCACAGACGTTCTTTTACAGAACAGGGAAATATTCTTAACGGAAGAGGTCAATTCCCAGACCTGCGCACAGCTTATCAAACAGCTTCTGTTTCTGGAACGCGAGGGGAAGGGCGAGGAAATAAAGCTCTACATCAACAGCCCCGGCGGAGAGGTACACAGCGGTCTTGCGGTCTACGACTGTATGAGGCTTATCACTTCTCCCGTAACCACTATCTGTATCGGTGACAGCGCAAGTATGGGCGCAATTCTGTTCTTGGGCGGTAAAAAACGCCTTATGCTGCCCAATGCGAGACTTATGATTCATGACCCCAGTTTCGCAGGCGGTAACATTGCGGGCAAAAAGCCCCACCAGATACGCACAGTCCTTGACAGCCTTGTGGAATGTCAGAAGAGACTCTGTTCAATCATTGAGGAGAGAACAGGGAAGAGTCTTGAAGAGGTGTACGAGGTTACAAAGGACGACAGCTATTTCAACAGCGGCGAGGCTGTGGATTTCGGCCTCGCAACAGGCATTATAACTAAACTTTAAGGAGGACATGACATGAAGATTACTAACAACGCAAGCGAAAGATTATTCGCAAAGGGCAAATCGGTTTCCAACGACACCAGAACTACCAACCTCAATAATAACGACCTTATCGTCGGTGTTTCAGGGGCGGGTAAGAGCGGCGGATATGTGGTTCATAACATCCTCTCCGCCGACGATACAAGCATGGTGGTGGCGGACACCAAATCACAGCTTTGCAGACTGCTTTACGATAGGCTCAGAGCCAAGGGGTACAAGGTAAAGACCATTGACTTTATCGACCCCGGAAGCTCCGACGGCTACAACCCTCTTAAATTTGTCCGCAAGGACAAGAACGGGTACAACCAGCAGGATATTTTAAGCATTGCTACCACCCTGATTCCCACGGACTGTTCCGACGATCCCTTCTGGGTAAATTCCGCAAGGATTGTGGTTGCCTGTGCGGTAGCCTACGTGCTGGAAGCCATAGGCGACTGTGATAAGAACATGTGGTCTGTAATCAAGGTTTTCAAGCAGATGGCAACAGCCGTCGACTACCAGTACAAGGAGTATGAAATACCCTTTCTGGAAGAGTGGGGAGCCGTTCATCCCCGTTCTTACGCCTACTCCAAGTATTTAAGCTTCAAGGCAACGCTCCCTGCGGAAAAAACCTGGGGCTGTATCTGCCAATACGTTTCAGCGGAGCTTGACACTCTGGAATTTGACGGTCTCAGACATATGTTCACAAGCACGAAGGCTGTTGACATTGACATGATAGGCAAGGAGAAAACAGTAGTTTTCCTTAACATCAGCGATACAGACAGATGTCTCGATAAGCTGGCGAACCTGTTCTACACACAGCTTTTCCAGCGGCTCTGCAAGTCGGCAGACGAGAATCCCGACGGCAGACTTACGGTACCTGTAAGGGTTTACCTTGACGACTTTGCTACCAATACCCGTATAGAAGGCTTCGACAAGCTGATTTCGGTAATCCGTTCCCGCGACCTGTCTGTAAGCATCATCTTGCAGAGTCTCACACAGCTCAAAACCATCTACACTCACCCCCAGGCAATGACTATCGTCAATAACTGCGACCATATTCTTTATATGGGCGGAAGCGATTTTGAAACGGCAGAGTTTTTAGCCAACCGCATGGGAAAATCTCCCGAAAATATACTTACCCTTCCACCCAATGAGGTAATCCTCATTGAGCGCGGTAAAAAGGGTGAACAATGCCAGAGACTTGAACCCTACGGCTGTCTTAAAGATAACCAGAAGGACAAATAAACAGAGGCACCGCATACATTTTACTGTATGCGGTGCTTGTTATTTACAGGTTTAATCGATTTTTATAACACCCTGCTTTATAAGTTTCAGAGTAATGTCAACAATTTCCGGGTCAAACTGCTTACCCTTGTTTTTTTCCAGCTCGGAGAGTATAACCTCTTTTGTAAGCTTGGGGCGGTAACATCTGTTACTGTTCATGGCGTCAAGGGAGTCTGCAACACATATCATACGTGCGATAACAGGGATTTCCTCGCCTTTAAGCCCCTTGGGATAGCCCTTTCCGTCGTAACGCTCGTGGTGGTAAAGGGCTCCGAGGTTCATGTCATTTATGGAGCTGAAATCACGGAGCATTTCTCCGCCGATAGTGGTATGACGCTTGATAATCTCGTATTCCTCATCAGTAAGTCTGGCAGGCTTTTGAAGGATATTTACGGGGATTGCTATTTTTCCGCAGTCGTGCATAAGCGCTATGCAACGGATATCGTTGCATTCTTCAGAAGAAAATCCCATATCTTTTGCAAGAGCAAGAGATATCTTTGCAACTCTTTCGGAATGACCTTTTGTATTCGGGTCTTTCGCTTCAACAAAGTTGATGAATGTCTTTATAGATTGTTCTATGATTTTTGCGTCATGCTTTCGCTGCTTAACGAGTTTTCTTACCCTTATATGCGACATGAAAAGACCTATGATAAGAACAATCCAGAGAATGTCAAAGGCTAAAAGTGTGATAAAAACAGGGTCCGCCCATACATTCTTCTTAAGGTAATAACGGAACACAACATCGTCGAAAACGGGGGCGTAATCAACAGTCTGGTCGGGAACATAAATTATAAACCCTACTATCGAAGAACTGTTTACATCTTCTGTTTCAGAGGGAACTTCAAGAGGAAATTCATTGTTTGCCTTGTTGGGAAGATATGTAAATCTGTCGCCCTCAAGAAGAGGAATCATAGGGCCTGTATGGTCTATGTAATGGTCAAGAAGAATTTCCTCGCTCTGATATTCGCGCAGATCGATAACCTGAGTTATTTCTTCGCCCGTTGTTGTCTGATGAAAATCGAATGTTCCGTTCCAGCCATTATTTACCCATACAAATTCAGGCATATAAACATCGGCTTCCCATTCGGTTATAACTGCGTTGCAGGTGTTCGAAATAATTATCTCATAGATAATACCAACACTCTGTCCGTGAAGTTCGTTTCCGTCATCATCTGTAATGGGGTCTTTGTTCCATGCACCCGAATCCCCACCTCTCGGGCCTATCTTTATATTGAAATCGTGAAGAGAATATTCTTCGCCATCAAATTTCCCCGATGAAAGAGAAACTTCTTTTACATTCTTGCTGTCGTTTTTAACAGAAATATAATAAGCTGAGAGTATTCCGAAATTTATAAGGAACACAACCGTCATAATAATTATTGCTATAATATCTTTGCTGAGTTTTTTCACATTATCTTTCCTTTCAAGGATTTTATATAAATAATTATAAAAGATATT
>JAZNML010000069.1:0-17771 GCA_045579565.1 Ruminiclostridium sp.
GGCTTAGGTATGCACTACGGCGCAGAAAAGCTTGGTGCTACCGCAATTCCTGCCTCCGCAGGCAACAGCCAGCGTCAGCTGGAAATGTTCCGCGATTTCGGTTCTACAATCGTTTGTATGACTCCTTCCTATGCTATCAGCCTTATTGAGCTTATGAACGAAATCGGCATGAGCAAGGATGACCTCAAACTTAAAGCAGGTGTTTTCGGCGCAGAACCCTGGACAGAGGAAATGAGAAAGGAAATCGAAGCTGGTCTCGGCATAAAAGCTTACGATATTTACGGTCTTTCCGAAATCATGGGTCCCTCCGTTTCCTGCGAATGCGAATACCAGTGTGGTATGCATATCTGCGAGGATCACTTCATTCCCGAAATCGTTGACCCTGATACTCTCGAGGTACTTCCCGCAGGTGAACAGGGCGAGCTTGTCTTCACTTGTATCACAAAAGAAGCTCTTCCTCTTATCCGTTACAGAACACGTGATATTGCTACTCTCGTTTATGACAAGTGCGAATGCGGAAGAACTCTTGTACGTATGCTCAAACCTCAGGGCAGAACAGATGATATGCTCATTATCCGCGGCGTAAACGTATTCCCCTCTCAGATTGAATCCGCTCTGTTAAGCGTTGATAACAAGGCTACAAACTACCTCCTTGTTGTTGACAGAGTCAATAATCTCGATACTCTTGAAGTTCAGCTGGAAATCAGAGATGATATGTTCGGCGATAACGTTAAGGATGTTGAAGCTTATAAGAAAAAGCTCAAATCCGCTATCGACTCCGCTATCGGCGTAGGTGTTACAATCAAGCTTCTTGAACCTAAGTCACTTGCACGTTCTATGGGTAAGGCTACACGCTGCATCGATAACCGTAAAATCAAGAATAAGTTTACTAAGTAATGGAGGTACACTATGTTAGAACAGATTTCCGTTTTTATCGAAAATAAAAAGGCAGACTTGCTTCCGTTATGGAAATTCTCAACAATAACAACATCGATATCCGCGCTATGACAATTGCTGATACAACCGATTTCGGTATTATCAGAATCATTGTGAAAGATTCCGATGCTGCCCTCTCTATTCTCAGAGATAATGGCTGCACCGCAACCAAAACAAAGGTTATCGCTTTCAGCGTTCCTGATGAGCCGGGCGGAATGTACTCTGCCATCGACGCATTTGAAAGCGCAGGTATCAATGTAGAATACTGCTATTCTCTCGTCACAAACAAGGAAGGTCGTGCAAGTGTTGCTGTCCGTGTTGATGATAACGACAAGGCTACCGAAGTTCTTAACACAAAAGGTATCAAGCTCCTTGATATCGGAGATATCGCATAAACACAAATTTGAGACCTCATAAAAAATAAAAAATAGCATATACCTGGAGGCCCACTATGCAAAAATTAAGTACTAAATTAACAATTTTAGTAGATATATGTTTGATTGTCGCTTGTACAGTAATTATAGTATCTACGATTCTTCAATCATTAAACCATAGCGATAAACTCATGCTTCTGCAATCAGCGACAGGTGTCAATGTATTGCAACATACAGTTGATGCAGAAAAAGAAAGATTAGAAGAAATCTATAATATCCTTGAAACAGAAAATGCAATAGGAATTGCAGCCGCTACCGGCGATACCGCTCTTCTCAAAGCTGACTGGGATAAATACAAGGAAACAGACAACGATTTTATCGCTGTTATTGACAGCACCGGAGCATTTGTTTTTAAATCAGGCAACTATTCTGTTGCTGATTTCAAAGGCGGTTCATTAAACGGTATTGTTGATGATTCCGCAGCAGGTTTAACACTTCAATTCTGTTCGCCTGTAAATTACGAAGGAGCAAATGCAGGCTCTGTAATTATCGGCATGAACATGTCAGAAACAGGTTATCTTGATGATGTTAAGGCACAGACCGGTGCTGAGGTTACTATTTTCCATAATAAAACCCGTATTGCTACTACTGTTGTAAATGAAAGCGGACAAAGAGCAATCGGAACCGATATGGCTGCAAATGTCGGTGCTGCTGTAATCGACTCTGGCAATGAATACAGTGGTCAAGCTGATATTTTAGGACAAAATCACTACGTTGACTACATTCCTATGAAAGATGTGAACGGCAATGTTGTCGGTGCATATTTCGCAGGCTTCTCTTCAGCTGAAAGCGATGCTCTTGCTACATCCATGGTAACTCTTTCAATTATAATTGCTATAATTACTGCCGCAATTGCAAGTATTGTTATCATTCTCAGTTTAAGAAAAATGGTTGAATTACCCATCAAGGAAGCTTCAATTATCGCAAACAACATGAGTGAAGGAAATCTCCACTTTGAAGACTCTACCTTTAATTTCAGCAATGACGAAATCGGCACATTTGTGAAAAATCTTGAATTAACCAAAAATTCTCTTAATTCTTACATAGCCGATATTGCTGCCATTCTTTCATCTATGGCAGACGGCGATTTCACAAGACAGCCTTCCGTAGAATACGTGGGTGATTTCGTTGAAATCAGAGAGTCTTTTACTAAGATTTCCCTTACATTAGGCCAGATTATTAACAACATGAATATATCTGCCGACGATGTAATGAACGGTTCCTCCCAGATTGCATACGGTTCTCAGTCACTTGCTTCCGGTACTACCAAACAAGCTTCTGCTATTGACGAACTTTCTTCTACAATCGCTGATATCTCTGCACAGATTGAAAACACCGCCCAGAATGCACAGAAGGCAAATGAACTTTCTGATCAGAGTAAGGAAAAGATCAGTATTCAGAACGGTGAAATGACCCACATGCTGTCTGCTATGGAAGAAATCAAAACAAAATCCAATGAAATTCACAATATTATCAAGGCAATTGATGATATTGCATTTCAGACAAATATCCTCGCTCTCAATGCTGCTGTTGAAGCTGCAAGAGCAGGTGATGCAGGTAAGGGCTTTGCCGTTGTAGCTGATGAAGTAAGAAATCTTGCCGGAAAATCCGCTGAGGCTGCTAAAAATACAGGTGATTTGATAACAGCAACTATCGAAGCTGTAACAAACGGTTCTACAATCGCTGAAAAGACAGCCGACATTATGAAGGAAGTAATTGAAATTTCAGATAAGACCGATAAACTTATAGAGGAAATTTCAGAAGCAGCTGCCGCTCAGGCAGATTCAATCCGCCAGGTTAATATCGGCATTGGTCAGATTGCTACTGTTGTACAGCAAAACTCTGCTACTGCTGAGGAAACAGCCGCATCTTGCGAAGAATTAAGTGGACAGTCCAGATTGCTTAAAGATCAGGTTGACAAGCTCAGAATTTAATACAAAAACAGCCGGTAATAATTACCGGCTGTTTTTTACGCACAAAACCCTCTTGATGTTCAGTACACATCAAGAGGGTTTTTTATTATTGATATTTAGGTTCGCAGGTGAGATTTACGCCCAGTCGCTTAAAGGTAATTTCATCAACAGATGACAGTATAACCGTAGAGTGCACTTCGCAGCCGTTCAGTTTTGAAAGCTGTTCCATTGCGCACTTGGCTTCGGGAGAAGTGTTTGCACAGATGGAAAGTGCTATAAGGGTTTCATCTGTATGAAGTCTGGGGTTGATGTTGCCCAGATGTTCAACCTTAAGATTCTGAATAGGTTCGATTACCTCAGGAGACATAAGGAGCATTTCTTCGTCAATACCGCCAAAATGTTTAAGAGCGTTAAGAAGAAGTGCTGAGGAAGCACCCAGAAGATTCGAAGTCTTACCTGTAATGATAGTACCGTCTGGAAGCTCCATAGCAGCCGCAGGAGCACCTGTCTTTTCTTCCTTTTCAAGAGATGCGGCAACAACTTTTCTGTCTGCTGTTGTAATACCCGCCTGATTCATGAGAAGTTCAAGCTTATAAACCTCTCCTTCAAGCACCTTACCTGTTTTAAGTCCGCACTGCGCATTATAATAACGGCGGAGAATTTCTTGCTTTGCGGCATCACGTACCGCATCATCATCAAAAATGCAGTTACCCGCCATATTTACACCCATATCTGTGGGAGATTTATAGGGAGACTCGCCTATAATCTTTTCAAACATGGCATTGAGCACAGGGAAGATCTCAACATCGCGGTTGTAGTTTACAGTAGTTTCGCCGTACGCTTCAAGATGGAACGGGTCAATCATGTTAACATCGTTAAGGTCGGCCGTTGCAGCTTCATAGGCGATGTTTACAGGGTGGCGGAGAGGAATATTCCAGATGGGGAAGGTTTCAAATTTAGCATAACCCGCACTGATTCCACGCTGGTAATCGTGGTAAAGCTGAGACAGGCAGGTTGCCATCTTGCCGCTTCCGGGACCGGGAGCTGTTACAACAACAAGCTTACGGCTTGTTTCAACGTAATCATTCTTACCGTAGCCCTCATCACTCATAATAAGCTTTAAATTAGAAGGGTACCCCTGGATATGATAGTGATGATACACCTTTACACCAAGCGCTTCAAGTCGGTGCTGGAAAGCATCAACAAGAGGGTTGCTGTTATACTGGGTAAGCACTACGCTGCTTACATAAAGACCGATTGATGAAAATATATTGAAAAGACGTACAACGTAAACATCGTATGTAATACCGATATTTCCGTTTACTTTATTTTTCTCGATATCCTCTGAGTTGATTACCATTACGATTTCAGCTTCATCCTTTAATTGAAGAAGCATTTGAAGCTTACTGTCGGGCTTGAAGCCGGGTAAGACTCTTGAAGCGTGATAATCGTCAAAAAGCTTTCCGCCGAATTCAAGATAAAGCTTGTCTCCGAACTGAGAAATACGCTTTCTGATATGCTCCGATTGCATTTTTAAATATTTGTCATTATCGAAGCCGACTTTTACTTCCATTTCCGAATACCCCTTTCGAATGATTTACACATAATACTTTATAATTATATAACAAATGAGCAGAAATTTCAAGTAGTATTTTCAAAAAACATTAAATTTTAACTTTCCTTTACCGATATAATATTTGAGATATTATAATCCGAAAGGAATGATACATATGACTGATCCAATCAATATGGGTAAAATGTTTGCTCCCGTATTCAACCCCACACAACAGAAGCCTAAATCCGAAGAGGAGCTTGCTCTGCTTGATGCTCAGGAAAAGCAACAGGAAGAAATGCAGAAAAAACAGCAGGAGGAAGCAAGACAAAAACAACTGGCCAATGAAAAAGCTATGCTTGAAATGCAGCTTGAAAGCGCAAAGGAACAAGGCGAAGCTATCGAGGACAGCTTTTCCACTTTCAGCAAGTGCATGACCATTGCGCACCGTATCACAAAGGGCGATAAGGTTCCTCTCAAAGATATGAAATATCTCATGGAGCATGAACCCGATTTATATAAGCAGGCTATTTTAATGCGCCAACCTAATCCAAAGCCAAAGGAACACAAATCTGTGCTCGAAGAGGATGACGAACAGGTAAGCACAGAAGAATATTCCGAAAATGGCGAAACACCTCCTGCAACAGAAATGCCTGCGGTACAGAAGCTTTCAGAAAGCTCCGCACCTGCAACAACAAACGAATAAAAACCGTTCCGGGTTATCCGGAACGGTTTTCGTTTTACTTTGTTGTTGTTTTCTTAGCGGGAGTCTTCTTTGCAGGTGCCTTTGCAGCCTTTGCAGCAGCCTTCTTTTCAGCCTTTTCCTGCTTCTTTACAGAGTCAACAATATTCTTGAATTCAAGAGCCTTGTCAACGCTTCCTTCTATCCCCAGTCTGCCGTCAAAGAATGCAGCAACGGGGTCAAGCTTGCCATCTGCCATCTTTAAGAAGTTTTCGCCGGAAATGATAAACTTGCAGTCATTGTCATAGTATTCATAGGGTTCAACATGAAGCTCATGGTCTTTAAGCTCGATGTAGAATGCACCTTCGCCTTCGCCTGTGATGTCAACCTGAACTGCAAGATGTCCATCAATCTTACTTACATCACTCTTCATGATGATTTTCTTGGACTTTTCAAAAATCTGTTCGTATGTCATTTTTTCTTTACCTTTCTTTTGCACTTTTTATTTTAAACGGCAATGCCGTTTTTATCAGATGATTTCGCCCTGCTCTGTCTGATTGCGGCGGATTTTTTTGGATGTTGTCTTGTCAAATTCCTTGTCGCGAAGTCTTATACGACGGATTGTCTTGGAAGATGTAACAGTTGTATTGATCTGCTTAATGAGTTCGTTGATTTCAGCGATCATTTCTTCCCTGCTCTTATCCTTGAAATATTCAGGATTCGGGAGAAGCTCAGCAGTAACAAAGCCTTCCTCAGCATATACAAGAACCTCGGCAATCATATCCTTGCCTGCAAACTTATTTTCAAGCTCTTCGGGAGAAATATTCTCGCCGTTGCTTAAAATAATAAGGTTCTTCTTTCTGCCTGTAATGAATACTCTGTTGTCTTCTACATAGCCTAAGTCTCCTGTATGTAACCAGCCGTCGATAATTGTCTTGGCTGTTTCCTCGGGATCCTTGTAGTAGCCCTGCATTACGGAAGGACTCTTAACACAGATTTCGCCATCTTCAATTTTTACCTCACAACGATTTACAATAGTACCAACGTCACCGAAGTTTTCTTCTCCTAAGATGGAGTTAGAAATTCTGGGAGCACATTCAGTCATACCGTAACCCTGAGTCATGGGAATACCAAGCTTTGCATATTCCTCAGCAATCTCAGGTGCAAGATATGCACCGCCGCTGTAAATACCTTTGAGTCTACCGCCGAAAACTGCCTGTGCAATCATGGGTGCAGGAATTTCAGGCTTTGCAGCTGCCGCAGCCTTGATCTGCTTTAAGATTGTTTCGGCAATCATAGGAACAAGAAGGATAATTGTGGGCTGGAACAACTTTAAGTTCATTGCAATTCTCATCATAGAATCATTTACGCACATAGTTGAACCGTATCTGAAAGTGAGGAGTATATCACAAGTGAAGCAATATACATGATGAATAGGAAGAACTGTAAGTGTTGTATCCTCAGGTGTACATTCATTGTCACGTGCGAAGGTGTTATCTGCAAAGTTGCCGTGAGAAAGCATAACACCCTTGCTCTTGCCTGTTGTACCTGATGTATAGAGAATTGCGCAGAGGTCATCGGAAGAAATTGCAGGAAGCTCTGTTGCAGGTTCGTACTTAGACAAAATCTGAGGAATTGTAAGCTCACCTTCTGTTTCTTGCAGACAGATATATGTCTTGACCTCAGGGCATGCTGCCTTGATAGCGGGAAGCATGGGAGTGTATCTTGCATCGTAGAAGAACACGCTTACATCAGCACGCTGTAAAAGTTCGCATAAATCAGGGCAAGGAAGCTGTGCGTCAAGGGGAACAATTACATTTCCTGCGGATACTGTACCGAAGTATGCAACCAGATAAGCATAGCTTGTAGGACCGATAACAGCTGCATGAAGTTTACCGCTCTTTTCTGTAAGAAGATAGTTGCTTAACTTTCTTGTGTCTCTGAGCATATCATTAAAGGACTTTTCAACAATATCCTTACCTGCTTTTTCCTTTAAGAAAGTCTTGTCACCGTACTCCTTGGCCGCCTGTTCAACTAAATCACGAAGATTATTGATGCTGCTCTTTTCCATATTTTTCTCCTGTTCTGATTACTTTGAAAGCTTTTCGAGATACTTTACAGCATCGCCTACTGTATGAAGATTAATTACATCCTGTTCGTCAACCATTACATCAAATTCCTGTTCGAGTTCTCCGAGAAGGCTCATGAAATCATAGGAATTGAAGCCTAAATCCTCGATAAATCTGGATTCCTCTGTGATAGAGTCTGCATCGACATCAACATAATTGCAGATAAGTTCCTTAAGCTTTTCAAACATAACATTTTCTCCTTTATTTCAATTAAAAGTATAACTTAAATCATTGCGAGGATTTCGCCTACGGTACGGTCCTTATCCTCGATTCCTCTGAAAAGAACACGGCAGAGATAGTAATAAAGATATTCCATCTCATATTCTGTAACTGCGTCTTTGCGGTATTCAAAGCAGAAGTTAAGACCATTATCCTCTGCTCTGTGCATAACTGTAAGATATAAGGGCTGGCCTGCAACACCGTTTGTGTACCACTTTGTCTTGTAGTTGATATCAGGCATATCATTCTGTGTACGGGCAAGTGTCATAGGCTGGTATGTGAGACTGAGACTCTCATAGCTGGAACCGGGAGCAAGCTTACGGTACTTTGCACGGCGCATTGTGTAATCAATGGGGTCAAAGTTCGCATGGCGGAAAAGCTTGTTCTGTTCTGCCTGAATAATGTGGAGTGCTTCATAGAATGATGTTTCAGGCTCAATCTTTGTTCTTACAGGGAAGAAATGGATTCTTGTACCACCTGAACGCTTTTCGAGAAGTGTTCCTCGTCTTGCAACACAGCTCTTTACGGATACGTCCTTTTCTTCATTATTGAACTTGGAAAGAACAGTACGAAGGCCCATAAGAAGAAGCGTTGCCATAGGAACCTGATTGTCAAGGCAGAACTGTAAAAGTCTGTCTGAAGGATCCTTTTCAAGCTCAAATACGGAGATTGCCGCTTCGGGATTTCTGGAAACAACAACTGCGCTTCTCTGTTCGGGATTGTTATTCTCACGGCGCTGGGTAATAAGTCTGCCCATACCGTTGAAATCGGTATACATAGGTTCGTCAGCTTCAATCTGTTCCATCCAATAAGCTTCGTCTTTCTTATATGCAACTGAACCTGCTTCGTATTCCAGATCCTTTTCAAGAGCCTTGATGTAGGACATCATAGGCTTTGGCATTTCTGTGCCATAAGCTAAATGGCAGTAAATTTGAAGTACGTCTGTATCAAATGCAATAAGTGAGCTTGAATCCATTGTCATATGGTCTACTTTCAGGTAGGTACCGTTGTAACCGCCGGGAAGCTTTATCATTGCAATATAGTTCATAGGGGAGTTGTAACGTTCAAAAGGAATTTTTGTCCAGTTTTCCATTTCCTTATGTGCGTCATCTTCATTCCAGTTTGAGAAATCAAAAAGCGGAATATCGCGGTCATCATTGGGAACAATGTACTGATAAACAGTGTCATCTTCGTCCTTTAAGAATCTGAGTCGCATGGAATCAAAACGCTGGTATGACATCTTAATTGCCTTTTTAAGAATTTCAAAGTCAATATCGTGCTGAATGTAAAAGCCTGTACCGATATTAAGTACCTGGTGTGCGGAAAACTTGATTGTGTAGTTGTGAATACGCTGTGCGGCGGTAAGAGGATAGCATTTAAGCTCTGCGCCGTTTACAACAAATTCCTTCATACGTTTTTTCCTCCTGTATTTTATTTAAAATATTTGTTTAAAAATTCGCCTGCTATCTGTTCGTAAAGCTCGCTGTTTTCATAATAGCTTGCACCGTGTCCCGCGTTTGGAACAAGAAGAAGCATTTTTTCAGAACCGCAGATTTCGTAATTCTTTTCACTCATCCATACAGGCACGAAGTCATCCTCCTTGCCGTGAACGAAAAGCACAGGACAACTTGTGTTTTTGAGAGTTTCAAGAGTTGTGCACTCCTTGAAGCCGTAGCCTGCACGCTTCTTACAAAGCTTATCGTTTATATTCATTACGGGAAATTCAGGAATCTTATAATCACGCTTTAATACATGTGTGAAAACATCATAAGGAGATGTGAATGCACAATCTGCGATAATTCCCTTTACGTTTTTCGGGAAGCTTTCAAGACCTGCTGCCATGAGGATTGTGGAACCACCCATAGAAACGCCGTAAAGAAGAATTTCAGTATCCTCACCGAAACGCTCATTTACATATTCAAGCCAGGTAATACAGTCGTGACGGTCGAGTACACCAAAACCTATATACTTACCTTCGCTCTGTCCGTGTGCGCGGTTATCAACCAAGAGACAGCCGATACCCTGTTTGTGTAAGAAAGATGCAAAGCTTGCGTTTGCCATATTTGCACTGGTGTATCCATGGAAGCATACTACAATTTTCTTGCTGTTTTCCACAGGGAAATAGTCACCGTGAAGTGTAATCCCGTCTCTTGCCTTTACTGTAATATGTTCAGCCAGGTATGACATGAGATATTCCTTACGGGGAGCGATACCTTTTTTGTATTCTTCCCACTTATCAGCGTCTGCCATTTCCTTCATATCAACCTTTACGCCATCCTGACGGGGAATAATCTTATTGAAAAGAATATTTGCAACACCATATGAACCGGCTGCTCCCAACACAGCAACACCGCCTGCAATTCCTGCAACTGTAAGAATTGAATTTAACATTAGTTTTCGCCTTTCTATATAAATTTCTACATTCAATTTTATACAATTTTACCATAAATTATTAAACAGGTCAATAGTTTTAAAACCTGTTTTTTAACGATTTCTGCATTTTTGTGAAATTTCACATATTAAAGGTATACACAGGCTTTTTCAGGGTAAAAAACACAAAAGCGGAGGTGCATTGCACCGCCGTTAATGTTATTCAAGATTATATACTGTGCCGTTGATTGAAATTGCGCAGATTTCGGATAAATCTATGGGTGTCTGCCCGCCGCCATGGTGATATTCAAAATCATAGCCGCAATCCATAATACCTGTTTCAAAATTGTGGGCCGACGTACCGCTGGTAACTATAACCGCCACATCCGACTGCGTACCATCGTTTTTAATAAATCTGATGTCAAGTACACCTGTATGCAACGGTCTTACATAAAGCTCAGGAGCTGTATATTCTCCTAAGTTTACCTTAGCTGAAAACGTACCGCCGATACTGTTTACCGTGATTTCATCAAACATAACCTCAAAGCGTTCGTTTTCCGCCAAAATCTCGATTTCACCTGCGTCAACTTCAAACTCGCCGTCACCGTCTTTATCGTTCCATCGCTCAACCTCACATTCAAAATATGTGGGCTGGCTTAAATCTGTTACGGTATAGGTTTTGGCAGATGTTTCAGAGGGAACATAGTCAAACTCCATTGACCAGTCAAGGTTAAGCACCGATAATTCTTCAAGTCTCTGTCTGATTTCTTCGGAAGGCTCGCCGTAATTACCACCAATCATATTATAATCGCCGCCGAGATAAACACCCCCGTCATATATACTTGCCGGATAAAATCCGATGCCATCATAAATTATTCTTTCACCATCAAGAGTCGTTATACCACAGGTGTCATATCTACCTAAATAAACCTGATAGGTTATCTCGATATTACCCGATTCATTCACGTATGTATGCACACTTTTGCCTAAATTCACATCAGGATTTGAAAGCCCCGTATACTTTGAACCGCTTAAAAGAATTGTTTCTTCAAGAGCATCCTTATTCTTGAAATAATCCTTCACAGGCGTACCGTCTGCACGGGCGATTTCCACTACTGCCATAACTCTCTCGTTTGTACCCGTAACACCCTTTAAATTTACAACGTAATCATCATCGGAAACGGTCCACTCTACATTTTCAGCGTTGCCGATTAGGGCTTCGCCAAGCTCGTCATTATCCGTTCTGATTATATTTCCGAAAATTTCATTGAAGTTGATGAGCCCTGCCGCCGCAGCGCCCACTGTACCCAGTGTAAGTGTAGCTGCCGCTACGCAGATTGCTGCCAATGGCTTTTTAAAGCTTATTATCTTCTTGGTTTCCATAGCAATTTTCCTTTCTGTTATGCTTTTTACAAAGCTATCCTCATCGGTCTGCAAAGCAACATCAGAAAAGGCATCCTTAAATATCTTGTTATAATCCATTCTTATCCTCCCTTGTAAGAAGCTCTTTGAGTTTCTGTCTCCCGCGGCTTAAACGGGTAGTTATTGTGGTTTCCTTTTCTCCTAAAAGCTCTGCAATTTCCTTTACGGAATATTCCTCGTAATAGTACATGTACAAAGGTGTGCGCAGCTTAGGTTTCAGCGTCATGACAACTTTCAGAAGCTCATTATCTTCCCATTCTGCTGTTTTCTCTCCCGCTTCTTCAAATGGAACGCTGAATCTTCGGAATGCTGATTTCATAAGGTTACGGCACTTGTTGACTGTTACCCGAAGAAGCCATGCTTTCACATGATTGTCATCGTTGAAGCCGTCATTATATGTATACAGGGCAAGGAAAACCTCCTGGGTTACATCCTCTGCCTCAGCATAGCTTTTCAACTGACAGTACGCTGTCCGAAAAACCGTCTGTCGATACAGGCCGGTCAACCGTATAAATTCACTTTCAGTCATAACACACCTTCTTTGTTTTTCAGGAAAATCGATTTACCTTTCACTTATAACACAACTGAAAAGCTAAAAATGTCACATTTAAAAAAATCTCCGGCAGAAATTCTGCCGGAGATACTTTTGATTCAATTACAGCGTTTTACGATTACGCTTTTCGTTTTTGGGCCTTACTACAAATGCACTTACACCGAGAATACCCACAAGGATATGACCGAAGCCCAGACCTGTTGACGGGTTCTTGTCACCGCCTGTGTAATAATCATCATTACTATCATAAAGATCATCATTACCTGTGTCGTTGTCAAGGATTGAATCTTCATCCTCATCTTCGTCATCGCTGTCATCTTCACCGCCGTCATATTCAATGCCTGCACGGTTACTGTGATCCTTTTCGTCAATTACGATGATATATTCAGATGCATGCTTGAATGTAAGCTCAGCAATTCCATCACTGTCAATCTTATCAGATGTTACAAAGGTTGCAACATTCTTTGTAGGATTATAATAGTAGAGGTTTGCATAATATCCGGGTTCACCTGTATCATAACGAAGAACCGCAGTAAATCCGAACTCGCCGTTATGAGTAAGAGTGAGAGTAGTTGAATATGCGTCGCCTGTAACCTGGTCAATTACATCAACAGAGATGTTTTCATCACCTTCAACAACCTCCATATTGATGTTCTTTGCACTTTCAACATTCATTCCATTGATTACCCAGCTGAAATAATCATCCATATGAAGAACAAGCTCAACATTCTTGCCTTTAAGTGCTTTAAGAGCGCTTGCAGAAAGTTCAGTTGTACCATTCATATCGACATCTACCACAGAACCGGACTTAGCACTGTTAATAACCTTTATGATGTCGCTCCATCCGTACTTTTCGTCATTGTCATAAATGAAGGGAGCATCTTCATCATACTTGGAATCGTCATAATCCACATCATCATCAGGTTCTGTTGTTGTGGTGGTCTTCTTGGTTGTGGTAGTTGTTGTTTTTGCTGTTGTAGTTGTGGAAGGCTTATTGGTTACCGTAGTTGTGGGAACAGCATTCCATATAGGAGAGCTTGTGGTTGCGGAAGTAGTTGTACCTGTCGAACCATTGGTAACAGGAATAATTGAACCCTTTTCAAGTACAGCACCGCATGCTGAACAGCATGTATCACCTGTATAACCTGCTGCTGTTGCGGTAGGTGCAATAGCATTTCTGATTATCTTTGTACCTGAATGTGTATCCTTTGCGTATTCACCATAGGTCTTCTTACAATCCTTACATACCGCAAGAGCGCTGCATGTAGCCTTACCGCCGTTATGACCGATTGCTGCAACCTCCTTACCGCTTACTGTTACTGTATCACAGTCTGAGCAGTAGGTATCGCCTGAATAACCCTTGTCTGTGCAGGTTGCTTCCTTAACATTGATAGTCTTGGTATTCTTGTGGCTGCACTTTGAACGAGTAACCGTTACAACAATGCTTTCATTGATGTAGTTGCCCTTGTCGAGTCCGTTGTAAACAGCCGTTGCTGATGTGCTGGAACCTACTGAAAGTCCCTTCTGAGCATCTACATTATCCCAGTTCCAGTATTCAGGAAGCTCAACACCGCCTATTGTTGTAATATCAAAAGAAGCATTTATCTTGGAAGAAGGCATATTGGGTGCATTCTTCGCCTTATTTACTGTTAAGGAGACTACGCATGAAGTCTCATTGTAATTGGCTGTATCAGAAGGTGTGAAGGTTACTTCAAGCTCGTATGTTCCAACGGGCTTTACTTCTGTACCGTCAACCCACGCAAACTTACCAGCCGTGTTCGCGGTACCGTTTTTGAGAGTTGAATCAGAAACCTTCTGTCCGTAGGTTAATGCGGTTGCTGTGGGCATCTTCTTGATTTCAGCCTGTGCCTTTGTAACGTTAATTATTATCTTTACTTCAACCTTATCAAAGTTAACGCTGTCGGAAGGTGTGAATGTTGCAAGATATTCGGCAGTCTTGCAATTAGGTACTGTTGTAGGCTTTGACCATCCCCATGTACCTTCTACAACTACCTCTTCGCCATTAACAACAGCCTTACCGGGTGCTCCGTTTATTGCAACACCGGAAAGCTTTCTGTCTGAATCGTAAACAAGATCCTCAACAGTAGGAGTTGTAACTGTGGGAACAGCCTTCTTTACTGTTATGGAAGCGGTACCTGTGCAGGATTCGTATAAATCCTCATCCTCGGGAGTAAATACCCATACAGCGCTCTTTTCGGAAACCGAAGGAATTGTTTCAGGCTTTTCCCATGAAAGAGTACCTGCTACGGGGTCGCCGTCAGTTGTAACGAATGATGTTGTCTTGAATGAAATATCGGAAAGAGGCTGGCCGTATGTGATATTATTTTCAACTGTAACCTTGCTCTTTTCCTTTGTTACAAACTTATCTGTAAGTTCTGCTATTACCTTAATGGTTGTGGAATCGTAGTTCTGTGAATCAACTGTAACTACAATTGTTCCCTTATCGCCTACGCTGCCTGTTCCTACATCGAAAGTAAGGATACCGTCTTCTGAAATAAGTGCATTGCTGATAAGACCGGAGTTTTCAGAAGCTGAGAAGGTCATAGGTCCGCACTTATCCTTTGATGCTGTAAGCATTACGTCGGAAATGTCCACATTACCCTTGCTCTTTACAGAATATACGAACTTTTCTGTTACATCATTTACTTTGAGTGCTTCTGCTTTAAGTACTGTTACAAAAACTGATACACCGGAAACATTTGCCTTATAGTTGGTTGTTTCATTCTGAGAAACAGAAACCATTGCTGTACCGGCACCGTTGATTGTAACGACGCCCTTGTCGGAAATCTCAATAACGTCTGTATTGATTGTCTTATATGTGAGACTTGTTTCAGGGTTATTTGTCTTTACATCAAGAGTAAAGGACTTATCTCCGAAATTCTTGATTACATCGCTTGAAATTGCGGTAAGCATTGTATCAACCTTGTTGATATCAAAGTATGCTGTTGCTGTTTCGCTGTAATTACCCTTACCCTTTACGGTAATTCTGCCTGCGGCAGGACCGCAGTTTGTATTTGTGCCGTATTCTACCACATAATCATTCTCTGAAAGAGTGTTTCCGTTCAGGGTTACAATTACCACGGGCTTGATAACATCGCCTGTGTAGCTGTATCCGCTGTTTACACCTGAAATTTCCGCGGAAGCAATAGAGAGAGGAGTTACAACAGGGATTACTGAAGCGGTAACTACCTGGTATGCGGAAGAGGAAGGAGTAAATGTAAGTGTGTATGCGTTTTCTGTATTAACAACAGGAATATCAGAAGAGTTTTCATCTGTGATAGTCCATGTACCGTTTACAATATCAGAACCGTACTTTACACTACCGCCGCTGATTGTCATGTTCTTCACAGCTGTTCCGTAAACACCTGTAAGAGAGGGGGCTGTAATTACATTCGGAATACCGGAAACTGTTGTGAACTTCACTTCGCCTTCGGCTGTATTACCTGCAAAGTCCATAGCGGTTACAACAAGTGTATAGTCTGTTGCGGGTGTGAGGTCAATGAGGTTGAACACACCTGCGGTACTGGAAATACCCATGCTGCCAAGCTTACCGAGATACATTGATACGCCTGAGCCGTTGCCGTCTGTCGCAGAAATGGAAATGCGGGCTTCTGATGCTGTAAGTCCCGAAATGGTTGCATCAGAATTGAATACGGGAGGAGTAAGGTCAACCTTTACATCAATTGTCTGTGCAGGAACAACGTAGTCTGTTGCTGTTTCTTTAAGATAATATGTAAATGCCTTGTTTGTGTCTTCTGTTATGGAAATATAATCTGCGTAAAGACCGTTATAATCATTGCTGATTTTATATCCGTCGGGAGCAACGATTTTTGCCTCGGAAATAATCCAGCCGTTCTTACCCTCTGTACCAGTGATAGTTGCAACAGCATCACTTGTAAACTGGCTGATTTCAACAGTGAAATTACGTGTTGCACTACTTACTCTGTCGGTAGCACCGCTGGTAACTGTAAGTGTATAGGTACCTGTCTGTGAAGGTACAGTATTACCACTTGTGTCCCAGCTGAATGTAGGCTCGGCACCGTAGAAGGTGAAGTTATCCTTTGTGGGAGCCGCAATTGAATTTCCTGTATATACGTAGCTTGTTTCGTAATCCTTGTTTTCGATTACGCCGGTTGCCTTTCCTTCGGCTACTGTAATATTGCCTGAAAGAGATGTTCCGTAAAGCTTATCAGCATAAATAACTGTTCCGTCAACATAGTACATCTGTCCGTCTGCAAGAAGGTCGCAGATATCAGTTGAAGAAGAAATGCCTTCCAGAGAAGAATCAGAAATCTCTACTGAACCGCCTGTAACGGAAATTACACCTGCTTCAACATTCTTTGCTGTGAAGCTTCCGCCTGAAACATACACATCGTCAAGCTCAATATCCTTGACATTACCGCCATCTGTAAAGAGAACGTTGCCCTTTACTGAACCGTTTGTAAATGTAGCAGGCTTTTCAGCAGTGATTGTATAACCATTCATGTTGATAGTCTTACCGTCAAGATCGATTGTACCGCTTGCGCCTAATGTGATATCCTTATCACGTGTAATATTGTCAAGGAGCTTTACTGTTTCTTCGGAAGAAGCATTCATAACCGCTTCTTCGAGAGTTTCATATTTTGTATCGCCAATAACCGCTTCGTATTCCTTTTCAGCCGCTGTGGGAGTGTATGCGTCAGCACTGAGCTCAGGACCGTTTGTAAATGCGGGACCTGAAAGCGAAGCCTTATTGCTTACAAGGTGAGAATCGCCAAAGGCCTTTGAATCGATAATTGTATCAGCGCCTACGAGAAGATACTCTTCATTTTCAGCACCGGAAAGCTTACCGCCTTCGGCAGTTACAGGGTCATTCCAGGTAACGTCAACCGCATACCAGCTTGAACCAACCTTTGCGTAGTTCCACATATGCGCTTCTCCGTCTGCATCACCGTCTGTAAGTACGCAGGGGATGTTTGCTTCATCGCAAAGCACTTTAAACGCTCTTGCATAACCCTCGCAGACAGGACCCATAGCTCCTTCGCTGCCGAGAATTGCGCCAAGTGCCTCAGCCGCACCATCAGGAGCGTCACTACCGTTAGAAACGGTTGTGTTGTACTCGTTATTTTCTGTAAGATACTTGTTGAAGTACTTTACTTTTTCGTAATCTGTTCCACCTGCACCTGCAACAATGGATTTAACCTTAGTGTCCATTGTACCGATTACTTCGGCGATTTCATCGGTATCTCTGTATTCGCTGCGGCGCATGTCCCAGTTGTCCTTATAATCCTTTAAAACCATGTAGGTTTTCATGGTATAGGTGGTAACATCGCCCTCAGTCTTATATGTAACGAGCTGCTTGAAATTAGTTTCGCCGCTGAGCCAGAAGATATCGGGGTTATCACGGTCAAAAGCATCATATGCCGCACGGCAGTTCATTAATATCTGGCTCTTGACATCAGATGTGTAATCGGTTGTCTGAGACTCACTCTCTAAAATGAGCAGACCGTTGAACTTATCGTAAGCGCCTTCACTGTAATCGGCCTGAACAAGATTTGCAC
>JAZNML010000070.1:0-43650 GCA_045579565.1 Ruminiclostridium sp.
CGAAAACGCAGAAGCGTTCCCGACCGCCCACGCTTGAAGAGGTAAAAGCATACTGTCTTGAACGCAATAACAGCATAAATCCTGAAAAGTTTTTCAACTATTACGAGGCTAACGGCTGGAAAGTTGGCAGGGGTAAAATGAAAGACTGGAAAGCCGCTGTGCGTTCGTGGGAAAGCAACGGGTATAATGACAATGCAGGAAATAAGGGCAACAGTTCCCGTAAATATTGCACAGAAAACGACAAACCGACAGATTTTAACAAACTATATTCGGAGGTATTAAAATCATGAATATGTATACAGAAATTATTGAAGAATCAAGGAAAAATGGAGAAGCTACAACACCGATAAATGAAACCGACTACACAGGCGCAGACGGTCTTTTATACTGCGGTGTATGTAATGAACCAAAACAATGGTTTGATGATGAATATTTTCACAAAATGGTTTATCTAAATTGCAAATGTGAAAGAGAGAAAATTGAGGCAGAAAAACAGCGCATTAAAGAACGTGAAAGAAAAATGGCAAAACAGAAAGAAATTACAGAAGCTATGCGCGAGTCTTTTCCTTGTAACAAGAACGGCGAACCTAATTCAAAACGCAGTCACACCTTTGCAAATGATAACGGCGCATTGCCTGAAGCTATGAAGAAGCTCCGGGAGTATGCAGAAAACTTTGAAAGCAATTACAAGAACGGTAAAGGCTTATACATATAC
This sequence comes from Ruminiclostridium sp., assembly GCA_045579565.1. Taxonomy (GTDB): domain Bacteria; phylum Bacillota; class Clostridia; order Oscillospirales; family Ruminococcaceae; genus Ruminiclostridium_E. Next base: position 716 of record JAZNML010000070.1, read on the forward strand.
GGAAACACAGGCACAGGGAAAACCTATTCCGCCTGCTGTATTGCAAATGAGCTTATGGATAGCGGTGATTACTCTGTTTTCTTCCTGAGGGCATGCCAGTTCGGGAATATTATTACCGACCAGAAGGACAAGCAGGGTTATATCAATAAAATCTGCTCTTATGACCTGCTTATAATTGATGATTTCGGTGCGGAACGTTCAACCGCTTTCGGAAAAGAACAGATGTTCAACTTGATTGAAACACGAATCGAAACAGGTATGCCTGTAATATTTACCTCAAATCTTGATTTCCGTGAAGAGATATGGGAAAGTACCGATACAGAAAAAAGGCGCATTTATGACCGTATTATAAAGCTTTCTGAACCTGTGGAAATGGTAGGAAAGAGCCAGCGTAAAATATCCGCTGCTCTGGATTATCAGCGTAACGCACAGGCACAGAGTTAATCTGAAATAAAAAGCGGCACTCCCCCCTGTTCCTCTGAGGCTCAGACGCATACAAAGACCGACGGGGCAGCTTGATTTTATCCTGCAACAAGCAACAAGGGGGTGTAGTGCACACCGTAAAAGCGGTCGGATAGCGGTCGGATTACAGCAACTTCAAGAGGTGAATAAATTTGACAAATGAACAGCTTGCCGAACTTATAGGACAAGGCGGAAACAATAACCTTTTGCCGCTTCTCTGGGAGAAAATGCGTTACCTGTACCGTATGTGGTCGGGAAAGTATTACAGCACACACAAAGAACGTTGTGACTTATGCGGTGTTACAGTTCAGGACTTACAACAGGAAAGCTATTTGTCAATGCTTGACGCTGTAAGGGCATACCATATCCGCTCAGAAGAGCATAAAGATACGTTGTTTTCAAGCTTTTGCCTGTTCCCCTTCAAAAATCACGCAGCAGAGCTTATAGGCATACGCACCCGCTCAGGATATAACGAGCCCTTGAACCAGTGCAGAAACAGCCTTGATGACCCATTGACCGATAAAGACGGTGAAAATGATGACACGTTAATGACTCTAATTCCTGATAACGAATCCGAACAGCCTTTCAGAGATATTGAAGAAACAGACTACCGCCGTTTTTTCCGGGAAACAGTAGCCGATACCCTGAAAGATAATCCGCGAGAACTTGAAACAATTGAACGCAGATTTTACAACGGTGAATTTTTGGGACAGATTGCCGCTGATATGGGAGTTTCCCTTGAACGTATCAGGCAAATTGAATACAAGGCTTTGAAACGGCTCAGAAAAAGCAAGGCAATACGTGATTTTCAGGAAATCAGCTGTTACAAAAAAGTTTCTGTCAGTTCTTTCCTGAGCACTCGCGTTTCTGCGGTTGAAAAGGTCGTAGAGGAACTGGAATGGAGACAGAAAGTAATTGACCGCAATTATGAAAAGTTCAAATCAGAGCTTATATGTAAGGAAATTAAAAAACAGGTAAAATGTTGATTAAAAAAATGATTTAAGAAAGAGGCAAACAAAAATGAAGAATATTTACACATACGAACATACAACAGGCGAAAAGATTGATTTCTGTCTTTCAGCAGCAAGAGCTATAACACTTGAAAATAAGCATAACAAGTCGGTATTTGGACTTATGGGCGAATTTGATAAACTTTCAGTAGCTTTTGATATTGTAGCTGCCGCAATCGTGGAAGGCACAGAGGAAGAAAGAAACAATAAGGCTTTGCAGATTTATGAAGAGCTTGTAGAAAGCGGCAAGGCTCTGCTTGATTATCAGCTATTAATCATGGATATCCTCGCTGTATCGGGCTTTGTTCCTAAAAACCGCCTTGAAATATATAAAAAGCTTGTTGCAGCACAAAATGAAATATTCTCTACAACAGGCAAAGAAGCCGAAGAAAGCGGTGAATAATGGCTACAACCGACACACTTAATGTAAAGCTTACCGCCGATACAGACGGGTTTAAAAGCAAAATGTCACAAGCTGAAAAAAGCACAAAGTACTTTGGGAATGCCGCTAAGGACAGCAAAAAACAGCTTGATGATTTCGGAAAAAGCACAAAGGAAGCAAGCAGAGAAATAGACGATTTTGCCGATAAATCCGAAAAGGCGGCAAGAAGAACAAACACAGCCTTTTCAGACTTAAAAAGCGCTATCGCCGCTCTTGGTCTTGGCTCAATCCTTAAAACCTCCCTTACAGACGCAATGGGCGCTATTGAAAGCGAAAGTCTGTTCGGCGTTTCAATGGGAAAGTATGTAGGAGAAGCACGGGCATGGTCTGAGCAATTATCCAAAAGCCTGAGCCTTAACCCATATACCCTGCGCCAGAGTGTAAGCTCTTTGCAGAACATGATTACAACAATGGGTATTGCAGATGATTCCGCTTATAAGATGTCTACATCCCTGTCACAACTTGCAGGCGATATGGCAAGCTTTTATAACATATCTTATGATGAAGCCTTTGCAAAAATCAAAAGCGGTCTTATAGGCGAAACCGAGCCTTTAAGAGCACTCGGCATAGTTCTTAATGCGGCAAAATTAGAGCAAGAAGCATACAGACTGGGGATTGCCAAAACAGGAGAACAGCTTAACGAACAGCAGAAAACACTCGCAAGCTATTCTCTTATTATGCAGCAGACAGAAAAAGCACACGGCGATCTTGCCCGAACAATTAACAGCCCAGCAAACCAGCTCCGTGCCACAATGAATGACCTGAAACTCGTTTCGATTGAATTCGGTATGGCTCTTATGCCTGTTATTCAGACAGGCTTACCTATTCTGCGTGGTGTTATAGAAGATATAAAGCCTGTTGCGGTTGATGTTGCAGCCGGTATATCTTATTTATCCTCAGGTCTTGAATTACTGGAAAGTCCGGCTGTCCGTACCGTTGCATATGTAATTGCATTGTCGGAAGCAATGAATAGGCTTAGATTTTCTTCAAGCAAAACTTTAACCGCTGTTACTCTTGTTATGGGTGGTCTTTCATGGCTTGCCGGAAAGTTCGGTGATGTTGAAAAAGAAACCACAGATAATATAAGCGAACTCGGTGAAAAATCAATAGCCATTACAGACGGTGCGAAGAACAGTGCAGAAGATTTAGGTGATGAATATAAAAAGACAGGAGATAAAATCAAGGGCGCACTTGCAAGCTTTGATGAAATTACAAAACTGTCCGGCGGTACTACCTCTCTCGTTAGCAATACGGATGTGCAGAATGCCGCTGATATAAACAGCGAGCTTTCAAGAGCAGATGATATTATCAACGAAATCCATAACAGAATGAATGAGCTTTTCGGAAAAAACTATTCTGTCAATGCTTCAATTTCTGATATAGGACTTCCTGATGTAAACTGGGATGTTGTTCTTAACAATTTCAAAGACTGGGTTAGCAAACAGGATTGGCGCGGTGCATGGCTGGAAGTCGGAACATCTTTTGAGCTTGTTTTTAAAACCGCTCTTGCCGGAATCGATGGGCTATTCGGTACTCATTTATCTGACTGGTTTAAAGAAACAACAGACTTTTTCTTTGATTACGGTGTGAAATTGCAGATTGCCGCTGATCCGTCTGATGAAGGGTTAAAAGCTCTTGATAAATACAAAAAAGAACACGGTAGTAGCGCATGGTCTGATTTTTACAGCTTGTATCAGAGCGGAACAGACCCCAAAACAGCATTTAATCAGGTTTACAGTTCGCCAAATCTTAAAAAGGGTTTCTTAGCGGCAAACGCCGAGCTTGCTTCCTATTACGTGGATGAATGGGCTGGACTCAACAAGACAGAGATTGCTAAACTACTTGAAGATAATCCCCGTGCCGAAGATATGGTTGCTCAGTCGTTCAGAGTAGATGATAAATCCTTTATGGGTATTGAAGGCGGTCTAAAATCATGGGCTTATAATACATTTGCAGATTACCGCCCTCAGACAATAAATGTAATGGATGGTTTTGCAATGCCGCAAGTGGTAATGCCTGTTGAAAAAGAATCAGCATTGAATTTCCCCATAAGCATAAACGACGGCGGAGGAAAAATAGAAGCACCTGCAACGGCTTCTGATATATATTCTATTATGCAAAGCCTTGTGCCAAGCTCAAATATGGTCGGACCGATTCAATTGAATCTGGCGGTTGAACTTGACGGCGAAAAAGTAGGTGCTATAATGTCAACTTATAATCACGACCAGATTTCAATCACCAACGGCAAACAATAAAAACGGCGGTAGTTTCAGAAATACTGAAATTACCGCTTTTTTGTTTCTTATAAATATAACTTGTTATAGTTATAAATTCAGGGACAGGAAAAACTTGTCAAAACTTGACTTTGATTAAATCAAAGACCGCAAAATTATTTCATAAAACCGTGAAAAGTACTGAGAAAACCTAAGTTTTAAACCGTCAGTATTTATACTTGAAACTTGATAAAACTTGAGGTTAATAACGAAAAATAACGCTTGATAATCCATTAAAAATTAAAGCACAGGTATATCAAGATATGCCTGCAAAAAGAGCAGCAAGCCGAAGCCTGCTGCCCTCTTAGGTATTATGTGGTTTTATGATACTTTCCGCCGTTCTTCTGCCTTGCGCATTCTGTAACCATTTGCTGTACCTAAAAAGAAAGTAGTGCATATAACGTCAAAAGCGGCGTCAATAAAACGATAATTGTCTTTATACATTTCATATATTTCCGCTATTTCAGCCGAGTTTAAATCAAAATGATTGTTTGCTCTTACCAGTTTTCTTCCTTCGTCAGCCATTTTCTTAATATTACGATACATCCTTACATCCTCCTTAAATCAATTTGTTTTAGCGGCAATTAACAGCGTGCCGCCTTTTCCGTGAACGCTCAAGCCTTTTTCCATACGGCTTTTTATCCGTAAATATCGCATAAGCCATTTTTTGCCGGGCTTGTTTTTTCTGCATGTTATAAAGCGCTTATCCTTAGAAGCGTAAAATGATTTTATAAGAGCTTCAGCGCTTCCGCATAGTTTGATAGCTTCTTCAATAGCATTGTATAATTCAATAGACTGTGCATCAAGTTTCATTTTTCTAATCCTCCTAATAATTACTTGACTTTTTTGAGGATATATGATACAATTCACTTGCTCAGGGTGGTATTGTATCACAGTACCCCTTTCGGAAAAGCTTTGCAGTTCGCTTCTGCAAGGCTTTTTCTTTTTATGTGCTTATTTCCATAAGCTTTGCTTTCTTTTACTCCTTTCGTTTTAGTTCGGTGAGGTTTTCCCTCTGACCTTGATGCAATTATATCATATCGTGCGCACGATTACAAGCGGTAAAATATCCAAATCTTGCACACGATTTTTGTGAAATTTAAGTCTTGCGCACGAAAGAATAATGTGATATAATCTTCTTGAGGAAATATTAACTTTAAGAAAGGATGGCAAATGATGGCAGACAAAGCAAAAGCTACTGCATACAAAAATAAATGGCAATCTGAAAACTGTGACCGTGTAAACCTTACTGTCAAAAAAGGCTGCAAAGAAACATTACAGAGCATTGCCTCAGCATCAGGCGAAAGCCTGAATGGGTATATAAAAGCCGCAATCAAAGACAGATATATGAAAGACTCAGGGGAAGATATAGAGTTATAAGGGAGTGATAAGCAATGAATGAGCTTACAGCCGAAAAAATCAGCGAATTAGCGGCAGACCGCAGGAATATACATTTAACATTGCATGCGCTTAACAGATTCAAGGAACGCGGAATAGTCTTTGAAGATGTGCAGAATGTACTGTTGCACGGCGAAATAATAGAGCAATACCCGAACGACTACCCTTTTCCAAGCTGTTTGAAACTGGGTGCAACAATATACGGGAAAGCGTTACATGTTTGTTGCGGTGTAGGCGATAATAAAATATGGCTGATTACCGCATACTATCCATCAGAAAACGAATGGGAAAACGATTTAAAAACAAGAAAGGTGGTTAAATAATATGACTTGTTTCTTTTGTAAAGGCTCAATGGTGGAAAGCACCACAATTCACACAGTAGAGTTGAAAAATTGCATTGTAGTTATTAAAAACGTGCCTTGTCTTAAATGTGACCAGTGCGGCGAGGTTGTAATTAACGGCGAGGTTGCACAGCGCATTGAACAGATTGTGGCAGGATTTGAAAAGGCTTTGACCGAAATTGCTGTTGTGAATTACTCAGCGGCGTAAAACATAACACAAAACAAAAGGCGGCAACTCCCGAACATCCGGAGCAATGCCGCTTTTTTATTATTTTGCCCTGAGCTTCCAAGACCTGACGAACTGAGAACGAACAAAGGATGAACAAAGAGACAAAGCCGTGAGGAAGCCACGAGAAAGATGTAAAATGTTGACATTTTTAAGTAGCATTTTTATTAACAAAGCAAAAGAAATAACAACCTCTAACACCTGATTAACTGTAACGACTCATATATGAAGCGTAACCGCCCCAAATTTTGATTTTAAACGCTTGGTAGTATAAAACATTACTGAGGGTGTAAAGTGCCTTAAAACGCATTATATTCAATCGGATTATACCGTCATTTTTTGTTGGCAATTGTTGGCAATTTGTTGGCATAAGATACGATTTTTTTGATTTTCTTTCGATAAGTTGCAAAAAGCAAAATCAAAGAAAAGGCTTTAATAAAGGGATTTTCGCATGTTTTGAAAAAGTCTGAAAAAATATAATCCCGCATTCGTAATGCGTAGGTCGTGGGTTCGAGTCCCATTCCCAGCTCCATGTTATTTAGACAACCCTGTTCATTTTTGTGAACAGGGTTTCTTCTTATAAAAAATAAACATTAATAGTGTTGATACTCCAAGTAAAACTGCTGATAAAAGATAAGATATTGTGTTGCTCTTACCTATTTCACCCGTTTTTGAATTGTATATAATTCTTACTTCCTTTCCTATAAGCTTATCTACATCGATACTGTAGCCTTGATGAAAATAATCAATATATAATAACACATCGGTATGTGTAATATTATTTATATCAGTATATGTACCTATCACTGCACCATCAGGTAAACCGACAAATGTTATTGTTGCATTTGAAGAAATCCAATCTTTTGTATATAAATAAAAAACGAAATTATAAATACAAAACACTATAGACAATACAAGAAAAATTAATATTAAAATCTTTATTTTTTTAATAGCCTCTCACCTCTTTTTTGATTATATCACACTCCTGCACCAATGTAAAGAAAAATCTATTCCGACCACCATTTAAAGCCGATAGCCCCGACAGGCATAAAAGCCCAGTTTAACGCTGGGCTTTTTCTTATTTCCTAAAAACATTCACAAAGTTCAAGTTTTCTTTTTGTTGCTTTTGAGGATAGATATACATAACCGACTATGGTATAATATATTATGGTGTAGTGTTTAAAAACAAGAGAGGTTTATGAAAGAATTGTTCATGATGGGATGGAGGATTAACGTATGATTGATAACAGAGAATTGTTTGAAAAGCTTGCAAAATCACTCATAGGTTTCTTCGGGCGCATTTATCTTGTCAACATGAAAACGAACGAGTACCATAGATACTATATGGACGATAACTCCTGTCTTTTAATCGAAGACCGTAGCGGCGATGATTTTTTCAGCTTTATCGCAGACGGTTCCGACCAGATAGTGTTCGAAGAGGATATGTCTCTCCTTCATACCGTTAATTTAAAAGAAAAGCTTTTAAGTAAGTTTCAGAACAATAATTGTCAGAGTCCTGTATATCGTCTTATGATGAACGGTAAACCGGTATACCATGTTATGCGCCTTATTCATAAATATGTAGACGGGGATGAATATTATATTATCGGCGTACTGGATGTTGATAAAATTGCACGTAAGCAGATGTATATAGATAAAAAAGCATATATGGATTCATTAACCGGTGCACATAATAAGAATGCTTACCAGGAATTAGAGGAAGAATATCAGCTTCTGATAGAAAAAGACCAGGAATTACGGTTTGGGATTGTTGTATGTGATGTAAACAACCTGAAAGCTATCAATGATTCTATGGGCCATCAGTCCGGCGACGAATTGCTTCAATCTGTTTACTGTCTTCTCCGCAATACGTTTTTACATAGCTCCATATATCGTGTCGGCGGAGATGAATTTGTAGTGTTACTGAAAGACAAGGATTATGAGGAACGTTTAGATTTGTTCAACGACTTACGGCAAACGGTCATCAATAATCAGAATGCCGGCGAAGGTCCTATTGTGGCAACAGGAATGTCGATTTACGAAAGGGATACAGACCGGAATATATCAGATGTATTTGCGCGTGCAGATGAAGAAATGTATGCTGATAAGAATAACTTGAAAGAAAATGTAACAAGACTGAATACTGATAAAACGGAGCACGCAAAGATACAAAAAATCCCGGCAATCAGAAAAGCTCGTCTGGATTCATTTTTCAAGGTATTCCATATAGCTTCAGAAGAGGGGTATTTTTTCCTCAGTGATATAAGATATGATTTTTCACGCTGGGATAAACAAATAGTAACTAATTACGAACTTCCGTCAGAATATATGTATAATGCAGGCGGAATCTGGGAGCAAAGAATACATCCGAGCGACAGAGAAATTTACAGAGAGCGTGTTGAAGAGATTTTTAATGGCGATAAAGATGAATTTGAACTGAGTTACAGAGTAAAAGGAATCAACAATAACTATGTACCTTGCATATGTAAAGGACTTATGATAAGAAATCAGCATGGAGAACCCGAATATTTCGGAGGGGTACTATTAATCCGTGAGGAAGAAGCGAATTAAAAATCTATTCCAACCACCACTTACATGTTAAATAGAAAAGCGCTATCCATAATTCGGACAGCGCTTTTAATTTTACTTTGTCATTACCTTCTTGTGATAACCTTTTTTATTACAATGCGGACAACGCATTTTACGTGTCGAGCCATAATGAATCGCCAGAACAACAGCTCTCATAGAAGGTACATATCTGGTCTTGCATTCAGGACATTCATAGTATCCCACATCGTGTTCCATTTTAACGCCGTAAGCAACGCCAAGAGACACTATCAAAGAACCGAGAGAGCATAAAACAATACCCATAGTCTGATTCAATTCTGCAATCAATGCCCCTGAAATAATAAGAGCAAACGATGCAACAACGGTCAGAATTATTAAAAAACTTTCCGCCTTCATCAGTTTCTTGTTTGCCTTTTCTTCCTGATTTCTCATTTCAACAAGATTCTGTTCAGCAATTTCTTTGTAATTATCCATAATGATGTGTTCCCCTGTCAGGAGTTCGTTTGCATTGATTTTTAATAATTCACAAAGCTCAAGCATAATAGAAGCGTCGGGCATACTTTTACCTGTTTCCCATTTGGATACCGCACGGTCTGTTATACCAAGCTTCTCAGCAAGTGCAGCCTGAGTATACCCGTTTTCTTTTCTGCATTCAGCTATGAATTTTCCTATTTTTTCCTGATTCATTTCGGGAACCCTCCTTTCATTACCGATTATACAAAATCTCTGCTGTTTTTACCACGTACTGACGGTTGATATGCCGCAAAGCCGATTAAATCCGCTGTTCCAACCAGTAGTTGAGTAAGAAATTTTAAGGCTTTACTCTTTATTTCAACTATCATCATACGCTAATATCAGTAAAAAGTCAAGTGAAAAATCTATTCCGACCACCACTTACATGTTATTTAGACAAACCTGTTCATTAAAAATGAGCAAGTTTGTTTTTTATTTAATAAATCGTTAATCATAAACAAAAAATTAAAAAGTCATAGAAACCAGACCGTTTTTGTGATATAATATGAAACAAAAGAGAAAAAACGCATTAAGTATATATCTTTACCGGATAATCTGAATTTACATATTCAATTATTAACACACATAAAAAAGCTACGAGGTAATTTATGGACAACAAAACAGTATATGGCAATCCCCACAACACCAATAAAAGCAACAGTGTCCTTCTTGAACGCTGTTTCAGGTTAATTGAATACCTTAAGCGCAATACCGACAAAAATCATACCATAACACAGGCGAAACTACGCAGAGACCCTGAAATAAGCAATTACATAGGCTCAAAAACAACCTTCAACAACATGATGCGTAGTCTTACGATTGCAATGAACACAGACAGCTGGGATAACATGAAGCCTGAGGAAGAGTGGCGTCTTGTATACAGAGCGTTCAGAAATATTTACGGCGATAACGAGGACTATGGTGATGACGACCTCAGGTTTGTAAAAGATATTTATTACAATCACATTTTTACAGAGGAAGAAATAACCGAAATAATAACCTCTTTGCAGATGTCAAAAATGACGGATAAGGAAACATTAGAAAAAATTATCCGTAAGATAAAAAAAGAGCTTGTATCAAAGCACTATAAGGAATTTTCCTGCCGTATATTCAACAGTGAAAATACGGACTCAGAAAAGCTCAAAGAAAACCTGGCAATCTTACAAAAAGCCATAAGTCTTGGCAAACAGATAAGCTATATGATGAATTATTATGATTGCAAAAAGCAGCTTATCCCCATAAGAAGCACCAAGAAAAATGTAAGTCCCCACTATATTGTCACAAACGAGGGCAGATTCTACCTTATCGGCTGTTTTGAAAACGGCAAAAAAGATGAAGAAAAGAAGCTCTGCATTATCCGTATCGACCTTATGTCTGATATTACTATTGAAAGCGCAGCGGTTACACCGAAGCAGCATATACGAGCTCTGCCTCAGATAATAAAAAATGAATTCAAATCACAACACCTGAGTATGTCCTATGACGAGCCGGTATATGTCACTATAAGGATTACAAAACGCATAGGCGACAATATAAATCACACGTTTATCCACGACAGCTTTGGTGATGATTATACACTTTTAAAAAGCGACAGCGACGGCGATATTATTAAGGTTAGATGCAGCGAGTTCGGTGTAGTAAACTGGGCGTTACAGTACAGCGATTGCGTGGAGGTAATTGAACCTGAAAAGATAAGAGATGAAATAAAAAAGAAAATTAAAAAACTAAATGAAAAATATTTTTAAGCAGAGGTTTAATTATGTATAAATTTATTTTCGAAGATTATAAAAAGTGCAGAATAAAAAAGTTTAACCCTATATATAACTGTGACGATGACATTGAGAACATTCTTAACTATTTCAAAATTTCATCTTATCATAAAAGCGTGTGCAGAAAAAAATACGATGGAGATGCACGTTATTTTTTCACATATGGCACCAAAAGTCAGCGAAACACTTATTACAACGGAGATACAATGGTTTCATTTTACACCCCGTACAAACGCGCCATTCTGCTTGAAACAGGTAATTTGTACCACAAAAGCGTACCTGAACACTTAGATTTGCTTATCGACAGAATAAGTATAGACGGGTATGATAGAGTGAATGAAAAATTCCGCCTCTTTGCACATTTATACCATACAAGAGGCAATTTGTTATTTCTTCCCAACCATAAAATGAACTGTAAAAAATTTTATGTGTCAGAGGACCGCATAGATAAAGCACTAGCAGAGTGCTTTGCGGGAGGAAGGTTGTCAGAATTTTTCGGAAACGATGAAGTTCTTAAGGAATGGATAAAGAAAGAACACCTTGATGTTTGCTTCACAAATGGAATTATATCAAAGAAAAATATCTGCTGCAATGAAATATCAAAACCTTATAACGAAATGGACAAGAACGAGCTTTACAAATACATAGACTGGATTATAGAAATTATAAGTAAAAGGAATGAGAAATTCAATAAATGTTCAAAAACATACTGAAAAAATACAAACAAAAAACCACACTTCATCGAATGATTAAATCTGCCATATATGCCTGCATAAACGGCGACTGTAACACTGTGATTGCAATTAGCGATACAGAAACTCTTTATGTTCGTAAAGCAAAAAACACAAAAAGGAGTAGTACATGAAAATTTTTGCAATGAGTGATATTCACGGGTCACCTGATGAATTTGAAGCTGCACTTGAACTGGTTGACCTTTCCGGTGATAATATGCTGATTCTGTGCGGTGACTATGTTCACGGCTATGACAGCTATACCGTTCTCGACAGAATCATAGGCTTACAGAACAAATACGGCAGCGATAAGGTAATAGCACTTCTCGGTAATCACGAAGAAATGGTTATGAACGGTATGTGGCATATTACGGAACGGGAGGCAATCGAATATGATGAGGAACGTGAGGATCGTTATATAAACTGGATGCAAAGACTCCCTTTGTATTATACAACAGATACACAGATTTTCTGTCATGCAGGTATCTGTGAAGAAGCGGAGGATTTGTGGGAAGTGGGTACATCCGATTATGAGTTTACCTCAAAATTCCCTGCCCAGACAGGAAAATTTTATATGGATATTATTGCAGGACATGTGGGCACCTGTTCAGTATCCGGAAATCCTAATTTCCATGATATATATTTTGATGGCGAAAGTCATTATTATATTGACGGTAGTGTTCTGGACAGCGGTATAATTCCTGTACTTATGTATGATACAGACATGAAAAAATATTATCAGATGAAGGAAGATGGTGCGTGGCCTGTTCTTCCCTATGACGAGGAGTATTGAAAGTGATTTATGTAATGTCAGATATCCACGGCGAATATGATAAATACATAAAAATGCTTGAGCTTATAAATTTCAGCGATAAAGACGAGCTTTATGTGCTTGGCGATATTGTAGACAGAGGAAATGAACCTGTAAAAGTTCTTCTCGATATGATGAGCAGAGCAAACGTATTTCCGGTTATGGGAAATCACGATTTAATGGCACTGGATGTTATGAAAAAGCTCTGCGTTGATATAGAAGAAGAAAATTATGCTACCCAGGTAGACATATCGGTTATGAATGAAATGCTTGACTGGTTCAATAACGGCGGTACAACTACCCTGGAAAAATTCCGCAAACTTGATAAAACAAAGCGCAGAGAGGTTATTGATTATTTAGAAAGCTTTCCTTTATGTGATATTGCAGAAGCAAACGAAAATACATTCATTCTTGTTCACGCAGGACTTGGGAATTTCAGCAAAAATAAGAAATTTAAAGATTATACACCCGAGGAAATTCTGTTCTATCGGACAAACCCTGATATACGGCTTTTCGACGACGATAGCATATACGTTGTTTCAGGTCATACACCAACACAAAATATCACAGGGAAATCGGAAATATATATCAAGAACAATAATATCTGTATAGACTGCGGCGCTCACTTCGGCGGAAAACTCGGTTGCCTTTGTCTTGATACCATGGAAGAATTTTATGTATGAAAATCTGTCCGACCACCACTTACAGTCGAGCAGCCCCGACAGACATAAAAGCCCGGTTTCACACTGAGCTTTTTCTTATTCATTAATAAAAGCCTGCGATTACAAAAGAATCGCAGGCTTTCTTGTTATTATTCAGTATAATCGCCAGACTTAAAATCAGGCTTGTTAGCTTTTTTCATTGATGCTCCTTTTAATCTATTATGGAATAAGTTTGCCTATCTCCTTTGCCAACTCAAAATTGCCATCGTTATTCCGAACATATATATTAATTTTATTTATACCTATTAAATCCGGATTGTCTTTATTTTCAGTAAACATACGTATGGATATTACATATTCTTTACCCTCATCCGTGTTGTAAATGGGAATTCTTGGAGTAGCTGTCTTTTTTACCACTACACCATTACGAACAGATTTTTGACTTGCTGTTGTTATAGGACCAATCTCTTCTGATTTTCCTTCATATAATTCAAACGCTTCTTCAATTTGTTCATCAAGATTATTAATATTTGATAATATTTCTTCACAGAACAAACTTTTTAATCCTTCAACATCATCATTGTCAAAACAGTATAATACTTCTCTTGCAACATCTACCGTAGACCGATTTGTTGAACAACCAGAAAGAATAGCTATTAAAAAAACAATTATTATAAGTACTATCTTTTTCATAACGAACTTTCTCCATACCACATAATCCACATTGTTTTTTTAAGTATCATCAAATATAATAAATTGCCGTTCATATTCCAATGTATCCTTTTCATTTCGGATCCTTTAAATTAATCTAAGAGTTCTCCTATTTCTGCATCCAAAACAAGTTCATACTCATTGTTATAGGTATAAACACTAATTTTACTAATTCCTACTTTTTCTGGATAATTTACATTTATACAATACATATAAACTTTTATAGCATATTCTTTTCCAGAATCGGTTTTAATATAAGAAATAAGAGGATTATTTTTTAAACTTACAGTTTTTCCATTTCTGACAGATTTTTGACTAGGAGAGTTAATAAAGCCATAAGAAACGCACTTTCCCTCATAAAAATCAAAAGCTTCTTCAATTTGCGTATCAAGATTATCAGTTGTTGACAGTGTTGCCGCACAAAATAGTTTTTTTAGTGATTCGACATCATCATTGTCAAAACAGTATAATACATCCCTTGCAACATCTACCGTAGACCGATTTGTTGAACAACCAGAAAGAATAGCTATTAAAAATACAATTATTATAAGTACTATCTTTTTCATAACGAACTTTCTCCATACCACATAATCCACATTGTTTTTTAAGTATCATCAAATATAATAAATTGCCGTTCATATTCCAATGTATTTATACTATCTTTTATACATTTATAAATTTTATTTTCGCCGGCACTATCGGTGAATTGTGAAAATTTAATAGAACTAATCATAACCTGTTTTGAAACATCAGCTTCGCCAACTTTATTAGGATTAAAACCCGTTATCCACCATTGAGTATCTTTAGGTTCCCAGGATATTATATTATCTTCTACCTCATTATTTGTATAATCGTAATTATACAAATATAATTTCATTGGCATCGCTAATTCTTTCACAGTAAAATACTGATCTAAGGATTTCTCATTATAATCCCAGAAATGAGGTCTGATATATATACCCACTTCTGCACCTGCACCGATATTTAGGTAATCGCCCTCCCGCACAGCAAGGGGGAGCTGTGCGGGAGCGACTTTAATTATAAATAAAGCTTACCAATAGTTTTTAATTCAGAAATATCCTCCCATTTAGGATATGGCGCATCATATGCGTAAAGAATTATTGCCCCTATACCGACTCTTTCGGGATGCTTTTTATTCACCAAATGCATACATAATTGTATAGAGTAGTATTTATCACTCTTGTCTGTTTTAATATCATCTATACTCGGACCTATATCATAGAATACAACTTCACCTTCTCTGTACGATTTTTCACTTGAGCCACCTCTGATTGTACCTATTTCGACACTTTTCCCTTCGTACAGGTTAAAAATTTCTTTGATTTGCTCGTCTAAATCATCAACATTTGTTAATACATCTTCACAAAACAAGCTTTTTAAACCTTCGACATCATCATTATCAAAGCATTTCAAAACTTTTTTCGCCGTTTCAATTGCCGACGGTCCATTGTAATCGCGATAAAAGCAACCTGAAAAAGAAATGCAGACTAAAGTCAAAAAAATAGAAATCATCTTTTTCATTCCGCACTCTCCCCATACCACATAATCCATTAAACTAACTTTTTACCAATTATACCATACACAAACCCAAAAGTAAAGAAAATTCTATTCCAACCACCACTTACAAGAAACTACCGCCCACGAGCTTTACGCGGGCGGTTGTTTTTATTTATGTGAACTGAGCCAGCTTAGTAGCTCATCTGCGGTTAATGTTCCCGCGGCGGTTGACAGTCCTGTATCAGCCAGCTCCTCCTGGGTGTATTTCATCTCCACTCCGTTAATTGCCAGAAACACAAGCATTATATGGATTCCTATACGCTTGTTGCCGTCTATAAAGGGGTGGTTGGAAATCAAAGAATATCCGAGTCTTGCCGCCTTCTGAAAAAGAGAAGGATAAAGGTCAATTCCCCCGTAGGTCTGGAACGGTGTTTCAAGAGCGGATTCAAGCATACCCTCATCCCTTACGCCATCTGCTCCTCCTGTTACTTTTACAAGGGAGCTATGAATAGAAATAACCTGTTCTTTTGTAAGTCTTATCATTTCGCAAGCTCCTTATATGCTTCAAGATTCTTTTCAATAAGCCGTTCTGAAACCTCCATTACATCCTTATCATCAGCTGTCCGGATTTCCTCTGTATCAGAATTTTCCGTTTTTAAAATATCAGCTTCCATATAAACGCCTCCTTTATCTGATACATTATACAATATTTTTAAATCAAATTCAACCTGCCGAAAGTAATGTTTTTTAATAATTATTGAAAAAACGAATGCTTTATGATATAATAAATCCAACATAATAATCAGTTAAAGGAGAAGTAATATGAATTGTCCTAATTGTAATGAAATCATTCCTGAAAAGGCTTCATTCTGTATGATATGCGGAGCAAAAGTCATTAAAAAGCTTGTATGTAAAAACTGTGGCGAAGAGCTTGACGAAAGAGCAAGATTCTGCATGATGTGTGGCACCAAGGTAGAAAGAAAAAAGATGTGTAAAAACTGCGGTGAAGAGCTTGACGAAAAGGCAAGATTTTGTATGATGTGCGGCGTATCAACAGATGATTCCGATACAAGCAGCTATTCTTCATCTTCAAATGATGAAAGTGATTATTTGACTGATATTACTGATTCAAGTTATGATTCAGATACCGATGATTATGATTTCGATGACGATTTTTTTCCTCAGGACAGTTCCGCCAGCCGCCATTCCGATTCCTTTGATTTCGGGGATGATGAAGATTCCAAAAAAAGTTATAGTGACTACAATACCTATTCAATTTTTTTTGAAGAAAATAACGATTCTGATTTCAATGATAATAAATCCTCAGACAATACCAGCAACTCTGATTTGGGCGAATTTGAATTCGACAATGACTGGTATCCCGATACAAGCTCCGACAACACCTGTTATCATGGTGACTCGGATGATTTGAGCTTTGATTCTTTGTTTGATGATGATTTTGATTTCTCCTCTTCTGTTTACGATGAAAATAAACTTTTTGACGTTAATTATTATTCAAGCAGTCATTTCGACAACAAACCTGAAACAAGGGGGGAAATCATAAGGGAAACAATTCCGAAAAAATATTATAAAAAACCGGACCTTGTAAATATAGTAATAGAAAAAAATATAGCCAGAATCGGCGCATATGCCTTCGCAAATTGTAATAATCTTGAAAAAGTCTATATCCAGGACGGTACATCTGTAATCGAAGACGAAGCTTTTTCCGAATGCGAAAATCTTACATATGTAGAAATTCCAAACAGCATTACAGATATCGGAAAAAGCGCATTCTCAGGCTGCAAAAATCTTGAAAGTATAATCATTCCCGAAGGCGTTACAAAGATAAAATTTGGTGCTTTCAGAAATTGTAAAAATCTTAAAAGAGTGATGCTTCCTGATTCACTTGTAGAAATCGAAGAAGAAGCTTTTATGCAATGTGAAAATCTCGATGATATAAACTTCCCCAAAAATCTCAGAATAATCGGTAGTGAAGCTTTTGAGCATTGCAAAAATATCAAAAGCGTAACTCTTCCCGAAGGCTTCAAAACACTTACAAATGCATTTATATGTTGCTCAGGTATCACAAGCTTCATTCTTCCTGATAGTATTGAAAAAATCGAAAGCGGTGCTTTTATTGGCATGGATTCCCTCAGATTTGTAGAAGTTCCCTCTTCTGCTGAGGTTGCCGACAGTGCCGTAGAATTAAATGGCGTTAATATCATAAAAAAATAAAATATTGCTTTTATCCGCAAAAATCCGAACCAAGAACGGTTCGGATTTTATTTTGAAATTATTTCTAAAAATGTGAACCAACAGGAAAATTATGACAATATATGAGTGAAAGGCGGTGAGAGCTTGACTACACAAGAATTTGAAGATTTCCTTGATATTTACGGGAACGATGTTTACCGTTTCTGCTTTCATATTATGCACAACAAGGAAAACGCTGATGATCTTTATCAGGATACGGTGCTTACCGCATTCAGAAAAGCTGATGAAATAAAGCTTTCCGATAATCCCAAATCATATCTTCTTTCCGTTGCGGTAAAGCTTTCACATAACTTTTTCCGCAAAGAGAAACGGAAGAGCGAAAAAATCATATTATCGGCCGATGAAACACTTAACAGTCTTCCCGACAATGCGGATATACAGCTTTCAAGCGAAGAAAAAGCACTGAAATCAGCACTGAGAAAAGTAGTGGCATCACTTCCGGAAAAATACAGGATTCCTGTTGTGCTCTACTACTTCGACGAACAGAACATTGACTTTATTTCGTCGGTTATGAGGATTCCCGCAGGCACCGTTAAAAGCAGATTGCATAAGGCCCGCACGCTTATAGCCGATGCACTTAAAAAGGAGGGATTTGACAATGAATGAAAAGCTTTTGTCTGAGATTTATTCAGAAAAAAAGAAAGTTCCGGATGAACTGAAAGAACGTATACACAAGGAGCTTTTAAAACAGGAAAAAAAGATTATGATACGCAATATCGCAGTTTCCCTTACCGTTGTTTTTGTGCTTTCATTTTTTGTAGTCTCCTTCGCTGTCATTTTCCTTGGCGATATTCTTTCATTGCTTTTTGTTGCTTGTTTTTCAACCGCTTCTGTATTTATGGCAACCGCACTTGCTGTTGTTGCCGGAAAATACGAAATCAGAAATATTCAGAAAGGACTTTCATGATATGACATCTGCATTATTTATCGCACTTGCGTTTATTACCGTTTTATCGGTTATAGCATTATACATTTTTATCTGCCTTTATGTTTACAAAGATGCCCTTGTAAACAGCGACAAGCCTGTGCTCTGGCTCCTTATAACCATATTCACACCAAATTTATTCGGGTTTCTCATCTATATACTTGTAGGAAGAAACAAGGACAGAAAGCCTGTAAAGAAGTTCAGAACTCCTGCTATAATAAGCGCTGTTATAGTAGCCTTATCAACCGTAATTTTCACAGGCAGCGTTATTTTTTCCAGTGACCTCCCCGTGATAAGCAACGTTTCCATCGGTATGGTCACCAACAATATCGGTTCAAAGTGGGATGTTTCATACAAGTCATCAGGTGAAACCCTTGAAAGAACAATTGCCCTTACCGATGATGAGCTTAAAAACTTCACGGTAAAGGCAAGCTGTGAGGAAGGAGAAATGTATCTTCTTCTTTTACAGGGCAAGAATGCAGAGGTTATTGATATAACTGATTTCCCCGAAGCAAAGCTGAATCTTGACAATTTCACAGCAGGAAACATAAAGCTTTCGCTTTATAACGAGTCAGCAAAAAATACAAAGATTGAGATTGATTGGTAAAACACCCCCCGCAGCCGTGAGGCTGCGGGGGGGTAATGTATATATTCGTCTATAATAAAGCCACTGACTTAAACATCGTAAGTTTTATCTAAAGCTTTCAATTCTTTAAAAGTATCGATTTCTATTATATCATCGAATTTACATTCTCTTATTTCGACATTATATTTTTCTGGAAAAACAACAAACGGAACCTGATCCCAATATCTCTCTTTACCACCTGGCATTTCATACGCTTGTCTAATATGCTCGGAAAGCTTTGCTCCATCTTCTTCGTTCCAATAAGAAATCCCTACTTGTTGATAAAGCTCATGTTCTGTATTTTTATTCTTAATTTCTCCGCCGATCTTTTGCGTTTGAATAACACCATTTTTCGTCGTAAAGCACCAATCATCTGTTCGCTCTACTGGAATGCCGAGAAAATTCGATGTGTAATGATACTTTTTAATAATTTTTGGATTATGAAGAAATAAATCAGCTTCAAACACATATGAATTTTTAAGAAGATATCTAACACACATAGCTGATGAAATATTATTTGCTTCATTGTAAAGCGGATTTTCTACAAATTTGATCATAGGATACTTATATGTGAGTTGATCAAACTGTTCAGCTAGATAACCTCGTACTATATAAATTTCGTCAATACCTGCGCCAACTATCGCATCAAGAATTGTATCGATTATTCTTACTCCATTTACTCTAACTAATGGCTTAGGGGTATTAAGAGTTATCGGAACAAGTCTTGAACCAAATCCAGCGGCTATAATTACCGCTCTTTTTACTCTATAAGGCTCTAATGCATTTAACCCGTCATGTGTTATCACGCCATTGTGAATATATCCCATTTCAACAAGTGATGAATTAGCTTTATTAATGGTACCAATAGATTTTTTCAAAGCATTTGCTATGCTTCTTTGCGAAAGGCGTTGAGCCGACTCTTCTATAATTGCAAGTACATCAAATTGCGTCTTTGTAAGTGTGTTCATTTTATTAATTCTCCTTATACAAATTTTTTCTTTTTTAACGCATATACGATTATTTTTAAAGTTATATTAACAAAGAGTATCATCAATGACACGAAGGCAGCACACTCCAACTGGAGTTGTCCTTCAAACTGAGTTATCATTAAAGCGACCGGCTTTATTGATTGATTTGCAAGGAAAGAAACGGCGGATATTGTCATCATGGAATTTACAAAAAAGTATGAAACCATTTCTATTATTGTTCCATACGACAAAGGGAGCAGAACATCCTTTATAATTCTCATTCTGCTTATTCCCAATGTTTTACCTACAGATTCAAGATTTGAATTAAGCTTGTTAAACGTGTTATACATCATTAAGTATGGTGATGAAAAGAAATGCATAATATTAACAAGAATTAGTATGATGAATGTCCCATAAATAATTGAGCCTTTGAAAAACATAACATAAGATAAACCAAGAACAATTCCAGGAATTGCAAGCGATACAATAGAAAAAAGATGAAGCACTTTTGAAAATTTCGATGGCATTCGAGCCGTTAAATAAGCACATGTAATCGCTATAACAACACCTACAACACTTACAAATATAGAAATAATTATAGAGTTTAAAAGATAAGTACCAGCTTTCATTTTAAATGCCTGTTCAACATGCGATATGGTAAAACCGATATCTATAGGATACTTGTTAACAAAAGCAACGCAAACAAATACAAGTATTGGTAAAATAACAATAGCGCATCCTATAATACATATTATATATGAAAAAACATCTCTTGAAAGCTTAGGTTTAATTTTAAATGGTTTACCAACAAAGGTTAGATTTCCTTTGTCTCTGTTAACCATATCAAGAATACATGCAATAAATGCCGGAACAAGAAGAATTAATCCAATAACACTTCCTTTTCCGAAATCCAGCATACCTATAACATCCTGATACATCATAACCGGCAAAGTAGTGTACTTTCCACCAATCATAAGCGGTACACCGTAATCAGTCACTATCATGGTAAATGTAGCAAAAAAAACTGAGATCAGTGGTTTTCTTAAATAGGGAAGTGTAATTGCGATAAACTTATTGAAATTTGAAAGGCCAAGCACATTTGCTGCTTCATAAGGCGTACTATCTTCAAATTTTAACACATCAAACAATAACAGATAAGCTACAGGAAATGAATACATAACTGAACCAATAACTATTCCAGTAAATCCATATATGCTGATATTGGTACCGAACATATTATTAAAAACACCATTTGAGCCAAAAAGGATTATTAATCCCATACCATGACTGATTGAAGGAATTAGCATAGGAACAGTAAGAATAACAGAAAAAATACTTTTACATTTTATTGCTGTTCGTGTCGTACACCATGCCAGTAAACCAGCAAAAAAAACAGAAATTACTGTTGATACAGCCGAAACACAAACAGATTGTTTAAGACCTGTCTGAAAACGCTTTTGAGAAATCATTCCAATTACATCAATGCCTTGCATATTGGAAAGCATTTTTATTAAAGGTAAAATAATAGCAAATATCCAAAAAAACATAATAACTATTTTCAGGCTTCCGCTCATTACATATTTTGAACTAATTTTACCGCTATTCTTTGATCTTTTGCAAAATTTAACCATTATTCATTATCCGCCTTTTTTTCATTATTTACAAATTTAATAAGCGAATCAATTTTTAATTGAATATTTTTAATTACAAAGTTTTTTACATATTCGTCCTTGGGGTTATTTATTATATTTTGCGGAGTATCTAGCTGATGTATATTACCATCATTCATAACCATTATTCTGTCAGACATAGCAAAGGCTTCTTCCTGATCATGAGTTATATAAATCATTGTTGTATTAAACTGTTTCTGAATATGTTTTAATTCCATACGTAGTGACATTCTTGTATCAACATCAAGAGCGGACATAGGCTCATCGAACAAAATAATATCAGGATTTAATGCAAGCGTTCTCGCAATAGCAACTCTTTGTTGCTGACCGCCGGAAAGCTTATGAGGTTTTTTGTTGATATGTTCACTTAAATCCATTGCTTTAAGCATTTCAAGCGCCTTTTCGCGAGCATTATTTTTAAATTCTGGCTTTAGTTTAAGTGCATATTCTACATTGCCTAAAACTGTCATATTTTCAAATAAAGCATAATTCTGAAATACAATACCCATTCCACGTTTAGAAGGAGAAAGATATGTGATATCATTGCCATCTTTAATTATTTTACCGCTATCAGGTGTTTCAAGTCCGATAAGGATTCGTAAAATCGTAGTTTTGCCACAACCAGAAGGACCAAGAATTGAAAGAAATTCACCATCTTTAACTGTAAAATCTACACTGTGAAGTACAGCGCTTGTGCCAAATGTTTTGCTCAAATTACTGATAACAAGCTTGTCCATTAAATGCAATCCTTTCAACTTAATTTGTAAATTATCTATTGTTAAACAATCATAAAACGCACAAAGTTATAAACTCCATGCGTTCTATAATTTCAATATACATTAGTACATCCACTTTTCAAGAAGACGAGCTTTTTCTTCATTTGTGTTATTACTCATGTCTGAATAAGGAATGTTTGTCGGATAATTTTCAACTATAAAATCTTTATCTTTATAAATTTTCTCAGGGAAAAAAAGTTCTTTGTCCTCATCTACAAGCGTGTTATAGAAAAAATCAAACACATCCTTTACACACTGACGGTTTTGTTTACCTTCAATAATTCCGTAACCGTAAAGTGAACTCGGAGAGCCTTCTGCAAAGTAAACAATTTTTAGATTAGCGCCATTATTTATCTCTGTAACGGCCTGACTTGTCATACCAAGACCAACGGCTACTTCTCCCTGAACTAAAGCGTTTACAGGTCCTGAGCCAGAAGAAGTGTACTGAAGAATATTTTCTGACAGCCTATCAAAATAAGAGAAGGCTTCATCTTCACCCCAAGCATTCACAAGACTTTTAAGGAACATATATCCTGTACCAGAGGATTTTGGATTAGGCATAGATATAAGGTCTTTCCATTTGCTATCAAGAAGGTCATTATAAGAAGACGGCTCTTCTAGACCTTTTTCAGCAAGAACATCCAAATTCAATATAACAGCACCCCCATTACGAGTTTCAGGAAGGTACTTATTGTTAGGCGACTTTGCATCCTCAGTGAATATAGATTGATCATAATCTGAAAGATCGGCAAGAAAATTCTCAACGGAATTAACATATCCATAATCAATATCATATAAAATATCTGCATCCGTATCCAATCCTTCAGCCATAACTTTAGCAGCTTGATTTCCACTAGGCATATATTCGATAGTTATATTATAATCGGGAAATTGCTCATTTAAGCGTTCAAGGAAATATTCGTTTCTATATTCTTCTGCACTTGAATATATCAATACATCATTATCAGCCTCTGAACTACCACAACCTGCCAAAGAAACAAGAGCAGTAGAAAATGAACATGCTACAAGAAAAGCACTTAAGTATTTTTTTAATTTCATTTTTTGTCTCCTTTGTTTTTTTAATTATAGCACAGCAATGTTCAATTGTCAAGTTATTTTTTAAAAAAATGAACACTCATATAATCTTACTGGAAGTTCGCTTTAAGCTGTTACAATATATCTGTTAAGGAACAATTTTTCCAACAATGCTATTTGAACTAATAATCCCAACAGAATCATATCTGCTGTCTATACTTTCTAAAACATTATCACCGATAACTACATATTCGTTTTCATTGAGTAAAATCGGATTTTTTAGAACACCTTCATATTCAAAATACGTATCATAATAATATACTGAAGGCTCACCATTTAAAAATAATGTGCCATCTATTATCTGAACTGTATCGCACGGACAACCAACTATTCGTTTGACAAGCACTGCAGATAAATCTTCGCATTTAAATGCTATTACATTTCCTTTTTCATAATTTTTTGAAAATTTATCTAAAACTACTAATTGAAAATTATAATACGAAGGAACCATTGAGTCACCTTGTATTAGCATAAGTTGAAAAAAATTATCCGAAACATACCAAGCAAATAATACCGTAACAAACAACACTAAAGGCAATTTCAAGACATTTAATATAAATCCGTTTTTTGATAATTTATTAAAATACATAAAAGCTTATTTTTCGGTTTTCTTTTTTATTAAAACCTCATCAGATTCGACTTCTTTATTCTTGTTCTCATCAATTCCTAATTTGTTATTTATTTTTTTCTTCGCTCTTCTAAAATAAATACCTATCACTGCACCTATTGCTATTACGACGCCAGCAATTGCCTGAATTAAATATGTCATTACTGAAGGGTCGATATACGCACAACCATTAACACCAAATGCTAGCATTGAGCTAACACCTGAAACAAGTATAACCGCCATTGCTTTTGCAAACTTTTTAATCATTTTTATTCTCCTTTTTTTTAGAAATTTTCGCTTGAATTGCTTCAATTATATAATTTGCACCCACTTCAGATGAAGCGTCAAGATTATATAAGCTTTCATTTGCCAGCTTTTCATTGTTAATCTTATAATCATCCATGTGAGCTACAAGATACTCAATGGTTTCAATTAATTTGTCCTTAATTTCTGTTGTTTCAATAGCCTTTCCTATCTTATTTCTTAAACTAATATTAATAGGCGCTTCTTTGATGTTTTTATGTTCAGGATTCATTACCTTCATGGGAGTGTTAATAAATAATACAGGCTTCAGAGTAGTAAATGCATATTCCCAGCATATATCAGACCAGTCCGTAATTAACACATCAGCTTGCATAACAGGATTATTTGAAGAAAAGTCAGTTTGAACCTCTATACCTAAAGGTTCATAATTTTGCTTAAGATTATCCATATACGCTTTTTTCATACGAACTTCCTGAGGATGAGGGCGCACTATAATTTCAAAATCTGAGTCCTTCAATACCTCAAGCATTTGGTCGAGGCAAGTATCAACAATATTATCTTTCTGCCAAGATGGCGCAATAAGTATCTTTTTCTTTTGATTAACAGTATGAACTCGATTTTTATAAGCTAAACGCATATCATCAATAAGCGGATAACCAAATTCAACAAGCCTTCGTGATTTCCAACCATAAAATTCTTCAAGCTGTTGTTCTTCTATTTTTTGATGTTTACCTACACAAAAAACTGTATCAAAATGTTCGGTTGCACTTTTTCTGAGGGTAAGATTTGTACTTCCAACACCGTGATTGATGAAAATATATTCAATATCACTTCTTAAATAACTGCGCTTAATATGATAGTTTTCAAGGTCTGGCATAGTCATAACCACAACATCAGCATCCATCTTCATCATAAGCGTTATTAACTTATTTTCACCAATATAATAAGGTTTTATTTGACTTTTAGATTTTGACAGTTCAAATATTTTATCATCTGGATCGCTCGTAATGTAATGAATAGAAAGATTAGTATTATCAAGCAGGTATTCTATAACGCCTTTAAAATATTTGTAAAAACCACTACTCTCTGAATAAAAAACAAGGTGTTTATTTACTACTGAAAAGAATTTTTTATAATCATGTTTTTCTCTCTTTTTGTTTTCCTTTGAAATTTTGTTGTTACCATCAGACCCAATATTTTTTAACTTTTCGAGCTCTTTTCGGCTATCTTCCAATCTATCATAATCAACGTACTTTGAAGGTTTTATTAAAGCATTTAAAATATACATCTGCAAAACTGCAAACAAATTACTCCAAACCCAGTACCAGGCAGTTCCGATCGAAACAAACCAACCCAAATAAAGCGACAATCCAACAGAAAAAATCATTGTTCCATATTTATTCATTTTTGATTGTTCAGACTGTAGCACATTACTTGCATTCTGTGTAACACACAAAACAAGAGCTGACAGAGCTGCAATAATGGGAGAAAACACTAAACTCATACCATGTTCGGAAGGTATTTTTCCTAAATCGATTCCGCACATCATCATATTTATAGACGGATCGTTTATTCCAAGTTTTATTACTTCTACAACACCTACAAGAAGTACAAGCTGAATTATCATAGGCACAACCGATGCTAAAGGGTTATACTTTTCTTTTTTGAAAAGTTTTGCTTGCTCCTCGTCTATAATATCCTTCTGCCCATAATATTTAGCTTTTAAATAATTAATATCTGGCTGAATTTTAATCATTTTAATAGAATTTAAGTGAGTCCAAACAGATACCGGCAATAAAATAATTTTACTTATGAGCGTAAATAAGATAATCGCTATGCCATAATTCTTACATAATTCATAGCAAATATTCATTACCCATTCTAATGCTGTATACAAATAACTCATTGTATCACCTCATTTACTTTTCAGTAATTGTTAAACTATAGAAGAACAATGCGAGATCTCTACCGTCTTCACTCATACCCAAATCATTTGGTGATTTTGCATCGGGTAAAGCAAATTTGAGATCGAGTAAACCTTCTCTGATATATTCCGCTGGGATGGAAAAAACTTTTGTCTCGTGGCCATCCGCAACATATGATTCCACTTCAATATCATTTGCAAAAATTGATACATTCTGCTCGCCATTAAATGTATGATAATCCAATGTAACTTCAACATCTTTACTATACTGTTCATTAAACATGAATTTCAATACTGCCTCAGTTGAATTAGTCCAACATCCTTTAGGTTCAGCTTTAGAAAATCCGCTTAAGATATTGACAGATGCTGACGAATCATCTCTGTTGAATTGAATTGTTTTTCCTAATTCATAAGAAAATGCCATTATAGTGCATTGATTCTCTAAAATAAATTCTTCAGCTGTATTCTCCAAAACAATTTTATCAATTTCCATATTAGTTGCTGTAAAACTGTTTTTACTATCATCTATTCCGTGTGTTTGGTCAAATATCAACTCAAGTATGTTGTCAGCAATATATTCCTTTGGAACAATAAAATCAAAACTTCTATTTTTTTCATAAGTTGTTTCGGCTACAAGATTATCGTTTGCATAAATTGCCACAACTCCATCATAACATTTATCAGAAAATTGCAAAGATACTTTTACATTATCATACTTTTCATTTTTTAAGTCAAATTTTAATAATGCTTTTTTCTTTACATTGCCATATGAAATACCATATGGACAATAATTGTATCCTGTTCTCCCTGATATAAAATCGAGAGGTGTTCCTAGTTGGTAAGAATAATCTGCATTTTCAGACAAATAGACTCTACCAGATGCTATTAATTGTTCGTGATCATATGCGGGACCAAAAGAATACATTTCCTCCATTCCAGGCATAAACATTCTAGACCAAGCGTCATCCCAATTATAATACAAGAATCTGCGATTCTGATACTCACTGCTATAATTAGAAATAAAACTTTCATCAACTATTTCATTATTAGCAAGCGCTATCCAAATTTCATCTAATTGATCAAAAGTCATTTTTATATCAGAAACAGCAAATTCATGTTTCTCGCCAAAATTCTTAATCATAAATAATGGATTCTGGCTATAACCCAGTTGTCCGTGATCAGCTAATATAACAATTGCAGTATTGTCATATAGATTTTTTTCTTTTAATTGATCTATATATTTCCTTACTAATTCAATATTACCGAGCGTTTCATCTAAATAAGTATAATTTACATTCGCATCACTGGTAAGGTCTTCTCCAAATGTGTAAGGCTGATGTGTTCCATCTAAATGATAAAATTTAAAAAGATTTCCTTTACGAGAAACATTTAAACCCTCTTTCTCTAATTTATTAACAAATCTTATTGTATCAGAAGAAAAAGAACTACTAGTAGTTGTTGATTCTTTCAAGTTTGAAATTGCATCTGTATCTGTAAAGAAAAATCGTTTTAACTGTTGTGGCATATAATTAAACGAAACCAACGTATAAATTTCTTTTGCAAATTTCACATTATCGGAAATATAGTAGTTTCCTTCTTCTACATTTTCAAACGTAACTATATCAGGAGCCAAAAACATAGAATCAGTATATACATCCAATTTGTAATCTTTTTCTGCAAAATTTATATATACCTTATTATCTATATAGGCTTTTTTTACATAATCTGCAAACGGTTCTTCATTTTCATACCATTTACCTGTTAAAATATGAGGTAATGCACATTTTGTTGTAGGATATGCCCCCAATGTATCTTTGTAAAAGGTAAAATCTTCAAAAACTTCACTACATTTTTTATTATCTGAACTTATAAGTTCATTCATATAACTGCCATCAAATGTATCAAGTAAAAAAACCACCACATTTTTATCTTCAGATAACTCTAAGATATTCTTTTCAGTATTAACATACTTTGCGGCAGATTTTGTATTGTCAATGTTCTGAACGGATAGCGTCAATATTGTTACGAATTGGATTAAGAATAAGAAAACTGAAACTCCTGTACCAAATAAGGTTATTTTATCTCTGAACTTAACACATAGTACAACACCTATAATAATACAAGCAATCGCTAATGCTATACTTGCTATTTCATAGCTTGTATAAGAACTCCAATCTATCTCTTCTCCGTTGAGCACACCATAATTTCTAGGAATGTAATTTCCTTGAATATAAAAATAAATTAAAATGCAAGTAAAAAAAGCATAAATATACTCTGATTTCTTCATTTTACTAAAACCAAAAAAGCATATTAATAAAACTATTAAAAATGCAATACTTATCAAAAACGCAACAGATAAAAGCTGAGTGATTGTAAACCAATATTCGTCTTTATTTGAAAAATATAGATCTAAAGGCGCAAATATACATAACATAAAACTAAACTCAAAAGCTAACCCCCCCCATTCAGAAATAAATCCTTTAATCTTTTTAAACATATTGTCTCCTTTTTGCAAATTTAATTTTTTATTTATCAAGTCTTTGTTGCAACAATTGCATAGTCCTTGCTTCCGTACACGAGATCAAGTAGCATATGGTACGAAGAGTTAAATTCATCTTCACCATCTATCACTGGATAAACGATCGACGGTTTGCTACATTCTGTATATATAATTTCAATTTTCTGCTCTTTAAAACCAGCCTTAGCTAACAAATATTTTACTGTCTCTGGATGAACAGGCTTTGTGTGCGATGGATCTACATAAAAGGCATTAGAAAAAATCGAAAGAGATTGAGGATTAGGCGTTTCCAAAACGATAACACCATTTTCTTCAAGTTTTTCGTAAGCCGTTTCTAAAAGATCTATTATTTGGTTAACATTTAAATGCTCTATTACCTGACACGCAAATATCCCATCAACCTTGTCTGTTTTCTTTAAATAATCTATTCCATCTGAATTAAAGGCAATTAAACCTAATTGATTGCAATAATCCACATAATCAGAATAAATATCAACACCGACAGCCTTTATACCTTCTTCCTTTAATATCTCTAAAAATTCGCCTCTGCCGCATCCAATGTCAATAACATAATTCTTATCTTTAAAATATTTAAGATATTGCGCTTGTCTTTCTTTTATAAGTGATCTAGATCCTCTGAAATGATTTTCAAAATCAAAATAATCTATACCAATATAAGGATCAGAAACTGAAATATTTTCATTTTCTAACACCTCAGAGATTCCCTTATTCTCCTGAGAAGATCTTAAAACATGTGCTTCTTTTTTTAATTTGGATAATTCAAAGCAAATTCTTCCATAATCTTCAGTGGCTTTTTTTAATATATTATTTGAATTGCTAACATTTACACAAATATCGTGATAATTTGACAACATATGGTTTAAATTTCCAAGATTTTTACATACGTCAGAATAATTGCTTAACATCTGATTCAAATTACCTATATTTTTGCATATATCTGGGTAATTGCTTAACATCTGATTCAAATTACCTATATTTTTGCATATATCTGAATAATTGCTTAACATTTCATTCAAATTACTGATATTCTTTCGTATATTAGAGTAATCAGAAATTGATTTAGCTAAACCATCAACCCGATCACTTAAGTTTTCATATTTTGATAAAGCAATTTCATTTCTTGCATTTTTTTCCTTTAATATTCTAATTTCTTCATACAATGGCTCTAAATGAGAAGACAATAATTTTTCTATTATACTCATAAAATCAGGATGCAGATATTACAACCCTATACTCCCCTTTCTTTTTATTCGATCCATAATATAATATCACATGTGTTAAACAATCAACTATTAACATCTTTAATATATTTTGCAGGAACGCCACCATATACGGAATTGGTTTTTAAAACAGAGCCAGCAGTAACTACTGAGCCAGCAGCTATAACTACATTATCCTCAACTTTACAAGGACCTAAAATAGTAACATTAGAACAAATCCAAACCCCATTTCCTATTACAATATCTCTTCCTTCTTTAGGATATTTCATACGCTCAGCATTTGTTTTGTTAATATAATGAGTTCCTGTAATAAGGCATACATTATGACCAGTAAAAGTATTATCACCAATAAATATTTCTCCCGATGAAGTATTATACAACGTATTTACCATTGACACGTTTTTACCTAAATGCACACGCGATTTATCACCCCAACACGATTGTGTACTCATCAACTTAGTTTGTAATTTTTCTATGAACTCCTTATTATCTAAGATACCTATATCCATATCTGATACTCCTTCATTTGGTTCATTATCGATATACCATCTGTGTTCTATTCTGCTAAGCCCAACTTCATTAATTGTAGAACGTATTTCAATTTCGATTACATTTTTTTTATAATCAATCTGTGTTCCATCTTCTTCAGCTAAAGCAAGATCAATCATATAGTTCCCTGACAAAAGATTGCATCTTTCAATAAACACATATATGAAGCCTTCTTTATTCAAGTTATAAAGTTTGGATTTTGCACCTAAAGACGAAGCCCCATAACAATGTACCCCATCATTTCTATAAATAGCAATTCCCACATTAACCTTTTTATGTTGTTCGCTTTTTGATTGATAATTCATCTTAATAAAGAAATTATCTCCTGTGGCAAAACACGAACGTTTATTCATATTTTCATCGAAAACTTCAACATTATTGATTATTATTTTTTTATTTCCGACTATTTGAGGTTTTACACTGTTGCTTTTTTTAGACTCATCAGCTGCAACTGGTTTATTTAATTTTGTAACTGTATCAGCATGCACATCTTTATTTTTAGGCAAAGCTTTTTTCGAAGCCATATATGCCATATAAGCTGGATGCACATCGCGAGGTGCGCCGATTTCTTTTATTATACCATCATTTATCCAAATTGACCGGTCACATATCTGTTCAATTTGTCCAAGATTATGTGAAACAATAACGATTGTTGTGCCATTAGATTTAATTTCCCGCAACCTATTAAAGCACTTGTTTTGAAATGCTACATCACCTACAGCCAGTATTTCGTCAATAAGCAATATGTCTGCATTTACATTTATAGCCACAGAAAAAGCTAACCTCATATACATGCCTGAAGAATATGTCCTGACAGGGTTATCAATAAATTCTTCAATTTCAGAGAAATCAATTATTGATTGAATTCGTTCATCTATTTCGCTTTTTGTTAATCCAAAAATAGCCGCATTTGTATAAATGTTTTCCCTGCCGCTCATATCGGGATGAAAACCTGCACCTAATTCTATAAGACTAGATACTCTACCTTTTATTTCAATATCTCCACTATCAGGATACATAATCCTTGTAAGCATTTTTAACAAGGTGCTTTTCCCGCAACCGTTATGTCCTACAAGTCCAATAGCTTCGCCTTTTTTTACCCGAAAAGAAATTCCATTTATTACCTGATGCTTCCTATATTTTCTTCTTTTACTAAATAAAAGTATCTCTTTAAGGCTGTATCCTCTGTCACTATAAACTCTAAATGATTTATACACATCATTAATCTTAATAGCATATTCATTATCCATTTTACAACACTCCATCAAACAGTTTCGGCAAATCTCCTTTTAAGTTTTGCAAATATAAGAAATCCTACAACAAGCACCAAGAGTGATACAGCACCTGTTCCTAAAAGCGCACCCATTTCAGGGATTTTTTTATAATACAAAATATCTCTATATGCAGTAATAATATGACACATGGGATTAAGACGAAAAACGCTCTGCCATTTATCCGGAACATCATTTATATTATATATTATAGGTGTAAAATACATCCATGCCATTGAAATAATTCCAAGGATATGCTGAAGATCTCTAAAATAAACATTCACAGAAGAAACAATTAAAGATATCCCAAGAGCAAATATATATTCCACAAGCATAACTAATGGAATCGTTAAAATCGCTACAAAGTTTATGCCTACTCCTGAAAAAACAACAACAATAAAAACTACAATAAAGGAATATAGCATATTTACGAAACAACTTGTAACATACGCTATCGGGAGCACCTCTCGCGGAAAATATATCTTGGTTATCATATTTTTACTTCCAAGAACGGACATAGAACCACCTGTAAGCGACGAAGAAAAAAATATCCACGGAATTAAAGCCACAAACAAGAATAAATAATACTTATCTACATCCGTCACTTTCATAACAGAAGAAAACACAACAGAATAAACCAACAGTTGCAAAAGAGGATTAACAAATGTCCATAAAAAACCTAATACAGAACCTTTATATCGTCCTCGTAAATCTTTTTTTACAAGGCTATAAATCATTTGTCGATATTCATATATTTCTTTAAAAATCTTCAATGGACTATCTCCTTTTTAAACTATAACTGCTTTTATCTTTACATATTGCTGCATTTTCCTCTTTTCCAAAGTAATGATCATGTGTAATTGGCATAAATCAGAACGTACAGTAGGCGACTTCATAGGTAAATTAAATGATAAATCACCATTATCTATCTTTACCGTATACACTGGAGACATATTTTCATTTTTCATCGTCGTAAACCAATAGCTGAACGATAAATTATCTTCATTCATCTCGCTTAAAATCCGTTCATCAAAAACAAATGGTACTCTGGTTGTACTCAACGATTTTAATTTAATAAATTCAGGAGTATTAAAAGCAATGTTATTATTGTCGGGTGTACACACTACTGTAAATGATGGCATTTCTTTTCTAGTGTTTTTATAATATTCACAATATTCATTGTACACCTTTCTTGAGGAAAGTTGCTGATCAATTTCTCTTTTATATCTTGAAATTTTTTCCTTTATGAGCACCGTTGAGTCATCTTCAAATCTGTCAGACAAACCATCAAAAACACGACCCTTTTCATAAAGAACATCATAATGATTTTCAAAAACATATTCATCTGGAACTACATATAAATCCCAGTCTGTTTTTGCTCCCGGCCAGCACATTGACACATAGGGTACAACATCAAACTTATCAGGATAAGTACCTACACCATAATTAAAATATGTACTCCACTCATCAACACCCGCTGTAATAATATCAGGATATTTTTCTGTCAACTCATTGAAAATCTTCTTATCGATAATCTGCGGCTGATGAGAAGCATACATCATAGAGGGATAATCATTAGCGCCCATAAATTTAAGTGTTTTTTTCATTCCTATGTCAAATGATGTAGGATTGCCATATGTTCCATCCCAGAAATTCAGATCATAACAATAATATGCCTTATACCTGTTATTATCTATAAAATCCTTAATTGTGACGTCTCTGAGAGGACGATAATCATCATCTGTCATTATAAACACATCATCAATAATCTGTTTTTTTAAAATAAGACATCTAAGGAAGAAATTGCGTGTCTGATGATCGGCGGGAAGCTCTCTTCCGGCAAGAACCTCACTGTCGGTCAGAAATTTCATTTCAAATCTACCTTTATAAGCAGACTGAAGTTCCTGAACATTTTTATCAGGACAGCACACAACAATTTCGCTGATAAATGACATGTATTTTTCAAGATATGGAAGGGTAGCTAAAATATCATCATTTCTTGCTGTAAGCACTACTAACTGTTTTACTTTCACATCATCAGATACCTGAATCATATTGTTATTAACAGATTTTACAGCCGACACAAATTCTTTGGCTGATTCATCCCAAGTAAATGGAACATATTTTTCAAGTTCCTTGCGTCTTTCAGAACATCCTTTCTCATTTGAAATGAGCTTTTTTACTGCATTGACAAAAGATTTTTTATCAGTAGGATCAAAATAATCAGCAAAATTGCCTCCCACCTCATGCAACACTTTTATATCTGAAGCGATAACAGGAGTTTTACGACAAAACGCCTCGATCATTGGTAGACCAAAACCCTCATTAAATGTAGGAAAGGCAACAGCCATCGCATTTTTATATAAATAATCTACCGTTGCATCATCAGGCTTTTCCAAAAAGAATAAACTTTTTCCAAGTAGCGGATGTTCGTTTATTCTTTTTTCAAGCTCTGCGACATTCCAACCAATTCTTCCGGCAAAAATCACCTTTATCCCCATGCTGTCAAGATCACTTTCCAGTGCATCTATAACAATGCTATGGTTTTTTCGCGGTTCAATTGTTCCAACCATAAGAATAAACTTTCCAGTTGCGATCTCTTTAACATTATTATCAACCGATGTTTCGAAATCCTTGGAAATAAAATCTGCCCCCAAAGGAACAACGATACATTTTTTTCGTGGCTTTCCTAACTTATCACAAAGCTCATCCAACGCATCAACAGTGGCCGCTGCAGATGTAATTATTAAATCAGCATATTCAATATTTGCACCAATATAAATCATAAAATTCATACATGTGTTTTCATGCGTAAACTGAGGATGGGTTATAGGAATGAGATCATAGACCTGTGTAACAATTTTTACCCCTTTTTGTTTAAGAAGAGGAAACAGCCAACTTCTCTTTAATCGGCTGTTCCATACAGAATCTATATCAAAAAAAACAGCACCAGAAGGTATATCAGTAAAATTTACAACTTTATGAGTTGCTATATCCTTTTTGTCACCAATATGGTCTACAAAGTAACCAATGAACTTGTCGTTATCAAGCAAATAGTAAGCATTGATTTTGTTATCATATGCTAATAGATTTAATTCAATATCACTATATTTTAACATTCTGACTACAATTTCTCTTACAACGCGCTGTATTCCTGTAAGGAAATCTACATTCATAAGATTAGTAATATCGGAATAAATAATTGTCTTTTTTTCCATTATATATTTCTCCATTTTGCAAATACTTTCCTTGCCATTTTTTTTATACTTTCAGGCATTTTATTATAAATTTTTCTAAGTAAAGAAAAGGATTTTATTTTAAATTCAGATTTTTTGACATCAATTGCTTTTTGTGATTTTGATAATTTTCCTCCATATTGATTATGCTGTGAATAAATATTATTATAAGCACTAACATCTGTTCTCGCAAATTCAGCCGATGTCACTAAAGTCATTGTCATAAGTCTCTGAAATTCATCATTTGGAAGATTGAAACGCCCTTTCCAATTTTCATAGGCTCTTTCATCAGCAAGTCTTTTTAATAATCGAATATATGATTTTTCCATAAACAATTTATTATCAGTTTCGCCTGACAAGATAAATATATCTGCATTTTGAGGGTGTATGTCACTCAATTCAACAAACGCTTTCTTTGATACTGTGAATTTTTTATTCGCGGCTGATAAATTTTCTTCAGTAATATCATAAATATCTAAATATATATCGTTCACTACAAGCCTCCTGAAATTACATTATTTAAAAACAAAACTATCTAAAATATTTTGTAACGTTACTTCAATCGAAATATTAGGCTCCCATCCCGTATCATTCTTTAATTTAGTAATATCAGCCTCAATTTTAGGCACATCAGCAGGGCGGAATCTGTTTTTGTCAATCTCTACTTTTATTTCAGTGCCCGACAATTCTATTATTTTATCAAGAATACTTTGAACAGAAACTGCATTGCCACTACCAACATTATATGTTTCTCCACTTTTACCTTTAAGAGCGATCTCGGCGTAAGCGCGTACTATGTCTCTTACATCGGTAAAATCACGCCTTGCGGAAAGATTACCTACACGAATAACAGCTTCTTTTCTGCCAGCAACAATGTCTACTGCTTGCTTACAAAAATCTGCAACAACAAATTGCGGCTGCTGCCCAGGACCAATATGATTAAACGCACGGACAGAAATTATATCCATATCATAAGCACTGCTGTACAGCTTACCAATCATATTCTGAGTGTATTTTGTTACAGCATAAATATTGCCCGGATCAGGAACGACATTCTCATCAACAGGAATATCCCTGTTTGCGGAATGTCCGTATTCCTCACCCGAACCTATCATTATAACTCTGACAGGCAGTCTGCTTTTGCGGACTGCCTCCAGAATATTTATACAACCTTTTACATTAATATCAACTGTAAGAGCAGGTTTTTCCCATGATAATGCGACAGAGCTTTGAGCAGCAAGATGAAAAATATAATCAGGCCTGAAATCATTAACAACATTGCTGATTGCTTCTTCGTTAAGAATATCAAGATCAACTGTTTCATAAGAAGCAGTCGAACCGCTATATATATTTATCATTTCATACGGTAATTTTGTAGCACATATCTCCCATTCTCTGCTATAAAGCTCGCTGATAAGATAGCCACCTACAAATCCGCCTGCTCCAATAATTAAAGCTTTCATGTCACTCTCCAAATAAATTTTATGCTCTTGCAATTTCCTTTTCAACGAGTGCAAGGTCATTCTTAACCATTCTTTCAACTAACTCAGGGAAAGAAATCTCTCTTACCCAACCAAGCTCCTGTTCAGCCTTTTCAGGGTTACCAAGAAGAAGGTCAACCTCTGCGGGGCGGTAGAACTTAGGATTGATCTTTACAATAGTTTTGCCGGTTGCAGCATCAATGCCGATTTCATCGACACCTTCACCCTGCCACTTTACATCTATACCCAGAGCTTTGAATGAAAGCTCAACAAATTCACGTACTGTGTGTGTTTCGTGAGAAGCGATTACATAATCATCAGCCTTGTCCTGCTGAAGCATAAGCCACATTGCCTTAATATAATCGTTAGAGTGACCCCAGTCGCGCTTAGCATCCATATTGCCAAGTTCAAGACATTCCTGAACACCAAGCTTGATTCTTGCAGCAGCGTCAGTAATCTTTCTGGTTACAAACTCATGTCCTCTTCTTTCACTTTCGTGATTGAAAAGAATACCAGAGCAAGCGAACATTCCATAACCTTCACGATAATTACGTGTAATCCAATGTGCGTAAAGCTTTGCTACGCCATAAGGACTTCTGGGGTGGAAAAAGCTCTTTTCTGTATAACCATCAAAGTTTTCACCCTGATCTTCAATGCAGCCACCGAACATTTCAGATGTGCTTGCCTGATAGTATTTTGCATCTGGTTTCACTGTGCGGATTGCTTCAAGAATGTTTGCAGCAGCAACACCTGTGATATTTGCGCTTGCAACAGGTTCTCTGAAAGACTGAGCAACAAACGACTGAGCGGCAAGATTGTATACTTCATCAGGCTGAGATTCCTTGATTGCATTAATCATAGCTGCCATATCAGTAATATCACCGAAAATAAAATTGATTTTGTCCTTTGCCGCAGTACCTTCAAGGTTACCAAAATCAAGTCTGGACTTACGTCTTACAAGACCATAGACATTATAACCCTTTTCAAGAAGAAACTCCGCAAGGTAAGACCCGTCCTGTCCTGTTACGCCTGTAATAAGTGCATTTTTCATTGTTTTTCCTCCATAAGTTTTTTTAATTGATTATAAACATTTTTCATCACAGCATCCTTTTCGAATGCTGATAAAACTCGTTTTGCGGCATTTCCGCCATATAATGACCTTAAATCATCATCGGAAATCAGCTTATTCATTGCATCAGCCAATTCCTGAACGTCACCTGTTTTAACTGTTATTCCTGTCTGCCCATCAATGCTTACATAAGGCACACTGGTTTTTAAATCTGTATTAATTACAGGTTTCCCATAAATCATAGCTTCCAATTGCACAATTCCGAAGGCTTCACTCTTTTCAATAGATGGCAGAACAAAAACATCACAATCAGAAAATGCAGATTTCAAATCCTTATCCGAAAGGTTTCCCAGAAAATGAACCTTATTCCCAAGAATAGACGCGCTAATCTTAAGAGCTTCTTCGTCAGAACCGGTGCCAACTATAAAAAGCTCTGCATTATTTACTCTTTTGAACGCTTCGATTAAAACATCTACGCCTTTATAATAAATGAGCCTTCCTACAAATAAAATTTTTTTATTCTCCGAAAACTGGAGTTTTTCTGTTAAAACAGGACTTAACTCTGTTTCTAAATAAGCTTTGGCATCTATCCCATATGGAACAAGCCTGCATTTATCACGATATTTCGAAATATATGCTGAACCTTCGATATAGCCTTCTGTGGTAGTAAAAATAGCGTCAGCACGTTTAAGAATACCATGAATTATCGGATTAATAAGCTTCAGAAGCTTCTTTTGCTTGATAATATCACTGTGCCACCATACCACAACTTTACCTTTAAAGCCTGAAAGCAATACCGCCAGATCACCAAGCGGAAATGGATCGTGAAGTACAATAACATCCGCTTTTTTGGAATATTTCTTTACAAGAAAAGGAAATGATAAAGACACAGGCATAGAAAAAAATATTCCCAGACTGCCAGCTCTTACAACATCAACTCCATTCACACATTCCTTAACACCCTTACCTTTTGGTTGGCAAACTAATACCTGCATATCGGTTTTTTCATTGAGCTCTTCACCGACCATTTTTACAACAGATTCAATTCCACCTATCCAGGGCGAATAAAGCTTATTTATCTGCAAAATTCTAAGTTTTTTCATTAAATAAGCTCCTCTAATGTATCGTTTAATATCGAAACGCTCTTTTTCCACGAAAATTCACCTGCTTGTTTAAGTGCAAGAACCCTCTGCTCTGTTGCAAAATCAGGCTCAATTATTTTTATCAGCGCATCTGATATCTGTTCCACAGAATATGGATCAACTCTTATGCCGCATTGCCCCACTACCTCAGGCAAAGACGAACAATCAGAAACAATAACTGGTGTCCCACATGACATTGCTTCAAGAGGAGGCATGCCAAAACCTTCATAAAGAGACGGAAAGCAAAATGCACACGCACATCTCATAAGCTCAGGCACATCCACATCATCAACATATCCCGTAAAAATAACATCACCATTAAGGGAAAGTTCCTCTACTCGTTTAAATATTTCATCATAAAGCCAACTTTTACCACCTGAAATAACAAGCTTAGGGATATTCCTTTTCTTTTTTGCTTCTGCATAGCCTTCTATAAGACGAACTATATTCTTCCTTGGCTCAAGATTACCTAAATACAAATAATACTTATCTGGAATTTTGTATTTATTACATACAATCTCAGATAAACCAGACTTATTCACATCAGGGTAAAACTTCTCTTTGTCAGCTGCACAAGGAATTACTACAATTTTCTCTTCAGCAACAGAAAAACATTCCATAATACGCTTCTTACTGAACTCAGATATAGTTATGATTTTATCCGCTCGTTTTATTGAAGCTTTCAGTGTCAATTTCAAAGAAAGCCTGGTTTTGACATTCATCGTTTCAGGGAAATCCTTTACAACAGTGTCGTAAATAACAACTATCTTCTTTCCTTTTATACAAGGCGGAAGAAAGTAATTAAAAAATATGGTAACATCTGCCCTGCTTTTAAAAAATACGGAATATGGCATCGGAATAAAAGCGCATATAAGCTTGTACAATGACATCGGAAAAAGTTTGCAACATTCTGTTTTGTATCCGTTAAGCCACTCAGGAAGTTTTATTTTTTCTTTGTGTTTTAAATCAAAATAATGAATTGAAACTTCATTGTCAGTGGTTTTCAAAAATTCTTTTAACAATTCAGTTTCATAATAGCCTATACCGGATTTGTTTTTTCCAAGAATCG
Source organism: Ruminiclostridium sp. (assembly GCA_045579565.1). GTDB lineage: Bacteria > Bacillota > Clostridia > Oscillospirales > Ruminococcaceae > Ruminiclostridium_E. The sequence goes on from JAZNML010000070.1 coordinate 40,855, forward strand.
GATTTATGTTTACTGCAATTTTCAAATCACACTAACTCATTTCTGTTACAGATTTTAAGATTTTCAATAACCTTCTTAACATCCTGAGAGCTATCCTTTGCGCAGATAAGAATTGCATCATCTGTATCCACAACAATAACATCCTCGAGACCGATGGTAGCTATAAGCTTCTTATCGCCGATAATTGTTGAATTTTTAGTATTGATGCTAACAACATCACCCTTAACCATATTTCCGTACTCATTTGTAGGATTAATACGTTCAAGAGCAAGCCAGCTTCCTACATCATCCCAACCAAAGTTACCGGGAATAGTATAAATATCATCCGCACGCTCCATTACGCCGAAGTCTATGGATTCGGATTTGAGCTGAGGAAATACATTTTCAAGAGTTTCATCAAAACTTTCTGTTCCGTAGCTGCCGCTGATTTTAACAAGTCCGTTGTACATATCGGGAAGGTATTTTTCAATATTAGCAAGAATTGATGAAGCCTTCCATACAAACATACCACTGTTCCAAAGGTATTCACCGGAATTAACATACTGCTTTGCACGTTCGATATCAGGCTTTTCAACAAATCTTACTACTTCATATGCACCCTGATATTCTGTATCATTATTAGAAAAATTGATATAACCATAACCTGTTTCAGGATATGTGGGTGTGATACCGATTGTAACAAGATTCTTATTGTCCTCAGCTACCTTGATTGCCTGTTTGAGAATATCAATAAACATCGCATTGAACTTTATCAGATGATCAGACGGCAACACAAGCATTATAGCATCATCGCCATACTTCTTTCTGATTATACCAGCTGCAAGTCCGATACACGGTGCAGTATTTCTTGCTGCCGGTTCTGCAATTACATTGTCAGCGGGAAGATCAGGAAGCTGTTCCTGTACAAGTCCGAGATAATTCTTATTTGTAACAATAAAAACATCTTCGATATCCACAAGAGAGGACAATCTCTTTACTGTTTTCTGAATCATTGTTTCACCGTCTGCGGTGAGTGAAAGGAACTGTTTTGGTCTGCTGTTTCGGCTCTGGGGCCAGAAGCGCTCGCCGCGTCCGCCTGCCATAATAACTGCTGTAACTTTCATTTCTTCCTCCATGTGTAAACACGATTTTTATTAAATATTCTGTGTGATTTGAGTGTATTTCATTCCATATACACTCATACTATTATAGTATATCACTATAGTATGAAAAAGTCAAGTAAATTAAGCAATTTATACAAATTTAAACATTGCTATATGTTACTAAACACCAAATATCTTAACATCAATAAAACCCGGTCTATTCAGACCGGGTTTTACAAATATCCAACTCAATAAAGACTACCATAAGCCGCACATGCTCTGTAATCTGCGCCTTCGGTATCCTGTGTGCCGAATGCTGTCCATGCGTGAGGGCGGAAGATTCTGCCCTCTGCCACATTGTGCAGAGATACGGGGATTCTGAGCATTGACGCTAAAGTGATAAGGTCATCACCTACATGGCCGTAAACAAATGCGCCGTGGTTAGCACCCCAGTTAGCCATAACTGTATATACGTCCTTGCAGGCTTCGTTGTTGCAGATAGGAGCAAACCATGTGGAAGGCCATGTGGGGTCTGTTCTTTCAAGAAGTGCCTTGTTCACCTCTTCGGGAAGCTCAACCGTGTAACCTTCTACAATCTGGATTGTGGGGCCTAAATTCTTTACATAATTCACTCTTGCGAATGTGCAGGGCATAATACCCTTTGTCGAGAAGCTGGAAGAGAATCCGCCGCCTCTGAAATAGCCGAGATTTGCACAGCACCACTTGGTGTTATCAAGACAGTCCTTGATATCCTTGTCGGTCATATCCCACCATTCCTTCATGATGTTCTCGCCGTCTTCGTTTGTAACTGCGCCTGTGCCGTCAAGTGCAGCAGCACCGCTGTTTATCATATGTATAAAGCCGTTTTCCGCAACGCCTTCAGGCTTCCAGCCGGTAACTCTTTCTACCGCGGCAGGAGACCAGTAGGTTCTTACATCGGCGAAGATTGCAGCCTTGTTTGTAAGCTGGTGGAGGAACAATAATGTAGCACCGTTGAGACCGTCATTTTCTGTTGCGAAAGGAATAGGCTCACGCTTGCCGTTCCAGTCGAATGTGGAGTTGAGGATTGCTTCACTGAAATCCGCATTGGGCATAAAGTCTGTCCAGTTTCTCTGTCCCTGGAAACCGCCGAGGATTGCGTTCTTGCCCTTTGCTTCTTCAAGCCAGCCCTTTTCAGCAAGCTTGTCGTTGCCGTGCATGATGTCCATGAAAATACATGTCATCTTCGCAATAAACTTCCAGTTTTCTTCCTTTTCTTCGGGGGTGAGATGTGTTCTCTGGTAGAACATTCCGTCTGTGGGGTTTACATCTCTGCCTTCCTTACAATTTTCCTTGATCCATGCAAGAGCCTTCTCATATTCAGCTTCATCATAGATGCCAAGCTTTTCACGGCGGATAATTTCAGACATATCCACCCATTCAACGTGCATACCAAGGTAGGAACGGAAGAAGTCTTCATTGCAGTATGAGCCTGCAATACCCATGGAAACCGCACCGATATTCACATAGCTCTTTGCTCTGATATCACCGATTGCAGTTGCGCACTTTGCAAAGCGAAGAATCTTTTCCGCTACATCATCGGGGATTTCCTTGTCGCCGATATCCTTTACATCGTGGCCATAAATAGAGAAGCAGGGCATGCCGTTCTGTGCATATGCAGACATAGCCGCAGCAAGGAATACTGCACCGGGACGTTCTGTGCCGTTAAAGCCCC
>JAZNML010000071.1:0-71804 GCA_045579565.1 Ruminiclostridium sp.
TTCATGGGTATGGGAATGGCTCAGCAGGCAGGCGGCATGAATGCACAGAATCTGTTCCAGATGGGTGCACAGCAGCAGGCAGCAGCTCCCGCTCCCGCACCTCAGGCAGCTCCCGCTGACAGCTGGACATGTGCTTGCGGCGCAACAAATACAGGTAAATTCTGCACAGAATGTGGTAAGGGTAAGCCTGCTCCCGTAGCAGCTGACGGCTGGACATGTGCTTGCGGTAAGACAAATACAGGTAAGTTCTGCACAGATTGCGGAAAGCCTAAGCCCGCTGATAAGCCTGTTGGCTGGACATGTGCCTGCGGTGCTGTAAACGGTGGTAAGTTCTGCACAGAATGTGGTAAGGCTAAGCCTGAGGGAACACCTCTTTATCGTTGCGATAAGTGTGGTTGGGAACCCGAGGATCCTGCAAATCCTCCCAAGTTCTGTCCTGAATGTGCAGACCCCTTCAATGACGAGGATATCAAGTAATTCTCAGATTTACACATATTGCCCTGTATCAAGTGATTTTTGCTTGATACAGGGCTTTGATTTTGTTGTTGTTGCACAAAATGGAAAATCACGGTAATTTTTTTATTGACAAAATGCTCAAACTCCTGTATAATAAATTAAAGTATCTGATTTGGCTTCTGCCAGTAACATGGAGGTTAATATGCTTAAAATAGAAGATTTCTGCGATATGGAAAAATTTGAAAGTATCATGGATAACTGGGCTCGCAGTACAGGTCTCGCTACTGTTGCGGTAGGCGGTGACGGAAATTATATCAGTAAGTGTTATAATTTCACTGATTTCTGTATTAAGCTCACCAGAGGTAACGCAGAAGGCAGACGCCGTTGTGAAGAATGTGACCGTAAAGGTAAGGGTGTTTATAACTGTCATGCGGGTCTTGTGGACTTCGCTATTCCGATTACACTTGATGACGGTACAGTTTTAGGCAGTGTTATCGGCGGACAGGTTCTTCCTGAAAATCCTGATGAGGAAAAATTCCGTGCAACAGCCCGTGAACTCGGCATCAATGAAGATACATACATCACCGCATTAAGAAAGGTTAGTGTAAAGACTCAGGATGAAATCCAGGCTTCCGCTGAACTCTTGGGTGATGTAATTAATATGTTTGTACGTTCTTCCTATGCTTCAAAGAACAGCCAGGTTCTCTTAGCGGGACTTCAGGACGGTATTAAAACGGCCGCTTCTCTTATTGAATCCGTAAATGACAGTACAAAGCAGATTGAATCAATCAGTAAGAGACAGACTATTCTTTCTCTCAACGCTTCTATCGAGGCTGCCCGTTCAGGTGAAGCAGGTAAGGGCTTTGCGGTTGTAGCTGATGAAGTAAAGAAGCTTGCAGACAGCCTTACAGTTGTAAGTAAGAGTATTTCAAAGGATTTACGCGAGCTTACATCTACTGTAAACAATCTTAATAACGATAAGAAAATCTGATTTGCAATCAAGAAATGTATTAAAACAGCTTGCGGTATTGTTCCGCAGGCTGTTTTTAGCTTGGTTTTATATATAATGGATTTTATTAGAAATTAACTTATTATCAGGAAAAATGAGGGAGCTTATGATTAGTTGCAGATTTATAGATAAGAAAAAAGCGTGTATAATATCAATTTTTTTATTTTGGGGAATACTATTGTTTCTGGAACTGGGTGGAAATGAAATGCTTGCTGCTGTATTTCCGGAAGATCTTCTGGCTGAATATACCAACCCTGTATTTTACGGAACGTTTTTAATAGCTTCTGTAATTGTGTTCAGAAAGTCTTTTCTCAGCGCAATAGAAGATTTAAAGAAAAACTGGCAGAAGCATATTTTGTGGACAGAAATATTTGCACTTATATCATTTGTGCTTATGGTGGCATCATCCATAATTATTGAGGTTTTCGGTGTAGAGAAAAGCTTCAATGAAACGGCGTGGGATATTGCGATAGCTGAGTGTGGTATTCCGCAGATTCTGGTTGTGTGTGTATTGGCTCCTGTTGTGGAAGAAGTGTTTTACAGGGGCATATTGTTTGAAGCGCTCAGAGGTAAGGAAAACCATTTGGTAAGAAATATAGCTGCTGTTATCATATCATCTTTGATTTTTGCATTTTCGCACGTATCGATTGCAAATTTCACGGTTGGTGACATGCTTGCGAATATACCGATTATGATGGTTGGTATGTCGTTTTCCGTGCTGTACTGGAAAACAGGAAATATCTTTTGCACGATTGTTGTTCATATGATTATAAATGTTATAGCGACGGTATAATGTATTTAAGAACCCGCAGAAGATTAAATTCTTCTGCGGGTCTACTTTTTGTCATTCGTATAAGTGCATTTTTTTATCCTTGTCCGCATATTATGTATAAAACTACATAAAGGACTGTGATAAAATGACTCGTGAAGAAATACTTGAAGAAACAGCGGAGCTCAGGAACAGGCTGGAAAACCTAAATACGCTTTTCAATATGGCGGAGACTCCCGAAGAAACGGAAGCGCTTATTTATGAGGAAAAAGCGGTAATGCTTCGTTATTCCAATGTTATAAGGGAAGCGAAGCGGCTGGGAATTACTGCGGAAAGGCTGGATAATGAATGCTTGAAATCGTGACTTTATGTGTGCTTGCTCTGATGATGGGCGAGATTTATGCAAGAACAAAACGTCCTAAATTATATGCGGTTCTTAATGTTGCTGCGGGGACAGGCAGCTTTATAGCCTTGCAGTTTTTTTTAAATGGTGCAATAAATATAAATAATCTGAACGGAGCAATTTCGGGAATCTTAGGAATCCCCGGAGCAATTCTTTGTGTTTTGCTTCAATACGGAGGTTAACAATGGAGATACTTACAGGAAAGGTTGTAGAAAAAAGCGAGGCTATGCCTGTTAAGGAGGTTGAACTGTTTACCGATCCTGTGCCGGTGCACAGGATAAGACTCAGCTTTGGTGCTGTGCCTGTTGTTCAGGTTCTGCTTACTTCGGTGTGTGGAGCGGCGCTTTGGTATTTAAGGAATAACAACGGGGATTTTCAGCCTGTTGCGGAAGAAATAATAAGGCGTATAATTGGTGGATAGAATGAAGGTAGAAATGCGTTTTTCTTTTCCTGCGGTTCTTGCGATGATTCTGTGTACCGATACAGAGGGTACGGCAATATTGTGTCTGCTTGCCTGTGGATTACATGAGGTTGGGCATATATTTACAATGTATGTCATGGGTTGTCCGCCTGAAAGGATTACTTTTTACGGCCGAGGAATAAAGCTCACAGGAGGAGGGAAGAATATACCTGTAATAATAAGCGGTTGTGCAGTAAATTTCCTGCTGTTTACCGCTTTTTATTTTTTTACGGATGATTACAACCTGCGGCTTTTTGCTGTAATTAGTCTCTTGACGGGACTTTTTAACCTTATGCCTGTGCAGAACTTTGACGGTTATAATCTTCTGGAAAGGGTAATAACAAGACTTTTGCCGCCTGAAAGAATAGCACCTGTTCTTAAAGTAACGGAAATCATATCCTGCATAGTTATTGTGCCGTTAATTGTTATGTTTTTCCTCGGCGGAGAGGTGAATTTTTCGTCGGTTGTATTTTTATTTTATCTTTTTGTGGTTGATATTATCGAAAATTTGTAGTATAATAAAAATATATGTGCTTAAATTACGCTTTGCGTTTTGAAAGGAAAATAAAGGAATGTATAAAGAAAAACTTGATAAAATACTATTAAAGGTGCAGAAGCCTTCCCGTTACATCGGTGGTGAGCTGAATTCTGTTCAGAAGAATCCAGAGGATGTAAAAATGCGCTTTGCTTTCTGTTTCCCTGATACATATGATATAGGAATGTCTCATCTCGGTATGAAGATTCTCTATTCGCTTATTAATGAGGTGCCTGAATACTGGTGCGAGCGTGTGTTTATGCCTCTTCCTGATATGGAAGAGCAGATGAGAAAGAATGACATCCTTCTCTATGGTCTGGAAAGTCTGGAGCCCATAAAGAACAGTGATTTTATCGGCTTTACACTTCAGTACGAGCTTAGCTTCACAAATATTCTCTCAATGCTTGATTTAGCCGGACTTCCTGTTTTCTCAAAGGACAGACATGATCTTACTCCCATTGTTTGTGCAGGCGGACCCTGTGTCTGCAATGCTGAGCCTATTGCGGATTTCGTAGACCTTTGTATTTTAGGTGAAGGCGAAGAAGTTAATCTTGAACTCATGAGATTGCTGGAAAAATGCAAGGCTGAGGGCTGTACAAAGCATGAATTCCTGGTACGTGCTGCACAGATAGAGGGTATATATGTGCCTTCTCTCTATGATATCAGCTACAATGACGACGGAACAGTAGCGGCAATTACTCCTTTGGAGAATGCTCCTGCTACAGTTAAAAAGCGTATCATCAAGGATTTTGACAAGGTTTATTATCCCGAGAATTTCGTTGTGCCTTTTTCTGCAATTGTCCACGACCGTGCGGTAGTCGAGGTGCTTCGCGGTTGTATCAGAGGCTGTCGCTTCTGCCAGGCAGGTTATCTCTACCGCCCGTTCAGAGAAAAGAGCATTGATACGATTGAAAAGGAAACTATCTCTCTCTGCGAAACAACAGGCTATGACGAGGTATCTCTTTCTTCGCTCAGTACCAGTGATTACAGTGAAATTGAGGAGCTTCTCAACCGCCTTACAGATTATACTGATAAAGAACGCGTTAACCTTGCTCTCCCGTCAATGAGAATTGACCGGTTCAGCGATGAATTGTTGCAGAAAATCAAAAGCGTAAGAAAAAGCGGTCTTACATTCGCTCCCGAAGCCGGCACTCAGCGACTTCGTGATGTAATCAACAAGAACATTACAGAAGAAAATGTGCTTGAAAGCTGTCGTATTGCCTTTGAAGGCGGATATACAGCGGTAAAGCTGTATTTTATGCTTGGTTTACCTACCGAAACCATGGAGGATATGGACGGAATTAAGGAGCTGTGTGATAAAATCATAGACCTCTGGTATACAATTCCCAATAGACCCAAGGGCAGAGGGGTGCAGATTTCCGTATCCCTTTCCACGTTTATTCCAAAGCCCTTTACTCCCTTTGAATTTGAGCCTCAGCCTACTGAGGATGAAATAGATAAAAAGCAGAAATATCTGCTTGATATCATCAATTCCAAGAAGGTTAACATCAGCTGGTCAAAATATCCTGTTACAATTCTTGAAGCTGTACTTGCCCGTGGTGACAGAAGGCTTTGTAACGCTATCTATACTGCGTGGAAAAAAGGCTGTAAGCTTGATGGTTGGAGCGAATATTACCGCTATGATTTATGGAAGGAAGCTTTCAGGGAATGTGGTATTGACGTTTCATTCTATGCTAACCGTAAGCGTGAGTATGATGAAATTATGCCTTGGAGCCATATGGATATCCTTGTATCCCGTGATTTCTTTATCAGAGAAAACCAGAAGGCTCACGAAGGGGTATCAACACCCAATTGTCGTGAAAAATGCTCAGGCTGTGGCGTGAATAAATGTATAGGAGGCAAGTGCTTTGAATAATGTAAGAATATTTTTCTCAAAAACGGGACGAGCAATCTATATTTCCCACCTTGACCTGTACCGCGTTTTTCAGAGAGCTGTAAAACGCTGCAAGCTTCCTGTATGGGAAACCCAGGGCTTTAATCCTCATATCTATATTACCTTTGCATTACCCCTTGCCTTAGGTACTGAGGGAATCTGCGAAAGTCTTGACACAAAGCTTACAGAGGATATTTCCTTTGAGGAAATCTGCGAGCGTCTGAATTCCGCATTGCCCCGTGATATAAGGGTTTTATCAGCATCTGAGCCTGTCTATAAGAATACGGATATTGAAAAATCCGAGTATGAAATCCGTATTTCTACCGAATGGGACAAGCTTACTGAATTTTTTGCACAGGAAAAGATAATCACCGAGAAGAAAACCAAAAAAGGCATTTCCGAGGTTGATTTAAAGCCTGTAATTGAGATTGCGGAGATGAAAGACGGATTTATACGCATGAGACTTCCGTCAGGAACACAGACGAATTTCAATGCAAACCTTGTTTTTGAAGCCTTTGAAAAGCAATATGGTATTGAAATTGATACACTTAACATTAAAAGAACGGCAGTTTACTGTCAGAATGGCGAAATTTTCAGATAAAACCCCAATTTATTTCAAAAAACTATTGCATTTTAATTTTAAAAGTGTTATAATATAAAAGCATTTGTAACCGCTACAGACGTAGTGAGAGTTAATGCTGAGCTATTGCTCGTACATTAAATAGGTGTTCCGCTGTACGTAAAACGGAAAGTCCGTTTTCACCACGGATAATGAGTGTGCCGTGGCGCAATTGTGACGTAGAATGAATGCCGAGAAAACAGGAGGACTAAAAAATGGACGCACTCAAAATTATTGCTCAGGACAGCATGAAGGCAGACGCACCTAAGTTCAGCGTAGGTGACGTAGTAAAGGTACACGTAAAGATTACAGAAGGCGACAAGTCTCGTATCCAGATCTTCGAAGGTACAGTTATTGCTAAGAAGCACGGCGGTATCAACGAAACATTCACAGTAAGACGTGTAGCTCACGGCTGCGGTATCGAGAGAGTATTCCCTCTCCACTCTCCCTCTGTTGACAAGGTTGAAATTGTCAGAGAAGGTGTTGTTCGCAGAGCTAAGCTCTACTACCTCAGAGACAGAGTTGGTAAGGCTGCTAAGGTTAAGGCTAAGTACAACTAATGCCTGCATACCACTGAAAATAAGACGATTGGTAATAACGGACTTATGTCCGTTATTACTCAATTTGGCTTATTTTTCTTCATTTTTAGCACATTTTTTTGAAAGGAAGCTTTATGGAAGAGAAAGAATTTGAAGGATATGAAGAATCCGCTTCCGAAACAGTTACGGAAGCTTCCGAAAATAATACTGATGAAATACCTGCAAAAAAACGTATAGCGGCAGAGATTATTGACTGGTTTGATACCGTTGTGACCTCAATTGTTGCTATTATAGTTGTTTTTGCTCTTATAACAAGGCTTTCTACTGTTGACGGTCCGTCTATGCTGCCTACTCTCGAAGACCAGGAACGTCTTATGATAACTGACCTTTGTTACACCCCTGCACACAATGATATTGTTGTGCTGTGGACAGACAATCTCTTCAACGAGATGACAGGTGACTGGGGAAAGGCGATTGTAAAGCGTATTGTTGGTCTGCCGGGAGATACTATCAGAATTGATACAGGCGAGGGTGCCGTGTACCGTAACGGTGAAAGGCTTGAAACGGAAGAAATTGACGGAACTATCTACGAAGACGGACATATGATTTTCGATTATACAACTGAATTCTACGATATGGAAGTTACCGTTCCCGAAGGTCATGTTTTTGTAATGGGCGATAACCGTACAAATTCAGCAGACAGCCGTGACGGACGTATCGGATTTGTAGATATGAACTATATTATAGGAAAAGCATACCTCAGGGTTGCGCCGGTTGACCGGTTTGGAGGACTTTATTGATGGCATACGAAGGAGATATTCAGTGGTTTCCGGGTCATATGACTAAGACACGGAGAATGATTGAAGAAAACCTGAAGCTTGTTGACGCTGTTGTTGAAATAGTAGACAGCCGTATTCCCGAATCCAGCCGTAATCCGCTTTTAACTGAGCTTTGCGGTAACAAGCCCCGCATCATTATGCTCAATAAATGCGATTACTCAGACGATGAAGTAACTAAGCTGTGGCGTGAGCATTACGAAAAGCAGGGTTATACAGTTCTTGTCTGCGATTGCCGTAGCGGAAAGGGAATCAACCGTTTTCTGCCTGTACTGAAAAATAAGCTTGCTGATCTGCTTGAACGCAGAAGAGCGAAGGGTATGATAGGTAAGGCACTGAGAATTATGGTTGTGGGAATACCCAATGTCGGCAAATCCTCATTCATCAACCGTATGGCAAATTCAAAGAAGGTAAAGGTTGAGGACAGACCCGGTGTCACAAGAGGTAAGCAGTGGGTTTCGATTGATAAGGAAGTTGAGCTTCTGGATATGCCCGGTATACTCTGGCCTAAATTCGATGATAAGCAGGTGGCTGTAAAACTTGCATTCACCGGTGCTATCAAGGATGATGTAATGGATATTGAATCCCTTGCGGAAGAGCTTGGTGCATATCTCAAAGAAAACTATCCCGAAAGATTGAAGGAACGCTATAAGCTGGATAATTTAGAAGGATATATTACCGAGCTTATTGCCAGAAAACGCGGTATGATGATTTCAGGCGGTGAGCCTGATACAGAGCGTGCTGCAATTACGCTTCTTGACGAATACAGAGGTGGAAAAATTGGAAAAATCACTCTCGAAAGACCTGCTGAATGAACGCTTTGCTTTTGACAGCGTAGTACGTGCTGAGCATGGTGTTTTCTGCGGAATAGATGAAGCTGGCAGAGGACCGCTTGCAGGGGATGTTTATGCCGCTGCGGTAATTCTCGGTGAAGATGTTTTTATAGACGGTCTCAATGACAGTAAAAAAATTTCTGAAAAGAAACGCGAACAGCTTTTTGATGAAATTATTGCGAAGGCTGATGCTTACTGTATTGCGACAGCTACCGCGGAAGAGATTGATGAATATAACATCTTAGGCGCAACCTTCTTGGCTATGAAGCGTGCCTGCGAAGGACTCGGCATCAAGCCTTCATACGCACTTGTTGACGGAAACAGAACACCCGAGCTTCCCGTTCCTTGTGAAGCGGTTGTAAAGGGAGACAGCGTTTCGGCAAGTATTGCAGCTGCTTCAATTCTGGCTAAGGTTGCCAGAGACAGATATATGAAGGAGCTGGATGAGAAATACCCCCAGTACCAGTTCTGTAAGCATAAGGGCTACGGCACAAAGCTTCATTACGAAATGCTTTCCAAGTACGGTATGTGCCCTGAGCACAGAAAATCATTCTTTAAAAAGCACAAGATATGAGCGAAAAGCATAAGAGAGGTAAATTCGGCGAGGATTACACGGCGGATTACCTTATTAATAAAGGGTTTCAGATTATAGCCAGAAATTTCCGAAGAAAAGGCGGGGAACTGGATATAGTTGCTCTTGACGGGAAAATGCTTGTGGTGGTTGAGGTCAAGTCACGGAAATTCGGTAGTCTTACAGACGGGCTGGATGCCATGACGGTTACCAAACAACGCAACATTATCCGTACAGCACAGCGGTTTATTGACGAAACCGATGTGGATTTTGCTGAAATGCGTTTTGATGTGGCTGAGCTTATGTTAACCACGGAGGATAATCCCCGTGTGCTTGAATTCAGTTATTATGAAGATGCATTCACAGCGGATTTTTAGATTAATACAGCATAAAGCTGTTCAGAACAAATTTCCTCAAAGGAAAGGAATGGTCACAATATGAATTACAGAAGTACCAGAAACAACAACGTAAGTGTAACAAGTGCAAAGGCAATTGCACAGGGACTTTCTGATGAAGGCGGACTTTTTGTCCCTGAGAATCTCCCTAAGCTCAGCAAGGATGACATTCTCTCGCTCTGCGACAAGTCTTATCCCGAGCGTGCTTTTGATGTTTTTAAGCTGTTCCTCACAGATTTCACAGATGATGAAATCAGACATTGTGTAAACAGCGCATACGGTAAGAATTTCGATTCTGAAAATGTATCCGAAATCTCCCACCTTTTAACAGGTACATATATTCTTGAACTCTGGCATGGTCCTATCTGTGCATTCAAGGATATGGCTCTTCAAATTTTACCTTATCTTCTTACAACTTCCGCAAAGAAGACAATTGACGGTAAGGAAATCGCAATCTTAGTTGCAACATCAGGCGATACAGGTAAGGCTGCTCTCGAAGGCTTCAAGGATGTTGACGGCACAAGCATTACTGTTTTCTATCCCGAAGACGGTGTAAGCGATATGCAGAAGCGTCAGATGACAACCCAGGAAGGTAGCAACGTTAACGTTTGTGCAGTAAAGGGTAACTTTGATGACTGCCAGAACGGTGTAAAGGCTATCTTTACAGATGCAGGCTTAAAGGCTGAGCTTGAAAAGATGAACGTTGTATTCAGCAGCGCTAACTCTATTAACTGGGGCAGACTTTCTCCTCAGATTGTTTACTACATTTCCGCTTATGCAAGTCTTATCAAGAACGGCGAAATTGAGTACGGCGAAAAGGTAAATATCGTTGTTCCCACAGGTAACTTCGGTAACATTCTTGCAGCTTACTATGCAAAGCTTATGGGTATTCCCGTAAATAAGCTTATCTGTGCTTCAAATGCCAATAATGTTCTTACAGACTTTATCAATACAGGTGTTTATGACAGAAACAGACAGTTCTTTACAACTGTTTCTCCTTCTATGGATATCCTCATTTCCAGCAACCTTGAACGTCTTTTATATCACCTTGCAGATTGCAATGACGCTACAATATCCGACTGGTTCGGTAAGCTTTCCAAGGAAGGCAAGTACAGTGTAACTCCAGAAGTTCTTGATAAGATCAAGGCTGATTTCTGGGCAGGTTGCTGCGATGATACCGAGACCAAGGGCGCAATCAAGGAAGTGTTTGATTCCTATTCCTACCTTATGGATACACATACAGCTGTTGCTTATAAGGTATATCAGGATTATAAGGCTGAAACAGGCGATGAAACCAAGACAATCATCGCTTCAACAGCTAATCCCTACAAGTTCGGTGCTGCGGTTTATGATGCTCTCGGCGGCGAAACAGCAGGTATCGACGAATTTACAATCGTTGAAAATCTCGAAAAGCATACAGGTACGGTTATTCCCGAACCTCTTGCAGCAACAAAGGGCAAGGAGATACGTTTCACAGGTTCTGTTGAAAAACAGGAAATGCCTGCTGTTGTGCTTGAATTTCTTAAAAACAGATGAGTGTATTTGCAATCGGTGATCTTCACCTCTCCTTAGGTTGTGACAAGCCTATGGATATCTTCAAGGGTTGGGACAACTATGTTGACCGACTTACAGAAAACTGGAACAGGGTTGTTTCAGACACGGACACAGTTGTTATTCCCGGTGATATTTCGTGGGCTATGACTCTTGAAGGAACAAAGCAGGATTTCGAGTATATAAATAATACTCTGAATGGAGATAAAATCATTCTTAAAGGTAATCACGATTACTGGTGGAATACTGCTTCAAAAATGAATGCTTTCCTGAAAGAAAACGGCTTTGACCGTATCAGGATTCTGAATAATAATGCCTATCTGGTTGAGGGTATCAGTGTTGTGGGAACGCGAGGCTGGATAAACGATGACGGCAGCGAGTGTGACGCAAAGGTGCTTAACCGTGAGGCAGGGCGATTCAGAATGTCGGTGACTGAGGGGAAGAAATTACAGGGTGAGCTGATTGCTTTCATACATTATCCGCCTATTTACAACGGCGAGAAGAATGAATATATTTTATCGGTTATCAGAGAATACGGCATACAGAAATGTTACTACGGACACATTCACGGTCCCGGCCACAGATATGCATTCCAGGGTGAATACGAGGGTACGCAGTATAAGATGATTTCTGCGGATTATCTCGGGTTTATGCCGATTATGATAAATTGATAAAAATTTTGCAAAACTACTGGTAATTATTTAAAATTTATGTTATAATTTTTACGACCTAAAAAACGGAGGACAAGAAAATGGAAATTATTTCTAACAACAAGACAGGCGCAAACACTGTCGAAGCAGAAATCAAGGTAAGCGCTGCTGATTTTGAAGCTGCTATCCAGGCAACATACTTAAAACAGAAGAAGAACATTGCTCTTCCCGGTTTCAGAAAAGGCAAGGCTACAAGAAAAATGATTGAAGCTCAGTACGGCGAAAACGTATTCTTCGAAGAAGCTGTAAACAGCATTTACCAGAAGACCGTTGCTGATGCTATTGAAGAAATGAAGCTTGAAGTTGTTGACGTTCCCGAAACAGAAGTAACAGCTGTTTCCAAGGAAGAAGGCGTAAGCTTCAAGGTAACATTCACAGTTAAGCCTGAAGTAACAATTGATGGCTACAAGGGATTAAAGGTAGAAAAAGCAGTCAAGACTATTGCTGACGCTGATGTAGACGCTGAAATTGAGCGTGTAAGAAATCAGAACGCAAGAATCATCGACATTACTGACAGAGCATTAGAAAAGGGCGATACAGCAGTATTCGACTTTGAAGGCTTCTGCGACGGTGAAGCATTTGACGGCGGCAAGGCAGAAAAGTTCAGCCTTGAAATCGGCAGCGGAAGATTCATCCCTGGTTTTGAAGATCAGATGGTTGGCAAGAACATCGGTGAAGACTTTGATGTTAACGTTACATTCCCCGAAGATTACAGTGCAGAAAACCTTGCAGGCAAGCCTGCAGTATTCAAGTGCAAGATTCACGAAATCAAGGGCAAGGAACTTGCTGAACTTGATGATGAATTTGCAAAGGACGTAAGCGAATTTGATACACTTGATGCATACAAGGCTGATATCAAGGCTAAGCTTGAAGAAACAGTAAAGAAGCAGGCTGATGCAAACCTTGACAATACAATTTCCGAAAAGCTTGCTGAACTCCTCGTTGCAGAAGTTCCTGAAGCTATGTTTGAAAACAGAATTGCAGATATGCTTCGTGAATGGGAATACAGAAACAGATACGCAGGTATCACATTAGCTGATTACCTCAAATACACAGGTCTTACAATCGATCAGTTCAAGGAGAATTTCAGAGCTCCTGCTGAAATTCAGGTTAAGCTCAGACTTGCTCTTGAAAAGATTTCCGAGCTTGAAAAGATTGAAATTGATGATGCTGCTCTTGAAGAACAGTATGCTAAGCTTGCAGAAGAACACAAGATGGATGTTGATAAGGTTAAGGCAGTTATCCCTGCTGAAAGCTTAAAGGCTGACCTTGCAGCAGAAAAGGCATTTGATCTTGTAAAGGCAAATGCTGACATCACAGAGGTTGAAGCTAAGGCTGAATAATTCCGAATATAATGTTCAGAGCTTCTGACGTGGAAGCTCTGAATATTTCTATATAGGAAAAAACAGAAATTCCGGACATAATGTCGAGCATCAGAAAGGAAGGCATAATTATGGACTTTATGAGTTTAGTACCAACCGTAATCGAACAGACAGGCAGAGGAGAACGTGCATATGATATTTATTCACGACTCCTGAATGACAGAATCGTTATGCTCAATGATGAGGTAAATCACGTTACAGCAGGACTTGTTGTGGCACAGCTTCTTTTCCTCGAAGGACAGGATCCTGAAAAGGATATTTGCCTTTATATCAACAGTCCCGGCGGATCAATCTCCGATGGTATGGCTATCTATGACACTATGAACTATATCAAGTGTGATGTATCCACAATCTGTATGGGTATGGCAGCTTCCATGGGTTCGTTCCTTCTTGCTGCCGGCGCAAAGGGTAAGCGACTTGCTCTCCCCAACAGCGAAATTATGATTCATCAGCCATTAGGCGGCACAGGAAGAGCGCAGGCTTCTGATATTGAGATTCACGCAAATCACATTATCCGTATCAAGAATAAGATGAATACTCTTCTTTCTGAAATGACAGGCCAGCCCCTTGAAACAATTGAAAAGGACACAGACAGAGACAATTTCATGACACCTCAGCAGGCTCTTGAATATGGTCTTATTGATAAAATTATCGAAAAGAGATAAGGAGAGGCATATATGTTAAGATGCAGTTTCTGCGGAAAGACCGATGATAAGGTTAACCGTATGTTATATTCAGGCGACGCGGCTATTTGTAACGAATGCGTACTTGCATCATACCGGATGTTGCTTGAAGAGGGTGAAGCATCTGTTACAGCTGCCAAGGAGCATTATAAATCCAGGAAAAGACCTCAGAACAAGTTTGAAGCTCCTCAGGAAGATGTAATAACAAAGGACGGAAATGCGGTCGTAAAACCCGCTGATATCAAGGCTATCCTTGACCAGTATATCATTGGCCAGGAGGATGCAAAAAAGACACTTTGCGTATCTGTTTATAACCACTATAAGCGTATTCTTGCAAACGACGATAAAAATTCACCTATCGAGCTTCAAAAAAGTAACGTTCTGCTCTTAGGACCTACCGGTGTGGGTAAGACTATGCTTGCACAGACTCTTGCAAAGGTGCTTCACGTACCTTTTGCAATTGCCGACGCAACTACACTTACACAGGCGGGTTACGTAGGTGAAGACGTTGAAAATGTACTTCTGCGTTTAATTCAGGCTGCAGATTATGATATTGAAGCGGCAGAACACGGCATTATCTACATCGACGAAATCGATAAGATTTCCCGTCGTTCCGAAAACACATCAATTACCCGTGACGTAAGCGGTGAAGGTGTACAGCAGGCACTTCTGAAAATCGTCGAAGGTACAGTTTCTAATGTTCCACCTCAGGGCGGAAGAGAGCATCCTAATCAGGAATTTATCCAGATCAACACAAAGAATATCCTGTTTATCTGCGGCGGTGCATTTGATGGCCTTGATAAGACAATTTCTGCCCGTGTAAAATCCGGAACCCTTGGTTTCGGCGCACAGATAGGCGACAAGAAGGATATTTCTCTTACTGAGGCATTCCACAAGGTTGAGCCTGATGACCTGGTAAAATACGGTATCATTCCTGAACTTGTGGGCAGAATCCCTGTTATTGCGGTACTTGATGAGCTTGATGAGGATGCACTTATTAAGATTCTTGTTGAGCCTAAGAATGCAATTGTAAAGCAGTACAGCTACCTGTTCAGCCTTGATGGAATTGAGCTGGAAATTGAAACAGAGGCTCTTCGTGAGATTGCCAAGAAATCCATTGAGCGTAAAACAGGAGCAAGAGGCCTCCGTACGATTCTTGAAGACATACTTAACGAAACAATGTTCAAAGCACCCAGCGATGAACAGCTTGTTAAGGTTATTATTACTGCGGGCTGTGTTCTGGGTAACGAAGAACCACAGCTTATTCACGGCGAAAAGAAGAAAAGAAGCGCAAAAGCTTCTCAAAAGAAAACAGAATCAGCTGAATAACGATAAAACCGGTTTGTGCAATATGCACAACCGGTTTTTTTGCTTTTAATTCTTTCGACTAAATGTAACAAAAATGTAAATTGCTCTCAAAAGTATGGTAAAATTATACAAATATAATTGTTGAAATACGGTAATAACCATAATCTTTTACAAATACTATTGATTTATTAAGTTAAATATGGTAGAATAGTTTTGTATAAAAGTACATTTGTATAATTTTACCATTTTAATGGTTAAATAAGGAAGGAGAGATTGCAATGGCAATAAAAGTCCCCGAAGAATACAGCGTTCCGCTGCATCTTTTCCATGAGGGCAATATTACCAAGGGTTATGAATTTTTTGGTTCGCACCTGATAGAAAAAGACGGACAGAAGGGTGCAATTTTTCGCGTATGGGCACCTGCTGCGGCAAGTGTCAGTGTAGTTGGTGATTTCAATAACTGGGATCGTACACGCAATTATATGAATAAGATAAGCGACGGCGGTATCTGGGAGCTGTTCATTCCCGGATTGAAGATTTACGACGCTTATAAATACAGCATTGAAAGTGCATATGGTCAGATAAGACTTAAAGCCGATCCATATGGTTATCATATGGAAACCAGACCCGCTACCGCAACCAAGATTTATGATATCGATGGTTATAAGTGGGGCGACGACAAGTGGCAGCAGGATCGTCTTACAAAGGACGTATACTCTGCACCTATGAATATTTACGAGGTGCACCTCAATTCATGGCAGCACAAGAATTATGAAGAAGAGCTGTTTAATTACATGGAATGTGCCAAGGAGCTTGTTCCCTATGTAAAGAAAATGGGCTATACTCACATCGAAATGATGCCTATTGCTGAATTCCCCTTTGACGGTTCATGGGGATATCAGCAGATTGGTTATTTCGCTCCTACATCACGTTTTGGTACACCGCATGATTTCATGCAATTTATAGATTATTGCCACCAGAACGGTATCGGCGTAATTCTTGACTGGGTACCTGCGCATTTCCCCAAGGACGCAGCCGGACTTTACGAATTTGACGGCCAGTGCTGTTATGAGTATACAGACCCCCTGAAAAACGAACATCGCAACTGGGGTACAAGAGTATTCGACTGGGGTAAGCCTGAGGTACAGAGCTTCCTTATTTCAAACGCTACTTACTGGTTTGATAAGTATCATATCGACGGACTTAGAGTTGACGCGGTTGCATCTATGCTTTACCTCGACTATGACCGTAAGGAATGGAGACCTAATTGCTACGGCGGTAACGAAAACCTTGAAGCTGTTGCATTCTTACAGAAGCTTAATGCGTCATTATTCGGACAGTTCCCGAATATACTTATGATTGCGGAGGAATCTACCGCATGGCCTATGGTTACAAAGCCTGCGGATATCGGTGGTCTCGGCTTCAATTACAAGTGGAATATGGGCTGGATGAACGATATGCTCCAATATATGTCCATGAATCCCGAATGGAGACCCGATCATCATAATCAGGTTACCTTCTCCTTCTATTATGCATTCTCTGAAAACTATATCCTTCCTATTTCACACGATGAGGTAGTTCACGGCAAGTGCTCCATGCTGGACAAGATGAGCGGACCGAGAGAACTGAGATTTGCATCATACCGTACATTCCTCGGTTACATGATGGCTCATCCCGGTAAGAAGCTTCTCTTCATGGGACAGGAATTTGCTCAGTTCAAGGAATGGAACTACAAGACAGGTCTTGACTGGGATGTACTTGAATTCCCCGAACATAAACAGCTCTGGGAATACCAGCAGGCTCTTAACAAGTTCTATCTTGAAACAAACGAGCTTTGGGAAGTAGATAACGACTGGACAGGTTTCAAGTGGATAAGCAGCGATGATTATCAGAACAGCGTACTTATCTTCCGTCGTTTCAACAAGAAGGGCGAAGAGGTTATTGCGGTATGCAACTTCCAGCCTAAGTATCACGAAGAATACAGCTTTGGCGTACCTTATTTTGCTGATTACGAGGAAATCTTCACTTCCGAAGAAACAGCATTCGGCGGCGGCGGTGCCCTCAACGGTACAGTTTCTTCACGCAGAGAAGATATGCATGGCGAACGCTTTGCGGTATCTGTAAAGATTGCTCCTATGTCCATCATGTTCTTCAGAGCAAAGAATATCAAGGATTATGATGCAATTCAGCGTGCTGAGGAAGAAAAGAGAGCTGCTAAGGCTAAGAAGGAAGCAGAGAAGAAAGCTAAGAAGGAAGCTGAAAAGAAGGCTGCTGAAAAGGCTAAGAAATCTTCCAAGTCCAAGGCTAAAACAGAAACCAAGACTTCTGAAAAGCCTAAGAAGGCTGAAACAAAGGCTAAGGCTGAAAAACCTGCTGAAAAGAAGAAGGCGGAAACAAAATCCAAGGTTAAAACCGAGACAAAGGCTAAGACTGAAAAACCTACTGAAAAGAAAAAGGCAGAAGTAAAGTCCAAAGCAAAGGTTGAGACCAAGGCGAAGCCGGAAACAAAGCCCAAGGCTAAGAAAACAGTAAAAAAGTAAACATTATATAAACCGGAGGTTAAAGATTATGAACCATGTAAAAAAGGAATGCGTGGCTATGCTCCTCGCAGGCGGACAGGGAAGCAGATTATATGCTCTGACTCAGAATATGGCAAAGCCTGCTGTTCCCTACGGCGGTAAGTACAGAATTATCGACTTCCCGCTTTCCAACTGTGTAAATTCCGGCATTGATACTGTCGGCGTATTAACACAGTACCAGCCTCTCGTACTTAACGAGTACATAGGCAACGGTCATCCCTGGGGTCTCGACCGTGTTCACGGTGGTGTGCACGTACTTCCCCCTTATGAAACAGCATCCGGCAAGTCCTGGTACACAGGTACAGCCAATGCTATTTACCAGAATATCAGCTTTATCGATCGTTATAACCCTGATTATGTTGCAGTCCTTTCCGGCGACCATATCTATAAGATGGATTACAATGCAATGCTCGACTTCCACAAGAAGAACAATGCAGACGCAACAATCGCAGTTCTTGAAGTTCCGTGGGAAGAAGCTTCTCGTTTCGGTATCATGACAGCTGATGAAAACGGCGTTATTACCGAATTTGCTGAGAAGCCTGCTGAACCTAAGTCAAACCTTGCATCCATGGGTGTTTATATTTTCACATGGGCAACCTTAAAGCGTCACCTTATTGCAAATGAAATGGACGAAGGCGCATCCAAGGACTTTGGTAAGAACATTATCCCTGCTATGCTTGGTGAAGGCTGCAAGCTTGTAGCTTACCACTTTGACGCATACTGGAAGGATGTTGGTACAATCGATTCTCTCTGGGAAGCTAATATGGACTGTCTTGATCCTAATGTTCCCCTTGACTTATATGATCCTCAGTGGAAGATCTACTCTCGTAACCCTGTTATGCCTCCTCATTACGCAGGTCCCAACAGCAAGATTGAAAACTCCATGATTGCTGAGGGTTGTGATATTGACGGCGAAACAGATTTCTCAGTTCTCTTCTCAGGTGTTACAATTGAAGAAGGCGCAACTGTACGTTACAGTATCGTAATGCCCAACACTACTATCAAGAAGGGTGCTGTTATCGAGTACGCAATCGTAGGCGAGGATTGTGTAGTAGGTGAAGGTGCACATGTAGGTGACAAGCCTGAGAATGTTGAAAACAGAGACGAATGGGGCGTTGCAGTTATCGGTCCCGGCGTTACAGTTTCCGATAAGGCAGTTGTTGCTCCTAAGGCAATGATATCACAGGATATATGAATACAATTTAGTAATTTCAGAAAGGAACTTTAATAAAATGGCTAATATGTCTAATGTACTCGGTCTTATCTTTGCCAACATGCATGAGCTCACTGTTACCGACCTTACAAAGAATCGTGCAATGGCTTCAATTCCTTTCGGCGCAAGATACAGACTTATAGATTTCCCCCTCTCCAACATGGTTAACAGCGGTATTTCCAACGTAGGCGTTGTTACAAAGTCCAATTACCAGTCACTTCTCGACCATATCGGTTCAGGCGATGAATGGGATTTATCCAGAAAAACAGGTGGTCTCCACTTCTTACCCCCTTACAGCAACAATTACACAAACGGCGGCCTTTACAGAGGCAGACTTGAAGCACTTGCAGGTGTTGAGGGCTTCATCAAGAATGCTCACGCTGATTATGTTCTTCTTACAGACTGTGACTGTGTAGCTAATGTTGACTACAAGAAGGTTATTGATTATCATGAAGAAAAGGGCGCAGACATTACTGTTGTTTATGGCAGAAATGTATTCACTCCCGAACAGACAAAGACAAGAACAATTCTCAAAGTAAGTGACCAGGGTGAAGTTTGCGATGTTCTTATCCGTCCTGATATGGCAGGCGAATTTGACGCAAGCATGAATATCTTTGTTATGTCCAAGGAATTCCTTATGAAGACTATCAGCGAATCTATGAGCAGAAATCTTTACAGCTTTGAAGTTGATATTCTCCAACATAAGCTTGGCGAATTAAAGGTGTTTGGCTACCGCTTTGACGGTTACTATTCTCAGATTGATGGTATTCAGGCTTACTACCAGGCAAATATGGACCTCATGAACAAGGAAGTAAGAACAGAACTCTTCAATCTCACAGATCCTATCTACACAAAGGTACGTGATGATGCTCCCGCAGTTTACGGCCTTGAAGCTTCCGCTAAGAACAGCCTTATTGCTGATGGCTGTGTAATTGAAGGTTCAGTAGAAAACTCTGTACTTTTCCGCGGCGTAAAGGTAGGCAAGGGTGCTGTTATCAAGAACTGTATCTTAATGCAGGATGCAGAAGTTGGTGACAAGTGCGAGCTTAACTATGTAATTGCTGATAAGAATGTAAAGGTTGGTAATTACAGAAGCCTTTGCGGTACAGTTGATTACCCTGTATTCGTAAATAAGAACTCAGCAGTTTAATTAAACAAAATCACCGT
This sequence comes from Ruminiclostridium sp., assembly GCA_045579565.1. Taxonomy (GTDB): domain Bacteria; phylum Bacillota; class Clostridia; order Oscillospirales; family Ruminococcaceae; genus Ruminiclostridium_E. Next base: position 19,913 of record JAZNML010000071.1, read on the forward strand.
ACAGGTTAAAACCTGTACGGTGTGATTTTTGAAGGAGAAAAACAATGCCATTCATTAACGTAAAAACAAACTCTCCTGTTTCCAAGGATAAGGAAACAGCAATCAAGACAAAATTAGGTCAGGCAATCACCACCATCCCCGGCAAGTCTGAAAGCTGGCTTATGGTAGGCTTAGAGCCTGAATATATTCTTTATTTCCAGGGTACAGACGAGCTTTGTGCAATGGTTGAGGTCAGCATTTTCGGTTCGGCTTCCGCATCTACTCTTGATACGCTTACAGGAAAAATTACTGAAATAATTAACGGTGAGCTTGGTATCAAGCCGGCTAGAATATATGTTCAATATTCTCAGAAACCCGAATGGGGCTGGAATGGAAGTAACCTATAATAAAAACGGTAAGGCGTGAGCCTTACCGTTTTTTGTTATTCTTCTTCTGTTTCTTCGTTCATAGATTTAAGACTTTTTCTTGCAAGAAAATATGTAATTATGTGAGATAGATATAATATTGCCATAAATATTCCTGAAAACAAATATGCGATAGATTCGCCGTCAAGATATCTGTTTACAGCAACAATAGTATACCCAAACCCTATAACTGACATAAGAATAATCCGTGACGTCTTTGATGAATTTATTAAAAATCCGGGATTGAGAGAGGCTTTTGCTGTGCTCTTAACTGCAAAAAATACGTATAATACAGAAGAATATAATGTAATTGCAATGCCGATAAATGATAAGGTATACACAAGAGTCAGATTCTCGTCGAAAAATATTGAACCTATAACGAGCAGGGTGGCAATAACAACATTTCCCCAATAAAACGCCTTGAAGCAATTAAATGCGGTTTTGTAAGCCTCTGCTTTCTGCATTTCGTCAAGTCCCTTTGTAGAAATCAGGTCAACGTTCTGATTGAGAGCTGTATTTTTGTTATCCATTATTCTTCCTCCTCTGTTTCGTTGGCAACCTTATTGTTCTTATTGGCAATATACCCGAGGGCAATATGTGTTGCTGTCATAATTGCAACATATATTCCGAAGTAAATGATAACTCCTGCGCCTGTTTCGTTGAATTTCAACATAGCTACAGTGGTGTATAATATAAACATTATTACATAGGAAATGATTGTTGCAGGCTGCGCCATTTTTTTCGCAAAGGTTGGGTTCATTGCGCCGACTTTTGAAGCCTTAGCGCCGAATACAAGATAAATGATATTTGTTACGATGAATAATAGCATGGATGTGATAGCGTAAAAGGATGATTTGTTGGTCGCTCCCTGGAATATCATAGGTATAAAAGTAAAAGCGATGTTTGACCAGTAAAGAGCCTTGAAGCATTTGAAAGCAAGCTTGTAAGCATAAGCCTTCTGCATTTCGTCCAAGCCCTTATCGTTTAATAAATCCTGTTCTTCAAATCTTGATTTCATAATAATTTCCTCCTTAGTTTTCCCAGAACAGTTCGTCCAGGGTTTTGTCAAGTACCTTGCATATTGCGATACATAAATTGATTGTAGGGTTGTAGTCTCCCTTTTCGATGGCATTTATCGTCTGCCTTGAAACGCCTACCGCTTCGGCAAGGGCCTGTTGGGACATATCCACCGCCGCCCTTGCGGATTTCAGTTTTAAATTCTTTGCCACATCATCACCTCCGTGGTTTCTGATGTTATATTACCACATGTTTTACAATTTGTCAAGTATATTTTACAAAAAATAAAATATTTTTTTCAAAAAGTCAAACGAAGCCTTTTGCTAAGCGCATAAAAAGTTGAAAGTTTCTTTACATTAAAGTATTGACATTTTTACTTTTATATGGTAAACTGTGAATATATGACAATAATAATCACAATATTGTGAAAGGAACGGAAAAATTATGAAAAAGCCCGTTATCAATAACGAGAACAGACAGTTTTTATATGAGGCAATCTTAAAGCTTGAAACTATGGAAGAATGTGAAGCGTTCTTTGAAGATCTCTGTACAGTTCAGGAGCTTGAATCCATTTCCCAGAGACTTGTAGTTGCAAAGCTTCTTACAGAAGATAAGGTATATACAGACATTGTTGAACGTACAGGTGCAAGTACCGCTACAATCAGCCGTGTAAACAGAACTCTCCATTACGGCAACGACGGTTACAGCATAATCTTCGACCGTTTTAAGAAGTAATATGGCTTATACCTCCTTTGCGGAGTATTACGATTCGCTTACCGCTAATATTGATTATGAGGAAATAGCTTCTTATTACGACCGTCTCAACGAAAAGTTCGGAGGATTAAAGGGGATACTTCTTGACCTTGCCTGTGGAACAGGCAGCCTTTCTGTAATTTTCAGCAGAATGGGTTATGATGTTATCGGAACCGATATTTCTCCCGAAATGCTGAGCATTGCTGTACGTAAGGAGCATGAAGGAATAGAATATCTTTGCCAGAGCATGACTGAGCTTGATATGTTCGGTACAATCGATGGCACAGTATGTTCTCTTGACAGCATCAATCATCTTTCAGATATTTCGGAAGTTAAAACGACATTTGAAAAAGTATCGCTCTTTTCCAATAAGGGCGCTCTTTTCATGTTTGACGTAAATACTCTCTACAAGCACGAGCATATCCTTGGGGATAACACCTTTGTGTATGATACGGATGAGGTTTACTGCGTATGGCAGAATGAGTATCAGGGCGAGGGAAGAACAGACATATACCTTGACTTTTTTGCAGAGGATAAGGAAAGCGGAATGTATGACAGATACTCTGATGATTTTACAGAAACCGCATATTCCACAGAGGATATAAAGGAATTGCTTATTAATGCAGGTTTTGAAATATGCGCCTGCTATGAATATTTAACAGAAAACGAGCCTACGGAGGAAAGCGAAAAGCTCACCTTTGTAGCAAGGAAAATATAGAGCAAAAGGAACAGTAAAATGGGAAAGATTGTAAGAGCATTGTCGGCAGACGGAAGCGTTCTCTGTTCGGCAATCAATTCAACAGATATAGTAAATGAAATTTTCAGAATCCATAACACAACGCCCGTAGTTTCTGCCGCACTTGGCAGACTTGCAACAGCCGGCTGTATCATGGGCGCAATGTTAAAGGGCGAGGACGATAAGCTTACCCTCAAATTAAACGGTGGCGGTCCTTCCGGTAATATTGTTGTAGCTGCGGATTACAGAGGTAATGTAAAATGCTATGCGGAAAATCCTCAGGTGGATTTGCCCCTTAAACCTAATGGAAAGCTTGATGTTTCAGGCTATGTCGGTAATAACGGTTTCCTCGGTGTAATCAAGGATTTAGGCTTGAAAGAACCTTATGCTACCCAGACTCCTATTATTTCAGGAGAAATTGCCGAGGATATTACAAGTTATTATGCTGTAAGTGAGCAGATTCCTACTGTTTGCGCACTTGGTGTACTGGTTGACCGTGATTGGAGCATAAAGGCTGCCGGTGGGTATATTATCCAGCTCATCCCACCATTTACAAATGATGATGCGTCAATTGAAATAATCGAACGCAATATCCAGAGCATGCAGAGTGTAACCGCGCTTATTGAATCCGGACTTTCCAGTGAGGAAATTGCTTTGAAGGGTCTTGAAGGGCTTAACGGCGATATACTCGACAGCTGGGATGTAAAATATCATTGCGGTTGCAGCAGGGAACGTACCGAGCAGATTTTAATGAGCCTTGGTAAAAAGGAACTGAAAAAGCTTGTAGACGAACAGGAAAATGTTGAAGTATGCTGCCACTTCTGTGATAAAAAATATACTTTTGAAACAAATGAAGTTGAAAAGCTGATGGAGAGTGCGACGAAATAAAGGAGGGGAATGCTTATGAATGACACATTACGTGAATATTTCAGTTATGGCAAATTCCTGATACCTTTATTGAAGGTAAAAAAGGAGATTAAAACCGAAGAATACAGATGGGCAGATAGAAAACGTTATTTTCTGTTTTTCCCGTCACCTTGTAAAAAGAAAGATATTCTTGTTATTTACATTCATGGCGGAGGCTGGAACAGTAATTCTCCGAAACAGCATTTCTTTATAGGACAGAAAATAGCGCAAAACGGATATGATTGCATTATGCCTGATTACCGTAAAACGCCAAAGTACCGCTATGATGATATAGTGGCGGATATTTTCGGCGGTTATGCCAATATAAAAACATATATAAAAGAAAAAGGTCTATCCTATTCAAAAATTGTCGTCATGGGTTCTTCTGCCGGTGCACATCTCGGCGCATTGCTTTGTTTCGACAAGGAAAAGCAAGCTGAGTATGGTATATCGGAAGATGAGTTTGACGGATTCATTTCTATGGCAGGCCCCTTGTGTTTCGATTATACCCAGACAGGCACGCTGAATACGTTGTTAAAAATGCTTTTTAACAGCAAAGAAATATCAGAGTGGAAAAAAGGTGAGCCATATTCAAAATTAACCTCATCTGAAAAAATGAAGATACTTTTAATACAGAGCAGACATGATGGCCTTGTAGGATTTGACCAGGCGGTTGCCTTTAAGAATAAAGCTTCAGAACTTGGTATGGAAACGGAGTTATACGAGGTTACAGATAAGTGGAATACTCACACAGCTTACTGCGCAGGCGTTTTTTTAAAGGAACGCAGCGATTTTAAAACGTTGGATAAGGTTTTTCTTGAACTTGAAAGTATATAAAAATAACGGACAGTCATGTTTTTCATGACTGTCCGTTTTGTTATTCATCATCCTTTAAATCAGGTATATCAATTACAATATCATTACCGAAATAGTTTACAAGAGGCATAAGCTCCGTTGCGGTAAAGTCCGATTGATACAGCCAGTTTATCTCCATTCGGTAGCTGTTTATATCATCGTCTGCAATAAATTTAAGTGTTCCGAAATTATAAGGAAGTTTTTTGATTCCGTTCATTACCTCACGGCAATTTGTGGCAAATTCATACATGCTGACCTGAGCGTCGATGTAGGTGATTTCCAGGTTTATTATGTCTCCCGCTTCCAGATCGCTTATATTTTCATATGCATAGGGGTCGCTTCCGTGAAGTTGTAATTCTATGGATACATTTCTGATAATATCAGAGGGTACCGCTTCGCTTATTTCACGGCTGAGCATGTTTTCGATACGCTGTGCGGCGTAATACCGTTCGCCGCCGGTTGCGGTATTTGTAACAGAAATAATTGACATTATGAGGGATACTCCCACAAGCAGAACTACAAGTATCAAGCTTTTAAGGTTATATCTGATGCGTGCGGATTTATTTGCAATTACCGCAAGCAATACCTCAATTCCAAGGAATATGAGCATTATAGGCGCTAACTTGAATGCTCCGAGAATACCCACAGGGGAGAACAGGGAGATAAGCATTGCCACTCCCATAACTATAAGTGAAAGTGCGGCGGAGAAGGTGCCTATGTAAAAATATTTTCGCTTTGTGACAGGTCTTGTGTTCCTGCTGATTCTTACCTCGGCGAATTTTATGTCAAGCTGTTCATTTTCCTGCTCAATCTCTTCTTTAAGACGCTTAGTTTCGTCGGAACTGATACGAAGAGCCTTTACTGTAACATCTTCTTCGACGGTATCAGCTTCTTCTTCATCAGGCAATTCTGTTTCTTCAAAAGCCTCCTCTTCTGCGGCGGCAATATCTTCTGAAAAATCCTGTTCAGTAGCAGCTGTTTCTTTGATTTCTTCATCGCCCATAATGGCTTTTTCCAGCTCAGTCATAAAATCACCTCTCTTTTTCTATATTCTACCATAAAACCGTATAAAATGCAACAAAAATCGCTTCCACAAATTGTGAAAGCGATTTTTATCAATAATATACATTTTCCAGGTAATTCAACGGATTGAGCTTTTCAAGACCATAACGTACTTCAAAGTGGAGGTGAGTACCTGTTACGATACCTGTTTCGCCCATGGCTGCAATAAATTCGCCCTGAGTAACTTCCTGGCCTACGGTTACATAAATCTGGCTGTTGTGGGCATACAGAGTGGAGTAGCCGTTGCCGTGGTCGATAATTACGCAGTTTCCGTAACCTGAGTTCCAGCCTGAGAATGTAACTGTACCGCTGGCACCTGCGAAAATCGGTGCGCCGTAGTAAGCTACGATATCAATACCTACATGTCCTGCGTAACCGCCGTCCCAGTGGGTAAGCTCGCTTATATGTCCGCCGTCGGTAGGCCATATATACTTACCATAGCCTGCATCTTCGGGAGAATAAATGCTTTCGGGGGTGGGTTTTGTGCCCTGAGCAATTCGCTCGGTAACAGGTCTTGAAACGATTCGTGATGACATGACCTGTCTGTTTGTTTCAAAGCTGTTTACATAGGTTACCTTTGCGGTGACATTGTTTACACCGTCAACGCCTTCGGTTGTAACTCGCGTTACACCCATGTAAAGAGAGTTGTCGTTATAGTATTCGGTATTGTAATCAACAAATGTGTCGTAGTTTTCAACAACCGTTACATTAACCGAGAGGAAAGGAACTTCTTCACGGCTCTTGATACGGTCGCCTGCCCGCAAGGGCATATTCTTGAAGCCGGGATTCATAAGTTCAAGCTGAGAAGTAGTGAGAGCGAGCTTGCTACTGATGGCATCGTGTGTGTCGCCCTCTTCAACTATGTAGTAGCCTGCGCCCTTTTTGGTGCTTGTAAGCTGAGATATGAGCCAGTCGGTATCAATAATACTTTCGGAGAGGTAAAGACCGGCTGTTTCACATTCGATTCTGTCTGCGAAACTTATTTCAGCCTCGGGGTAAAGCGTCTGATATTTGTTGAGAATACCGTCAAGGGTAGCCTTAACCTCTGTGTTATCGAACATTGCGCCCATAAACACGCCGTTAAGATAGAAGCCGTATGCGTACTCTACGCTTAAATCGGAGTATTCCAGCATTTTATCGGCAACCTGATATTTTGTAAGAGTATTTCTGTTTTCTATAAGCTCAATTGAGTATTCAGGCTCTACTAAAATATCCTCATTACTTCCTAAATAGTTGATACGCTCTTTGAGTATATCCTCTGCATCATAGTAAACCTGTTCATTTTCGATATATCCGAGAAATCTTCCGTTTACTGTAAGCTTAACAGCATAATTGAGTGAGTTTGCGTAAGCTACAATATTGAAGAAAAACAGTACGCATACAAGGGGAGCGGCAATGTTGAATAAAGTAACCGCAAGTCCTGATTTTCCGAAAATGAAATCACCCAGATGGCTTGAAGCAATTTTAATACCGTTCCAGAGTCCTTTTTCCTTTTTGCCCGTAATAATATCATCTTTTGCACGGATCAGCGCATGCCAGATTTTTAAGAAGGGAGATGCAAGAATTACCAGAAGGTATTTAAACCTTGTAAGAATGTCATTTCTGAGGGTAACTGTCTTATCCCACACGAATCGGAAAAATCTCATTATGTGCCTGCCCAGGTGAATAAAGAGCATCACAATAACTGAGCAGATGTAACGGCCGAAATTGGAGAGATAGAGAGCGGTAAAGTCGGCAAGCCTTTTACTGAGCTTTGGTTTTTTTGGCTTGTCTGCTAATTCTGTTGTTTCAAGATTTTCAGTATCCAAGGTCTGCCTCCTTTCAAAAATATCTATGGTATTATACCATATTTTCAGCTGATTTGCAAGTTTTTAACTATCTTTCACCGTTTTGCATTAAATTGATACCTAAAAAAGTGATTCCGCCGTGCATTTGCACAGCGGAATGTGTAATTTTTATCAATCCTTGGAAAGAGCAGGGGGAGCAAAGCGGATTCTGATGTCGGGCATTTTGTTGATAGTTGCGTAATAGTTTGTCTGCCAGTCATCACCCTGGGAAGCGTCATTTTCGCCTGTTGCGGGAGGAGCGAAAAGCTTTAATGTGAGATCAGCCTCACATGTTAAAGGCTTTTCGTAGAATGCGCTCATAAGGTCAATAGTCTTAGCCTTTGGGGATTTGTAGAACCACTTGCCATTAATTTCCATCATGAGATTGACTTCTTCGTCAAATGTAACCTCGCAGAATACGGGATTCTTTTCAAAGTGAAGGGGAATAGCAATACCCTCAGCGTCTTCCGAACCGCCCCAGCGAAGCTTTACGGGGAATTGTGCTTCGCCAGTTTCCTGCATGGAAGGATAGAAGAATTCATCATGAATAATTTTCTTGTATGTCTGCATTTCGGGTTGTTCGATACCAACATCTGCGTTGTTGGGGTCTTCGATTTCAAGACCGAGACGACCTCTGTCACGGAACTGGTAGAAGGTAAAGCCGTTGAGCCATAAGTCATTGTCTTCTTTGAGCTTATCGCAGAAGAGCTGTACCATATCTGCCTGTTCATAGGGACCTGTAACATCGCCGTCAGCATTGAATTCGCTCATAACCATGGGCTTTTCCTTGCCGCCGCAGATTTCCTTGAAGCGTAAGTAACTGCGCTTTGTCTTTTCATAGATGTCGTTTACAGCGTATCTTCCGAAGGAAGTACCGCCTTCTTCTGCAACATCATAAGGCCAGCCCCAGTGAAGAGCCATATACTTGTCAACAGACCAGATATCAGTAGCCTTTACAGCTTCGGAGAATTCCTTCTCCATTTCGATTTCAGTCTTGTTAAGGTCTTCGATGCCGCCGATACAAAGGATGGTGCTTACATTAGGAGCGTGTTCCTTGATAATGTTGTGGAAACGTACGTAGAAATCAGCAACACCCTGGTAAGTTGTACGCTTTGTGAAGGAGAACCAGTTACCGGTAGCTTCGTGGTTGATTCTCATATGCATACGACCGAAAGTTTTAAGCTCTTCGGCAATCTTGATAAGGTGTTCATCGGAAACATTAGGGTCGATTGTAAGTGTGAGGATAACATCCTGGCCATGCTTTCTGATATCGCGCATGAAGTTGAAGGGTTCGCCTTCTGTGTTGCCGCCGATACCACCGCCGTAGGGGAAGTAATCATCATAAGGATAGTCCCACTGGAAAGAAACATTTGCGTCTTTCATTACTTCGGAGATTCTGCCGGGCCATTCCTTATCCAGAGGATAGTAGCAATACATAAGGTTGATGGCTCTGTGGGGTCTGCCCAGTTTATGAAGGATGTAGTCCTGGTTTACATATTCGCCTCGTTCACTACCGTCGCCTAAGTCAACAGCGCACTTAGCAGGGCCCATAAGAATTTTTTTGATATTTTCCATAATTATGCAATCCTTTTCTATAAATTTCCCTTGGGATTCAGTTTCATACACATAGTATAGCATATTGTGAAAACGATTTCAAGAGGTTTGCAAAAATATTTTCCATAATTGGCTTATGTTAAGCCGGAAAAGGAAAAAATAAAAACTTAAATCTGTTGTCCGAAATACCTTAGCGCCTTTTTCATAAGCTCATAATCCGCCTTGTAGAACGGCGTTGAAGAAACAGCTCTGTCTCCGGCGAAATATTCCATTACCAGATAAACGTTATTGTAACCTTCATCATAAAAGAAGGTGCATTGGAGGAAATAATCCTTTGAAGCGTAATAATTCACAGGTTCAAGACGGAGTATTGATTCAAGATCTGCATTAAGTCTTTCTGTGATTTCATTTATATCTTCGGCGCAGTATTGCACCTTTTTGGTGCGGGGGAGAGCTTCGGCTTCTTTTTGTTCAGGTGATTTGAAAATCTTTTTTCTGAAAAACATGTTATTTTCCTTTCAGATTGTGCTTTATACAGAAAAAGCTGTTCCCGTAGGAACAGCTTAACTGTGTCATAAATTAATTATGCAAGTTCGTTGATATCGTTCTGAACGAAAGCTACAAGAGCAATAGGGAACACGATACCAAGGATGAGGTAAAGAATCTTGTTATCCTTTGTAGCAAGACCTCTCTGTTCTCTGATAGAGTTGAGGTTAGCATCTGCGCAGAGTGCGAATACAATGAAGCCTATGTAGAAGAAGAGGAGAAGGAACTGTACGATAGGGGGAACAAGGCTCTTCTTACCCTGGCTGTCAAGTGCGTTCATTGTCTGCCAGCACCATACGAAGCTGTAAATACCACATGTAACAATGCTTAAAATGATAACGGTAACTACGTTTTTGTTCTGAAGCATAGTAATACCCTCCTAAAAATATTATAAAATAATTATACCATAAGAGTAGAATAATGTCAATGCATAAAGAAATATCTGTTTACAATAAAAATCACTCTCTTTTGTGCAAATATGACAATTATTGTTACACAGAGGTTAAATATTTATAAAAGGTATTGCATTTTTCTGAAAATATGTTAAAATTAAGATAGCAGAATTATACCTATGAGAAGATTCTGTAAAATGAGGCTTTTGCTCAATACGGAAAGGAAAGATTTGATATGAAGATTTTATATGCAGCCAGCGAGGCACAACCCTTTGCAGCTTCCGGCGGACTTGCCGATGTAGCAGGCTCTCTCCCCAGAGCACTTGTTGAAGAAGGCCATGAGTGTATGGTAGTTATGCCCTATTATATCAATACAATCAAGCAGGAAGTACGTGAAACATTTGAATATGTTACAAATTTCTACGTTCCGGTAGGCTGGCGTTCACAGTATTGCGGTATTTTCAAGACTGAACTCAACGGTGTTACATATTACTTTATCGATAACGAATACTATTTCAAGCGTGATTACGGTCTTTATGGTTATTACGATGATGCTGAAAGATATGCTTTCTTCTCACGAGCTATTCTTGAAATGCTTGAACATCTCGACATAAAGCCTGATATCATCAATTCTAATGACTGGCAGACAGCACTTGTTCCTGTTTATTACAACATTTACTACAAGTATCATCACAACATGTGGGGTATCAGAAACGTATTTACAATCCATAATATCGGCTATCAGGGCCAGTACGGTCTTGAACTTGCTGAGGAAATCTTCTCCATTCCGCGTCATCTTACATCTATCATTGAATATGACGGAGACGCTAATCTCATGAAGGGCGCTCTTGAAATGGCAGATAAGATTACTACTGTTTCTCCCACTTACGCAACTGAAATTCTTAATCCCTGGTTCTCACACGGTCTTGACCGTTGCTTAAACAGCAAACAGTACAAGACATGCGGCTTCCTTAACGGTCTTGATACAGTAATGTATGATGCAGCTACCGATAAGGGTATTGCTGCAAACTTTACACCTTCCAAAATGGCTGGTAAGAAGAAGTGCCGTGAGGAATTACTCAAAGAAGCAGGACTTCCTCAGTGTGATGTTCCTGTAATGGGTATTATCTCTCGTCTTGTTGAGCACAAGGGCTTTGACCTTATCAAGTGCGTACTTGATGATATTGTTCAGGCAGGCATTAAGGTTGTAGTTTTAGGCTCCGGCGAACAGCAGTACGAAGATTTCTTCGCATATATGCAGGGCAAGTATCCTGAGGCGGTAAGCTTCAAGTGTGGATATATTCCTTCCTATGCAAAGAAGATCTACGCAGGTGCAGATATGTTCCTTATGCCCAGTAAGAGTGAGCCTTGCGGCTTAGCGCAGATGATTGCCCTCCGTTACGGTACTGTTCCGATTGTTCGTGCAACAGGCGGTCTTAAAGACTCTATCCTTGACTACGGCGATGAAAGCGGCGAAGGCCTCGGCTTTACCTTCCAGTCCTACAATGCTCTTGATATGCTTGGTGCAATCAACAGAGCAAAGGATGTATTCTACGATAAGAAGGAATGGGATAAACTTGTTAAACGCGGCTTGAAGGCTGATTTCAGCTGGAAGCAGTCCGCTAAGCTTTACATTGGTCTTTACGAAGAACTTTGCAGCTGGGATAAATAATCAGACATTGGTGCCTGAATCGGATTACCGATTCAGGCACATTATATGAGGCACAGATAATGACTTACGAAGAAATCAAAAACAACGAAGCAATAAACACATATATCCGTCATGCAGACGCTTCTCTGTCGGCACTGGGATATACAGAGCACAGCTTTGCACATGTTACCGCGGTAGCGGAAACGGCAGGATATATTCTTGAAACTCTCGGTTACAGCGAGCGTGAGGTTGAACTTGCAAAGATAGCGGGATACATGCATGACCTGGGTAATCTCGTGAATCGTATTGACCATTCCCAGAGCGGTGCGGTAATGGCGTTCCGTATTTTAGATAAACTTAATATGCCCCCTGAGGATATTGCCACAATAGTTACCGCTATCGGCAATCACGATGAAGGTACAGGCGTTGCGGTAAACGCTGTTTCGGCGGCGCCTATTCTTGCAGATAAATCTGATGTAAGGCGTTCACGTGTGCGTAATGTAGAGGATACAACCATTGACATACATGACCGTGTTAATTACTCGGTAATAAAGTCAAGGCTTAAAATAAACGAAGAAAAAACCATAATAAAGCTGAAACTTTCCATTGATACAAGAATGGGCTCGGTTATGGATTATTTTGAGATATTCCTTGGCAGAATGATAATGTGTAGAAAGGCTGCGGATAAGCTCGGACTTGATTTCAAGCTTATAATCAACGAGCAGCAGCTTATATAGGAAGGGCAGACATCTATGAAAATTACAATTCTCGGCTGTGGTTTCGGTACAGCGCTTTCGGTTCTCTGGAACAAGGCAGGTCATGAAATTACAGCATGGACAAAGTACGAAGAAGAAATTAACGATATCCGCCGTTACGGTGAACATAAACGTCTGCTTCCGGGCGTTGCTGTTTCCAACAGAATAGCGTTTACAACCGATATTTCCTGCGTTAAGGATGCTGATATTGTTGTTTTTGCAATTCCCTCAAAGTTTGTGCGTGAGGTTGCCGAAAAGGTAAAGGAGCATATCAGATCTGAAACAATTGTTCTTAATGTAGGCAAGGGCTTTGAAGAGGATTCCAACAAGCGTCTGTCCCAGGTAATCGGTGAGACACTCCCTGATAACAGAATCGTGGTAATGGCCGGTCCCTGCCATGCGGAAGAGGTTGGCAGAGGCATTCCTACAACCGTTGTTATGGCAAGTGAGGATAAGGAATGTGCATTCTACGTACAGGAACAGTTACAGACTGATACATTCAGAGTGTATATAAACGATGACGTTGCCGGCTGTGAAATTGCTGCTGCGCTTAAAAATCCCATTGCCCTCTGTTGTGGAATTATTGAAGGTATGAAGCTCGGTGACAATACCACAGCGGCACTTATGACAAGAGGTCTTGCTGAAATCACAAGACTTGGTGTTGCTATGGGAGCGAAGTGGGAGACGTTTGCCGGCCTTGCAGGTGTAGGCGACCTTATTGTAACCTGTACTTCTGTTCATTCCAGAAATCACCGTGCAGGTATACTTATCGGTGAGGGAATGACAGCTGCGGAAGCGGTTGAGAGAGTTGGTACTGTTGAAGGCTACGGCTGTGGAAAGATTGCCTATGGAATCGCAAAAAATCTTGGTGTACGCACACCGATTATTGAACAGCTCTATAAGGTTTGCTTTGAAGATAAAAAGCCACTGGATAGTCTTACAGCTCTTATGGAACGTCCTCAGACTCACGAAAAGGAGCGTTATTGGAACCCGTAATCGTGCATAGCGTATTCGCAATAGGAACGAGAAAATGCGGCTTTTTGTCTAAAATTGCTTTATATTTATGTAATAAAAATGTATTTTAGGCAATAATGAAAAAATTTCAAAAACCTATTGACATTTCATTTGAATTTTGTTAAAATATTAAGGTATTCGGAGAAGCGCTGATTAAACCAGATACAAGCTGTCTGATTTAATCAGTGTTTCTCAAAGCTTTGATTAATGATTTTATAAGGAGGTGCTGACCCATGGCAAAATGCGAAATCTGCGGCAAGGGTGTCACTTTCGGTATTAAGGTTTCTCACTCACACAGACGTACAAACAGAACCTTTAAGGCCAACGTTCAGAAGGTAAAGGCTATTGTAAACGGAACTCCTTGCAGAGTTCACGTATGCACAAGATGCTTACGTTCCGGTAAGGTACAGCGTGCAGTATAAGGCTCTTTTCTGATCCTAAGACACACAAGTTAACCCCTGTAATAACAGGGGTTAATTTTTTATACATGGAAAGGATGGTTTTATGAAGAAAATATCTCTCGGAATACTTGCTCATGTAGATGCGGGAAAAACTACCCTTTCCGAAAGTCTGCTTTATACAAGCGGAGCTACCCGTAAGCTTGGCAGAGTAGACCACGGCGACGCTTTTCTGGATACACATTCTCTTGAAAAAAGCCGCGGTATTACAATTTTCTCCAAGCAGGCTGTTTTCAGTACAGCTGATACGGAATTTACTCTTCTTGATACCCCCGGACATGTAGATTTTTCCGCCGAAGCGGAGCGTGTATTACAGGTTCTTGACTATGCGGTGCTTCTGATAAGCGGTACCGACGGTGTTCAGAGCCATACTGAGACTTTATGGTACCTGCTGAAAAGCTATCATGTTCCGGTGTTCGTTTTTGTCAATAAAATGGACCTCTCCCAGTCGGGTAAGGAGCTAATAATGGCGGAATTACAACGCCGTCTTGACGGTTCATGCGTGGATTTCAGCGACTCAGACGGTAATGATATCGACATAGAAGCTGCGGCTTTGTGCGATGAGGATATGATGCAGGAATACCTTGAAAATGGTGTTATTTCCAAGGAAAAGGTAAGTGCTGCAATCAAAAAGCGCAGGCTTTTTCCGTGTTTTTTCGGCTCTGCTCTTAAAATGAACGGAGTAGATAAGCTCCTTGATTGCTTATCCTCCTATACAACGGGACCAAGCTATAATGAGGAATTTTCTGCAAGCGTCTTTAAAATAACCGAAGATGAACAAGGAAACCGTCTTACTCACATGAAGGTTACCGGCGGAACTTTGAAGGTGCGCAGTCTTATCGGAGACGAAAAAATCAATTCTATACGCGTGTATTCAGGCGCAAAATTCAAAACCATTGACGAAGCTGTAAGTGGTACTGTATGTGCTGTTACAGGACTTTCGGCAACTTATACAGGACAAGGTTTGGGCGGAGCTTCTGATTCACCTATTCCGCTTCTGGAACCGTTGTTTTCCTATAAAATTATTCTTCCTGATACTATTGACGTATACACAGCTCTTGGGGTATTACGTAAGCTTGAAGATGAGGACCCTCAGCTTCGTATTGTGTGGAACGAGCGCATGCGTGAGATTTATTTACAGCTTATGGGCGAAATACAGCTTGAAGTACTGAAAAGCGTCATATCAGACCGTTTCGGTTTTCAGGTTGAATTTGGTGAAGGTAGCATTTCATACCGTGAAACGATTGCATCAGCGGTAGAGGGGATCGGGCATTATGAGCCCTTGCGTCATTACGCGGAGGTACATCTGCTGATGGAACCGCTTGAACAGGGAAGCGGACTCAGGTTTGCAACAGAATGTAGAGAGGATAAGCTGGACAGAAACTGGCAGAGATTGATTCTTACACATCTTGCCGAAAAGAAGCACTTAGGCGTGCTTACCGGCTCGCCTATAACTGATATGAAGATAACTCTTGTGGCGGGAAAAGCGCATCTTAAACATACAGAGGGCGGAGATTTCCGCCAGGCAACCTATCGTGCCGTGAGACAGGGTCTTATGTGTGCCGAAAGCGTTATTCTTGAACCCTGGTACAGATTTCAGCTTAAAATCCCCATGGATTGCACAGGCAGAGCAATGACGGATTTACAGCGCATGGATGCTGAATTTTCATCTCCTGACCAGAATATGAACGAAACTATTATTGAAGGTAGTATCCCTGCTGCTACCGTAAGAGGTTATCAGAGCGAGGTTTCCGCATATACAAAGGGAAAAGGCAGAATGACCTGTATTCCCGACGGGTACCGCCCGTGTCGTAATCCCGAAGAGATAATTGAAAAATGCGGATATAATCCCGAAGCGGATATGGACAATCCTCCTGATTCCGTATTCTGCTCACACGGTGCAGGATATGGCGTGAAATGGTACGATGTTCCTGAATATGCTCATATAAATACGGGACTTTCAGGTGAACCCAAGGAGCCTGAAAAAACAGTTGAAAAGCCCATGAATGATTTTAAATCCCAAAAGGCTACTGATAAGGAGCTTATGGCGATTTTTGAGCGTACCTACGGTAAAATCAATCGTGATGAGCGAAGTGCAATGCGTACAGAACGCAGGAAAGAGCCCAAGCAATACAAGGGAACGCCTCTTCCTACGGGTCCTGAGTATCTTCTTGTTGACGGATATAATATAATCTTTGCATGGGAAAAGCTCAAAAAAATGGCAGAGGAAAGCCTTGACCTTGCCCGTAATGAGCTTATCAATATCCTGTGTAATTTTCAGGGTTTCCGCCGATGTGAGCTTATTGTGGTGTTTGACGCCTACAAAGTCAAGGGCAATCGCGGTGAAATAGAGCAGGTAGGCGGAATCAGTGTTGTATATACTAAGGAAGCTGAGACCGCTGATATGTATATAGAAAAGGCAACACGTAAGCTGGGCGGAAAGCACAAGGTAAGGGTTGCAACATCAGACCGTCTTGAACAGCTTATTATACTTGGCAGCGGCGCAAGAAGAGTGAGTGCATCGGAGTTTTTAGCGGAAGTTGAAGAAACCGAAAAAATGATTCGTTCATATATTGAATAAACAAGGAACGAGAGCGTATCATATACTTTGAAGGGAAATGATATGCTATGAACCTTATACTTTGCAACCGCAATTGCTGTCATCAGAAAGACGGTTATTGTTGTCTTGAAGGCGTTGCGGTTATAACAGATGCGGTATCGTCTCCGTGTTGTTATTTTCTTGAAAACAGAGCAAAAAAATGACATTTCTCCGATAATTTGGTATAAAAGCAAATTATCGGAGAATCTTTTTTGTTAAATAAGGACAAAACCCATTAATTTCCTGTAAAATATAGGCTTTTGTTATTGACATAACAGGTAATTTGTGATAAAATAAATATAATATTCACATTATGGAAAATTATGAACAAAATTCAATAAAATATATTGTATGAGGTGCTGTATGAATAATAAGTTTTCACGAATAGTATGCGGCTTTTTATCAGTCGTTATGTGTATCTGTTCTACCGTACATATGGCTAATATCTCTGCGGAGGAAACAGATCCTAATGTACATAATGCAAATGGCGTGCTTGACATTACTACTTCGGAAATCCGTATTAATGGTGCTGAGGTAACAGAATCCACAACTGTAACTGATGGTTCAGAGGTTTCTCTCGAATTCGCCTGGGCTCTCAGTACCGCAGGTTACGAGGCTCCTGTTACTTTCGTATACGATCTTTCCAGCCAGCTTAAAAACATTGTTCTTGATGTAGGTAGCCTTGGTCAGTCAAACGGTACATATTACTCTGTCAAGGATAATAAGCTGTATATTGAAATTACAACCGGTGACTACGGTCGAGAAGGCAGATGTAATCTCAAAGGTAAGGTTAACCTGGAAAACGCCGAACTCAATAACGATAAAACTGTAACACTTCAACTTATAAAGGAAGTTGATGTTCTTGCGCCTTCAAAGGTTGCAGGCGTTAATGCGTACAAGCAGGCAGGCGCTTTCAGTAAAGCTGATGACGGCAAATTTTACCAGGAGTTTACAATCACCGTAAGTAACTACTCACAGGTTGCCGCTAAGAACGTCGTTCTTAACGATACATTCCTTTCTTCTACCGCAGGCGGTATTTATGTAGGAGACATGATTGATTTCACCATTAACGATAATGCATATGCCGGACAAGTGGGGCATGATATTTCTCTCGGTGATATCGGAAAGGGAGAGTCTGTCAATATTTCCTATAAGGTACAGGTTTCGCCTGAAGCAGTACTGAACGGTAACAACAAAGAAAATACAATCGAAATCGACTATAATGACGGTACTGAGAATAAACAGATTACCCATACAGTAAGTGCGAACCCCAATCTCCCCAATGTCAGCAAGTCTCATAGTCTGAATAACGACCAGTCCGAAATTACATGGACAATTACTGTAACTCCCAACATGCTTGATGGACTTGATGGTTCAAGCTTCTTTGTTCTTGATACTCCTGATAGTAAGTATGCAGATGTTGAGAAGATTTCTCAGCAGATTACAGGAAGCTCATTTGATTTAGTAAATAAAACTGTAAGCATTCCCTTCAGCTCCTTTGTTAAGACTAACGACGTTTATACAGTTACATACACAACAGATGTTCCCGCAAGTCTTAAAAATACTATTTTCGGCACAAATATCAAAAACGATGTTAATGCAACCTTTACCTACAATGGAGCAGAGTATGAAAAAACTGTATCAGACAGTGTATATATCATAGGTGATACTACTAATTTTATTTCCAAAACAGGTGAGAGATTAAATAACGGAAACATCAAGTGGACATTTGATGTAACAATTCCTGATGATGAGTATATCAGTAATCTTAATTTATGGGACAATGCTTCTTCTGCCAATCATAAGATTGATTTCAGCACAATGAAGGTTTATGATGGTAATAATGAAATTACCGGATTAATATTTACCAGCAGCCAGACACAGATAACCAACGAAAAAGTAAGTCAGTTTGATATTTCATTTGGTCAGGGAACCAATGCTCTTGAAAAAATCAAAGGAAAAACACTTACCTTCGTATGCGAAAGTGTTCCTGATGACCAATACAAAGATGATCCCAATGCTTTATTCAAGAACGAACTCAGTATTTGGGTAAATTCCACTGATTACAGACAGTTGTATCAGAAGGTTGAAGCTATTGTTGGTTCTGACCTGATTGTTTCAAAAGATGGTGAATATCAGAGCGGAGCTTCGGGATATGCTCCTATAAAATGGGTTATCAGGGCAAAAAGTACAGGTAAATCTAATTTTGTTGAAAATGAAAAGATAACTATTGAAGATACTATACCGGATGGTCATTATCTCAGAGAAAACGAAACAACTTGTTGGGCATTTGGTTATCAGTTGCAAGTAACTACAACTCCTCTGGAAAATAATATGTATAAATTTGAAGTAACGCTTACCGATGATGTTGCCACAAAGTTAAATACTGATTTCTGGAATAACCTTGAACTTACATATTACACCTACATGACCGAGGAAAAGTACACAGAGGTAGTTACCGGAAACGGAGAGGTTTCAGTCACCAATAATGCTGTTGTAAATGTTAAGAGTACTGATTATAATGTATCAAAGACTCTTGATTTTACTATTCCCGCAGATAAGCTTTTATCAAAAAATGCAGCAATTCAGAGCGCACCTGAGGATGAATACCTCAAAGTCAAGTATACAATCGATGTAAATAAGGATTGTATCGACCTTAACCCTAACGGTGACAAAATCACAGTTACCGATATACTTGGATACTACCTTGAACTTGATGAAACAGCAGAAATCGGATATTGGTCACAATCAAATCCCGGCAATGCAAGTTTCAGTTATGAGTATAGTAAAGACGCTGTTGATGCCGAATATAACGGCGAAAAATACGGTAAAAAGGATACTATTGAATTTACACTTGATGATAAAACAAGTTATCAGATATGGTATACAGTAAAGGGAAAAAAGCTCAGTATGACCAATGATATCAGTGATGAAGTCAAAGCTGAGCTCTACAACAATACTGTTACATTAAGCGGTATTTCCAACGGAAAGGTAATCAAAAAGCTTGATTCAAGCAGCTATACCGCTCAGGTAGACTATGTACATTCCATTAAAATTTCAGGACAAAAGACTTGGGATTTCAATACTTATAATATTACAGCGCCTGCTACAATAGAGATTTATGCTGAATATGAGAAATTCAATATTCTCGGAATATCAGTAGAAAAGGGTACTTTCTCGGAAAAGGCAACTATAACAATTAATCAGGATGGTACCTGGACATATGTAATTGATACACTTCCATATGTTGACGTAAATTCAAACAGCTATAAATATACTATTAAGGAAGTATTGATCGATGGATATAAAGTGGAATATCAGGAGAATGGTTTAGTTAATAATTCTATCCTGGACATCGATTTAAAGAATACTTTTACTGCTCACAAGGAAGAAATCGGCGCATTAAAGGTACAGAAGAAATGGGTGCATGGCGCAAATCCTTCTCCTGCAACTGAAAATGTAACTGTTGTTCTTTACGAGGTTAACGGAGGTACAAAAACTCAGGTTGGTGAAAAAACAATCACAGGCAATGAAACCGTAGTTTTTGAAAACTTACCTCTTTACCATTACACAAAGAATGCCCAGGATGATACAACACTTGACCGTACATTGCGTAAGTATCTGGTTGAAGAAATAACTTCATTAACTGATTATGATACTGAGTATTCTATTGATAGCGAGTTTACACTTACAAACATCAAAGAAGCCGGCACAAAAGTTGATTCCGAAGACGCAATAACTTTGGTTGTAACAAATACCTATAAGAATATTCCTGACGTTGATACAGGTTTTGTTAAGGTTACAAAGGTATGGGACGATGAAAACGACAGAGACGGCAGCCGTCCCGACACCATTAGCGTAACATTAAAATCGGATGATGGTTATAATAAGACAAAGATTATCGGCGATTCAAATACAGATACATTCGAAGATGTTCCTGTATATAAGGAAAATTCTTCTGAAAAGGCAAAGTATACATTAACAGAAACAGATGTTACAGGCTATACAACAACCTATGATGTAGATGTACAGAACATCACTCTTACAACTGATACTGTAACTGCGGTTCAAATCACCAACACTCATATTCCTCAGGAATACGGCAGCATAACTGTTGCTAAGGACTGGGTAAATAGTACAGGTCTTGAATATCTCCAACCGGATAAAATCCAGGTAATTTTAACCTATAACGATGGTGCAGCCGATCATGAGTTATCAATATACTACCCTGATAAATCCGGATTTACAAATCTCCCTGTTTATCAGACAATAAACGGTATTGTAGATACAAACAAGAAGGTTGAGTACACAATAACCGAAAAGGCTGTAAACGGCTATACCGCATCTTATAAGGTAAACAGTGTGGATAAGGTATCTCCTGTAACATTTACTCTTGATTCTGCACAGACCACCGTAAGTATAACCAACGAATGCAATTATGCCCTGGAATACGGTAAGATTTCCGTAGATAAGACATGGCTTAAAGCTGATGAAAGCAGCGCGGGATGGGTTTATGATGTTGAGGTTACTGTAACAGATTCCGAAGGCAATACATACGGACCCAAGACAATTACAGAAAACACACCTGCTTTATTTGAAAATCTTCCTGTAAAGAAATACACAAGGTTTGCAGACGGAACAATTCAGATCAAGGATATTCATTATTTTGTAAGCGAAAGCGCTGTACAAGACTATGAAACAACCTACACAGTCGGAGGTACAGCTATCAGCGGCGAAGGTATCGTTCTTACCGCAAACACCACAACTGATGTTACTGTTACAAACAAACAGCATGATGCTCAGCAGGAATTCGGTGAATTGACATTAACTAAGGTATGGGATGACGACGATGCAACAGCTCTCAGAGGTGATGTAGTTGTAACTCTTACATCTGATGCCGGATATTCCGAAACAAAGACAATCGATATTTCTACAACAGATAGCGTAACATTTGACCAGCTTCCTGTCTACGACACAGAAAACGGTGGTTATATAAAATACACTGTTACTGAACAGGTTTTAGACGGTTATGAAGTAAGTTATTCTGATAATATTGAAAACGGATTCACATTTGATTCTCTTGATACTGTTTCCGGTACTATTACAAATAAGCTTACTTTCACAGAACCTCTCAGAAGTATAGAGGTAACTAAGAAATGGTTGAATAAGACCGGTTCCCCTATTGATCCTCAGAGTGATGTTTTGATAACTCTTTCTGCTACACCCAGTGTTATTTCTGATAAGACATTTACAATTGACGATGCAGATCCTACACAGAAAGCAACATTCAATAATCTCCCTGTTTACGAAAAGTATGAAAGAGTAGCAGACGGTTCAATTCAGGGTGTAGGCTTAATTACCTATACTATTACCGAAGCTGCTGGTTCAGAGTATGATGTTACAATCAGCCCATCAACAGTAACATTAGAAAATGTTTCTGAGAATGATTCTGCATCTGTAATCATTACAAATAAGGAAAAGGATCAGACAATCGCTCCTGAAATAGCTTCCATAACTGTAAACAAGGTATGGAACGGCGGCAACGTGAAGCCCGAAAATATCACATATAAGCTTATAGCAGACGGAACAACAGTGGATACTAAAACTGTTGCAAACAATGAGGTTGCAAAGTTTGAAAATCTTCCTGTAAAGAATGCCAACGGTGCATCTATTAAGTATGAGGTGGTTGAAAATGCTGTAACCGGATACAAAACCACATATGATTTCACCGAAGCATTCGAGCTTCAAGCGAATGTTGACAAGCAGGTTACAGTTACAAACACATTTATTGATACAACAGGCGCTCTTTCTGTAAAGAAGGTATGGAAAAAGTCTGCAACGGTGATAGATGACAGCATAACAGATACTATTCAGGTAGTACTCCTGGCAGATGGTGAAGACACCGGTATATCTGCAACAATTTCTCCCAATCAGGAAAAGACATTTACAAACCTTCCTGTGTACAAATACACAGCAGGAAGCAATGATATTGTTGCTACTCCCATTAAGTATTCTGTAAAAGAAGTTTCTTATCACGAGGGCTATGTAACAGCATACAATGGCAATAATGTTACTCTTGAAGGTGGTAATAAGGCTATAACTATTACCAATACCAAGAAGGAATCTCAGAGCCAGCCTACTGAATCTCAGAGCCAGCCTACTGAATCTCAGAGCCAGCCTACCGAGTCCCAGAGTAAGCCTACTGAATCTCAGAGCCAGCCTACCGAGTCCCAGAGCCAGCCTGCTGAATCTCAGAGCCAGCCTGCTGAGTCCCAGAGTAAGCCTACTCAGTCCGAGAGCCAGCCTGCTGAATCTCAGAGCCAGCCTGCTCAGTCTGAAAGCAGACCCAGTGTGACGACACCTTCTCCTGTTACATCTGTTCCTGAATCTGCCACAACTACTACTGTTAAGAATACAACAACAGTAAAGGCTCCTGATGAAACAGATGAAGATGAAGAGATAACAACAGCTGAGGATGATGAAGAATTGCCCGAAGAAACAACTGTTGATGAAGACACCGATACAACAGCACCTGCTGATCCTGATGATGATTTATCTGAGGATGAAACAGATATCGATGATTTTACAGGCAGTGATTCTGATGTCTCTACCGGCATTGAAGAAAACCCCAATACAAGCATAACTATTAATATCGGCTATGTACTTGCTTTCGCATTCGGTACATATGCATTCTTCCCCAGAAAGAAGAAAAATAAGTAATAGTTTCTACTTGATAAACAAAATCCCGTAAGGTAAAGCCTTACGGGATTTTGTTATTTACTTGTCATCCACACTCTCATCTGGTTTTCGCCTCTGTTACCCCATGTGTAATAGGGAACAGCCTTTGCGGTGCATTTTTTTATGACAGGCGGTTCAAATGAGTATAGTCCGTCAATATTCTCTGTACGTACAGCCTCTGCGGTAATTGTCACGGCGTTAAGCTGTTCGTTTATTTCTGATACTTTAAGTGTTGAATCAGAGCATAAAGACAAGGATAAAACGTCATTTTCGTTATCTGCGCCTTCAAAACAGTACACGAGAGGTCCTCTTGTGACCGCAACACAGCCTGTAAGCTCAGGAATCTTTGTTGAAGCGTAGTTAAAACGTGGTGTGTCATCAAGGGTAAGTACAATAACGTCATTATCCGATGCGCTTATAGTGACATAACCTTTATGCTGTTCGTTTTCAACAGCTTTGTTATTAAGCGCAAGTGAATATTTCTTGCTCCATGCGGGAATTCTGATTGCGAATTTTCCGCCTTTTTTTATTTTATAAGTAACGGTAAAACCGTAGGGATATTCTGTTTCACAGGTGAAGGAAATACCGTTTTCCAGGTTGACTTCGCCGCTTGCATATAAGTGGCAGAAGGCGGTATCTTGGTTTTCACCGTAAGCATACTTACCGAAGGAGGAAATGAGGCGTGCTGCATTAGGCGGACAGCAGGCACATGCGTACCAGCCGGGGCGCTGGGTAAGTGTGTGCCAGTGAGTAGAGCATCTGCCCGAAATTCCGGGAATGATTTCCAGGGGATTAACATAGAAGAATCTCTTTCCGTCTAATTGCATACCGGCGAGAACGGTGTTGTAAAAAGCTCTTTCCATTACGTCTGCATATTCACCGTCAAGCTCGTTTTCCAGCATTCTTGATGCGAAGAACATAAGTCCGATAGAAGCGCAGGTTTCAGCATATGCTGTATCGTTGGGCAAGTCGTAATCAACAGTAAAAGCTTCGCCATTGACGGTTGAACCGATACCGCCCGTTATATACATTCTGCGTTTTGTTATGCTGTCCCAAAGAGTGCGGCAAGCAGAGTAAAGCTCTTTGTCGTTTGTCTGTGCCGCAAGATCAGCCATGCCTGTATAAAGATAAACCGCACGTACAGCATGCCCCGTAGCCTCGGTCTGCTGTCTTACAGGTGCAGCACTCTGCTGATAGTTGTTGTCCTCTGCATTATTACCCCAGACAGTCCAGTTACGAGCTTCCTTTTCTTTTTTATAGTAATCTGTATCGCAGCCTCTGATATTAATGAAATGCTTTGCAAGTTCAAGGCATTTTTCATTACCTGTGCAACGGTACATTTTCATAAGAGCAAGCTCAACCTCGGGATGTCCCGGAAAGCCTTCGTGTTTTTCGGTAATAAAACGATTGTAAATGTGCTCGGCATTACGCTCCATTACATCAAGGAGCTTACGCTTTCCTGTTGCCTCGTAATAAGCGCAGGCTGCCTCCATCATGTGCCCTGAGCAATAAAGCTCATGTCCTTCGAGAAGGTTAGTCCAGCGTTTTTCCTTGTCCTTGATTGTAAAATATGTATTGAGGTAACCGTCATTATCCTGAGCCTCTGCAATAATGTCGATAAGATTATCTGCGGTTGCTTCAAGCTTTTTATCAGGCATAAGAGACAGGGAAAATGCAACAGCTTCAAGCCATTTTGCCGCATCGCTGTCCTGAAAAACCATTCCATAGAAACCATCGCCCGAATCTTCTCCGCGAACAACCTTACCGGCATTGATGAAATTCTGGACAACGTGGCTTTTTTCGGTATCTGGTGCTTCGTCGCAGAGTACTTTGTATTGGTACGGAATAACAGTATCACGTATAAGCTTCTGATAAATACCTATAAAACCATCAGCTTTATAGGAACGAATATTTGTCTGATTATGATTTTTCATAACTTTCCCTTTCATAATTTAAAAAATAATTTTAATAATTGTAGCATAAGGACTTATAAAAGTCAATAATTAACATTTTTTTCTATTTTGAATAAAATATAAAGGTAAAATTGTATTCATTACGAGGGGAACGGATTATGAATGAAATTCTTGAAGCTACGCTGATTCCATTTGTTGGAACAGCTTTTGGGTCTGCCTGTGTCTTTTTTACAAAGGGGCATTTCAGCAATAAAATAAAAAATGCACTTTCGTCATTTGCTGCCGGGATAATGGTTGCGGCATCCATATGGAGTCTTATTATTCCTGCACTTGAACAATCCGCACATTTTGGAAGATTTGCATTTCTGCCATGTATCTGCGGTGTTATTACAGGTATAGTAACACTTATATTACTTGATATGCTTATCGCCTGGATGAAGACAAGATGCAGAAGGGCGGGCTGCAGCAACAAAAAGAAATCATCGATGCTTCTTCTTGCGGTGGTTATACACAATGTCCCCGAAGGAATGGCAGCCGGAGCGGTTTATGCGGGCATTCTTACAGGGAGTACGGAGATATCTGTTGCCTCTGCACTTGCCCTTGTAATAGGGATATCCATACAGAATTTTCCTGAGGGAGCTATAATTTCTCTGCCTCTTCGTGCAAGCGGAATGTCTAAATCGAAAGCTTTTTTCTGCGGTATTTTATCGGCGGTTGCGGAGGCGGTGGGGGCACTTCTTACTCTTGCGGCGGCTGAACTTATTGTGCCTTTCCTGCCCTTTATGCTTTGCTTTGCGGCGGGAGCAATGCTTTATGTTGTAGTAAGTGAGCTTATTCCCGATTTTATAGGGGGAAAATGGGAGAAAATCTGTATTTTCATATTTTCGCTGGGATTTGCGGTAATGATGAGCCTTGATACTGCCCTCGGATAAAGATGTCCTTCTTTGCCCGGATATGACGTTGAATGTCCACATGACAAGTGGTATCCTTTAAGCATACGGGAAACCAAAAAAAGAAAGGAAATTATGAAAATGAAAATTTTAATCACTTGTCTTATTTCGCTGATAGCGGCATTGCTTATTTTTATAGTAATACGCAGCGAAAACAGAATTATCCGCGACTGGCTTCTTCTTGCGGTATCTGAGGCAGAAAAAGAACTGGGTTCAGGCACAGGAAAGCTGAAACTGAAAAGGGTTTATCTGTGGTTTACGGAACGTTTTCCTGTTGCATCGTTCTTTGTAGCCTTTGAAACCTTTTCAGGCTGGGTGGACGCAGCCTTACAGGTAATGGAAAAAATACTTGAAAACGGGGAGGGAATAAACAATGGAAAAAATAAAAGTAATTGATATCTCCTATGCTCAGTATAATGTGGATTTTGAATCCGTAAAAGCCGACGGTGTAAAGGCGGTCATTATCCGAACAGGTTATCTTGGCAAAACTGATACCCGTTTTGATGCGCATATGGAAGGAGCTATCAAAGCAGGCCTTGATATAGGGGTTTACACCTATATAATGGCTGATAATGTTGCACAGGCGCAGATTGAAGCCCGTGAGACCATAAAGAGAATAGATAAATACAGAGGAAAAATCACATACCCCGTATTTTGTGATATGGAAAACGGAAAATATTATAACGAAGATAAATTTGATGATGACATCCGTACTCGTATAATTGAGACTTTCTGTGAGGAGATAAGCCGTGCAGGGTATTATCCTGCTGTGTATATCAATCCCGCATGGCTTGAACAATGGGTAGAAAAGAAAAGAATACAGGGAGTTTATGATATATGGCTTGCGGCATGGACACAAAGCGCAGATATTCCCACAAGGTATAATTACGGGCAGAAGATGTGGCAATGGGGAACTGATTCGGTAAAGGGCGTAAACGGACCTGTTGATTGCGACTTCTGTTATGTGAATTATCCGGAAATAATCAGGAGTGCCGGAAAGAATTATCTGAGTGACAGATATCTTTTAACAGCAGAAAAAGAGGTTGATTCAGATGAACTATCTATAACTGAGCATCGTCTTTTAAAGCTTGGCTTTGTGGTGAAAAAGGAAATTATCTAATTCTATGCGGGCGTACATATGGGTAGACTTTCGTCAGGTTGAATAAAAAAATAAAAATATCGTTAAGGGTATTGCATATTTATCTGAAATGTGGTACAATGTAAACGATTAAGGAGCTTTACAAAGCCCGAAATAAAAAGGAGGATTTTTCCCATGATAAATATGCCCGCAGTAAAAATCGGTATTGTTGCAGTATCCCGTGACTGTTTCCCTGAATCACTTTCCGTAAACAGAAGAAAAGCTTTAATAAAGGCTTACACAGAAAAGTACGGCGACGCTGAAATTTACGAATGTCCTATTTGTATTGTAGAAAGCGAAATCCACATGGTTCAGGCTCTTGAAGATATCAAGGCTGCCGGTTGTAATGCGCTTTGCGTATATCTCGGTAACTTCGGTCCCGAAATTGCTGAAACATTACTCGCTAAGCACTTTGATGGTCCTGTAATGTTCGCAGCAGCTGCTGAGGAAGACAGCGAAACAAGTCTTGTTCAGGGCAGAGGCGACGCATACTGCGGTATGCTTAACGCAAGCTACAACTTAAAGCTCCGCAATGTAAAGGCATACATACCTGAATATCCCGTTGGCACAGCTGATGAAGTTGCCGATATGATTAAGGAATTTGTTCCTGTTGCAAAGGCTCTTATCGGTCTTTCTGATCTTAAAATTATCAGCTTTGGTCCCCGTCCTCTCAACTTCCTCGCTTGTAACGCTCCCATCAAGCAGCTTTACAACTTAGGCGTTGAAATTGAAGAAAACTCCGAGCTTGACCTCTTCGAAGCATTCAAGAAGCACGAAGGCGATCCCAGAATTCCTGATGTTGTAAAGGATATGGAAGCAGAACTCGGCGCTGGTAACTTAAAGCCCGAAGTACTCCCCAAGCTTGCTCAGTATGAGCTTACACTCCTTGACTGGATTGAAGCACACAGGGGATACAGAAAGTATGTTGCTATTGCTGGTAAGTGCTGGCCTGCTTTCCAGACACAGTTCGGCTTTGTTCCCTGTTATGTAAACA
The DNA here is from genome assembly GCA_045579565.1 of Ruminiclostridium sp. Classification (GTDB taxonomy): domain Bacteria; phylum Bacillota; class Clostridia; order Oscillospirales; family Ruminococcaceae; genus Ruminiclostridium_E. The sequence continues at coordinate 48,174 of JAZNML010000071.1, forward strand.
GCCGCCTTACAGGTCGCGGTATTCCCGTATCCTGTGAAGTTGATATTTACGGTACATTAAGCGAATTTATCGGTACATGCGTATCTGATGACGCAGTTACACTCCTCGATATCAACAACACAGTACCTGCTGACATGTATAAGGCTTCCATCGAAGGCAAGTTCCCCTACACAGCAAAGGACATCTTCATGGGATTCCATTGCGGTAATACATTCTCCAAGAAGCTCAGTGCTTGTTCTATGAAGTACCAGATGATCATGGCTCGTAATCTTCCCGAGGAAGTTACACAGGGTACTCTCGAAGGTGACATCGTTCCCGGCGATATCACATTCTTCCGTTTACAGAGCACAGCTGACTGCCAGCTCAGAGCATACATTGCACAGGGTGAAGTTCTTCCTGTTGCAACAAAGTCTTTCGGTTCTATCGGTATTTTTGCAATTTCTGAAATGGGCCGTTTCTACCGCCACGTTCTCATCGAAGGCAACTATCCTCACCACGGTGCAGTTGCATTCGGTCATCACGGAAAGGCACTTTACAACGTATTCCGTTATCTTGGTGTTGAAGATATCGGCTTCAATCAGCCCAAGGGCATGATGTACAAGACCGAAAATCCTTTCGCATAAGTCTCATTATAAAATGACAGAAAATAAAAGGTTAAAGGCACTACTTACGTAGTGCCTTTAATCTTTTTATTGAGTAATTTCATAACCGAAAATACGGTACATATTTTTACCAGCATTACCCATGAATTTAAAACGGATTTTATCTGTTCCTTTAAGCTTGTTTACGTATTTCGCCTGAATGATATCATTGTTCAGAACACATTTCATGTTGTCGTTTTCTAAAATTTTCGGATCATTCATTGCAAAGTCGATTTTAGCATCAACATTATTAATAGGATTTTTATACTTTGACATTTTACTTGCGAAGGGTGAGTATGCATCGAAAATGAAGATAGATTTTTTGAATTTTTTTCTGAAATTGTCCATGAGGTTCTTCATGTCGCTTTCTGAAAGATACATGCTGAGCCCTTCGGCGAGAATAAGTACATATCCGTTTTGGTATTCCACTTTGTCAAGCCAGCTGAAATCAGTAACAGAAGAAGAAATCATTCTGTAATTATCATTTTCAGAGTAATATTTTTTTCTCAGTTCGATTACATCAGGAAAATCAACATCGTACCATACAGTATTGCTGATATTTTCCTTTACTCTGTTAATCCTGCTGTCAAGACCGCATCCAAGCTGTATTATTACAGGACAGTCCTTGTAATTAACTGCAAACTCGTCATATTGCAATGCTCTCATAGCCATGTATATTGCGAGCTTACGGGACTGATCTACATTTGAAAGGTTTTCCTTTTCCTGTTCTACGATTTTTTCAGCTGTATTATCGGAGATGAAACCTTCCTTGCTCATTACCGCCTTTCCGTAAAGAGGAATAAACAAAGTTTTACTTTCGTTTGTCATTATTTTTCTCCTGTAGAAATTTCTCTACCACTTCAAGCCATATAAGCGGTTTATATATCATTGCTTCGCAATGTCCCATTTTTCTGAAACAGATTACTTTTGCTTCCGGGTAATTCTTTTTTAGATGCGCACCGCATTTCATCTGGAAAAGCTCAGTGCCCTTATTTCCGTGCATATACAGAATTTTTGTATTTCCGTGAGGAATGCCCTTGCAAAGTTCACATTTGCACACGGAATCAATCATGTTTCTGATACTTGATTCACTCATGTTGTCAGCGATTTTCAGAAAATTATCAAGGTACTTTTCAGGCAGAAAATTCTTACTGAAACTTCTGAGGGTTTTCGGGTCACGTTTTTTTGATTTGCGGATAATGGACAGATAATTACTTGTCATTATCTTTGCGGGCAATTTCCCCATAGGCACAATAGGTGCGCTGTCCATAACGAGATTATGTATTTTTATGATGCCGTTGCGCCAGAGAATACTTGCAATTGCGCCGCCCATGGATATACCGCACACCGCAAAAACCTCACCGCCGTAATTTTCCTTGCAATATTTTTCGATACCCGCTGCTTGTTGTTCGATTGAGATGAATTCGCTTATATTATCCTCTTCGTGAGCATCAAGAGAAACAACGGTAACATGGTATTTATTGCGCAGATGTTTTACATGCTCCTCCCATATCTGCCAAGGGGTAAGAGTGCCGTGAATCAGGATGATTTTCGGCGCACCTGATTTGCTGAAAACATGAAAATTCATATGTCTCCCTCTCTGATGTTAGAATATACCGTCGATACGGTCAAGCATCTGCTTTATTGTGCCGTATTTTCTTCTGAAAAGCTTTCTTTGTTTTTCCCAGTTTTCATCATAGTATTCAAGAGCGATATTTCCGAAAATGAAATCCGTTGTTTCTCGTTCAGCTCTAAGTCGTTCGGTTTCAATTTCTTCCGGTGTAAGAAATTCCGTCTTATCAATAACAACAGGGTTTATCAGGATAGAACGGAATTCGCCTTCGTTGATTATAATGATTCGTTTATTGACACCTATCATGTTTGCGCATATGGCAAAGCCTTCTTCTCTATCTTTTTTCAGATAGTAAAACATGGTATCAATCATATCCTGTATTACCTGTTTAGTCTTTTCTGTGTTATCCGCAGGGTCACATACTATTCCTTTAAAGAAATTTGATTTGTCAAGTTCCTGTACCATGGTACTCCTCCTTTATATGATTATTCCGTCAAAATGGTCCATTTCGTGCTGAATTATCTGCGCTTCGAAATCCTTGAAGGTCTGCTTTTTCTTTTTCCATTTGCTGTCAAGGTATTCTACGGTAATCGCCTTGTATCGTTTTGCCGGGCGGACTCCCGTAAGGGAAAGACAGCCCTCTTCTGTTTCGTATGTAAGCTTTGTTTTGTCAATGATTTTCGGGTTAATCATTACAGTATATTCCTTGCCTGTAAGTGCAACAAGTATTGTTTTCTGCTCGCCGATCATGTTGGCAGCCATGCCCACACATCTGTCTGCATTTGCTTTAATGGTATCGAGCAGATCCTTAGCTATCTGCATATCGTCTTTTGTTGCAGGTTCGGATTTCTGTGATAAAAAGAACATATCAGTTACAATTTCTCTTACCATTCTATTCCTCCAAAACTTTATCACCGCTGTGAATTGCGGTAAGCTTGTCGCCCATGATTTTCTTCATCATATTAAAGGCTGGGATACCGGTGCAGTGACCGGAATAAAAGCTTATTTTTGTTTTCATAAGCTCTTTTGCTGTGTTTGTGATAATTTCTGTTTCTTCCTTGGTGTAATCCGTTTTCTTCATCATATGAAAGCCTGTGATTACAATGTCGGGATTATTTCCGAACAGCTCATAGTACTTGTCAAGTATATTCAGAATACCGTTATGAGCACAGCCTGAAACAAGAATTTTCTTGTCATTTTCGGAAATTACAAGGCATTGTTCGTGGCTGAAACTGTCTTGTATTTCGCCGTTTTCAGTCCGTTCAGTGAGCGCAAGGTTGCTTTTAGAAAAATACTTTCTTCCGGTGATACCCGAAAATAAAGTGAGTTCATCATCGATTTCCAGATATTCATCAGTGAATACAATCTGCGGAAGATCCAGTATTTCCTTATCAATTCCGATATATCTTTCGTCGTGGTAAAAATCACCGCCGGCATTACGTCTTATGTCAATTTTAGCATTGGGATTTATCTTTGAGAAAGTGAGAATACCGCCTGAGTGGTCGTAATGACCGTGGCTTAAAACAACGGTATCTACTGCTGTCAAATCGATACCCAGCTTATCTGCGTTTACGGAAAACAAATCTGAAGCCCCTGTATCAAGGAGTAATTTGTGTTTTCTTGTCTCAATATAAAGGCAGAGACCATGTTCGGCATCACAACCGGACAAACCCTCGGTATTTTCCGAAAGACAAATGATTTTCATATCAGTTCTCCTTAATATTCTGATAATAATCCGCAATCACAAGGTCAACCATTCTTCCGTAGCTTTTGGTACCGTCTGTCTGATTGTTGATTTTAAGGTATGTATCGTTAATGGTGTTTGAAACCTCAGCAACAGGAGTGTTGAACTGTGACCAGTATTTGTTTGAATTTCTGTTGTGTTCTGTAATTATAGGGTCAATAAGCGAATATACTCTCTGATATTCTTCAAGCTCGACCTCAGGGTAATAGGCATTGAGCAGGAAATTCAGGGTAGCCTGATATCCGCTGAATCTGAGATACGGGTTGTCACTTTCACGGCATGCAAGATAAGCTACAAAGTTTGCCTCGTCCTCTCTCATAAATCCTGAAAGGTGGGAAAGCTCATGGCAGATATTGTGGCCTATGGATTCAGGGGTATCACAGGTGTTGTAATTGGCTTCCATAGTAAAGGGAATAAATATACCGACTATTTTGGTATAACACCACAAGGGTGAAAGAATAGCAACGGGCTTTGCGTGAGGGTAATAGGCATTCATAACAGGATATTGTTCTGCAAGCTTCTTCATAGCTTCTGTCTCAATATCAAGGTGATTTTCGGGGAGAATACATATTCCGTTTTCGTCAAGTTCAAGCTGATGTGCTGTTTCATTTGCCTTTGAGATTACATATTCCAGAACCTCGCAAACCTGTTCCTTGCTGTATTTTCCGATTTCGATACCACTGTAAGCAGAGAAGGGTGAACGGTAGTAATTTATACCGCAGTTGAATACAAAAACAAAGGCTACTAGTGAAGCAATCATTGAAATTGTTGATACAGCGGAAAGGATGCGTGGTTTCAGCGGTTTCTTTTCCTTCTTTGTTTTCTTTGTGATTTTAAGGATAAGCCTTACAATACCGAAAACAATCAGTACTACAAATCCAGCCGCTAAAAGAATTACCACAATTTCAGCAATTGAGAAAGGGAAAAGCCCAGAAATGAATGATGTGATTTTCTGAATAACGGGGTATATGTTGAATGAGTACCAGTTAGCGAAATCTATGCTGTTTTTGGCAATAACAGTACCAGCTATGGCAGAAACAGTACAGAAAATTGCAATTATAAAACGAATTATAAGGGATTTTTTCAATTCTTTTCTCCTTCTTGGCAATTTAAATGACGAATGAAGGTTGACAACTTGCAAAAGAGTATGTTATAATGATAAAGTAAACTAAATCAGGTGGACACGGGGAGAAATCTCTGAGGAAAGTCCGAGCATCACAGAGCAGGATAGCTGTTAACGGCAGCCGAGGGCGACCTTAGGGCAAGTGCAACAGAAATATACCGCCTGTTTTTCAGGTAAGGATGGAAAGGCGAGGTAAGAGCTCACCAGAACGGCAGAGATGCCGTTGCTATGTAAACCCTATCCGATGCAACGCCGATTGGTTCGGAGAATAATGCGTCTGCTCGGCGCACTTCGATTAAGGCGGCTACATTGCGAAAGCAAGACAAGCTTACCGGCGACGGTAAGATTAGATAGATGTTCACCCAACGACAGAACTCGGCTTATCGATTTAGTTTTCCTTTGATTATTTACCGCATGTCGCGGTTTAAATATCTGTAAACACGTGCATTTGCACTGTTTAAATATCCAAGTTGTTATATTCATTTTTCCTTTTGCTCCTGTTATCACAGGGGCATTTTTTTTACAACTCATCACCACAGTCCACTTTTCTTGCTTTCTTGAAAAGGGGACCGTCTTTTTTTGTAACGATTTTTTCACTGATTCCATTTTCAGAGCAAAGCTTTAAGGTGATTTTACCGCTCTCGATTTTAGGGTGGCGCAACACTCTTTCCCTGCATGGTTCACAGCTTTCCTTGGAAGCGGCAATGTAGCAGAATTTTTCGTCTTCATAAGGCACTTCGCCGCCTTTAAGCTGTTTATGTAATTTTGTACGGGAAACTCTTGCGGTAAAGTGGCACCAGTCATCCTGGGGCAGAGGGCATTTATCTGAATGAGGACATGGTGCGATGATATTTGCGCCGCTCTTTATAAGCTGTTCTCTTATTTTCAGAAGATTACTGAATCCCTTGGGAGTTCCGGGCTCGATAATAATAAGCAGTTTTTCAGCGGCATTCCACATGGCAGAAACTAATTTTTCCCGCTTTGAGTCGGGCATCTCATTCAGTACATATGACGCTGTAACAAGGTCTGCCCTTTGTTCAAAGCCTTCGGTTATATCGCGGCTTATCCAATTATATTCACAGGGAAAATCCCCTTTATCCATAAGAGATTTTCCTAAATCAATCATATTTTTTTCTCGTTCAAGACAGGTAACATTTTCTATATCAGGGAAGATTTCCGAGGCTGCCCAGCAACAAGCACCGGTGCCTGCGCCTATATCAAGTACAGACGAGATTTCGCCGTCATATCTGTCTATTGTATATTGCATAGCATTACCAACGGCGCCGATTGTTGCAGGCATGCGGACAATTGCATATGCTAATGCTTCAGTATTATTGGTAATTAGCGATTTACCGGAGGCTGCTTCACTTCTGTACCGTTCGGATATGGAATTTGACGCTGAAATCAGCTTTTTGACAGGTATATTTTCTGCCATTTCTTCAATAACATTTTTAAACTGAATAGGAAGCTCCATAGTATTACCTTTCCGTAAAGATAAAGCACGACATCTTTTCCGGTGTCGTGCTTAGAATGTCTTATATATATAATATTACAAAGCGTCAGCAATGTCAAGGATAAGTTTTTCAGTCTTTTCCCAACCGAGACAGGGGTCTGTGATGGATTTACCGTAAATACCTTCCTCTGCCTTCTGTGTGCCGTCTTCAATGTAGCTTTCGATCATAAGACCCTTGATAAAGCTGTTGAGGTCATCGTTGTGGCGCTTGCTGTAAAGAACTTCCTTAGCAATACGGATTTGTTCAAGGAAACGCTTGTTGGAATTGGAGTGGTTGCAGTCGATAATAACGCTGGGGTTTACAAAGCGCTGTTCATTGTATAATTCGTGGAGATGCTTCAAATCTTCGTAGTGGTAGTTGGGGATTGCTTCTCCGTGCTTGTTTACATAGCCTCTTAAAATAGCATGTGCATAGGGGTTACCGTCACTTACAACTTCCCAGCCTCTGAAAAGGAATGTGTGAGAGCTCTGAGCAGCTGTAATAGAGTTGAGCATAACAGAGATATCACCGCTGGTAGGGTTCTTCATACCGCAGGGAATATCCATACCGCTGGAAACAAGTCTGTGCTGCTGGTTTTCTACGGAACGAGCACCGATAGCAACATAAGAGAGTAAGTCGGAGAGGTAACGGTAGTTTTCAGGATAAAGCATTTCATCAGCACATACAAGACCTGTTTCTTCGATAGCGCGTGCATGAAGCTTTCTTACAGAGATGATACCCTGAAGCATGTCCTCTTTCTTGCTGGGGTCGGGCTGGTGAAGCATACCCTTGTAGCCGGCACCTGTTGTACGGGGCTTACCTGTATAGATTCTGGGGATAATAAAAACCTTATCCTTTACTTCTTCCTGAATTTTTGCAAGTCTGCCGATATAGTCCATAACAGGCTCTTCCTTATCAGCGGAGCAAGGGCCTATAATGAGAAGGAGTCTGTTGTCTTTTCCTTCAAAAATATCTGCAATTTCCTTATCCTTTACTTTTTTTGTTTCTGAAATTTTTTCAGTAAGGGGATAAAGCTCCTTGATTTCCTTAGGAATAGGAAGCTTTCTGTTGAATGTCATTCCCATATTTTTTTCATCCTTTCAATGTCTTTTTTATTTATAAGGGGACAAAGTCCGATTTAACAGGTTAAAGCTTAACAAATTTAAAGCGCCGAAAACATCTTGCCGATAAAAGCGGATTTATGTCAAATCCGCAAGTTATCAATATTAAAATTCAAAATCAACAGATTCTCTTTCATTGAGCTTATCAGCATAGAAGGAATCGATTTTTTCCAAAACGGAAGCGATGAGCTTTGCGTCGTTTTCATTAAGGCACTTTGCAAGCTCAACAGCAGTTTCTTTACGGTAGTCACGGTACATATTATAAACCTTTTCACCCTTTGCGGTGAGCTTTATACGTACAGAACGACCATCGTTTACGCAACCGATTTTCTCCACATACTTCTTTGAAGTGAGCTTATTTACGGCAACAGTAGTAGAGGGACGGGTAATATCCAGCTCAGTGGCAATAGCACTGATTGTAGGGCCGTTTTCACCTTTGGTGCCGTTTTTGATGCATTCGAGCAGATGAAGTTCGTTTACGGTTAAGTTTAGACTTCGGTCGACACATAATGATTTTTCTTCAAGCTTCAGCATATTATGATGAATTTTACTGAGAAGCCTGTCGAATTCAAAGTTAAATTCGCTCATGATGTTTTCTCCTGTTCCTGCGTTTAAGTTAAGTCAAATAAATCAAAGTTGTTATAGTTGTTTATATTTTTTCTTTATATTTATGTACGTGGTTACCCACTATTTAACATTATAACACACCATTCGGTAGTTGTCAATAAAAAGAGGTCCTTTTTTTACAGAAAATTTTCATAATTTAAAGTCGTGATTTATTGATATTACTTCGTATTTATGTTATACTATATGAATAGGAAAAATATATGCAAAGATTATGACATTTTTATGTGAAAGGTGAAATTATATTATGAAAATAGCAATTCTTGACAGCGATACAGTATCAACAGGAGACCTGAGTTTTTCCGGCATTGCCCGTTACGGCGAGGTTAAGCGTTATGGCTTGACAGAACCCGAAAGAGTCTGTGAAAGAGTACGTGACGCAGACATGATTCTGTGCAATAAAACATTCATTACCCGTGAAGTAATGGAGAAGGCTCCGCAGCTTAAATACATCGGTCTTTTTGCTACGGGCTTCAACAATATTGATATTGACTGCGCAAAGGAAAGAGGAATTGCTGTTGCTAACGTTCCTGCATACTCCACCGAGGGCGTTGTACAGCTTACCTACGCTTTTATTCTGGAACATTACTGTCGTCTTGCTGATTACAGAAAGCACGTTAATGACGGTAACTGGAAGAAAAGTGCAACATTCTCATATTTTCCTTTCCCCATAGGTTCCCTTGCAGGTAAGACAATGGGAATTATCGGCTATGGCTCCATAGGAAAGCGTTCAGCACAGATTGCCAATGCATTCGGTATGAAGGTGCTTGTTTATACCAGAACTCCCAAGGAAGATGAAACCGTTACCTTTGTGGACTTTGATACTCTTCTCAGAGAAAGCGACATTGTTTCGGTTCATTGTCCTCTTAATGCCCAGTCGGAAAAAATGATGAACAAGGATGCTTTTGCTAAGATGAAGGATGGCGCATTGTTCATCAATACATCAAGAGGACCTATTGTAGATGAATACGCCCTCCGCGATGCATTAACCAGCGGAAAGCTCATGGGTGCAGGACTTGATGTGCTTGCGGTTGAGCCTATGGCAGAGGATTGTCCTTTATATTCCATTGAAAACTGTATAATTACACCTCATGTTGCCTGGGCGGGACTTGAAACAAGACAACGCCTTATGGGAGTTGTTGAAAGCAACATCGAAGCCTTTATCGAAGGCAGAGAACAGAACAGGGTTGTATAACAAAATACGTCATAAAAATACAAATCCTTTTTTTCATGGTGTTATCACAAGCTTATCGTTTGACAATTCGGAAAAATTAGTATATAATAATCGGTAACGATTGGAGGAATTCTATTGAAAAGGAAAATAAAAGGACTTACAGCTCTGGTTACAGCCATGTGTCTGCTACTTTGTTCCTGCGGTAACAGTAATGCACAGGATACACAGACAACAACCGTAACATCAGCTGTATCTACTACAACCTCCTCGCAAACTGAGAAAACTACTCTTGCAGCATTGGCAAGTGAAGACGAGAAGGTTGAAGAAAAGGAAAAGACACCGCTTGTGGTAGCTCTTTCTGAATATGATAATACCTGCAACCCTTTTTATCAGACAGGGGAATTTGACAGCTTTATAAATGATCTTACAGGAGTTAAGCTTCTTGCATGCGACCGTAACGGCAGAATTATATATAATGGTCTTGACGGTGAGCGTATTCTTTTTAACGGTACATATTACGAATACAGTGGTATAGCTGATGTAGCCGAAAGCTATAACGAGGAAACCGATGAAACCGAGTACCTGTTCAATTTAAGACGTGATGTGTATTTCAGCGACGGCGAAGTACTTGATGCAGACGACCTTATTTTTACGCTGTATATGCTTCTTGACCCGTCAATGTCGAATATTTCCGAGATTCAGGGTATCGGTATAAAGGGTGAAGTAAACTATCGTCTGAACAGCTCCATTGCTGATACTCTTTCGACTGAGGAAATAACCGAAGCTCTTGAAACAGACGAAGTAAAAGAAAAAATCAGAAATGAAATAGTTATGCCTGTGCTGAAAAGCGAGTTCGAGTGGGTAAAATCACTTTACGGCGACAGTACATATTCGGTATATACCGAAAGCTATCCTGAACCCAAGGATTTAATGGCGTTTTTCTATTCTGTTGACAGCGAATATGATTCTACACAGGTAGCTGATGAACAGAAGGTGCTTTCAGACCTTGCGGATATGTACGGCGGAAATTACGAGCTTCTCGGTAGTATGTCCGAGGGTGATTCGGCATTTTACCGTACCGATGCAGCAATATGTGCAATCAGCTATCTTTCAGCTCAGTCCGAAGAAAGCACAGCGGTAAACAGCATAACCGGAATAGAAAAAACAGGCAATTTCGGTGTGAAAATTACTGTTTCCGGTAATTCATCATCTGTGATCTACGAGCTTGCCGATATAACAGTTGCTCCTCTTCACTATTATGGAAACGAGTCTCAGTTCAACATCCAGAATGGAAAATTCGGCTTTGAAAAGGGTAAGGCTCTTGAAATAATCACTGAAAAAGAAAATGCTCCCTTAGGTGCAGGTGCTTATTATTATGAGCGTAGCGAAAGCGGTGTTGTTTACCTTACCGCAAACAGCAGCTACTATAAGGGTGTGCCGAAAACTGAAAAAATTGAGGTTAAGCAGACAACCGTAGATACAGCTGTATCAGCGGTAAGTGAAGGTACAGCGGATATTTCATATCCTGACGGCTCCCTTAAAACCTCAGACGCTATAAATTCCGCTAATGAAGCTATGGAAAAGCTGTACGCAGCTACCATAAGCAAGGATGGATATGGATATATTGGTATAAATTCTGCAAATGTCAATGTAGGCGGAGACCCTTACTCTGAGGAAAGTATTGCTTTACGAAAGGCAATCGCGACTGCAATTTATCTTTACCGTGATATTTCTGTTGAGCGTTACTACGGTACTGTCGGCATAAAAACTGATTATCCTGTTGTTCTCAGCGCATGGATAGGAAACGAATATCAGAAGCCCTATTCCGTAGATGTTAACGGTGATTCAATCTACATGGAGGGAATGAGAGATCAGGAAAAATCCGCAGCAGCCAAAAGAGCTTGTCTCGGCTTCCTGGAACTTGCAGGCTATACTGTTGAAGACGGAAAAGTAACAGCCGCACCTGAAGGCAGCTCAACAACCTTTAATGCTGTGATTGCGGCAGATGGAACGGGAAATCATCCCTGTTATTATGCACTTGAAGCAGGCTCCCTGCTTTTAGCTGATATAGGAATTACTCTTACAATTACAGATACCGCAGATGCATCTCAGATGTGGACTGTGCTTAACAGTGACTCACATCAGCTCTGGGCGGCTGTTTGGGAAACAGGAGTTCAGCCAAGACTCAGCACAATGTATTCAGAGGATAATCTTTACGGATTTGAAAGCGAAAAGCTTGATGAATGTATCGGCATTTCTGCTTCTTCCAAGGATAATGAAGAGCTTAAAGCTGCTTACATTGACTGTCTTAATATTCTTTTCGGAAATGCTATTGAAATCCCCGTATATCAGCGTTCCGACTGTGTGCTTTTCAGTACTCTCAGAATAAATAATGATACATTACCCGGGGATATGACAGGGTATTACTCCTGGGTTGATGAAGCGCATCTGATAGAAAAGAAATAAGCGGAAAGGAAATAATAAGATGAAAAAAGAAGTATCGGAAGCGGTAGAAAATTACCTTGAAACAATCCTTGTGCTTTCAAGAGAAAAGCCTGATCTTCATGCTATTGATATATGTGATGAGCTTGGTTATTCAAGACCTACTGTATCTGTTGTAGTAAAACAGATGAAGGGCAACGGTCTTATAACAGTTGACGAAAACAATCATATATCCTTAACCGAAAAGGGAAAGAGAATAGCCGAAGGAATTTATGAGCGCCATACTACAATTTCTGAGTTTTTCATGAATATCGGTGTAAGCCGTGAAACGGCACTTGAAGATGCATGTAAGATTGAGCATGATATAAGCGATGAAACCTTTGAGTGCATAAAGAAGCACATTAATAGTATTAAAAACTGATTTTACAGCGGAAAGGATTTACTGTTATGGCTAAGGAAGTCAAAACAAATGCAATGCGGTTTCTTGAACAGAAGAAGATTCCCTATGAGATGAAATCATACGAATGTGATGAATTTATAGATGGAATTACTGTTGCAGAGAAGCTGGGGCAGGATCCTGCATATACCTTTAAAACGCTGGTTGCACATGGGAAAAGCGGCACTTACTACTGTTTTCTTTTGCCTGTGGCAGAAGAGCTTGATTTGAAAAAAGCGGCAAAGAGTGTGGGCGAAAAATCGGTTGAACTTCTTCATGTGAAGGACATCAACGCCGTTACCGGTTATGTAAGAGGCGGTTGTACTCCCATCGGTATGAAAAAGCAGTTCATGACTGTGGTACATTCTTCCGCTGAAACTATGGATGAGTTTTTCATCAGCGGAGGCAGAATCGGTACTCAGATAAAGCTTTCTCCTACCGCGCTTATAACAGCAATCCGCGGAAAATTTGATGATATTCTTATGTAAAAAACGAGCCATTGCTTAGCAATGGCTCGTTTTCTCTGTATGGTTGAGTTTTTCTCAACAAATAATATATGGACTTTTTGCTTTAATAGGATTATTATTATAACAGAAGCTTCTGAAAACAAATAAGGAGTTAAATGCTATGATTAAACTTGGTGAAAAAATAAAAAAGCTTCGTGTTGAAAACGGATTGACACAGGAGCAGCTTGCAGAAGATTTCGGAATATCATTTCAGGCCATAAGCAGATGGGAAAATGGAAATGCGTATCCAGATATCACTTTACTTCCTGTTATTGCGAATTATTTTGATATTACCACAGATGAATTGCTGGGTGTGGATATTGAAAGAAAGCAGCAGATGATAGATAAGATTATGGAGCACATTTCTGTTCTTCGCAGCCAAGGTAAAAGTAAAGAGGGAATCGCCTATCTTCGTGAGAAAATAATTCTTTATCCCAAAAGTGCTGATATATCATACCAGCTTGCACTTTCGCTATATAGCGAATTATGTGCTAATCGTGAAAAAACGGAGGAAACCTTGGGCGAGATTATTAGTCTTGTCAATAAGGCTATTCAGCTTGATAAAGGGGAAAGCTATATAACCTTTGCGGGAAAGCAATTACTTTGTATGGTGTATGAAATGCAGGACAGACGTGATGAGGCATATAAAATTGCTGTTAATATGCCAAGTCTCTGGGTGAGCCGTGAGGTTATGCTTGCACACGCATTGCGGGGTGATGAGGAACTAAACCAGCGTCAGCATAATCTACTTACATTCATGGATTTATCCATTAAAAATCTTCTTCATTTATCACATATAATGGATAGTCCTGAAAAAAGTATAGAGCTATTGAAAAAGGCTGTTCAGCTTGCAGAAATGCTTGCGGGTGAAGATCTGAAATTTTACAGCGAGCGTGTTTTTAAATGCTATATGAAGATTGCAGAAAACTACTGTGCTCTCAAAAATACTGATGAAGCTATGAAAAGTCTTGAACTTGCATTAAAATATGCGGAAATGTTTGAAAACCGCCCTGATAAATCAGAATACACTGCGTTCTGGCTGAGGGGGTATTTTGATGATAAGAAAAAAGCTACCACAAATACGGAGCTGACACTTTACAGCTTTCTGCTTACAAAAATATCCGAGGAGAGTTTTTTAATTCTGCATAACACCGAAAAATATGCAGCTTTTTTCAGAAGGACAAGAGAGAAAATGTAAACAAAACGAGCCATTGCTAAGCAATGGCTCATTTTTTATGCTTTTATGTATCTGTTTCCTGCAACCGCATTTATCTTACCTGCAATTTCCAGGTCAAGAAGAATTTCGCTGGTTTTATCGATGGATTTTCCGATTTTTTCCCGCACCTCGTCAAAGAGAATTGCTTCACCTTTGTCACATATCATTTTATAAACAAAAGCATGAAGCTCTGAATCAAAATCATCGCTTTCATAATTGTCATCAGAAGCAACTGTTATTTCAGATAAATCAGGTTCATTTATCTTTGATTCAGGAGTAATTTCAAGCTTTCTGCGTTTTGATTCGAATTTAATGTGCTTCGGCTTATAATCCGCTTCAAATACAGGTTTCAGGGAGTTGGGAGAAAGATAAAGCTTTGCGCCGTTTCTCGCACCTGTTACAGCGGCGGAGTATTTTAAATTGAATACATCCTCGGGAGGAATAAAGAACAGGGCGGGCGAATACTTAGCGGCATTTAATGAGCCGCTTTTTTCTGCTGCCTGGAAAACTATCATCGCTTTTGAAATTCCGCCTGTGATACGTGCACGTTTAAGATAGTTGGCATTACTTGATTTTACATCAGGCAAAAATTCAGAAATTAGACAACCGCCGTTCATAAGAATCTGACGGCGCATTACCTGTGTACCTTTGGGATATTCACAGTCAAATCCGCAGGGCATAACTTCTATACAGCCTTTGCTGTGCTTTATTGCAGTTAGACAGGCAAGCTGTTCACAACCGGCACACAGCGATGCCACGAAAGTGTATTCGTTGCATAATTCCTCGCAAACCTTGGTTTCTACGGCTATGGTGTAGTCTGTAACCTTACGTGTACCTGCCATAGTGAGAAGCTTGTTTTTAAGAAGCGATATATTTCCCTTTGCAAAAAGTACAACGGGAGGATTTTCGGCTGTTTTTAAGTTCTCGGGGTAATTCTGATCTTCAAAGGTTATTATGATGATTTTCTTGCTTTCAAGCTCGCTTAAAAGCTTTTCTGCTTCATCAAGGGAAATTTTCTCCGCTTTTTCACTGTATTCTTTACCTGCGGCGGCATAGTTATTTCTGAAAGCGTCATATATTTCCTTTGGCGTGGAAAAACGGGTCATGAGCTCGTTCAGATCAGGATTTCCTGCACCAAAAACCATTATAAGCCAGAGATAGTACTTTTTCATCTCTCAAATTGTTCCTTTTTCAGAATGATTTTAATTGCTCTGATTCCTGAGCGGAAATTTATTGCGGTGATTATAAGGAAAAGCACAGCAAGTGCTATATAATAAGCTGTAATATTTTCCATGAAAATAATAACTCCGCTCATCACAAGCAACAATACTGAGTTTACAAGCATTTTCGGAAGCTTCATATCCATTCTTACTATTTTCTTTGTATCTGCTGCACGGATGATGAAAATAGCGAGGAAGCTTACGAATGCGCCGATAGCGGCACCATGAAGCCCCATGGTTTTAATCAGTATGAAGTTCAGAACGACATTAATAACTGCGCCGATTGCGGCAGTAGTCATTGAGCGGACTGATTTTCTTGAAGCTACATAAACGCTTCCCATAAAGGTTGAGAAGCAGGTGAATGAAACTGAAAGAATAAGGAAGGGTGTGTACTGATAAGCAATTTCAAATTCCGGTTCGCAGAAAATCAGAATTGCCGGTCGGATGACGAGCATAAGACCTGCTGCAAGTACATACACAAAGGACTGGAAAATATTGAATACATTTGTGTAGAAATTAGCTATTGTACGAGAATTGTTTTCGGTGATTGCAGACATATTCCATGCCTGAGAGAATATTCCCGAAAAAATGGAAATCATGCTTGGGAATTTATATGCTGCTTTGTAGATACCGCTTGCCTCAAAGCCGATAAATTCTGAAACGAAGAAGCTGCCTGATGAATTGATAATCCACCACATGACTGCTGTGGGTATCATAGGGAGGCAGAAATTCATCATGGATTTAACCATATCCTTGTTTATGCCTGTGAATATGACGTATTTCCATAATTTAGCCATTATTGTGAGGAAAGTGATTGAGCAGATATCTGCGAGAATTACCGACAGAAGATAGCCGATATTTCCCATTTTGAAACCGAGAAGGAGTATAAGGTTGAATACGATATTCATAATGGTTGTTAAAATACCGTCTATCGCATACAGTTTTACATGACCTGCTGAGCGTACAAAAAGAGCGCAGCAGCTTTTGAGACTTCCCGTTGCAACATATGCTACTGTTATCCAGGCGTAATCACTGAGTAATGCAAATACCGCATTGTCAGGAAAAAGGGAAGAGAAAAGACTGATGAGCGGAACAAAAAGCAGAGTTGCTGTAAGTCCGATTGTGGTTACTCTTACCCCGATAGAGAAAACCTGTTTGTTGTCAAAGGCGCTGTCAAGTCCGAAACGGATAATCGATTCGCCTATTGAAAGGGTAGCTATGGACATAAGAAGCACAGCGGTATCTATTATATTGTTTATTTCGCCATATCCCGTAGTTCCGAGCGTAGCCTGATAAAAGCCCATCATGAGAATTATCAGGAATTTTGAGCCGAACTGTCCGAGACCGAGAATTATAGTGTTCGCCGCAAGGGCTTTATATCGGTTCAACTGTTAATCTGCCTTTCTTAGCTTCTTGAAAAAATCTGTCAGAAGCATGGCGCATTCTTTTTCAAGAATCCTGCTTCTGACCAACGGCTTATAGCCGAAATTGTGTTCATAAAGGGATATTACTGAGGATAGTGCTCCGCCGTTCTCGTCAAATGCGCCGTAAACTATCCGTTTGAGACGGGCATTCATTATTGTGCCCGCACACATGGGGCAAGGCTCCAACGTTACATACAGTGTGCAATCCGAAAGACGCCAGCTGTTTTTGTGTCTGGCAGCCTGTTCAATGGCGATAAGCTCAGCATGTCCTGTGGGACGCTGTTGGGTTTCACGGGTGTTATAGCCTGTCCCGATTATTTCGCCCTTTTCATCAACGATTATGGCGCCGACCGGCACTTCTCCCAAGGCTTTTGCCTTTTTTGCTTCTTCAATGGCGAGAAGCATCATTTCTTCATCATACAGCATTGAAACAATATGCCTTTGCGCCATGCTTATTGAGCTTAACGGAGAGCTTGCCCTCTGCTGTTACAGATTCATTGGACCATAACTCATATCCGCTTATCTTGGTATCAATTTCAATGTCTTCAAGGTCTATTTCGATTTCGCTGTCATTTTCACCGGCATTGAATACAGCAAGATAGAATCCGCCCTTTGAATTAGCGGCAATCCATAAAACATGCTCGGTTCCGTTAATTTCCTTACGCCATACCTGATGAGCGTGGCGGGCATTCTTGTGCATTCCGAGAATACCCTCATTTGTAAGGAGATTAAGTGTGAAATCATCCATTACGGTCATTTCGCCGCCGATCATAAGAGGAGAACGGAAGATACTCCAAAGGGTAAGCATTGTATATTGTTCATCTTCTGTGAACTTTGTGCGGTTGTTCTTGTCGTAATTCTGTAAAATTGCACCTACGGGAAGCATGTCTGCATCAGGCCAGTTGCCTGCACCTGTGTGTGTGCACCATTTTTCTGCACGTTCAAACATAGCATAGAGAAGCTCCCATTTGTCCCAGAAATCGTCTGTAATACGCCACATATGAGCGGTCTGCTTGTAAAGTTCTGCCTTTTCGAGAATTGCAGGTCCGGGAGAAAGGCTGAGCACCATATCTCTTCCGCAGTTCTTCATAGCGTTGCTGAGCATGATGAGTTCTTCTTCTGCATGGGACATTTCACGGCAGATATCATCGCACTTGATAAAGTCAACGCCCCAGGAAGCATACAGTTCAAAAATACTTTCGTAGTATTCCTTTGCGCCTTCCTTATCTGCGTCAACACCGTACATATCAGGATTCCACTGGCAGATACGGTTTGTGCTTGCAATCTGTCTTGCGGTTTTATCTGTGCCCTTGATTTTAACATTCTTGTGAACAGCCTGACGGGGAATACCACGCATGATGTGAATACCGAACTTTAATCCAAGTGAATGAATATATTCAGCCAGAGGTGCAAAGCCCTTACCACCTGCTGATGAAGGAAAACGGTTTTCCGCAGGGATAAGTCTTCCGTATTCGTCCATGCAGAGATCTGCGAAGGGTACGTATTCATGGCTGCTTGCGGTAGGCTGCGACCACTGAATGTCAACGACAATGTATTCCCAGCCGTATTTCTTTAAATTCTTTGCCATATATTCGGCATTTGCTCTTACTGTCTTTTCGTCAACAGAAGGACCGTAGCAATCCCAGCTGTTCCAGCCCATAGGTGAAGTTTTTGCAATCATTCCTGTTCCTCCGTATTATCTCCGAATTTTTCCTTGTAGTTCTTGATGCACTGTTCGATAACAGCTGCGGCAGCCTTATGACCCTGCACTTCGTTTACCGCTGTGGTTTTACCTTCAAGCTGCTTGTAAACACTGAAAAAATGCTGCATTTCTTCAAAGATGTGGCGGGGTAATGCTTCGATACTGCGGTATGAGTTGTAGTTAGGGTCTTCAAAGGGGATGGCAATAATCTTTTCGTCATTCTTGCCGTTATCCACCATGCTGATTACACCGATAGGATAACAGGGAACCAGCACCATAGGGTCGATAGGCTCATTGCAGAGAACGAGAACGTCGAGAGGGTCGCCGTCATCTGCCAGAGTTTTGGGAATAAAGCCGTAGTTTGCGGGATAGTGGGTAGAGGTGTAAAGAATACGGTCAAGAATAAGAATACCGCTGTCCTTATCCAGTTCGTACTTTTTCTTGCTTCCCTTTGTGATTTCAATTATAGAGAGAAAATTGTAGGGAGAGATTCTTTTTTCATCAATATCATGCCAGACGTTCATTTGTTTTGTCCTTCCTTTTTTAAAATTTACTTATATAAGTCTGCAATTATTCTTGTAACATATACACCCGAAGCTGATGCCTGGGATAATGAGTGAGTAACACCAGAACCGTCGCCGATTACGTACAGTCCTTTTACAGCTGTTTCAAGATTTTCATCAACGTTTACTTTTGAGTTATAGAACTTTACCTCAACGCCGTAAAGCAGGGTGTCGTCATTTGCCATACCGGGCGCGATTTTATCGAGAGCGTAAATCATTTCGATAATGTCGTCAAGCTGTCTTTTCGGAATAACAAGACTCAGGTCTCCGGGAGTTGCCTTTAAAGTGGGGGTAAGGAAACATTGTGAAAAACGGTGTTCGTTTGTTCTTCTTCCTGCAACAAGGTCGCTGAAACGTTGAACAATAACTCCTCCGCCCAGCATGTTCGAGAGTCTTGCAATAGATTCACCGTAAAGGTTACTGTCCTTGAAGGGTTCTGAAAATTTGTTTGAAACAAGAAGTGCGAAATTAGTATTTTCAGTGTGGTATTTCGGGTCGGAGTAGCTGTGTCCGTTTACGGTGATGATACCGTTTGTGTTTTCATTTACAACCTCGCCGTAAGGGTTCATACAGAAGGTGCGGACAAGGTCGCCGTACTTTTTGGTACGGTAAACGATTTTACTTTCGTATACACGGGAGGTAATGTGTTCAAACACCGCTGCGGGTATTTCAACGCGTACCCCTATATCTACACGGTTGCTTTGGGTTTCAATGCCGAATTTACCGCAGATTCCTGAAATCCATTTAGATCCTGAACGGCCGGCAGCAATAACAACCTGGTTGCAGCAATAGGAATCCTTTTCGGTTTCAACGTAGAATCTATCGTCTTTTTTATCGATGGAAGCAACTTCTTCGTGAAAATGAATATCAACAGAATCCTTGACATAATCGTAGATGTTCTGTAGGATTTCGCGGTTGCGGTCTGTACCCAGATGTCTCACTTGTGCATCGAGGAGATGAAGGTCGTGTTTCAGAGCTTCTGCCTTTATATCGCTGGTAACGGTGCTGTAAAGCTTTGCGCCTTCGCCGCCCATTTTTAGATTCACTTCGTCAACATATTCCATAAGAGCGATGGCTTCTTCTTTGCCTGTATGGGTGTAAAGGTCACCGCCGAAATTATTGGTGATGTTGTACTTTCCATCGGACATACCGCCTGCACCACCGAAGCCGTTCATTATGCTGCAAGTTTTACAGTGAACACAGGAAGTGATTTTCTTTCCGTCTATGGGGCAGATTCGGTTTTTGATGGGGCCGCCTCTGTCAATGATACAGACTTTTATATTTTTTCCGAGCTTAGTAAATTCGTAAGCCATGAAAACACCGCCGGCGCCGGCGCCGACGATTATTACATCATAGTTCTGCATAAATACCTCTGATTATTCAAAAATTTCCGCCATTTCGGGATAATCTCTTTTCAGGCGGACAGGATGGAAGGTGTCCGCTTTTACAAAGCAATGCTTTGAATGTCCTGTAATATGAAGATTGCCTGTTTCTTTGTCACGGACTTCATATTCGATTTCAAGTCTGGCACCGCTGAATTCTGTGATTTTTACATAAATCAGTACAGTCTGTTCGAATTTTACAGGCTTAATATATTTGCAGTCAACACCCATTACGGGAATCATAATTCCCATTTCTTCCATTTTTGAATAAGGATACCCCTTATCCTTCATGTAGGCAATACGTACTTCTTCAAACCATCTGATGTAGTTCGAGTGGTGAACGATAGCCATCTGGTCTGTTTCGTAATAAAGTGCTGTTCTTTCAAAAGCATATGTGGGATTTTCCATTTATTTTTCCTTTTCTTATGATTTCAGAAATTCTTCGATATTATCAAATGCGCCTGCGGCGTATTCTTCGATTTTATTTTCATTTGCTGCTTTATACTTTTCTGCTCTCTGTTCGGGAGTAAGAATATAATAATCCATATATTGCTCCATAGCCATAGCATAGTTTATCTGCTCATCTGCCGCTTTAAGCCAGTAACAGTCTCCCTGCATAATACCATGGGTTTTCATTAGTATTTCATAGGGTTCATACGCTGTGAGCCCCAGTCTTTGCAGCTCGTAGGGTGCAATATAGGGGTTATCCGGGAAGATACGCGAACGGATAAGGAAATAAATGTCTTCTGCTTTGAGCTTGCGGTGAACGGGTGTTAAAATCGGAATATCGGAATTAATGTTATAGGTAAAGTCAACTACTCCTGTTTCCGAAACCGTATACACACATAGCAGAATATTGCTGTAATAAAGTTCAAGATGAAGAGGAAGCGGCACCATAAAGGGAGCTGCCGAAACCTGCACATATGAATTAGCTTTGATTATATTTGCTTTTGCCATCAGGGAATCTCACCTCAATGTAGAATTACTTATTTTAAACCACATTAAATTATAACACAATTTAAAATATATTTCAATATATTTATTGACTTTATTGCAAAATTATTGTATGATATAAGCTAATGGTGAATTGCAGCACATTCATTATATAAATATGGGAAGGAAATTTACTTATGCGTGAGCTACTTAATACCGGCGTTAATATAAACCTTGATTATTATGAGGAATATGATGCTCTTATAGGACAGATAAAAGGTTACTCAGTTGCGGTTAAAGAAAATATTGCCGCAGGTAGCTACGGTTGTCTTTTCTGGGTGAAAAAAGGCAGTTTTGCCGCAGTTACAACAATTGAGGAGTATTTAACAGCTAAGCAGAAGAGTAATCCTGAGTTTCTTAAAAAGTTCATGGTTAACGACACAGGTGTCGCTGTTGCCTTAAACCGTACTTTTGATGATTTTACAAATGTAAATAATCTGAAAAGATTCATATATGATTTTGCAACAAATCTTTCTCTTAATTTTTACGAGAATTGCTGTTGTGAATGCGGCAGCACAGAGAATTTGAGCATTTACGATTCTGATAATGCTATTGCCCAGGCTTGTCATGTATGCGGAGCAAAGTATGTTTTTATCCGCACCTGCCAATCTTCTTCCCCAGCTGTACCGCCTGTGCAACAGCCGGAAATCAAAGAGCCTGAGCTCCCTGTAATTCCTGAGCCTGTCTCAGAAGAAAAGAATGAATTATTGCCCTTTGCGGAATTTGAATATAAACCTGAAGAGAAAAAAGAGGAGCCCCAGGCGGTTATTGAACCTGTAAAGACTGCGCCTGAAACCGAAGAGTTTTCCTTGAAGGAATTTGAATTTGACCCAAAAGAAAAGGTTGAAGAAGATACACCTATTATAAAGGAAGAAAAACCTGTTGATTTATCCTCCCTTATGTACGAGAAGGAAGCTGAGCCTGAAACACCAGTCTTCCGGGAAAGTGAGCCTGCTCCTGTTCAGGAACCTGAGCATAATTTTGATTCCTTATTATATGAGGAGGCCAAGCCTGAACTTGAAAGACCGAAATCCAAGTTATTTGAAGAGGCCGAGCGTGAATTTGCTGCTGAAAAGGCGAAAAGAGCAGAGGAAGAAGCAAAGCTTTCAGA
This sequence comes from Ruminiclostridium sp., assembly GCA_045579565.1. Lineage (GTDB taxonomy): Bacteria > Bacillota > Clostridia > Oscillospirales > Ruminococcaceae > Ruminiclostridium_E. Next base: position 70,662 of record JAZNML010000071.1, read on the forward strand.
AGAGGTTGATAATCTGCTTATTGAAGATGGTGAAATAGTCCTGAAAGAGATTGTTCCCGAAGCTGATGACGGAAGCAATGATGTTACTGAGGTTCGTGATGACAGTAATGACGGTGAGGATTTTGATATAGAGGAGATTGAGTCTACGGTTGAGATGCCTACGGTTACAACTGGTCATCCTCAGCTTGAAGCGGAAGAAACGCCTCTTGAAGCGGACGGATCTGTTCCTCTTATAAATCCTAACTCGCATCGTGAAGAACGTCATGTATCCCCTGTTGACGGACCTGATGCGGTACAGCCTCTTGAATTCGGACAGGCGAAAGTTACATATGAGAAGCTCAGTGATGAAACCGCACCGCGTTATAGTGTGGGCGGTGAAATAAACCGAGGTTATGGTACAACCGCGCCTCCTCCTTATAATCCTGCGAATAATTATGCGTCATATACAAGACCTGTAAGCTTTGCCGAAAAAAGCAATGCGGTGATGGGAATTATAGGAGCTCTTGTTTGCGGGCTTGTTGGTCTGCTTATCTGGATAGCTTTTGGTCATTTTCTTGATGTCATTTCTGTCTGGGGTTGTCTTGCAATTATCCTTACGGTTTACGGAGGATATTATCTGGGTGGACGTTCTCTTGATAAAAAGGGCATAATAATTTGCTTTATTTTAACTCTTGTTATGGTGTTTATGGGAGTTATGGGGATGGCAGTTGCTGAAATGGTGGCAAGTTATAAAGATGACTTTGATGTAATCATAAGTCTGAAAAGAGCATTTGAGTGGGCTATAAAGTCACTTGAAATTGAATCATACAGAAGTGCATTCCTTTATAATTTAATAGTATCAATGATTGCAACGCTAATCGGCGATACTGTTGCTGCGGTAAGTTTCTGGAAAAAAGCATAGCAAAAAGGGTGTTATCCGTAGAGATAACACCCTTTTATGTTGAAAATTGACAACATATGTTGAAAAAAACAGGAATAAAAAGACAATAATGTAGAAACGTAAAAAAAGTGTTGACAAAAGGGGAGGTGGGTGATATAATAAACAAGCTACCCCGAAGGGAAGCGGCACTACGAAAAACTTTTTGAAAAAATATTTTGAAAAAGGTATTGACAAAGGTTAAAGAGTGTGATATAATGTATAAG
>JAZNML010000072.1:0-31054 GCA_045579565.1 Ruminiclostridium sp.
GCAAAGGACTCAGGTGCGGTTGTAAAAGATGCAAACGACGATAAACTGAATCAGCTTTCAGAAGGCGGTAAGCACGGCGGTGTGGCTGCGGTACTTGCGGCGGCGGAATATGTTTCGGTTGATGATTTGTTGAAGGTTGCAGAAGAAAAGGGCGAACCGCCGTTTCTTATCATTGCTGACGAGATACAGGACCCTCACAATTTAGGTGCGCTTATCCGTACCGCTGAGGCGGCAGGTGCCCACGGAATAATCATTCCGAAGCGCAGAAGTGCAGGGCTTACCTCAACGGTTTACAAAACCTCCGCAGGTGCGGTAAACTGGCTTAAAGTTGCCAGAGTTTCAAATCTTGTGGAAACTATAAACGACTTAAAGAAGAAAAATATATGGGTTTACGGTGCGGAAGCAGACGGACAGCCCTTTCATAAAGCCGATTTAAGCGGCGCAGTTGCTCTTGTTATAGGTTCCGAGGGTTTCGGCCTCGGCAGACTGGTAAGAGAAAGCTGCGATATGATTTTATCCATCGACATGTATGGAAAGGTAAATTCTCTGAATGCGTCGGTCAGCGGCGGTATTCTTATGTATGAGGTTGTAAGACACAGAAGATAGGAGGTGTCGGGATGGCTGATTTATCACTTGATGATATTCTTGCGGAAATAGATAAAAAACGTGGGACTGATGACGGCGGAAAAAGTACGGCACAGTTCAGCGTTGATGATATTTTAGGGGAAACACTGGGCGACGTTCCCAAAAGAAAGACCTATTCCACCAGCGATAACACCGTAGGCAGAAAGCCTAAGGTTAAAAATCTTATAATGTCTGAAAAGACAGAGGCTCAGAAAAAGGCGGAAGAAAGAGCAAAGAAGCTTGCCGCTGAAAGAGCTGAAAGAGAACGCAGACTTGCAGAGGAAAAGGCTGAACAGGAACGTAAGGCAGCCGCAGAAAAGGCGGAAAAAGAAAGAAAGCTTCTTGAAGCGGCAGAGAAGAAGCGCAAAGCCGAAGAAGAGGCAATGAAAAAGCGGCAGGCTGAGCTTGAAGAAATGAACCGGAAGGCTGAGCTTGAACGCCGTAAAGCCGAAGAAGAAGCGGCAGAACGCCAGCGTCTTTTAGAAGAAAAGGAACGTAAGGAGGCCGAAGAGGCAGCCAAAATAGCGGCACTTGCGGCTGAGGAACAGGAAGCGGCACGAAAGGAAGCGGAAAGAATCCGCCGTGAGCAAGAGGAATCCGAAAAGCGTTTTGCAACAAAGAATATAGTTTTTGAAGAAGTTCCCATGGGAATCCCTACCTTCGAGGAAGAAACAGAGGAAAAGAAAGAAGTCCCTGCAACAACCGAGGAAATCGAATTCGAAAAGGAAGTCCGCAGAGTAAAGCAGGAAGAGGATGCTCAGAAACGTCTTGAAAAAGAGATGAATCTTGAAGACCCTGATGACTTCTTAACAGCCTTCAACCCCATGGATACAGGCGAAAAGTCTGAGGGACTTACCCAGATGATAGAGACAATACCTGCGGCACAGCTTTCAGGCGACACAGTAGGTATTGCAGGAAATGACCTTAAAGAAATCGCAAAGGCAAACACTAAAATTGCCGAACGAGAAATAGAAGATATAGTTTCGGGCGAAACAATAGTAATGCCCGAGCTCAGAGGACAGGCAGATTTCTCCATTGACCTTGATAAAACCTTCGTTTTAGGCGACACAAACGAGATTGCCGGACCATATGTGCCTCAGGTTGATCCGTCGCTTGCCCTTGATACAATGGAACTGGGAGCGAAAAAAGAGGAAACAACTGCTGAAATTCCTCAGAAACCAGCGCAACCCAAAAAGAAAAAGCAAAGCGATGATCCGTTACTGGCTTCTATTAACAGAACAATTGAACAGAAGCGTCTTGACGATATAGCGGCGCAGTCTCCCCGTTCTGTTACGGAACAGCTTGAAAAAGCTTCCCGTTCAGCAACCCAGACAAACGGCTTCTTAATCGAAATAGACAGAGCATCAATGCCTCAGACGGGACATATTCCTGTTTCCGACCCTGTTGTAAGCGAGCAGAAAATCAAATCCCTGGCATCAAAGAAAAAGCGCAGAATTACTGATTTTGTGCTTGAAGATATTACTGATGACGACGATTTCAGTTATGGAGAAGAGGCAGAGGAATTTGATGCGGCAGATGATGACGCACAGGTATGGCAGGACCTTACCGAAACCCATAAGAGTCTTAAACTCAGATTCATTCTTCTGCTTATTGTAACGGTTGTTCTTACGGGAATTGTACTTTTACAGGAATTTTCCGTAAACTTCGGCGTATCGCTTCTTGGTGAAGAGAGCAACTTCCTCAACAAGCGTTATTTTGCCGACGGCTTCATTTATTTCAACCTGATTTCAGGCGTAATCGGTATGGCTTTGTGTAATTCCGCCATTGTAAGCGGTATTACAAAGCTGTTCAAAGGCAAGGCGGACTGTGACAGCACTTGTGCACTGAGCTGTGTTCTGTCTCTTGTGGGTGCGGTTTTACATCTTTCAAACCCCGATGACCTTCAAAGAAACAACGCATTTATCTTTATTCCCGTAGCACTGGTCGGATTGCTGTTCAATACTCTCGGAAAGCTCAGCATGATTTCCAGAGCAAGAAAGAATTTCCGTTTTATATCCGCTGATGAAAACCGTTTCTATGCAGATATGGTGGAAGGCGAGAGTGAGGTAAGCGCATTTACAAAGGGCGTTGTTCATCAGCTCCCTGTACTTGCTGCAATGCGTAAAACAGAATACATAACCGACTTTTTGAGAAAGAGCTACTGCGAGGATAAGGCGGACAGAATTTCCCGTTTCTTAGCACCAGTTTCCCTTATAGGTGCTGCGATTCTCGGCTTGCTGGCTTACTTTATTCCTAATGGAATAGATGGCATGGAGAACAACATCTTCTGGGCAAGCAGTGTTGCAATCGGTTTTGTCTGCATATTTGCGCCTTTCTCCATTATGTTTATTGTAAACAATCCTCTGCGCCGTGCGACCAAATCCCTTCTCAAAACGGGAAGCACAGTTCTCGGTTACAGCACAGCGGAGGAATTCAGCGAAACAAATGCGATTATCACAGATGTTTCCGCGATATTCCCCATTTCCAGCGTTGTATGTACCAACATGAAGCCCTGTAAATTACAGAACTCTATCAACAACATAGGTCTTGACCAGGCAATTATACTTGCGGCAAGCCTTGCCATAAAGTGTAATTCAATCCTTTCCCGTCTGTTCTTTGAGATGATAGGCGGTAAAAAGGAAATGCTTGCGGAAATTGACGGTGTTGTTTTTGAGGATAACATGGGTGTTATGGGCTGGTACGGAAACAAGCGTCTCATTATGGGTAACCGCGAGCACATGAAACACCATAGTATAAAGGTGCCCGAGCTGAGCGCAATTGCAAAATACAGCCGTAATGGTTCCGAGGCGGTTTATCTGGCGGTAGGCGGCGAGCTTGCAATAATGTTCTTTGTAAGACTTACTGCGCATCCCGGTATAAGAAATTGCCTGCATGACCTTACAGACAAGGGTGTTTCTATCATTGTAAAAACAACAGATTCTCTTGTTTCAGCAGGAAAAATCGCAGATTTATTCGATATTGACCCTGAAAAAGTAAAGGTTATCGGAAGCAATCTTCACGAAATCTTCATGGAAAACACCAAATACACATCACGTGGTTCAGGCGGTATCACCTGCAACGGTACGTTTATTTCCTTTGCAAAGTCAATACTTGCGTCAAAGAAGCTGGTGAATGATGTAGGTCTTTCCCAGACGGTAATGCTGGCAGGCGTATTTTTGGCAGCGGTATTTGCGGTAATTTTATCACTTTCTGTAAAGACCCTGGTATTCTCTCCCGCGGTTATTATCGGCTATAACCTGTTCTGGATGTTACCTGTTCTGCTGGTGCAGGCGTTCAGGAGATACTAAAAATCAAAGCGAAGGCTGATTTCAGTCTTCGCTTTTTTGTTTATTGAAAGGGCAGGTCATATTTATTTCTGATTGGGTAACATAGGCTTCTGCTGAAAGCTTCATGGCAAGAGAAAAGCCGATTCTGAACATTTCCTTTCCGTGATGAAGCTCCATTTCCTGTCTTGCGTGGCATAAATTGTCAAGGTAGACACGGCTATCGTGGGGTAGTTCTTTTTTCAGCTCGCTGATTATCACGTCAAAATGCTCTTTTGAAGCCTTGTAGAATTTGTTGTTATAGCAGGTGTTTTCGGGGTTAAGCTTACCGAAATATAAATCTTCTAAAATTGACATAGATGTTTCTCCTTTGATATGGATTTGTTTTACGTGCAATCTATATTATACAGAATATATTTCTTAAAATCAATATTATTTAAGAAATATATTCCATATTATTTAAAAAATATGGAGTATACTATTCTTGGGTGATAAAAATGAATGAAGAAAACAAATTTGTAGATAGATTAGTGGAGCTTAGACAGAAAAAGGGCGTTTCGGCAAGGGAAATGAGTCTTGCGCTGGGACAGAGTGACAGTTATATCAATAAAATAGAGAACCACAAGTCTTTGCCGGCTATGTCGGTATTTTTCTATATATGCGAGTATTTTAAGATTTCACCTGTTGAGTTTTTCGACTATGAAACAGAAGACCCTAAGCTTTCCGAGGAGCTTATGGCTGAACTCAGAAAGCTTGATTACGCAGAAACAAAGCACTTGCTTGAAATAGTAAGAGATATAAACAAAAAACACAAATAACGGCAGGGCGGATATATTCCGCCCTGTTTTTCTATATTTTCACTCAAAAAAATACATCTGCACAGGCAAAAATCTGCAAAAATTTACTTGCATTATCCAGCGATTTGTAGTATAATAGATTGGATAATAGGCTTACTGTTTTTGTAAGCCGTCATAAAACGAAAGGACAGTTCGCCATGGATATAAAGACTCTGGACCATTTATGCGGTCTTTCTAAGCTTAATTACACGGAAGAAGAACAGGAAAAGGTTATTGCTCAGATGTCCGATATCATCAATCTTATGGATACTATCAAGGACTTTGATATCAGCTACGATGACACTAAGGACAAGAACGAAATCGCATATGACGATTTAAGAAAAGACGAGGCTATGCCCTCCTTTGATACAGAAAAGTTGCAGCAGAATACAAATCCCCGTGATAATTGTTACGTGGTACCCAAAATGATGGAATAAGCGTACCGCTTAACCAATATCCCGCCTTTTGAAAAATCGTGCTTTGCGAAAGCGAGTGCAACGGCGGGGGTCAAAAAAGCACAAATCAAAAACACAGCGTACCGCTTAACCAATATCCCGCCTTTTGAAAATTGTGCTTTGCGAAAGCAAGTGCAACGGCGGAAAACACATGAAACAGAATAGTGTTAATCCTGAAAGGACAATATAAAAATGGACTTAAAAAACACAACAGTAGCTTCTCTGCGCAAAATGCTTGATTCAAAGGAAATCGGCGCAGCAGAGCTTGCAAAAGAATTTATAGGCGAAATCAAGAACAAGGACAGCCAGGTGCTTTCCTATATTACGGTTACTGAGGAAAATGCACTTTCCTCGGCTGAAAAGGCTCAGGCTGTTATTGACAGCGGAAAGGCAACCGCACTTACAGGTATTCCCCTTGCAATCAAAGACAACATCTGCACAGACGGTGTAAAGACAACCTGTTCCTCGAAAATGCTTGAAGATTTCGTTCCGCCCTACAATGCGACAGTTATCGAAAAGCTCAATTCGGAGAATTACGTAATGCTCGGTAAGACCTCCATGGATGAATTTGCCATGGGCGGTTCCAACCAGACCAGTGCATTTGCAAAAACAAAGAATCCTTACAATACAGAATGTGTGCCCGGCGGTTCTTCGGGCGGTTCAGCGGCAGCTGTTTCCGCAGGCTTCTGCGCAGCAGCTCTCGGCTCCGACACAGGCGGTTCTATCCGTCAGCCTGCATCCTTCTGCGGTGTTACAGGCTTAAAGCCTACCTATGGCAGAGTTTCCCGTTATGGTCTTGTAGCTTTCGCAAGCTCCCTTGACCAGATAGGACCTATCGCCAGAACAGCAGAGGATTGCGGTATTATTCTCAATGCTATCGCAGGTGTTGACGCACATGACGCTACAAGCAAGAACGTACCCTTCACAGATTTTAACGAAAAGCTCGGTACAAGCATCAAGGGTATGAAAATCGCACTTCCCAAGGAATTTTACAGCGATGCTGTTGATGAGGAAGTAAAGAACGCAGTTATGACAGCTGCCAAGGAATACGAAAAGATGGGCGCAGAGCTTGTTGACTGCTCCATCAGCTCCTTAAAGTATGCGGTTCCTGCGTATTACCTTATTGCTTCCGCGGAAGCAGCCTCCAACCTTTCCCGTTATGACGGTATCAAGTACGGCCTCAGAGGTGAAGGCAGAAGCTTTGAGGAAATGATCCGCGACAGCCGTTCAAGAGGCTTCGGTGAAGAAGTAAAGCGTCGTATCCTTCTTGGTAACTACGCACTTTCCAGTGGTTATTATGACGCATATTACCGTAAGGCGCTTGCGCTTAAACAGGAAATCATCAAGGAATATAATGACGTATTTGAAAAGGCTGATGTTATTCTTACTCCCACAGCGCCCAGCGTTGCATACAAGATTGGTGCACAGGACAATGACCCTGTAAAGATGTATACAGCAGATATCTGCACTGTTACAGTAAATATCGCTTCTCTCCCCGCGATCAACACAACCTGCGGCTATGACAAGAATGGAATGCCTATCGGTATGAGCCTTGTCGGAAAGCGTTTTGACGAAGCAACCCTTATTCAGACAGCAGACGCATTTGAAAAGACATTTACGCCTGTACGCTGCACATTATAAGAAAGGAGAACTGTAAAAATGGCAAGACTTTATCCTACAATAGGACTTGAAATTCATGCAGAGCTCCTTACAAACTCAAAGGTATTCTGCACCTGCTCCGCTGAATTCGGCGGAGAACCCAACTCCCGCTGCTGTCCCGTATGCTCCGGCCTTCCCGGAACATTACCCATACTCAACCACACAGCCGTTGAGTATATTGTAAAAGCAGGCTATACAATGAATTGTGAAATTTCCCGTTTCACAAAGAGGGACAGAAAGAATTATTTCTATCCCGACCTTCCCAAAGCATATCAGATTTCTCAGATGCCCAGACCTGTTTGCCTCAACGGTTATGTTGATATAAAGACAAGCGAAGGCGATAAGAGAATCAGAATAAACCGTATCCATTTAGAAGAAGATGCCGGAAAATTAGTACATGACGATTATTCAAAGGCTACCTTAGCAGACTATAACCGCTGTGGTATTCCGCTTATCGAAATCGTTACCGAGCCCGATTTCCACAGTGCTGAAGAGGTTATGGCATTTATCGAAAAGATAAGACTTCTCTTAAAGTACGCAGAAGTATGCGACTGTAAGATGGAGCAGGGCTCTCTCAGATGCGACGTAAACATTTCTCTTGCGGAAAAAGACGCTGAAAAGCTGGGCACAAGAGCTGAAATCAAGAACTTAAACTCTGTAAAGGCAGTAGGCAGAGCTATTGAATATGAAATTTACCGCCAGACAGAAATCCTCGAAGCAGGCGGTGAGGTAGTACAGGAAACAAGACGTTTCTCCGACAGCACAGGTGAAACATCAACACTCCGCTCCAAAGAAGATGCTCACGACTACCGCTATTTCCCTGACCCTGATATTCCCCCCATTATCTTTACAGAAGAAGAGCTTGAAGCAATCCGCGAAAGCCTTCCTGAAATGGCAGAGGACAGAAAGAACCGTTACATGAACGACTACGGCTTCAAGGAAATTGACGCTGATACCCTTATTGCAGACAAGGATATCTGTGATTTCTTTGAAAATGCACTGAAAGTTTATAATAATCCTAAGACAATCCTCAATTTCATGCTGGGTGAATTCATGAGAAGAATAAACTTAGGTGAAATGAGCATGGATACTCTTGAAGTAACACCTGACCAGGTTGCAAATCTTGTTAAATACGGTGATACAGACAAGATAAACAAGAACAATTACAAGAATATTTTCAAGGAAATGCTTGAAACGGGCAAGACCCCCGAAGCAATCTGCGACGAAAACGACTACTGGGTAAAGGAAGACAATGATTTACTTGAAAAGGTAATCGGTGAAATCATCGCCGATAACCCCGGTCCCGTTGAACAGTACCGTGCAGGCGAGCAGAAGGTATTCGGTTTCTTCATGGGACAGGCAAACAAGGCACTCAAAGGACAGGCTACACCCAATGCAATCCGCGAGATGCTCGAAAAGAAGCTTAAAGGCGAATAATAAGGCGGATGCCTTAACGACATAAAATCACAAAAGAAAGGTAAAGACGACAATGTTTCTTAAAAACAAGTATCGTGACCATACAACCGAAATGATTTCCGAAGCAAACATCGGTGAGGTTGTACGTATTTCCGGCTGGGTTGAAAACATCCGTGACCACGGCGGTATCAAGTTTATTGACCTTCGTGACCACTACGGAATTATTCAGGTTACATTCCAGGACAATGAAGCACTCCTTGAAGGAATCAACAAGGAATGTGCAGTTTCCATCGAAGGTAAGATTATCAAGCGTGATGAAAGCACCTTCAACACAAAGATTTCCACAGGTACAGTTGAACTCGAAGCCGCAAAGGTTGACATTCTCGGTAAGGTTTCCGTTCAGCTTCCCTTTGAAGTTCCGTCCTCCAAGGAAAGCGGCGAGGACATCAGACTCCGTTACCGTTTCCTTGATATGAGAAACAAGAAGGTTCACGATAATATCGTATTTCGTTCACAGGTTATGTCCTACATGCGTGAGCAGATGACAGAAATGGGCTTCTTAGAGCTTCAAACTCCTATTCTTTCTACATCTTCTCCTGAAGGCGCACGTGACTACCTTATCCCCAGCAGAAAGCACCACGGAAAGTTCTACGCTCTTCCTCAGGCTCCCCAGATTTTCAAGCAGCTCTATATGGTTTCAGGCTTTGACAAGTATTTCCAGCTTGCACCCTGCTTCCGCGATGAAGACGCAAGAGCAGACAGAACACCCGGTGAATTCTATCAGCTTGACATGGAAATGTCTTTCGCAACACAGGAAGATGTTTTTGCAGCAGGTGAAAAGGTATTTGCAGCAGTTTTAGAAAAGTTCGGTAAGAAGGAATACACACACGCTCCTTTCCCCAGAATAACCTTTGAAGAAGCAATGCTTAAATATGGCTCCGACAAGCCTGACCTTCGCAACCCCTTATTTATCGTAGATGTTTCTGATTTATTCATAGACAGCGAATTCAAGCCCTTTGCAAACAAGACAGTACGTGCTATCCGCGTACCCAAGATGGCTGAAAAGCCCAAGTCCTTCTTCAAGGATATGGAGGCTTACGCCCTTTCTATCGGTATGAAGGGTCTTGGTTATTTCAAGGTTGAAGAATCTATGGCATTCAACGGCCCTATCGACAAGTTTTTAAGAGAAGGCGACAGAGAAGAGCTTATCAGCCGTTGCGCTCTTGAAGCAGGCGATGTTCTCTACTTTATCGCTGATAATAAGAAGAATGCAGAAAAGTTTGCAGGTCAGATTCGTACAGAGGTTGCAAACCGTATGGGTCTCATCGACGAAAGCCGTTTTGAAATCTGCTGGATTGTTGACTTCCCCATGTATGAAGAAGACGAAGAAACAGGTAAGCCTATCTTTACACACAACCCCTTCTCCATGCCTCAGGGTGAGCTTGAAGCTCTTAACACAAAGAACCCCTGCGATGTTCTCGCATGGCAGTACGACGTTGTATGCAACGGCGTAGAGCTTGCTTCCGGCGCTGTTCGTAACCACGATATTGACGTTATGGTAAAGGCATTTGATATTGCAGGCTATACAGAAGAAGATGTTGCTGCTAAGTTCGGCGCACTTTACAGTGCATTCAAGTACGGTGCACCTCCTCACGCAGGTATGGCATTCGGTATTGACAGAATGATTATGCTTCTCCTTGACGAAGAAAGCATCAGAGAAGTTATTGCATTCCCGCTTAACTCCAATGCTCAGGACTTACTTCTCGGCGCACCCACAGAGGTTACCGAGCAGCAGCTCAGAGAAGTTCACATCAAGGTAAGACAGCGTCCTCAGGACCTTAAAAATCAGCAGAACTAATTTTAAGACAAAAGAAAGGACATCACAATGGATTTATTTACACTTTTAGCGGCTACCGCAACAGACGGTTCCGCAACATCAACCGCAGGTACAATGGAATCTATGCTCCTTACATTTATTCCCCTTGTGCTTATGCTGGTGCTTTTCTACTTCATCCTTATCCGCCCCGAAAAGAAGCGTGCAGCTAAGATGAAGGAAATGCTCGATAACTTACAGGTGGCTGATGAAGTAGTTACCACAGGCGGTATTATCGGTAGAGTTCTCAGTGTTAAGGAAGATACTGTATTAATCGAAACAGGCGGCGATAGAACAAGACTTCGTGTTCTTCGTACTTCTATCGCAGAAAACAGAACTGTTCACGAAAATGTTGAATCCGTTACAATCAAGAAGTAATGCAAAGCGGTTGCAGAAAAGTCTGCAACCGCTTTTTATTTTAAAAAACGTATATTTAAAAATTTTCATAGCAAAATAATAAAGCAGCATACCTGCGTAAAATTTACCCGAAAGGAAATTGCTATGAAACTGAGAAGAATTTTTTGCGCCGTGCTTACAGCGGCTTTGATTGGTTCTGTTTCTTCATGCGGTTGTGAATCCGGTTCTCCCGTAGCGCCTACCAATACAACTACAACATCCGCGACAACAAGAGAAACTACTGAGCGTGAGACAACAGAACGAGAAACAACCACAACAACAGAAATGCCATCTGATACAGACACGGAAATCGTAGGAACAACTGAAATTGTTACCGATGACGGTCTTGTATCCGAAAGCGTTGACGAGGCGGCTTACGCCTCGTTTTACATTGACATGACAAAGATAGGCTGGGGTCTGGGAAAGGACAGAAATGACAAAAACCAGCCGATTGATGCGGTAAATGCAGAGGGAAAGTATGCGGATTATAACGCACGTTTTTTAGTGCCTGATGGACAATTGCTTCTTACCTTTGACTCGGGTTATGAAAACGGCTGTACGGCAGAAATACTGAATACCCTTAAAGAAAAGGAAGTTAAGGCGGTATTTTTTGTAACTTATGATTATTGCCGTACAAATCCTGAGCTGGTACAGAGGATGATTGACGAGGGGCATATTGTCGGAAATCACAGTTATACCCACCCGTCATTCCCGGATTGTTCAGAAGATGAGATAATTGAAGAGGTTATGGTGCTCCACGATTATGTTGCGGAGAAATTCGGCTATACAATGAAACTTTTCAGATTTCCCAAGGGTGAGTTTTCTGAAAAAAGTCTTTCCATCGTGAAATCTCTCGGCTACACCTCGGTTTTTTGGTCATTTGCATACAGCGATTGGGACACAAATGCACAGCCTGACCCTTCCGAAGCATTGCAAAAAATCAAGGATTCAACTCACAGCGGAATTTACCTGCTGCACTCGGTTTCCGAAACAAATTCACAGATTCTGGGAGAAATTATAGATTTCTGGAAGAGCGAAGGGTATAAATTATGTACTGATATATAAAAAGCGGAGCTGACAGGCTAAGCCTGTCAGCTCCTTTATACTATCGGCGTTGTAGGTCATATTGTGCCGAAAAGTATCATTTATTCAGAAAGCATATCGTAAACCATTTTAAGTGCTTCGCCTCGTGTAACCTTTGCGCCTGGGCGGAATTTACCATCCTTGCCTTCCATATAGCCCATAGCGTTGGCAATAGCGATATAGCCTACATACTTTGAATCCTCCTTGACATCGGAGAAGGGGGATTTGAATATGCCTTTGAGTTCTGCACATTCCTCGGAAACAATGCGGTTGGTGAGGATTTTTGCAGCAAACTGTCTGGTAAGCGCCTTCTCACCGCCTGTGCGGTTATTGTACCAGCATCCGATATTGCTCATAAGGGAAGAGAAATCATCTCTTGAAATATATTCTTTTTCCAAGAGCTGTCCTTCTTCATTTCTTAACACTATACCGTGAGCTTCAAGCTTTTCAGCTATTTTCTTATACTTACTGTCTTCAATATCGGTATAGCGGTCAATAACATATTGCGTTAACTCCGTACCGTTGGAATTTGTGAGCTTACCGCTGAATGCGTCGATATAAAGCTTGTTGCTGGGGTTATAAACAACTGCGGTATAGGTTACATCCTTCTTGATTGCAAGGCGGTATTGGAGTCCGTATTCAATCTGGTCGAAATAGCTGTCGAATACTTCTTCTTCGGAGATAATCTTAGTAGGCTTTGGATATTCAATGCCGTAATATTCAAGGCCGTACTGAGTAATTTTACCTGCGGTGTTTACACGGATAGAAATTTCTTCGCTCATGGAGGGTATACCGTAAGCATAGCGGGGAGAAGACGAAGAAGCGGAGGTGATGTAAGCGTCGGCAGCGGGAGTACCGTCTTTATTTAGCTTGGACCAGTTGAGGTCGGCTTCTGCAAGCTTGAATTCGCCTGCCTTATCGCCGGCAAGAACGCTTATGTGATCCTTTAAAAGCTTATCAATGTTTTTCGTTGTAATTGTATTTTCGTATCCGGTATTGGATGCATTTGAATAGAAATTCAACAGCTCGCCGGTTTCAGCGTTAATGGTAGCATTTGAGCTGGTAACAACCTTTCTGGTTTTTTCAACAGGGTTGTTATTCTCGTCTTTGCCGATATAGTGAACGGTATCCGAGGATTCAAAGCTCATGGTTCTTACGTAATATCCGCGGTAGTCATCGTGATAACAGTTGGAATATTCAACCGCCGGGTCATTACCCAGATGGAACATATCCATATCTATAAGTTTTGCGAGCATTTCATCGGCAGTTACAAGAGAGCCTTCCTTTTCCATTTTTTCAAGCTCCTTATCGGTGAAATGAACACCGCCTGTACCCGGGTTTGCATCCATATCTGCATCCTCTTCAACCATTACATCATCACCGTCGCCGTAATCGTCGTAATAATTGAAATAGCTGCCTTCAAAACTGGTTAGCTTTCCTGTGAGAGCGTCAATCTGTTCAAAAGAAGTCTGGCGGTAAATAAGAGCCGGCTCATATTCCTTTGTTTCCCAGTTATAGTTAGCGAAATACACCTTTTCTATGGGCATTTCCTTTTCATAAGCGGCAATTGCTTCTTCCTTAGAAATAGTTGCATCAGGGTCGGGGAAGCCTGCGCCCATTACCCAGTTGAGTCCGTAGGAGATAAGCTCGCCTGTATCCTTGTTGATAACGATATTGCCCTGTTGTCCCTTGACCTTAACGCCGTCAACCACGCGGTTGATAGTGAAACGGGCATTTTCTCCGGAAAGACTGATATTCAGGCTGTCCTTATCGATCTCGATATTTTTGTAAACGGTAGGGTTAAGTATCTTTATCCATTTATATGCCTTGTTATAAAGCTCGTTTTCTGTAAGCTTTGCAAAGGAATATTCTGATTTATATTCTGTAGACCAGTCATATTCGTTTTTTCTGTATGATGTTATAATCTTTCCACAGATTTTAACGCTCAGTTCCTTGTGGCCTGTGGTATATACATCAGGGTCTGAGGTCCAGACAAAGTTATATGTATCTCTTCCGTAGTTGGTATTTTTGCTGTAATTGAATTCGCTGTAATCTTCAGGGATTGTAACCCTCTGTTTTACATAGGTAAGCTCTTTTTTCATTGTTTCCTCAGCAACTGAATCTGCATAAGCAACAATAGAAGTACCGCTCATCATAAGAGAGAGGGCAAGCATGGCGGAAACGCCTCGTCTGAATTTCATAAATTTCCATTCCTTCCTGTTTAAAATTGGCATTATTTGCCTATCTATTATATATAACGGTTTTAATAAGGAAAAAGTGACATGATTTTGAAAAATTTTTTAAAAAATAATGGCGGTGCAGCTGCACCCCCGTTATTTTACACGATTTTAACTGTCTTCATTACAACAGGCTTTAAGGGCTTGTCGCTGAAATCGGTTTCAACATTTGCGATTTCGTCAACAACATCCATACCTTCAACTACCTTACCAAAAGCGGCATACTGGCCGTCAAGGTGGGGAGCATCTTCGTGCATGATGAAGAACTGGCAGCTTGCTGTATCGGGAGCCATTGCTCGAGCCATGGACAGAACGCCTCTGGTGTGCTTTAAGTTGTTTACAACGCCGTTTGCAAGGAATTCACCCTTGATACGTTCACCTGCATCACCTGTGCCGTTTCCGATGGGGCAGCCGCCCTGAATCATAAAACCGCTGATGATTCTGTGGAATGTAAGACCGTTGTAAAAGCCTTTGTTTACAAGCTTTTCAAAGTTTGCAACTGTAATAGGTGCAACATCGGGGTAAAGTTCAAGCTTGATTTCTTTACCGTTTTCAAGTTCAATTACTACCATTTTGTTTATAATCCTTTCCATATATATAAATCCTAAACGGATTTATTACCTTTGACTATTTTAATTACCGCAAAGCCTGTGCCTATAACCAATACACCAAGCACTGCGATTATTGCAATAAGCACCGTATTATCCTCATCAGATGACTGAGGATTCTGCTTTTCCGTTTTGGCAGGGCTTATCACTGTTTCTTCGGGGGCGGTAGTTGTAACCGCCTCGGAGGTTGTAACATCGGTTGTTTCTTCGGGGATTTCTTCTGTTTCGGTTGTTACGGGAGTTTCTGATGCCTTAGCTTCAAAGAATCTGCGTCTTTCGGCATAATCGGCCCTGTGGTCAAGGGCAAGAGCCTCGTCAGTTATGTCAAAGAATTTTTCGTGCATAGCCTTATCGTGATACTCGCCGTTTTTGTAATCCCCACTTCCGTTCCAGCAGGAATCCACCCATACCCAGCGGTTTTCTTCCGTGTAGTAGAAGGCGGTAAATTCGTGATTCTGCACTCCGTCGGTGAGGTCCTCGTATTCAATCTCTCCGCCTGTGCTTCCTCCCTTTATATTGACTGCGTCAATACCTTGAGCTTGAAGGAGTGCGCAATATAAATCCGCAAAGCCCGTGCATACAGAACGGGAGGTTTTAAGCACCTCGTACAGCACCACATTGTTTTCGGTTACGCTTTCTACTCTTGCATCATGGTCGTAGTAGAAATGGTCGGCGACGTACAACGCCAATGCCCTTGCTTTTTCGTAATCACCGCTGATACCTTCGGTTACGGAATCGGAAATAAGCTTTATCTGTTCCTGTACAGTTGCAATTTCGTCTGCATTGGCGGTTTTGCTTATATAATACCCCACGCTTTCAGGGGAGGCATCTATGATATTTTCAAAAACATTTCTGCTAACTTCGGAAAGACCGTTGTCTGCAAAGTAAAAGCCGTCGTCACAATAGACCCTGTATCCGAAAACCGCACCAGATGACAATTGAATTGCAACAGTGGTATAACGGTACCCCTTAGGAAGAGAAAGCTCAGCCTCGTAGCTTCCGTCTGAGGACACGCTTATTTTGTATTTTCCTCCGGCATCCTCAGCACCCTTGAAAAACACCCTTTTTATTCTGTCGGAGGTGTACTTTCCTTTTGCGTAAAGCGTATCACCGCTAATCTGAAAAAGGGAGTAGTATTCGGGATTGTAGGAGGTGAGTAAAAAGTTTCTGCGGGATTTTACGAGGCAATCTGCATTAAACGACAAAATGCCCGCAGATATCACACCGGTTATAACGAAAAGAATAACCAATATGATAATTTTTGCCCGTTCCCTTAAAGAACGGGCAGAAAATCTGGTTAAAATCATAAAAGCTTTTTGAGTTCATCCTTATCAGGACTATAAATCATAGCCACTTCTCTTGAAATAATATCATCACGAACAAGTCTCTTCAAGCTTTCGTTCATTGTTCTCATACCCTGAGAAGCACCGGAAGCCATAACCTGTTCAAGCTGATGTACCTTTTCTGCACGGATATTATTTGCAGAAGCTTCATTGTTTATGAGTATTTCAAATGCAGCAGTTCTACCTCTGTCGCTGTTCTTCATAGGAACGAGCATCTGGGAAACTACGCCGCGGAGGTTTGTAGAAAGCTGTGAACGTACCTGGTTCTGCATTTCAGAGGGGAATACGTCGATAATACGGTTAACTGTATGAGGTGCGCCGGTTGTATGGAGTGTACCAAGTACAAGGTGACCTGTTTCAGCTGCACGGAGTGCAAGGGAGATGGTTTCAAAGTCACGCATTTCACCAACAAGGATAACGTCGGGGTTCTCACGGAGACCGCTTCTGAGAGCTGCGTTGAAGTCTTCGATATCAGTACCGATTTCTCTCTGGTGGATTGTAGCAAGCTTAGGCTTGTAGATATATTCGATAGGATCTTCGATTGTAAGAATATGGCAGGCACGGTTCTGGTTGATATAGTCTACCATTGTAGCAAGAGTTGTGGACTTACCGGAGCCGGTAGGACCTGTTACAAGAATGAGACCTTTTAATTCCTTTGTAAGTTCAATAGCTGCCTGGGGAAGACAGATATCCTTGAAGGAAGGAACCTCCTCATTTAAGAGACGGATAGCAGCTGCAAGCTTACCGCCGTTGTAGTGGTATACGTTAACTCTCTGACGGCCGCCGCTCTGAGCAGTGAAGGAGAAGTCGATATCTTCACCCTGGCCGAGACGCTTTTCCTGTTCAGCGGAAAGCATGGAAAGAATGGTACGGCTTACTACTTCTTCGTCCATACCGTCGAACTTTTTGAGTTCGCCGTTGATACGGATAGAGGTAGGCGCACCTACTGTAAGATGTATATCCGAAGCATTCTTGCTTCTGGCAAAATTAATTAACTGTTCAATATTCATAGCTTTTCAACCCTTTCTCAAATATATGATTACTTGATTCTGAACTGGATACCGCTTGCGGAAAGGTAAACTTCCTGAGCCGTATTGGCAATACGCTGATTTACTGCACCCATGATTTCACGGAAGGCAACCTGCTCCTTATCCTTGGGGCAAACGGAGAAGCCGGGTTCGATAGAGATGATAACCATAGCACCATTGAGCTCTTCAACTTTTCTCATGCATTCAATGACGTTATCAACTACGATTTTCTTTATTTCGTCATGCTCTTCCTTGGTGATGTTTTCAACATCCTTGGCAACTCTTTTCATAACGGAAGAAGTATAAGAACCGAGGCTGTCAAAAATAAAGAACTTATGGTCCTTTATGTAATCTACAGGGTTTTCAACATCCGATTCAACCACCCATTCAACATTATTCTGTTCGTTGGAATAATTCATTCTGTGGAGGGTATCTTCGCTGATGTGTGCTCCTGTGTTCAGAAACAGAACGTTATCGCAGGTTTTAAAATATGATATTGCCCATCTGGTTTTACCGCTTCCTGCACCGCCTGTTACGAGGGTGATATTTCCCATTGCGCTTACCTGTCCTTTCATCATCGGGTAGAAAGGTTCCGTCTGAACTGTTCTCCCTACGTATGTGTATTTTTATATACAATATTATATTATAAAATTTCCGGATAGTCAAGTTTTTTATGGAAATGTGAAAATCCTCGGAAATATGCACTAATACCCCTTGTTTTATTTGTTTAAATGTGATATAATTTCTGTATGAAATTTTTTCACTTGGGTTACAGGTGACAAATCGAAAGGCAAGGTAATAAAATGGACAGATTTTCAGAGCAGCTTATAGAACGTGCTTCGGATAAAAAGACAATGTTTTTAAAGGGAGTTGTTATTGCAGGTGCAATTGCTGTAATAGCATTGCTGATTTTTATTACGGTTCTATTCCAGTTTACAACAGCACCCTTCTGCCTTGTTGCAGCAGTAGGCGCAATCTGGCTTTCCGTGTATATTATGCAGGGACTTAATGTAGAATACGAATACATAGTTACAAACGATGACCTTGACATCGACAAGATTTCGGGTAAGCGCAAGAGAAAACGTCTTATCAGCGTTGACCTTAAATCCGTTGATGACTTCGGACCTTATCTCAACGATACCGAGCTTAATCCCGACGTAACAGTACTTGCAGAAGACGGCACAGGTATAGATATGTGGTATGTATTTATCGAAACAGAAAGCACAGGCAAGGTAGCTATCATCTTCAACCCCGATGAACGTACCAGAAGTAACATTATCGGAGGTCTTGAACCTATGCTCCGCGCAAAGCTCAGTGCAAAATATCTTAACGCAGACGAATCCGCAGAATAATATAAAGCCGACCGCGTAAGCGGGCGGCTTTCTCCATTGAAAAGAAAGGAACAAAGATGAAAAGCGCATTGCTTAAAACCTCGCTGAGAGAGATAAAAAATACAAAAAACCGCTTTATTTCCATTTTTGGAATAGTTGCCCTCGGCGTAGGCTTCTTTTCGGGAATCAAGGCTGCTCCGCCTGATATGAGAATTTCGGCGGATAAATACTATGACGATACAAAGCTTATGGATTTCAGACTCGTGTCTACCTATGGCTTTGACGAAAATGATATTGCTGCACTTGAAAAAATAGAAGGCGCAGAGGTTTATCCTTCATATTACGCAGATCTGCTTTCCTATTCCGACGGCACAAGTCCCGAGGCGGCAAGGGTTTTTTCGATGCCCGCCGACAACAACCTCATAAATACAATAACTATCACTTCCGGAAGAATGCCCGAAGCCGCAGATGAATGTATTGTAAACGCATCTGACATGAACGGAAGCAAGCTTGCAGCAGGCACAAAGGTTTACTTTACCGACGGTGACGGGGAAAATCCCGATGACATGATAAGCCGTACCGAATACACTGTTGTAGGCTCATACATGTCTTCAATGTACGTGGATAAGACCAGTTACGGCAGCACCTCAGTCGGCAACGGCTCAATAGGAAATGTATACTATATTCCTTCGGAAAACTTCTGCGTTGAATACAACACCGAAGTATATCTTCGTTTTCCCGAGCTCGACAGTCTTATTTCCTACGAAGATGAGTATGAAACAAGGATAGATGAAATTACCGAGCAGCTTGAATCAGTAGCAGATGTAAGAAGCGTTGAGCGTTTTGACGATATTATGACTGAGGCAAATGAGGAGCTTGCCGAGGCGAAGCAGGAACTGGCTGATGCAGAAAAAGAAGCAAATGAAGAAATTGCAGACGGCGAAAAGGAAATCGCAGATGCCAAGGAAAAGCTTGCGGATGCAGAGAAAGAGATAGCCGATGCAGAGAAGGAAATTGCAGACGGCGAACAGAAGCTGATTGACGCAAGAGAAGAACTGGATCAGGGATATATTGACCTGGCAGAAGGAAGAGCAGAGTACGAAAAGGAAATTGCTGATGCAGAGCAGAAAATTGCTGATGCACAAAAAGAAATAGAAGAAAACGAACAGAAGCTAATTGACGGCGAACAGGAATATCTTGACGGTCTGGCTGAATACAATGACGGCTATGAAAAATTCCTTGAAGGCAAGGAAGAATACGAAACAGGCTTAGCTGAGTATGAAAGCGGAAAGGCGGAGCTTGACGAAAAATATGCTGAATGGGAAAAGGGCAACGCTGAATACCAGGCGGCATTTAAGCAGCTTGTTAACAGTAAGTTACAGCTTGATGAAGCGAAGGAACAGCTTTCCTTACTGGCTATGTATTACGGTGAAAACAGTGCTGAATATATTGCAGCCAAGACCCAGTACGACATGGGCATGGCTCAGTATGAAGCGGGAGCCGATCAGCTTTCTCGGGTTGAAGCCCAGATCAACAGCGGCAAAAAACAGCTTGATGACGCATATGCTCAGCTTGATGATGCGAAAAAGCAGCTGGATGAAGCGGCTGAGCTTATAGCAGAAAACGAACAGACCCTTGCTGATGCCAAGACAGAGCTTGACAAGGCGGCAGCGGAGATTGAAGACGGAAAACGCCAGCTGGAAGAGGGAAAACAGACTCTCGAAGACAGCAAGGCCGAGCTTGAACAGGCGAAAATTGACGCTGAAAAGGAATTTGCCGATGCAGAACAGGCACTTATAGACGGCGAAGCCGAATATGAACAGGGAATTATAGATCTCGAAGACGGTAAGAAGGAACTGGAAGACGGTAAAAAGGAATACGAAGACGGAAAGAAAGAGCTTTCCGACGGGGAAAAGGAGCTTGCAGACGGCAAGGCGGAAGCAGAGGAGAAGATAGCTGATGCAAAAGCGGAGCTTGCCGAAGCAGAGGAAGAGCTTGCTGACCTGGATAAGCCTGAATGGTACGTATTCACACGAAACGACAATCCCGGTTATTCCGAATACGGCGAGAATGCAAACCGAATCAACAATATCGCATCGGTTTTCCCGGTGTTCTTTATACTTGTAGCAGCACTTGTCTGCCTTACAACCATGGGCAGAATGGTAGAAGAACAGCGTACCCAGATAGGTACACTGAAAGCCATGGGTTATACAAACAGGGAAATAATCTTCAAATATATGTTCTATGCCGCAACAGCAACCCTTTCAGGCGCAATTGTAGGCGTGCTGGTAGGAATGCAGCTTTTCCCCATAGTTATTATCCTGGCGTACAGAATTATGTATAATCTCCCCGAATTATGCACGCCTATTGACGTACCCAATGCGGTTATATCTATTTCCGTATGTCTTGCGGCAATGCTTGTAACTGTATTTTTCTCCTGTAAATCCGCACTTTCTGAGCAATCGGCACAGCTTATGCGCCCCAAGGCTCCGAAAATCGGCAAGAGAATATTTATTGAACGAATCACTCCTATCTGGAAGCGGTTCAATTTCAGCAACAAGGTAACAGCACGTAATCTTTTCCGCTATAAGCGTAAGATGTTTATGTCAACCATAGGTATCGCAGGCTGTACCGCATTGCTGCTTACGGGCTTTGCTCTTTATGACAGCATTAATGACATTATCCGCCTCCAATACGGACAGATTCAGTTCTATGACGGAATTGTGGTATATGACGGGGAAAAATACCCTGAGGCTGATGACGAATCCGCAATAATAATCTCTGAATACGGAGAAAGCGTAAATGTTTATCAGAAGCAGATGACTGTAAGCGCAAACGATAAAAACGTCGATGCATATATTGCTGTGCCCTCTGACCCTGAAAAGTTTACAGAGTTCTTCACACTCAGAAGCAGGCAGACAGGGGAGCATTACACACTTGAAGATGATACGGTTTACATCGACGAAAAGATGTCCCTGCTCTTAGGTAATGTAACCGGCGGAGATACTATCACCATCAGTAAATCAGATACTGAAACAGTTGATGTAAAGTTGACCGCTTATTTTGAGAATTACCCCGGTCACTTTGTATACATGACAGAGAACACCTACAAGAAGCTTTTCAGCGAAACACCCGTGTATAATTCTCTCTATTTCTCCCACAACTTAACCGTAGATGAAGAGGGAACACTGGCTGAAAAGATTTTAAAGACAGACGGCACTCTTACAGTATCATTCAGCTCATCGGTGAAGGAAAACTACACCAATATGCTCAGTGCGTTAACAATGGTTATTGTGGTGGTTATTGTTTCGGCAGGCGCACTTGCCTATGTTGTAATGTATAATCTCACAAATATCAACATTACTGAACGAATCAGAGAAATTGCAACCTTAAAGGTGCTGGGCTTCTATGACAAGGAAGTAGATGCCTATATTTTCCGCGAGAATATTCTTCTTACCCTTATGGGAACGGCAGTAGGCTTATTTATGGGAATATTCCTGGCGCAATTTATTATAACCACAGCCGAGGTTGACCTGGTAATGTTCGGGCGTAACATCTATGCAGGAAGCTATATACTGGCAGCGGTATTCACTCTTGTGTTCTCGCTACTGGTTACTTTTGTAATGCACAGAAGACTTAAAGAGGTGGACATGATAGAGGCGCTTAAATCAGTAGAATAAAAAATAAGGCGGTGCAAGACACCGCCTTTATTGTTTATTTGTGTAACATTCCGCTGTAAGCCGTACGCCAAGGGAAAAGCCAAGCTCAAATGCCTGTTCGGAGGCAAGGTTCTGAATGGTTGAAATCTCATCCCTTATCATATCTGAAAAATATTTATTATCCTCTTTTGGAATCACTTCGTCTGCGGCTTTCAGATAGTCTGAAAGCTTTTTTTCTGAGGCAACAGCCTCCTTTGTGCAATACATAGCTTCAAAAGGGTATATGTTTCCGTTGAAAAGTTCTCTTATGGTATTCACAGGTTTCTCCTTGACGATATTTTCTTGATGTGGTATAATTAAATATTATGGTAAAGCCGGGCTGTGCTCAGCTTTTGGTGTTTATTATATTATAACACGATATCTTGTTATAATCAATATGCAAAATAAATAAAATGTAACAAGATATCTTGTTACATTTGTGCAAATCAAAGGGGTGTTTTTATGGCGAGTACAGAAGCGCATAAAAAAGCAAGCGCAAAGTATGATGCAAAAGCATATGAAAAGAAGCTGGTGCGCTTTAAACATGACCAATGGGAAAAATTCAGAAACTATACAAGCGAAAATGGATACACAGATAACGGCTTTATTGTTTCCGCAGTTATGTACTGCATAGAAAACAATATTGATTTGAAAAACCAGGAATAAAACGCTTGACACCGCATAATTTCTGTAATATAATAAAGTGATAGATTATTTTTCCAAAAGAAAGGAATATATAAAAATGAAGTACGATTTCAGCGCCATTGAACAGAAATGGCAGAAATACTGGGACGAGCATGACAGCTTTAAGGCTGTTACAGGCAGCCCCAAGCCTAAGTTCTACGCTCTCGTAGAATTCCCCTATCCTTCGGGCGCAGGTATGCACGTAGGTCATATCAAGGCTTATTCCGGCCTTGAAGTAGTAAGCAGAAAGAAGAGATTACAGGGCTATAACGTTCTGTTCCCTATCGGCTTTGACGCATACGGCTTACCCACAGAGAATACCGCTATCAAGACAGGGGTTCATCCCAGACAGGTAACAGATAACAATATTGCAAAGTTTACAAGCCAGCTCAAAAAGGTTGGTTTCAGCTTTGACTGGTCAAGAGTTGTTGATACAACCGAAGAGGATTACTACAAGTGGACACAGTGGATTTTCCTCAAAATGTTTGAAAACGGACTTGTTTTCCGTGACAAGACTCTTGTAAACTATTGCCCCAGCTGTAAGGTTGTTCTCTCCAACGAGGACTCCCAGGGCGGTAAGTGTGATATCTGCCACAGCAACATTGTGCAGAAGGAAAAGGAAGTATGGTACTTACGCATTACAGAGTACGCAGATAAGCTTTTACAGGGCCTCGACGAAGTAGACTTCCTCCCCAACATCAAGCTTCAGCAGGAAAACTGGATCGGTAAGTCCGTAGGTGCATTTGTTGAGTTCAAAATCAAGGAACAGGATGAGTCCTTACGTATCTATACAACACGTCCCGATACTCTTTACGGCGTAACCTTTATGGTTATTGCTCCTGAGCATCCTATTATTGAAAAATACCGCGATTCTATCGCTAATATTGACGCTCTTGATGCTTACAAGCAGGAATGTAGCTTAAAGAGTGAATTTGAAAGAACTCAGCTTGTAAAGGACAAGACAGGTGTTAAGATTGAAGGTCTTACAGCAATCAATCCCCTTACAGGCAAGGAAATCCCCGTTTATGTTGCAGACTATGTAATGATGGGCTACGGCACAGGCGCAATTATGGCTGTACCTGCTCATGATACACGTGACTATGACTTCGCAAAGAAGTTCGGTATTGATATTATCGAAGTAATCAAGGGCGGAGACATCGAAAAGGAAGCTTACACAGGCGACGGCGAAATGGTAAACAGCGGTGAGCTTAACGGCATCACCAACAAGAAGGATGCTATTGCTAAGGTGCTTGAAGTGCTGAAAGCCAAGGGCGTTGGTGAAGCAGGCGTACAGTTCAAGATGAAGGACTGGGCATTTAACCGCCAGAGATACTGGGGTGAGCCTATTCCGATTGTTCACTGTCCCGATTGCGGCATTGTTCCCGTACCTTATGAGGAATTACCTTTAAGATTACCTCCTGTTGAGAACTTCCAGCCCGGCACAGACGGCGAAAGCCCTCTTGCAAAGATTGATTCTTACGTTAACTGCAAGTGTCCTAAGTGCGGACATGATGCAAAGCGTGAAACAGATACAATGCCCCAGTGGGCAGGTTCATCCTGGTATTTCTTACGCTATTGCGACCCCAACAATGACGGCGCATTAGCTTCTAAGGAAGCACTTGATTACTGGATGCCTGTTGACTGGTACAACGGCGGCATGGAGCACGTAACCCGCCATCTTATCTACTCACGTTTCTGGCATAAGTTCCTTTACGACATCGGTGCTGTAACAACCTCCGAGCCTTATGCAAAGAGAACAGCACAGGGTCTTATCTTAGGTCCCGACGGCGTAAAGATGAGTAAGTCCAGAGGAAATGTTGTAGACCCTAACGATGTAGTAGACGAATACGGCGCAGACGTACTCAGAGTATATGTTTTGTTTATGGGCGACTATGAGCAGGCTGCTCCTTGGAGTGAAAGCAGCTTAAAGGGTTGTAAGAGATTCCTTGACAGAATCTGGAATATGCAGGATATTCTTGTTGACGGCGATACTTTCAGCAAGGAATTATCCGCACCTCTCCACAGAACAATCAAGAAGGTTTCCGAGGATATCGAAGCACTCAAATTCAACACAGCAATTGCTTCTATGATGGCATTTGTAAATACCGTTTATGAAAAGGGAAGCATCAATAAGGCTGAACTTAAAGCACTTATTACAATTCTCAACCCCTTTGCTCCTCATATGACCGAAGAAATGTATCAGAACGTATTCGGCGGTATTCTTTCCGAACAGGCATGGGCTGAATTTGACGAAGCTCTCTGTATCGAAGAAACTGTTGAGGTTGTTGTTCAGATTAACGGTAAGGTAAGAGCTAAGATGAATATTCCTGCTGATATGGGTCAGGAAGATATGATTAAGACAGCTCTTGAAAACGAAACAATCAAGCCTATGGTTGACGGTAAGACAATTGTAAAGTCTATTGCGGTACCAAAGAAGCTTATTAATATCGTAGTTAAGTAAAGCAAAATAAAAAAACAGCTGTATATCAGCTGTTTTTTGTTTTCAGGGAGCAAAAAGCGATCCATGGTCGTTTTACCCTATAATGAGGAACACAGCTCATAAAAACAGGCGGTCTTGGGACCGCCTGTTTTGACTTTATTTCACATAAAATTCGCTATATCCCATTTTCTCTGCGGTATCCTTCATTGCAGAAATTTCTTCCGGGGTAAAGCCTGATTTATCAATCATAGGTACGAGACTAAGTCCCATACATTTAACCTCGCATTGAGACATTACATCTTCAAGAAGCATACCGGCATCCGCAGGAAAGCCATCTTCTGCAGTAAACTTACTGCGGCTAATGAGAAGGACAACTGTGTTTTCAGAAAGGGCAGCCCTGTTTTTAAGCACCTCGGCTGTGCCATTCATATCGTTCAGCAGAACATCAGCTGAATCAGCAAGGATATACCCATCGCCGATAACAGATGTCAACATCTTGAAACGATCAGAAGCAAAGTATTTTGAAGAAATATATTCTCTGTCGTATTCCTGGAAAGGCGGGAAGATTATATCTGTACGGATTATTTTTTCAAAGCCCGCTGCTTTAAGCTCGTTGGATATTGCGTTATTGTAAGCAGCTGTATTTTCATTTGTGGGGTCAGACCATCTGAGAGGATTGCCCTCAGAATAATAATCGAGCCACGAAACAGTGGGTTCATCAACGATTTTATAACACATATCGCTGTTTAGCTTACCGCCTTCGTTATCTGAAAGAACAGAAATCTCAGCAACAGGAGTAAGGCCGTTTTGTTTAAGGATGTTGCAGATTTCGGAGGCTTTCATCATACCCAGAACAGCTTCGCTTCCTTTGAGAAGCTCAATATCCGAATCGTATAAGATATATCCGCCGCTGTTTTTCAAGCAGACAAACGCAGCGGTATAACCTTCGGCTGCTGATTTTGATGCGAATGTAGACAAAGATGCGGAATTTGAAAGAGCAGATGAAGGAACGTTAACTGCATATACATTTTTTGAGATTTCGGGAGGTAGTGTGGTTTCTTCGGTTGAGCTTGTATCGTTTATAGCTGAATCTTCCGGGATTTCCGAGACAGCAGAGGTGCTTTCGGCAGGAGGGGTCCACGCAGGAGCACCGTCGTTTTTATCTGCGCTTTTTCCCAAATAGTCAAGGAGAGGTTTTCCGAGGCAATAACCCAGGAAAACAATGGCAAGAATCACAACTACAAGTATTACTGTACCCAGAATCTTCTGTGCTTTTGTTTTTCTTTTGGGATAGAGGTTGATTTTGCTTCTCTTTATTTTTCTTCCGAAATTCTTTCTTTTTTTCAAAAAATCAGCCTCCTTTCATTTTATTTTTTATTAAACAGCTGATGTAGTATATCCTGTAAACGCATAAAGTGCAAGGGAAAGAATACCAACGTACACGAGCATTATGGGAAATCCTCTGAATGCGGCGGGAACAAGGGGAGAATTAAGTCTGTCCGCAGCAATATAGAGAAGGTATGATGCAAGGAGAAAGCCTATTCCTGTACCGAAGCCGTAGCCTATGTAGGTAAAAATATCAGAGCCTTGTATTGAACAGAGGAAAAGAGCACCGATAACCGAGCAATTGAATACGGATAGGTGGACATATTTCCTGATATTTCTGAAAAGCTTAGGGAAAAACCGCCAGATTAATACAAGTGTTATAATGTATAATACGCTTACTATGGCAACATATAGAATCGGCATAAAAACGCTGTAATATTCGTTTTTTGCAAAGAGCCTGTCAAAATTCCAGATAATTGCAGAGGAGATAGTGGTTGTATAGGTTATAGCGGCAAAGAAACCGATAAGGTGTTCTCTTTTTCGGGATGCATACAAAAGAACGTTAATACCCAGAGCACGCTCAAAAATAGAATTCTGAACGAAAACAGCGATAAGGGAAGCCATAAGAACATTTGTAAAAGCCGTCATTCTTCTGTTTCCTCCTTATCTTCCTCTGTTTCTTCATTTTCAGGACTATTTTCTTCTGAACTTTCATCAACAGACCAGTTCTCGTTATCTTCGGAATCCTTGTTTTCATCAGGCACAAGCTCTGCGCCGCCTGCTACAATTGCGGCAAATTCTTCTACAAGGCTTCGGTTGTCGCTGAAATCCATATCCAGAATATCTTCGGGAGAATCCGCCTTTTCTTTTTTCTTTGAGGGCTTATAGATTCTGATTTTATCAGGCTCGGAATTCTTTTTGCCCACGAGGAATTCGCCCATATCTTCCGCATACTCGGCAAGCTCGTAATCCTCGCTCGTTTCAGCTCTGAGAGCCTTTTCTTTGCGGTAGTTATAAACCCCTCTTACAAGTCCTGCCATTATACCTACAAACAGGAATCCGCCGAAGGTGGTTTCAAGGGCGGGGACTGTAAAGGGCATATCAAGATATGCACCGCCGATAGTTCCTTTCGCAAGTATTTCACGGACTGCACCGGTAAATATACAGGCAATATCAAAACCTGCAATAAAACACAGTACATCAGGCACCATATCTTTCAGAGGTTCGACATAAAAACGTGATTCTGACTTGGATAAAATCAGGTTGTTTGTAACCAGTATCGGCAGATAAACACCTGCTGAGACAATAACGTCATTGCCTGAAACAAGAGTTGCAAGAATCACTGCGGGAATATAGAATGCCGACGCAACAAGAGAATATACGATAACTCTCAGGGTGTATGCGATTTTTCTGGGGATTGCACGGCAGAGCAGAATTGTCATAAAGGACACCAGTGTAAACACTATACATACAGCAAGGCTTTTTTGAAGCGTTGTTGCACAGGCGATAACAGGCGCAATGAGAAGTCCGCTCATAAAAACGATATTCTGTTTGAAAAAGCCGTCTTTAAGGCTTATTTTTTTGTTCTCCATTGAAATTAACCTTTCATGCCCTGTTTGTTGTTCTTCTGCTGGGATTTGTTTGCGGGCTGTTTTATGGGATGGGAAGTGTTTTTCTTAGCCGAAGAGGTCTTCTGAGTCTTATCAGAGGACTTTTTCTGCATTTTTCGCATTGCCGACATGTAATCCTGTCCCTTCGTCTCACGGACGACCTTATCCTTTTTCAGCTTAATTTTAAGGTTTTCTATGTATCGGGACAACGCATTTGTGCTGCGGCGCTTAACTTTTGTTACCTTTCCGTCGATTGGAGGCATATTATAGTTTGTAAGTGGTACAATAATTTCCATAGTATCGGAAAGATTTTGCTTCACCTTGCCTTGAGCGGCATTGTCGCGGAGCTTTTCGTATCTTCCCATATTGCGGAACATATAAGCGCAGGCTTTTTTTGTGCCGGATATTGCTGCCGCGCACACAACATCAAGATGCAGGGAAACGGCGTTGGCAATAAGCAAAATGAATATAAAGGAGCCTTCTACCTTACCGAAATGGCGGAAGAGACAGCCGATAATTCCGATTAAAAGGCCGTAGACAATACGTGCAGGAACTGTTTTGGGAACAGTCTGAGGGTCACTGGCAAGGAACACAAAGCCAAACAGCAGGTATCCACCCACAAGTTCCAGCATGATAGTATCGCCAATGCTGGAATAAACAGGGAAGAGGGCTGTAAGGGCGAAATATGAGCCGAGTCCGAAGAATGTTACAAAACCCGACATTGAGCGTCGTGCAAGAAGGCATATTCCGCAAACTGCAAGAATAAGAAAATGTGTAGTGCCAAGAGGTCCTACGTAATTTCCGATAAGCATATCTTCGATTGAAACCGCAGGTGCAGTGCCTATTTTAAGAAGATAGCTTTCAACGCCCTGTACAAGACTTGATGCAGGGGCACCGAAAATTTCCGGCTGAACTCCTCTTTCGGGATAGAAGAGCATTTCCCCCGGGAAGCAGATTATCAGAAAGGCTATTGCGGCACAGGTAGGGTTGAATATGTAGTTATCCTTACCGCCGAAAATATGCTTGATGCCCATGGATAAGAGACCGCCTGCCACAACAATTCCGTAACTTACGGTTGCCGGCATCATAAGACCGATACAAAGACCAGCCGCAAGGGTGGAAAGGTCCTTGGGGTTATAGGTCTTTCCTGTCATACGGCAGAATATCATATCTGAAAAGATGCAGGTCAATACTGACGCAAGGCAGATAATGAACGCTCTCAGACCGCTCTGCCACCAGCTTACACCCAAAAGGGCAAGAAGGCAGATAAGCTGGTCTGCATATATGGATTTCAGCTTACGCTGTTTCTTTTCGGGGGCGCTGATAAAATTTTTAACATCGCCGTCGAATTTATCAAGTAAATTGCTTGTTTTGTCTGACATATATTTTTCCTTTATATAAAATTTCCGAAAGGACGGTAACAGAATGAAATACGATTCAATAAGCCGAGGAACAGTTAAAATCACGCTTTCAGAGGCGGATATGCGGGAATACTCCCTTTGTGCAGAAAATATAGCCTGTCACACGGCAGAGGCGAAGCGGAGTCTCTCAAAAATGCTCAAAAAGATGAAATTATTTTCGGGACATAAGCCCGACAGATTGTTCCTGGAAGCGTTTCCCTCAGCGGAGGGCGGGCTTATACTGTATGTTTCAAATCTGTACAATGAAAACGAGGGCGAGGAAACAGCGCTTATGTGCTGCGTCGATAACCTTTCTTGCCTCACCCAGCTGTGTCATGTTATACAGCAAAGCGGATTACAGCTTCAAACCTGTGTTTATCGCAGTTACAAGGGCTATATCCTTGTGGCAATAGCTGAAAAAGAAAATTTCTGTAAATTGCGGCGGATTTTTTCCGAATTCGGAAGAGTCTGCACAGATCCTTCCGAAATCTGCGTGGTATCCGAATACGCTGTCCCTGTGTGCTTCAACAACGCCTGCGAGGTTTTCTCAGAGCTTCACTGATTATCTCATTGAATCGGCGGCAGCCTTCATATTGTCTGCCTTAAAAAGAAAAGTGCCTGCAACAAGAATGTTTGCACCAGCTTCTTTTACAAGCTTTGCGGTTTCGGTGTTGATTCCGCCGTCAACCTGAATGTCGATATCCTTGCCGAGACGTGTAGCCTCAGCTCTTATAAGGCGGATTTTATCGGTCATTGCGTGTATAAAGCCCTGTCCACCGTAACCGGGTTCAACGGTCATGACTAAAATCATGTCCGCTTTTTCTATGTAAGGGAATACCGCTTGTGCGGGAGTATTTGGCTTTACGGCAACGCCTACCTTTATTCCGAGAGAATGGATTTCGTCAATGAGCGAATGGGGGTCGCAATCGCTTTCCACGTGGAAAGTGATGATATCCGAGCCTGCGTCTGCAAAAAGCTTTACCTGGCGTTCCGGATGCATTACCATAAGATGTGTGTCCATTTTTGCCGAAGTGTATGGAAGAAGAGATTTCTGTATGCTGCTTCCGTAAGTGATATTTTCAACAAATTCACCATCCATTACATCATAGTGGACATATTCGACGCCGTTTTCGGAGATTTTTGCTGCTTCTTTTCCGAGTTCGGCAAGATTTGAGTTAAGCACAGAGGCTGAAATTTTGATTGAAGGCATATTCTGTTCGGGATAACCCGTTCCTTTCTTTGCGTTAATACCGCATAATAATACATCATAATGATACCTCAAAAAACCATCATCGTCAAGTGTTTCAGGGCGGTTTTCGGCGCAAATACGGGAATTTGGTTAATTTTAAACAGGAATGTGGACTGATAATTAAAAATATTCTATTTTAATAGTAAAAGGCGGAATCACCGAAAAGGTGATTCCGCCTGTGCTTTTTACAGATTGTTGAGTCCGTATTTTTTCAGGATTGTCGGGAAATCACGGTAGCTGTAATCCAGGTCTACATCAGTAGCGATTCCGTCAACCTTGCCCTTGAAGCTGTACTGCCAGATGTAATATCCGCCGTCATAGGTAACCTCATCGCCTACCTGTGCAAGCCAGATTGCGTACTTATCAAGAATCTTCATATCCAGATTGTTTTCGAGCCATGTCTTGTATGAATAGAACATGGGGAAATATTTTTCTTCCATAAGAACTTCAAAGAATGCCTCAATCATGTTTGTG
>JAZNML010000073.1:0-25551 GCA_045579565.1 Ruminiclostridium sp.
CTATTCACGGACAGAGTATCGTATAAAAAATGATTCAGATCGAAAAGTAATAAGAGAACTTGCTGATGAATTAAAAAACAGATAATGTAGGAGAAAGTGATGAAAAGAGTTTTTTCTTTATTTTTGACAATTACAATTATGTTGGGCGTTGCCGCCTGTTCTGCAAGTGGGGCAGGCAATACCGAACCCGAAGCACCTATAAATGTAATGAGAGATATTTCAACTTTTGAACTTGTAAAGGAGATGGGATATGGAATCAATCTCGGAAATACCCTGGAGGCTTGCGGCGACTGGATAAGCGGTTCATCGCCTTCTTCTTATGAAACAGCATGGGGCAGTCCTGTTATTACACAGCCTATGATTCAAGGGTATGCTGATGCCGGTTTTGGTGTACTCCGCATTCCTGTTGCCTGGTCAAACATGATGGAAAAAGATGGAACATACACAATTAATCCACAGTATGCTGCAAGAGTAAAAGAAGTGGTTGATTGGACCCTTGATACAGGTATGTATGCAATTATCAACATACATTGGGATAACGGATGGGTGGCTGAATTCCCTGAAAAGAAAGACGAATGTATGACCAGATATGTAAGAATGTGGACACAGATTGCAGAAATTTTCAAAGACTACGATGACAAGCTTATGTTTGAAAGTCAGAATGAAGATCTTGGCTGGCAGGAATTGTGGAATCCATGGGGCGGTTCGGAAGATGATAAGAAAAATTCTTTTGATCTTGTAAATGAAATCAATCAGGCGTTTGTAGACACTATACGTTCTGGTGGTGGCAATAATCCACAGAGGCATCTCCTGATTTCAGGGTACAATACAGGTGTGGATCATACTTGTTGCCCGCTTTTCAAAATGCCTGACGATCCCGCAGGCCGCATGGCAGTCTCTGTGCATTACTACACGCCTTCAACTCTTTGTATTCTCGATAAGGATGCGAGTTGGGGAAAGGCACGCACTACCTGGGGAGATGAAGATGATATAGCTGAAATGAATGCAAGCATAAAAATGCTCAAGGAAACATTTATTGATAAGCACATTCCTGTTATTGTAGGCGAATACGGCTGTTTCGGAAAAAACAAGGAGCGTGAAGTAAGAGAATACTGGACTCTTACTGTTTCAAAGGCAATGTATGATGCAGGGCTTTGCCCTGTATTGTGGGATACACCGGGCGATGAATACAGCAGGTTAAATGCTTCGTTCAGATATCCCGAATTTATAGAAAAACTTATAGAACCGTCAAAAGCGGATAAATAAAAGGAGAATTATCATGGATATTTCATTGATTTCAAAAACAGACACACCGAAAAACAAAATGATCTACCACGAAAACCCTGAGGCGCTGCATATCGGTACACTTAAACCTCATAGATATTTTATACCTTTCGGAAAATCTCAGAATCCTTTCGACAGCAGATATAATTCTGATTTTATGGAGCTTCTGAACGGCGACTGGAATTTCACATATTACGACAGCATTATTGATATGCCTGATGATTTTATATCTGTAAAATCAAATAACACTATCCCAGTTCCTGCCAACTGGCAGCTTCACGGCTATGATAAGCCCCAGTATACTAATGTTTGCTACCCTATAACTTATGATCCACCCTTTGTTCCTGATGATATTCCCGTAGGGGTTTACAGCAGAAATTATAATTACACCCCTGACGGTCTGCGTAAAATACTTACCTTTGAGGGCGTGGACAGCTGTCTTTATCTTTACATAAACGGCGGATTTGCAGGCTACTCACAGGTTTCACATATGACCTCGGAATTTGATATTACAGATATGCTCCGCGAGGGTGAAAATGAGATTACTGTTGCTGTTCTCAAATGGTGCGATGGTACATATCTGGAAGATCAGGATAAGTTCAGATTATCTGGCATTTTCCGTGATGTTTATGTAATGTCCCGACCTGAAAAAAGACTGGATGATTACCGCATCAGAACAATTCTCTCCGATGATATGAAATCTGCTGTACTGGAGTTTATTCCATACGGTGCTGATACAATAATCACACTTTCCGATAAGTATAGAAATATAATTTTCACGGGCAAAGCAGATGACGGTGCAAAGCTTGAAATTCCCGTTGAAAATCCTGATCTGTGGTCTGCCGAAAATCCTTACCTTTATAATCTTGTAATCGAAACTGATACCGAAATTATCGGTGAAAAAGTCGGCTTCAGAAGAATAGCAATCGAAAACGGAGTTGTTAAAATAAATGGAAAGGCAATAAAATTCCGTGGTGTAAACCGTCATGACAGTTACCCCGACACAGGATATTATGCCTCTGTAGAGCAGATGAAAAAAGACCTTGTGCTGATGAAAAAGCACAACATCAACGGCATACGCACATCCCATTATCCCAATTCTCCTGTATTCTACCAGCTCTGTGACGAATATGGTTTCTATGTGATTGATGAAGCTGACCTTGAAATGCATGGCTGTGTTGAGGTATATAACGATTTCAAATGGAGTTGGGAGGGCGGATATAACGGTATCGCTCTTCTCGCAAGTGATGAGCGTTTCAAAGAAGCAATTATCGACCGTGCAAGGCTTATGGTTGCCCGTGACGGCAACCGCCCTTGTGTTGTGTTCTGGTCACTGGGTAACGAAAGCGGTTATGGTACAAATTTAAGAGCAGCTGCTGAATATATAAAGAGTGTTGATAACACAAGACTTGTCCATTACGAAAGTGTACATAAACTTGATGATACATCTGATGATGTTCTTGATGTTGTTTCAAGAATGTATACCTCTCCTGAAGATATGCAGAAGTTCCTCGATAATGAAGAAGAAAAACGTCCGTTTATGCTGTGTGAATATTGTCACGCTATGGGTAACGGCCCCGGAGATTTAGAGGATTATCACAACACTTTCCATTCAGATGAACGTTTCTGCGGCGGCTTTGTGTGGGAATGGTGCGACCATGGTTTCTCTATTGGTAAAACCGATGACGGCAGGGAAAAGTACGGTTATGGCGGCGATTTTGGAGAGCGTCATAATGATGGGAATTTCTGTATGGACGGTCTCGTTTATCCTGACAGACGTCCACACACAGGTCTGCTTGAATTAAAGCAGGTTTACCGTCCCGTAAGAATTGAAAAGGGGGACTCTGACGGTAAATTTATTATCAGAAATCTTCTGAACTTTGTAAATGCAGGAGATATTCTTGATGGACGTTACGAAATCACATACGATGGTGGCGTGTATGCTAAAGGCACATTCGATTTCAGTGTTGAACCTATGAGTAAGACAGAAATCATAATCCCCGAAGCAGCAGAAAAATATGAAAGGACTACATATATCCGCTTTCTCTTCACTGCAAAACAGGATACCTTATGGTGCGAAAAGGGTTATGAAATCTGCTTTGACCAGCTTCTTCTCAGAAAGGTTGAAAAACAGCCTGAAATCGCTTCCGAGGCAGAGGTTACATACTCTGACGAGCCGCTTTCGATAAAGATAAAGGCAGGGAAAAACGAGTATGTTTTCAACAAGCGTACAGCAAGCTTTGTGTCCATAAAAAATAACGGCACAGAGCTTCTTACAAAACCTGTACAGTTCAATTTCTTCCGTGCGCCTACCGATAACGATGTAATGAAAGGCGACTGGTACAGAGCGCATCTGAATGACTATATCGTTAAAGTTTACAGCACTGATGTCAAATCTGCTGAAAACGGCATTGAGATCGCTGTAAAGCAATCATTTGGCTGGAGTATCTATCAGCCTTTTGCAGTTATGGATGTTACTTATACCATAAGCGGAAACGGTGTTTGCGCAAAGTGTAATCTTGAAACATCAAACAAGGTCACATTCCTCCCACGTTTTGGACTTAGACTGTTTGTGCCAAAGAGCTTTGACAGGGTTGAGTATTTCGGTTACGGGCCTTATGAAAGCTATATTGATAAGCACAGAGCTTCATATATGGGCAATTTCAGCTCACTTATCAGTGATATGCACGAGGATTACACAAGACCACAGGAAAACTCCTCACACTATGGTTGTGAATATATGATGCTCACTGACGGTGAAGCAAAAATCAGATTTGAAGCAGGTGAACACTTCTCCTTTAATGCATCTGAATATACCGAAGAAGAGCTTGCGGGAAAACGTCATAATTTTGAGCTTGAAAAGTGTGAAGATAACGTAATCTGTATCGATTGCCGAATGGCAGGTGTGGGTTCAAATTCCTGCGGTCCTGAACTTGCAAAAAAATACCGCGTGCCGATTCCGAAGCTTGATGCTCAGTTTAAAATTACTCTGATGTAAATAAAACACTGTGCCGAAAAATACAATGTTTTTGAAAAAAACATTGACAAGTGAAACAATATGTGATATGCTATATGTAATAATTTAAAACAAATATGGCTTCTTTGTCTGGCTTTTGTCGGAAGAATTCTGAGCTTTCGTCGGATTGTCATTCATAGAAATGCTATATAATAAGCACGAAATGACATCTGACTTTTCGTGCTTTTTTGTTTTATAAAAAGGAGGAAGTAAAAATGAATCTTGAACAAATCAAAACAAAACTATTATCAGAAGAGTATGATTTTATCAGAAAAGATAAGAGTCTTGGTAACAATGTTATTATCCTGACTCTTGGTGGTTCACACGCTTATGGAACCAATACCGAAAACAGCGACCTTGATATCAGAGGGTGTGCACTGAACAGTAAAATGCAAATCCTCACCAACCAGAGTTTTGAACAGTTCACAAATGAGGAAACGGATACTGTAATCTATTCGTTTAACAAACTCATTTCGTTGCTAACAAATGCAAATCCCAGTATTATTGAAATGCTTGGTAATAAGACAGAACATTATTTATATGTTCACCCAATCGGAAAAGAATTGATTGATAACGCTCATTTATTTTTGTCAAAAAAAGCGGTTAATTCTTTTGGGGGTTACGCAAATCAACAGTTACGCAGGCTTGAAAATAAGTCAAACAGACTTGTAGGCCAGGAACAGCTTGAAGTATATATCTGTAATACCATTCTTCATGTTGCGGAAAACTTTGAAGAAAAATATGGTATTCCTGCCGGTCAGATCAAACTTTATATTGACAAGGCAGTTAATCCGGATATGACGACTGAAATTTTTATG
The DNA here is from genome assembly GCA_045579565.1 of Ruminiclostridium sp. GTDB lineage: Bacteria > Bacillota > Clostridia > Oscillospirales > Ruminococcaceae > Ruminiclostridium_E. Next base: position 5,119 of record JAZNML010000073.1, read on the forward strand.
GATACTAATTTAACCCATTATCCCCTCAGAGATTATACTGAAATGTGGTCTGAACTTAAAAATATTGTTAAGTCATACAAGAATATCGGTTCAAGAAATAGCAAGGCAATAGAACACGGTAAGCTTGGAAAGCATTCTATGAACCTTATCAGACTTTATATGATGTGTATTGACATTCTTGAAAAGGAGCAGATTATTACATATCGTGAAGCGGAACATGATTTACTTATGGATATTCGTAATGGTAAGTATCTTGATGAAAATAAACAGCCTACACCTGAATTTTTTGAAATAGTTAACGATTATGAGAAGCGACTGAACTATGCCAAAAGGAATACAAGTCTACCTGAAAATCCGGACTATGATAAAATCAATGAATTTGTTGCAAGTGTAAACGAAAGGGTTGTAAGAGGCGAGTTTTAAAAAACATATCTTGCAAGGTTCTTATATTTATTAGAAATGGAAGAGTGCCTCAATTATAATAAAAACCGCCTCCATATTTTGGAGGCGGTTTTTATTAAATGAATTGCTTATTTTCAATTATAGATGGTTCCATAAATTTTTCGGCTTATAAAGTCATCAAATTTCAAATTATCTGATTTTCCTATGTAGCAAAATTTAAAATTTTTATATTCGCTGTAGCTTCTGTATCTTCTTGAAGAGTTACGAATGTAATGACTGAATAAATCGACGCCTTCAAAATAATCTTTAAAAAATATGTTTATTGGTAAGGGATTATTAATCGTTGGAATAAATTTACTTTCATATAGCTTGATATCAGGATTTCTGTTCAAACAACCATATGCGAGTTTTAACCAATTACTAGCTACAAGTGAACCGCCCTCATTATAGTTCATAAGATAATCTCCCGTTTTAAAAAGCTCTAAGCAGCTTTGATAACTACCGTCAAAGTTTTCGCCTACAAGCCTTTTGAAACATTCATATAAATCGCTTTCGTTAATATTGTTTTTTATTGCGGTTTCAAGCTCTTTTATCCCTTTTACAAATGGATTATCACAAAACCTTTCGCGCCAATCGTATCCGTCACTGCAAGATATACGATAGCTAGCTTTTTTAGTTCGCGAGTAACTACGCAGTATTTTGTCAAAATTTTTACATAGTTTTACAAAAGGTGTGTTTTCTATAAAGCTGTTGTCATTTTGATTCTTATCATGGTCAAGATATAAACTTATTATGTTATAAAAATCGTTTTTTATAAAAGAATCTTCAAGCTCTTTTGAATATGACATCAGTTGTTTGTATGTTTCTCGTTGTTTTTCAACAACTGTTATAAAATTTTTTGCATATTCATTATAATTAATATTATTTCCAATATTTGTAGACACATCTTTGGCGCTAATAGTTTCGAGTTGTAATTTGTTCATATAGAAAATATTATTTTCTATTTTATCTATTATATCATATCGTTCTTTTATTATATCCTCTGAAAGTTTATTAAAGAACATATCATCAAGAATAGTATTTACATCATTTAAAAACTGATCCTCGCTGTATATAATTTGATGTTCATTCATAAACTGTTCAATTATACTTTTTTCATACTCATTCGAAGTGTGTTTAGTGTATTTTTCAGCTACATTCCGAATTATATCTTTGTAAGCAACAATATAATTGATATATTTCTGATATTCTTCAATAATTTCAGGTGTGAGCATAGTATTTCGTGAAGGAATAAGACTGATAAGATTGTTTAAGTATATTTCAATAGAATTAAAGAGATTGAAGGTGTTTATGTCATAGTGATCTAAATTATAATTTTCGGCAATAAGAAATGCCATATTGATTTCGTCGTGTTTACTGTTAATTCTGTCTATTCTTCCGAAACGTTGTTCAAGTGATGATGGAAATGCAGAAATATGATAATTGATAACGTAATTAAATGCCGGAAGGTTTACCCCCTGTTCAGCAATCTGATAAGTAAGTATAAGGATATCAATATTACTTTCCGGTGTCAGTTCCGGACTTGTGTAATTATTTATTACGAAAACATTTTCACCGGTGATTTTCTTGACTTTTAATCCTATGTTTTTTTCTTTAAGGTATTTTTCAATTACATCAGCTTCTGTTTCCACGTATCGAACAAAAATGACAAATTTATCTTTCTCACCTTTTCTTGATTCACATATTTTTTCATATAGTTTTTCGAGTTTTGGTGTATTATCACCTTCCTTTTTAATCTGATATTTCCAGAGTTCAGGAAAATTACGTTTCAAAAGTTTAGGATTATCACCATCAGCTCGTAAAACTTTAATAGTGTCTTTAAAATATCTTGTAACAGGTAGACATGGATCAAACATACTACAAATAGGGTGTTCTGTGGAACTAAGCATATTGATCCATTTTCTGTCTGTTTCTTTTTCGAGAACTTTATCAGCAATATCACAGTAAACGTTTAGGTCTTCTAAATCACTCTTTATAGGAGTTGCTGTGAGAAAGACTATCTTATCTGCTTTTATTTTTCCGATAAGTTCCTTATATCTGTCTGTGTCTTTGTTCAGAAATAAATGTGCTTCATCAATGATAACGAGTCCCCATTTACCGCCATTATTACATATGTTATTGCAATGGTTATTGATGACAGTAATGCGATTTTCATAGTCTTTTAAGGGAAGCTTTCCAAGCCAGTCATTTAGAAATTGGCCATTTTCCAAATCAACTTTTTTTGCCAATGCATTTGCAGTTATTACAAGTACTCTGCCACTATGATTATATAAATAATGCGCTGCCATAAGACCGCTGCTTATTGTTTTTCCACTACCCACTTCATCAAAAATATAGACTGCGTCGTTTGCTTCAAGACGTTCACAGTTGGCAAATTGCAAAGGGTAAAGGTCTGTGTTATTATTTATATAACATGTCCATTTTTTGCCCCAACTCATACCATTTCTCCTTTATGATTAAGATATTCGTTTGTTATACTTGTATTGTTTTGTTATTATTGTCACTATTTTTTCCTGAACCATTCCGATGTTTCAGGGATTTCATCGACTCCATAAGCATTATAGCACCTTTTAACAAAGTCATCACTTATTACATCAGGCTGGAAATCCATATAGTATTCAGGACAATATATCTTCTGATTCTTCTCGCCGTATTTCTTGTCATATTCTGAATAAACAATTGCTGTTCGTTCAGGCGACATAACTTCAATAGTTCCATTATGTACCCAGAATCCTATCATTATATTGTCAAAAAAATCGGGATAATCATCGTATGTATGATTTCTAAGCTCAGATAATTTTTTCCAGAGATATGGAGGTATTTCATCCCAAGAGGTTATTGCCATGACGAAATCAAGATACGGAAAATAGTGGATAAGTATTAATAAATCATCTATAAGCTCTTCAAGCTCAGGGTATTTGCCTGTAATATCGTTAATACCTATGATTCCATCAGGATGCACCCAGCCAGACGGAGATGGATAATAATTATTGCGAGTCCAGTTGTTACGAATATTAATAGGTTCTATAAGATCGTCACAAGGAATTTCAAGACTCCATGGCGACAATCTGTCCGTACGGCGTATTATCTCGAATGCCTGATCCTCTGTTATTTTTTTGCCACGAAGTCTGTAATATGGTCTTCTCGCATTTGATGCGTATTCTTCCATGCCGTCGTCTATGATTAGTTTTGTGTTTTTGGTAATCTGATGATAAAACTGACTATATTCGTTAATATCACATATTTTTGACATATAATCATATACAGTAATTTCTTTCATTATATAATTCCTTTCATATTTACTTATATTGTTGCAGAAACGATGATAAATCCAAGAGAAAATTGGAAATCCTCATTTTCAATCAGTTGTTTTATTTTAGGTAAGTTTTCCTCGCACCATAAAAGGTCGTTTTCGGCTTTATCATAACTATTATTTTTTACTGATGCCTTACAATCTTCTATAAAAAAACCAAAATATGTTTCATAGAGTGCTTGTCGTTCATAAATTGTCATTCCGCTTGTTGATAATCCGTCTGCTTCATTTTTTATATCTGAATATCCACATTCCGAAAGCCAATTCATAATGTTCTTTCCTGTGTGGCGGTTTCCACTGAATGGAGTTCGGTTAGTGATGCTGTATGCAAATTCAAAAATACCATCAGGATCATAAGTTGTTTTATTGTTGCGGTCGTCGATGTCCTTTATGATTATTCTGCCTCCTGTTTTCAGATACGCTTTTATTTTTTTCAGTAGTTCGCAAGGTTTTTCAAGGTGAAGCAGAACAAGGGATATTATGATAATATCAGCTTTTTTATGTGATAATATATTACAAAGAAAATCGCAAAAATCATCATTTGTAATATCCTTGCAATAAAATTTTGTGTCGTTCCTTCCGTATTTTTTCTCTGCATTTTCTATTGCTTTTTTGCTTATATCAATTCCTATGTAGAGGCCTGTGTCAAAGCCGGAAAGTCTTTTCATCGATGCTGTTCCGTCATTACAGCCTATGTCCAGAATAACGGGCTTATCTATGGTTGAAATTATGCGGTTAAATACAGGTTGTTCAAAGTTGTGAAGTATTCCTGCTTGTGTATGAAGGCGTTTTGTTTCAGCCTCAGAAGAGTTGGTATAATCATAGAACTGATGATTTTTAACTGTCATTTTTTCTCCTTTTGTGTACCTCTTTGTTAGTTGGATATGGAATTATATAACCCATATTCACGATGTTTTCAGCTTTGTTATGACTTACACAAGAGTTTGTCACCTTAGTCAACTATATATTTACGCAAATCCTTATCACTATAAAGACTGTCATATTTATTATATATTTTTTTGGTGTAATCTCTCTTCAATAATTCTATTTTGTTAGCATGAACCCATATACCGAAATCATACCGACATAATTTACTATCAGGGAAAACATGTTCAAGAGCGGTCATTATAACGCCTCCCTTTCTTTTGGTATTTATTTTGCAGTTGAACTGAATTTATGATAAATATATTTGTGATAATGAATTAATTAAGATAATTTATGGCATTACGTGCAAGCTCAATTATAATATCTTCGTTATCGTTTATACGTATTGCCTCTGCCGCTTTTACGAATAATTCTCTGTTTAAAAGTTTATGCCCATCATAGAAGGCATAACTGTCAAGATTATGCAGAAGCTTATTATGAAGGTGAAATTTATCTGTTTCGTTTATATCAGCACTGTCAATTACAGTATCAAGATATCTGTAAAGTCCTGCTGCAATTATGCAGCTTTCTTTGAATTTGTACTTGCCGTGGTTTTTTATTGTAATACCACCGTTTGCGTGAATAAGCGGCTTGTCGCTTTTTAGGAAATCAATTACTTGTTCTTCGTTATCTGCAAGTTCGGTGATTATGCTGATATGTTCCTTAGAAAAAGGAATTTCATTTTGCTTGACATTAGAATTCCATTCACTGAGTTTTTGAGTGATTAAATTCAAAGAAAGAGCTATAAGCATATCGTGTAATTCCAGGTCAGTGCCGTCGTCACCGCTTGAAGTACCGATAGTAAGCATTTTTCCTTCGTCATCACAGAAGGCATTACCCACATTGATATTCTTCAATAAACGGCTTACATTTCTGCATTTTACCTTTTTGATGTTTTCAAAAAATTCTTCTTTGAGTTCATCAAATTCTTCAATATCTTCCAGTGTATCAAGTAAAAGATCACTGTCTGAATTATAAGCTGCTACTGGTATAGATTTAATATAGGGCTTTAAAAGTTCAAGCTGTTCATCAGTAAAACTACTGTAAAAAGGGGAGTCTACTATTACAATAACATCTGTTTTCTGCATTGCATAATGTAGCTGAGCTATACTTTCTGTATTTATTACGGAAGAACCCTGCGGGTAATATACGGTATCATAAATGCTTCTGAAACTGATACTGTCATAACCGTTTTCGGAAATTTGACTATGCATCAACTCACTTGTTTTAAAGCATACAGTTATTTCGTTTACATTAGAAGAAAAATCGTCGTTAAAAAGGAAAGCTTTCAACTTATCGATTTCAACATAAGTGTTTATTTCGGTCAGTTTGCAGTAACGTTTAGAATCAAGCTGTGTGAGAATTTTAGAAACACGCTGGTTATTCTCTACTAATTCAGAAAGAATTTTCTCTGCCTGAGTTCTGTTTGCAGATGTAAGCTCAATGCTTTCAATAAAGACATGTTCTTCATCTGATTCGAGATCAGGCAAAAAGCAGATATTAACACGGCAGGCAGCACGACCGTCTGCGAAAACGCAATACATAAGCTTTTCAGTGTCGCATTCATCTGCCAGTGAAAGAGCGAAGCTTGTATCGGCAAAAATATCGCCGAGCATTGAAATATTAAGTCTGTTCATAAAAACCTCCAAAATAAAAAAGCATATAATGACCGAAATCATTATATGCTTATACACATATATTCTGATATAACCGGTCAACTTTAAGTCAGCACCCTCAATCTACAAAAGCAGAGAGAAGTACAGTTATTTTAATTTTATTATACACAATTTTTTAAATTTGTCAAGCGGATTATTAATTATTTTCTATCATGCAATTTGGATTATTGCGAACATTTATAGCGAATTCAATAATTTTATCGATAACATGTTCGCTGAATACCGTGAACGCTACACGTTGTAATAAAGGAGCATAATAGCTTATAATTTTTTCGTCTTTGTTTATATGGGGTGAAATTAATGATACGAATGATTTAGAAGAACCAATTTCTCCGAAATGATTATCCAGTTCTTTTTTATGTTCAGTAATTTCATTGACAAAATCCTGAACATATTGGGATAAAGCAGGTTTTGGAGAAATTCCGTGTTCTGCAAACCCTATTTGTATTTGTGTCGAACAGTCTGATGCAGTTGCGTTTAATACAATAAATTCTGTACCATTAAAATCAATTTCAGTGGTGTAACTACCATTACGGTTTTTTTCTTGAATGGTAAAATATTCACTTAATTTTTCTTTTAACTTAGTATAAGCTAATGGTTCATTTTTCTCTTCGCTATTAGAATAAATTGAATAATAGTAACCCGCATTCTGCATAAGTCTATGAGCTTCTTTTTTGCTTTCAGATGTTTTTTCATTAATGAGCTGTTTTACTCTTTCTGCAAGCTTGTCTATTTCTTCTTCATCTGTTTTGACGGGCTCTTCTTCGAAAACTATTGATGAAGCGGAAGATACGGGAGTTTTAGAATCTGTAATAATATTCACGATATTATTGAGACTTATAATACCAACGATTTCGTGTAATATGTCATTACTGTTGATGTTGTTTTTCTTACGCATATCATAATAGCTTTTAAGTTTTGAGATGAAGAAAGAGGTTAATTCATACAATGTTTCGGAATCATCCATATCATTTTCGTCTAACTTGGACATTCCGTATCGGTTCAATTCCTTAATCATAAGTGAACAATGCTCATCATTGTTTTTGTCGGGAATAGAGAATGTGTTGCATAACAGGTTAATTTTCTGAACGGTATTGTTATTAACAATAAAATCATACACTTTGTTAAAACGATGTTGTAAACAAGAAAGTGAAACAAGAATTTGAATTTTTATTGATTTGTCAGAAGAGTTTTCGTTGTAAAGCCCTTTTTTTACAGCAACCTTATCAAGTAACATTATAGAATTCACAAGTCTTTTAAGGCTTCTTGGATTTCCGCCGGCAGTAGCTTTCAGAAGCGATATGAATTTTTTGCGTTCAGTACTGTTTTCCGATATGGAATCGTTCTGTAAAAAAGTCAAAAGACGTTCAATCATACTATCAAGTTTATAATATGCAACAGGCATCTTGAAAGGGAGCTGAATCATCTTATCAAAGAAACTCTGAGCTTTTGCATCACTCATATCATTTCCGTATTTTTCGCGTATGCCCTGGAATACAACAGAGGTGTCAATCGCCATAACGAATACACAGTTCTCACAGTCTACGAACAATTTAAGTATTTCAAGAAGTTCTACTGCACAGGCGGGTTGAAGTCGGTCTAAATCGTCTATATATACAACAACACGTTTATTAACCTTGTTGATAACTTCATGGAGCGTAGATTTAAGTTCTATTATTTTAGCCGCATTGTCAAGCTCTTCTTCGCCTGTAATTTCATCACCTATTTTTTCAACTACATTTGCTGCATGCTCGCCAAAGGCAAATCCGGAAGCATTTACTGCAAGTGTTTTGAATATTGATTTAAGTTTAGGAACAACCTTATCTTTGATTTCTACATTATGAGCAAGATTTTTTGTAAGTTCATTGAGTAAGTGCTGAAGAAAGGTTATGGTAAGAGTATCGTTCATATTGAACTGTGAAAATTGCCATGTGTTGAACCATACATCAACAATTTCTTTTTCGTAGGATTTTAAGTACTCTCTTACCATGTTCATCATACTTGTTTTACCACAGCCCCAATCACCTTGTACGGCAACGGTCATAGGTGTTTCGCATTCCTTAATGAATTCTGAAAGCGCCTCAATGTATGGTTTAATTTCAAACTCATCATCGCTGCATCCTATTATAGGGCGGTCAGAATTGCCTATTGTGTTCATTGATGTGCTACCTCCATGAAAACGTAATAAATAAGAAAAAATTTTTCTTTGATGATATTATACATATTTTGTTGAAAAAAGTCAACAATAAAAATTTTTTAAAACATATTGACAAATATCATAAGTTATGATACAATGCACTCAACAACTTAAAACAAATATGGCTTCTTTGTCTGGCTTTTGTCGGAAGAATTCTGCGCTTTCGTCGGATTGTCATTCATAGGATTGCTGTATAATAAGCACGAATTGACAATTGTCTTTTCGTGCTTTTTTGTTTGTTGTAATTAAGTAGTCAGAAAGGGGATATCCATTATGTCAGCTAAGGATTGGGGTTACATCAAAACAAGGAATAATGAGCTAATTATTGATTCTTACAAAAGGAGGGAGAAAGTATGGGATTTATAACTGAAAAAAGAAATGGAATTTGTTATTTGAAGAAATATGTTGAAGAGGAGGGAGTAACAGATGTAGTTGTTCCAAAAGGAATTAATGTTATTGAGAAATGTGCTTTTGAACATTGCAATAACATTACATCAATCACCTTCGGAAATGATGTTGAGGATTTGGATATAGCAGCCTGCGTCTATTGTGATAATCTGAAAAAGGTAGTATTTGGGAATAAGGTTAAATATATGATGACGGAGTTCAGATGGTGCCCTGAGCTTACAGAAATAGTAATTTCTGATGAATTGCTGTATGAATATGGATTATACCTTCGTCTTACTCCTTGGATGAATAACTTGAAAAATGATTGGTTGATTGTAAATGGCAAGCTGATACGCTATACAGGAAAGGAAAAGAACATATCAATTCCCGATACGGTGCAGATAATAGAGCATAAAGCATTTGCAGGTAATAGCTACATTGAAAGCGTAATTATTCCCGAGTCGGTAACAACCATAGGAAGTGAAGTCTTTTTGCATTGTATAAATCTTCGAGAGGCAACCTTGTGTTCGTCGGTTAAAGAAACTGGACATAAAATGTTTGACGAGTGTTATAAGTTAAAAAAAGTGGTAATTCCCGAAGGAGTTGAAAAAATAGACACGTGTTGTTTCAGAGAATGTCTTTCGTTGACAGATATTGTTCTTCCGAAAAGTCTGAAAATAATCGGAGATTATTCTTTCACTCGTTGCAGAAGCCTTTCCAGCTTGATGATTCCTGACGGCGTCATAGAGATAGGCAATCTTGCTTTTGCGGGAACCGATTCTCTTACAGATGTGTATATCCCTGATAGTGTAAAAACAATGGGATGCGAGGTATTTATAGATACTGATAATAAACGTGTTTCCATTCATACTGATATCGAGGATGAGTATATATCAAGGATTTTCAGAAGGTCTCGGATAAGAGAACTTACGGTGCGAGGCAAGTTTTCAGCTGATGATTTATTCAAGAAAATTAATTACTTTTCAGACAGTGCGTTCAATATGATAATTGCAACTGAAATACCTGCTGAATATTTCAGCAATTTGGAAGGAGCTAATAACAATTTGTTGATTCCTGCCTGCCGTGGTTTTGCAAAGGCATATCTTTCAGAGGAACAGATATTTGATGAAATAAAAGAAAGCTATTTTAAAGCAATAAAAGAGAATGCACGTCGCTTTTTTGAGAAAGGATATGGTGATGATTATGTATGGAAGCTCATGATAACTGAAAAATTGATGGAGCATGAAGACAGAGTATGGCTTGAATTTACTGTGCCGTATTCAAGCGGGCCATATGAAGAAGACGTATGGTTCTTTTTCCGGGATTGCGATAAGGATGAATTTTAAAATAAAAAATAATCGGAGGAAAATATATGGAACATATAAAATACATAAGCATAAGCAGAATTAAGGAAGAATATGAGTTTAAATTCCGCAAAGGTGATAAAATAGTTATTCAGGAGAAAATTGATGGGGCGAATATAGCTATCAGGTATGATTCTGAAAGCGACATGGTTATAGGCCAGAGCAGAAACAATCTATTGAGCGAAGACAGTGATTTTAATGGATTTATAGAATGGAAAAATAAGCTTGATAAAAACCTTGTAAAGACTGTTCTTGGTGATAATCTTGTGCTTTACGGTGAATGGCTTGTGCCTCACCGTGTCATCTATCCAAAGGATAGATACAAGAATGCATATTTTTATGATGTATATGACGCTGAAACCGAAAGCTATCTTCCTCAGGATAAGGTTAAGGTAATTGTGACCGCATTGAATCTTATATATGTCCCCGTCTTTTATGAGGGAGAATTTATTTCCTGGGAACATTGCAAACAGTTTGTAGGTCAGACACAGCTTGGATGTGAAACGGGTGAGGGTGTTGTTGTTAAAAACATTACAAGACTTAATAAGGCAGATATCTTCTATCTTAAACTTGTACACGAAAAGTTCATGGAAATTAAAATTCCGAAGTGGGATGGTTCACTTAAAACTCAGCATAGGACAGAATCGGAAATGCTGGCAGAAACAATTATAACTTCTGCAAGAATAGAAAAGATACTTGAAAAACTTGTTGACGAGGGTGTCTTACCGGAAAACTGGGGCGTAGATGAACAGCCTATAATCCTGAAAAACTTAACTAAGTTTGTATATCAGGACTGTATGAAGGAAGAGCCTGATACAGTTAATAAAATAGAAAATTTTGGAAAGGTTGCAAATAAAGTAACTGTCCGGATTTTCATGGAAATATTAAGAAAACGTTAAAAATGGAGGTAAAGTATTATGTACGACAATCATATCGGAGATTCAAAATTCAGAGAAATCAAATCACTTATCGGCAATTATATCAATTGTGAAGGAGAATATCGTGGGCCAAGTATAGAAGAAATCAACGACAGGGCATATGAGTATTATGTTGAAGGAAAGCTCAGTTCATCGCAGTATGATCATGTAATCGGTCTTATTGATGATTTGATGTAATTTATTCAAAAGCAAAACGCATAAGAATTCTGAAAATAAAAGTATAAAACACCATAAGCGGTAAATAATAGATTTAAAGAAACGCACAGCGATTCGACAAAAAAATACCGCGAAAGGAATCTAATATATGAAAGCAACGGGAATTGTCAGAAGAATTGACGACCTCGGCAGAGTAGTTATACCTAAAGAAATCAGAAGAACAATGCGAATTCGTGAAGGCGACCCCTCACATATAACATTGATACAGTCGGAAGCGCTGGCTTTGTCGCTGATGGGAATTGCGGGAAACGGTAGTAACGATAAGTGAATACATAAGAATGGCTCTTCTCGTGGAATACAGAAGGGCTGTTTGTTGTTTTTAATTCAGTTTGCTACTAACTGTGTATTAGCAGTATTTTTTGTATAGGTATTTATTTGATTGCAACCAAGAGTTGTTTTTGTTTTACAGATTGACACTAATAGTACATTATGATATTATAAATTTGAGGTGAAGTAAAATTCTTTACAATGCAGATAACTCTTTGTTTTAATTACTCTTAATATTTCTTCTATTATATTTTAATAAAACTTATAGATTTATTTGCAAAATGTGATTTATAAGTTAGGAGGATTTATGAAGAAAAATCAAAATTTTTTAAAATTAATTATCAACAAATCAAAACAGTTTTTAAAATCTTTTAAGAAGTGGTTTTTTATTATTATGAAAATTATTATCAAGATTATGAAAAAAATCTTAAAAGTTATTTGTGGAGTTGTTGTAATAGCTTCGGTATTAATTTTTATTTTTCTTCCATTTTTAAATGGAATTGTTGATAATACTATTGCTAAATACATTTGGTACCCTTCATGTCTTTTGTTTGCAGTGATTACAGTTATTGATATTTTTAGGAATACTGAACCTATATTTAAAATACCAGTTTTAAATCTTTGGGGAAAATGGGGATTGATTGCTACTTTTTGGTTTTTTGTAAGCATATTTGTATTCAATTATTATGATATTAATTATATTTGGAATTGGGTCATTTTTGGATTAATTTTTATCCATATTCCAATATTATATTTCTCATTAATAGCAGTTTATGTTGTGGATGATAAGCCTAATCAAGACGATAAATTGCGGTTAACAACAAATTCTATAAAAGGCATATTATTATATTGGTTTTTAGATTTTTTATATATGTCGATTTTTAATGATTGGTTAATCCCTAAATTTGTTTTTGGATTACTTGCTTTATTAATAATTTTTCTTAATATCTGTGATTTGTTTTTGTATGGTGTTAAAATTCTACGTTTTTTTGTCGCATTAGAACTGATTCTTGGGTTAATATTATCAGGATATTTGATTTACATAATACCGAACACTAGTCTTCAAAATATTGTGCTGTCAATTGCAGCTGCACTTTTGGGTGGAATATTTACTTTGCTAGGTGTAGCTTGGACAATAAAAAAAGGAGAGGCAGATAGAAAAGAGGATTTGTGGCGCATTGAGTCTGAACGAAAAGAAGACGAAAGGAAAAAATATATACCATATATTAGAATAGCCAATGAGTATCAAGCGGCACATGCTTCGCGTGTATCGTTAATAAATGAAGTAGATATCAATAAAATACAGGATGAAACCTATTATGTTATTAAATTTAATCATTTTACAGTAAAAAACAGTTCACAGCATAATATATTGCTATTAGGGATATATTTAAATAATAATTATTATAAATTTAATACAACTGAAATTGTTGAATGTAATAGTGTGTGTCAAATTCAATTTCCAATAAAACAATGGATTTCTTTTGCAGAAAAAGTTGATTCTATAAGCCTAGTCGTTAGTGATGTTTTAGAAAATAAATACATAGTTTCTTGTGATATTTATAAAGAAATGGACAATGCTCCAATTAAAAATATTTTAGAAAACCAAAAGGAGTATACTATATATTCATTTACATACACAATTCAGAATTTATCTATACCTAATTTTTTAAGATAAGAATAACAAAGGCAATATAAGAAAAGACGACTCTCTGTAATGAGAGCCGTTTTTGCTTATTCTTCAAATTCAATTAACCCTAAATCCATTAATGATATAGCTAATAGGCTTATGCAACGATATGCGGATGATAGTTGGTATTCCTTTTCTTCAGAATCAAATAGTGATAAATTGTATTCGCTAAAATCATCAAATAAGTTCGGATTTATTGGGTCTAACCCGATTTTTTCGAGAGATTTTAAAAGTTCATCAGTAGCGAATTTTAAAGTAGCTGCATTAATTCGCTGTTGATTCACTTTTATAGTATTCATATGCTTTTTAAGATCGTCACCTACAGCAAATCTTGTGTCAGAACTGTTAGATATAAAGTTACTAAGGACAAAGCTTTCAATACAAGGATAGCTGATTAGCAGTAATCCTTGACGTAAAAATTTGTCTTTAATATTCTCACGTGAATTCGAAAGCAACCAAATGTGTTTTCTGAAAAAATCTGATTCTGTATTTGATTTTACATCTCTATCGAAAATGTAATAAATAGCAGCATTGTCAACATCGAAATCATATTCTTCAATCAGGATTTTAAATAAATTATTTAAAAATTCATTATCCTTTTTGATAAACCGTATATTGCTTTCTTCAGAATTTATGATAAATACTTTTGAATTGGGATTTGATTTTGAATTGCATATTCTGTATTTACCTGTTCTTTCACGTATTTCAACTTGATAATCAAATATGGAAGAGAAGATTTTTGTTAAAACATAAGGTTCGGTTTTTTGACCTTCAACGATAAACAAAACTTTACCAATGTTTTTATCTTTGTTAAGTGATATTTTCATATCTTGGCACTCCATCAAAAATTCCGCTTAGATACATTTTTTCAATATTCTGTGCTTCTCTTGGTTTTTCACTTGAAAATCTTTTTATTCTGCTGCCATTTTCATCAAAATCAACAGAGTAAATCTGGTCAGGGCGTAGCAGACTGGTAGATAACAAATTAGTTGAATGTGAGACAAAGATAATTTGAGAATTAGTGGAATGTTTCATAAAATACTTTATTAATAATTCTTCTAAATCATTATGGAAACCACTTGAAAATTCATCCAGAATTAATATACCGTTATTGTTGATACAGTGAAATAACGCAGGTAATAACTGTATAAGGTTTTTATTGCCAAGAGATTCATATTGATAAGGTATAGGTGCTCCTATATTATCACGAACATAAAAAATTGTTTTTTCAGTTGCTTCTATAGAGAATGCTTTTCCGGTGACTTTTTGACCGTATGCAATTTCTTGACCGAAATTGAATTCCTTGAAAAAGTCGTTTATTTTATCAGTACCGTATGTTTCTAAATATGAATCAATGGTTAAATTCGTATCCTTATAGGTGGTGATTTGCCTTTCATATAAATCTACATAAATGGAATTGCTTAAGAATTCAAACCATTTTTGAAGGGTAGAATTACCTCTGAATTTTGTATTGAAATAAACAGAACGCAAAAATAATGATTTTTTAGGGACATCACTATATTCAAGATGCTCATTTATATTAACTGAAGCATATGAACAATCACGATGAAAAACAGAAACATCATCAATATATAAATCTTCATAAATACTTTCGTCAAGAGTTTGAAGTTTAATATCATATTTAATTTCTTTCTTTTCAATTTCAAATGTATAACTTAGTTTTATAGTTGGATTAGAATTAAAAAGGCATTTGTAGGGTACATAACTAGTATCGTTATTTCCAAATAAACAATCAAGAAGAAACTTGATGGCAAGAACAGAGTTGGTTTTACCGGAAGCGTTTGAACCAATAAACATTAACCCTTTTAACATGTTGTTATTAACGTTTGTAGAGGCAAGAGTTTGGTAATTAGTCTTTTCAAGATTAAATGTAGTTTCATTCATAAAGGATTTAAAGTTTGAAATGGTGTAATTTTTTAACATTGAAATCAATCCTCCTTTTTGCTATTATAACATATAAAACGCAACGATGCAATAGTTTTACACATAAAATTAAAACAAGCGTAAAAAAATTACACTTGTTTTTGACAAGATTAAGCATAATAGTATTTTTTCTGCCAAAATATGACAACCTCAAGGTGTGACCCCTCACATACAACATTGATACAATCGGAAGCACTGGCTTTGTCGCTTATGGGGATAGCAGGAAATGGTGATATTTGAATACATAATAACGGCTCTCCGTATGGAGAGCCGTTCTGCTGTTATATGTTTATTTGTGTGCAAGCTTTTTAAAAATAATAATACCGATTATAATTAAAACAATAACAGAAATGCCTGCGATAACAATAATCGGAATATTAACTGCCTCCTCCTTGATATACACAGCAAATTCGGTTACAGAGAGTGCAGGAAGAGTATAAGAAAAAATATTCTCAGAAATACTTTCAATTCCGTCCAGCTGTCTGATTTCAGGAGTATCACCGAAAAGTGAATAAACCTCGGCATTGCCGTAAATTTCCTCGGAAGAAAGATTGATAGTTACAGGAGTTTCGTCGTTTATATTCCTGTTTGTAACAATAATTTTTACTACACTTTCATCCTCGCTGTCTACTGATGAGTAAACCGAAATATTTTCGTTATTTTCTTCGCTTTTAACAAGAGTATCGCCAAAACCATTACCCAGACCGTCATAATTTGTAAACATATTGATTGCGGAAAGCTGATACTCATTGTGGTCAAATGACCATATTGTAGCAAAATACACATCGTTTTCCGCAAAGATTCCGAGAGTATCTGCCTGTGTAACCGCTCCTGAAATATGGTCTCCGCCGCCGAAATTATATTCGGTAAATGCCAGCTTTGTGTCGGGGTAATATGTATCAATTGATTTCTTTACATTGGGCAGAAGAGGGAAAAATTCTGCGCCTGTGTCAGTAATCCAACTGTTTTCGCGGTAGGTCTCATCATATAACGAACGAACGCTGTCAAGTCTTGCCTTAATGCATTCATCGTTGTCATAATGGTTGCAGGAACGTTCGCCGCAAACTCCCTTTGCTTCGGTGTAGTAATGAATGTCCAGTACATCAAGAAGACGGATGCCGTTTTCTTCTTCTGCTTTTCTCATTTCATCGAGATAGTAATCAATAAACCAGCGGTAGCCGTTTTCCTTTTCCAGCTCATTCCAGTCGGGAGCACCTGCAAGAGTATCAAATGCAGAATATCCGAACAAAGACGGACCGAACACATCGGCGTTACAGTCCATGTCCTTCACAACTTTCGCAAGGTCAACGGATTTTTCTATAAGCTCCGCACAGGTAAGAGGTTCCTGTTGAATAAGACTGTGAGTATGTTTCCACAGTGACGGTTCATTATCCAGTGCGTAAGCCTTGAAGCCTGTTTCGCTTTCTGAATTTCCCAGGGTTGTAATAAGATAGTTGAGATATTCGTCCATATAGACAAAATCATCATCAACATCAGGTTCAAGAAGAAATTCACTGTTTTTGCGATTCACAACCTTATCCCAGTAAGCTGAGGGTGCGGCATTTTCCTCTGTGGGTCTTCCTCTTTTGTCGGAAGAAGTATATCCTACCATCTGTAAGGTAAGCAGAGTATAGGGAATATTGCCGCTCTTTGCTTCGTAGGACGCCTGAAGGGCTGCACCTCCGGGAGCAAATTTGTATTCTTCAAGCGCATTCTGAACAAGGTACATATCTGAGGTGTTGTTCCAGTCCGAGCCGGCATTAGAAACATTTGTTTCCCAGTTATATGCAGATAATCGGTTGCCGCCAAGACGGAATGATTTTGCGGAAACCGCTGAAAGGTCAGCACCGCTGTTTACGCCATAAATATATGGTGAAATAGATTTTTGTTCTTCCGATGGCGATACAGTAATCTGAACTGTTTCCTGTTCAGCGTAAACATTACTGTTTATAGAAACACACATAAGTATCGAAGCGGCAACTGCAAAAATCCTTTTCAGTTTCATAATATAGCCCCTTTGCATAAAAATACTTTAAATTAATAATAGCATTATATATAATTTCAGTCAATTTAAAATTCTGAAATAAATACCTTGTTTTTATTTCAAAAAACTAAAGTGGATATTAAAATAAGCGTATTTAACAATAAATTAAATATAAAATCGTTTTCAAAAAACTAAAAAAGCTTGACAATTCCCGGAAATGACGCTATACTGAAATCAGCTTGATATGAAAGGGTGACATTGTATGTCGTCAAAAATAAATCAGTTTATTTACCCATACATAGAACAGGTAAAAACTCTTCCTGTATATCTTACAGGTATCGGAGGAACGGAATATCACGGTCATGCAAAACGTCCCGAGGGATATTGCTGGAATCAGATTCTTTACTGTGGCAGCGGAAACGGCTGGCTTAAATTTGACGATGTTACGTTGAAGATAAGCGAGGGGTGTTTTTTCTTCCTGCCTGCATATTATCCTCACGAATATTTCCCCGATGACGATAAGTGGGAAGTGTGCTGGGTAGTGTTTGACGGGTATGACTGTAACAGGATTTTAAGCGAAATAAAACTGACAATGCCTGTTGTCATAGCCACTGAGGACAGTACGGTTTTGCAGAAATTGTTTGATAAGATGTTTGTTACGCTTAAAACTGACAAGGTATTCGGAAATTATACCTGTTCGGGACTTGTATATCAGTACCTGATTGAATTTCATCGCCTTGTGTCAAATAATGATATAGTAGGCGGTACTGACAGAAGTAATATCCTTATGCATGCACTCAACTATATTGAGGAAAATTTCCGAAAGGATTTCTCGGTTGCAGTGCTTGCGGAGATTACAGGAATATCGCAGCAGTATCTGTGCAGAATTTTCAAGCAGACAATGAACATCCGTCCTAACGAATATATAACCTGCCGAAGGTTGCAGGAGGCGAAACGACTGCTTGCGGAAACGGACATTCCTGTTCACGAAATATGCGGGAAATCAGGTTTTACCGATGCAGGCTATTTCAGTACTGTATTCAGAAAGTATGAGAATATTTCACCCATAGAATACAGACGAAAAAACAAGGTTCTTATGATTAATAACAAGGAGGTTTCTTTATGATAATAGGTGTTGACTACTATCCCGAGCACTGGGATAAATCCTTATGGAGAGCTGATGCGGATTTGATGAAAAAAGCAGGTGTAAAAATTGTCCGCCTTGCCGAATTTGCATGGTGCAGACTTGAATCGAAAGAGGGCGAATTTGATTTTACATGGCTTGATGAGATAATTGATATACTTACAGCACGTGGTATGAAAATCGTACTCTGCACACCTACGAACTGTCCTCCTTTATGGTTTTACGAAAAGTATCCAAATGCTGTCCAGACCGAAAAGGACGGCAGAAAAACAAGAACAGGCATACGCGGTCACAGATGTATCAATAACAGCGATTTTCTGTTCTATGCCGAGCGTATAATTATTGCTATGACAAAGCACTATGCGGATAATAAAAATATCGTTGCATGGCAGATAGATAACGAGCTTGAGGCAAACTTCTGTTTCTGCGAAACTTGTATAGAAAAATACCGTAAATGGATGAAGAATAAATACAGCACAATAGATGCTGTGAATAAAGCATACGGAAATGCTATGTGGAGCGGTGAGTATTCATCATGGGAGCAGATAAATCCTCCCTACGGCAGCTATCCCGACGCATGGCTTAACCCCTCATATATGCTGGACTACAACCGTTACGCATCCGACAGTGTAGTTGAACATATCAACTGGCAGGCAAAGCTTATTCGTAAGAACTGCCCTGATACAAAGCTCACTACAAACGTCTGGTTCTGTAAGAATATGCCGAATTTCTATGATGAATTCAAGGGTCTTGACTTTATTTCCTATGACAACTACCCTACAACAAGAATTCCTGACAATCCTGACGAAAACTATTCTCACGCATTCCATCTTGATCTTATGCGTGGTGTAAAGCAGGATAAATTCTGGGTAATGGAGCAGCTCAGTGGAGGTATCGGCAGTTGGGCACCTATGACAAGAACACCTGTGCCCGGTATGATAAAGGGGTATTCTCTTCAGGCATTTGCCCATGGTGCGGATACCGTTGTTCATTTCAGATGGAGAAATGCCGTAGGCGGTGCGGAAATGCACTGGCATGGACTTATCGACCATTCAAATGTTCCCGGCAGACGTTTTGCGGAGTTTGAAGACCTTTGCAAGGAGGCAAAAAAGCTGTGCAATGTACGTGATACTCAGATTAAATCCCATGTTGCGATACTCTATTCTCCCGAGGATGAATATGCTTTCAAAATTCAGCCTCAGACAGGCAATATGTACTATATGGAGCAGCCCATGTTATTCCATTCCGCTTTTACAAAATACGGCGTAAATGTAGACGTAATAAGCCAGAAAGCAGATATTTCGGGATATAAGGTGGTAGTTGCGCCTGAAATGTATGTGACAGATGAAAAGGTTGTAAAGGCACTTTATGATTTCGTGGAAAACGGCGGTACCGTTATTCTTACCAACAGGAGCGGTGTAAAGGATGAATTCAACAAGTGTATTATGGCACAGCTCCCTACTGTTTACCGTGAGCTTATAGGTGCTTATGTTGAAGAATATGACCCGATGGGATGGGACAGCGGAAGTATTGAGTTTGCAGACGGAAATACATATAACTGCCGCCAGTGGTGTGATGTAATCTGTCCCGAAACAGCTGAAACACTGGCAGTGTACGGAAGTGAATTCTATAAAGGTAAAGCGGCAATCACCAAAAACAGCTACGGTAAGGGCAATGCCTATTATTTCGGTACAGTCTGCGAAAAGGAAGTATATAACAGACTTGTAAAGGATATTCTTTCCGAAACAGGCATAGTGCATTTCGATAGTATTCCTGACAATGTGGAAATTACAACACGTACAAATGAAGATATTACCGCACGTTTCATTTTCAATAACACAAATAAGGAGCAGAAATTCACTCTGAATAGCAGTGAAATTGTCCTTGCACCCTTTGAGATGAAGATTGATGTGGAATAAATTAAAAT
>JAZNML010000074.1:0-2671 GCA_045579565.1 Ruminiclostridium sp.
TCTTGTGGAAACGGGGCGCGGATGCTGTCACAGCTGTGAATTCTGCTCCATTTCAAAATTCTACTGCAGTAAATATTACTGCCGCGACCACAGCCTTATCGTTGATGACATAAAGAAATCAAAGCACCGCTACACATTCCTTGTTGACGATAATCTTGTTGCCGACAGAAGAAACGCGATGAGCTTGTTTGAGGACATTACCCCGCTTAATATAAAATGGGCAGGACAGGGTACGCTTTCAATGGCAAAGGACGAAAAGCTTCTTAAAATAATGAAAAAAAGCGGCTGTGAAATAATACTTATCGGGTTTGAAAGTCTTAACAAGGCAAATCTTGAGCAGATGAACAAGTCATTCAACTACGCAATAGGCGAGCGCGATGAGCTTGTTAAGCGTATACACGACGCAGGTATAGGTATTTACGCAACCTTTGTTTTCGGTTATGACAATGATGATGAGCGAACTGTAAATGACGCTCTTGAATTTGCCAAAAAGCATAATTTCTATACGGCGGCATTCAATCATCTGCTTCCTTTCCCGAATACCGCTCTTTATGACAGATTGAAGGCTGATAATCGGCTTATCTACGATAAATGGTGGCTTGCGGACGGTTACAACTACGGCGAACTTGCTTTTGAGCCGAAGCTGGTATCCGCTGAAAAAATGAGCAAGCTGTGCCGTGATGCAAGAAAGGAATTTGCTGCACCTAAAACAGTTCTGAGCAGAGGCTTTGCTTCTCTTGGAAGGACAAGCCCGCTTATGTGGGGATTGTTCTGGGGAATGAACCTACGTCTCGGAGAAGAAGTAGACCAGAAAATGAATGTTCCGATTGGAGAAAACCTTGATGAACTTCCAAAATAACAGGTATACATTGAAATTTGCTGACCCGTCCAACAATGAGGGTATATGCGAAATTTTTGAAAGCGGCAGCTTCAGCGGCGGAATAGACGTTCAGTATTTAAGAGGCAAATCGCCATACGAGTCATTTTCGGCAGACGGCGATATCAACAGGATAATGGTTATCATCGACAACAGCAATGGAAGAACCGCCGCAGTGGGCGGTTCTGTTGTAAGAAATGAATATGTAAACGGCAGAAATGAAAAGTGTGCTTACCTTACAGGTCTGAAAATACACCCCGATTACCGCCGCAAAATATCATTTATTGCAAAGGCGTATTCCTTTCTGCACAGCGAAATTGCCGATTGCTCATACAGCTACACTACAATTCTTGATGATAATAAAGACGCTGTTTCTCTTTTCGAAAAGCATCACAAAAATATGCCCGAATATAAATATCTCGGGCATTATACCACCTACTGCTTTCACGGCGGAAAGAAAATCATTCCCGTTGAAATTGACAATGCTGACGGCTTTGAAAAGCTTATGAAAGAGCATTTTTCTGAAATGAGTCTTGTTCCGTGCAGTACAGAATATCAGGGGTTTGGCGAAAAGAAGTTTTATTCATATCGGGAAAACGGAGAAATCAAAGCCTGCTGTTTTATAGGAAATCAGCAAGCCACAAAGCAGTATAAAATGTGTTCGTACGGCGGGGTGTACAAGCTTGTTTCAAAGCTTCCGACAAAGCTTTTCGGCTATCCTGAATTTCCACGTCCCGACAGCATTGTAAATCATGGTGTTGTATCGTATCTTTATATAAAAGACAACGACCCGAAGCTGTGTTCGGATTTTCTGCGTTCGGCTGCTGCCGAAACGGATTTTTCACTGCTTATATGGGGCGGCTTTGAGAACAACCCTCTTTGTGCGGCTATGGACAAGCTTAAAGCCGTTCATTACGGCAGTAGACTCTATTCGGTTATATGGGATAACGAAAGTGATATTACAGGTGTAATCGGCATAGAGGCGGCTTTGCTGTAATATTATCAATAAGCTTTTAAGAAGCAGGTGCATTACATTAAAGCCGTGCTGATTTTTATTTCAGCGCGGCTTTTTCATTAATGCCTTAAGGCAGTTGAGCGAAGCGAAACAGAAAACCACCCGCTATGCGGGTGGGTAACAAAAGCTATGCTACAAAAAGTTCACCTTTCTGGTACAATAAGATTGTTCAGGTCTATTGTAAGAAAGGTGAGGTAAATATATGGCAAACCAAACGAATAGTTTAGCACATACCAAATGGATGTGTAAGTATCACATAGTGTTCATACCGAAGTACAGAAGAAAAGCGATATATGATGTGTACAGACGAGATTTGCAGGAAATAATAAGAACACTGTGTAAATATAAGGGCGTGGAAATATTAGAAGGACACATGATGAGAGATCATGTACATCTATTATTAAGTATACCACCAAAAATGAGTGTGTCAAGCTTTATGGGATATTTAAAAGGAAAAAGTGCGCTAATGATATTCGATAAACATGCAAATCTAAAGTACAAGTATGGGAATCGGCATTTCTGGGCAGAAGGGTATTATGTGTCAACGGTAGGGTTGAATGAGGCTACAATATGCAGATACATAGAAGAACAAGAAAAACATGATATAGCACTTGATAAATTGAGTGTAAAAGAATATGAAGACCCTTTTAAGGGTTGTAAGTAATACGAACGCCCTTTAAGGGGCGGCAAAAGCGGCAATGGCAATAGGCTTGAACAAAGTGAAAGCCAGCGTCTTTAGGCGCTGGCCGGTAACAAAAGGCTTTTAGCCTTTGTGCAAA
>JAZNML010000075.1:0-8085 GCA_045579565.1 Ruminiclostridium sp.
TTCCTAAGACCGCTTGGCCTCCGACTTGCACTTCTTCCATTTTGAATGCATCTTTGACTCTGCGAATCAGAATGTAGTAGAAAAAGGTAAAATTTACACCGAACAGGAACATGGAAACAGTCAGAACTGTTTGCAAATAAGGAGAATATCCTGCGATACTGTCGTTTTTTATGCCGAATCCACCGGTACCGGCAGTAGCAAAAGCAATATTAATTGAATCGAAAACAGGAGTTCCACCCAAAACCAATAATATGAACTGAATGATTGTAAGCGCAAAATACATTGAGTAAAGTATTAATGCTGTTGTTTTCACACGTGGGACAAGTTTGCTTACAGAAGGGCCTGTGCTTTCCGCTTTCATGACATTCATGTTTTGGGCGCCTGAAAGAGGGAGGAAAGCCATAATGAAAACAAGTACACCCATGCCTCCTATCCAGTGGGTAAAGCTTCGCCAGAGAAGTAATGATTTTGGTAATGCTTCCACATCAGAGAGAATTGTGGCACCTGTTGTTGTAAATCCTGAAACAGTCTCAAAGAGAGCATCAATGAACGAAGGAATGTTTCCTGAAAAAACAAAGGGTAATGCACCGAAAATACTAAGTGTTATCCAGCTTAGAGAAACTATTACAAATCCTTCTCTTGTATATATGGTTTTCTTTTTGGGCTTTTTTATAATTGTAGTACAAAGTCCGACAGAAAGACATATTAATATTGTAATAAGAAAAGAAATTATTTCATTTTCGCCATATATAATAGCGGTTATAGCAGGGATTAATAGAAAAATAGCTTCAAAATTCAATATCCAGCCAAGAAAATAAATAATCATTGAATAATTCATTTTTAACCTCGTTTATGCAAGTATGTCAGTTATATCACTAATTCCAAGATGTGTTGAAACAACTACGACGGAATCACCTAATTGAATCGTGTCATGTCCACGGGGAATGATTGCTTTTCCATCACGGGTTATACTTGCAATAAGGAGATTATTTTTGAATTTAAGTTCCATTAGCGGTTTTCCAATGAGCTTTGATGGTTCTCGCACAATAAATTCTGCGGCTTCAACTTTATCTTTAATAATAGCATATAATGTTTCAACATTACTACCGATAGTGTTTTTCATTGCTCTAACATAACGTACTATATTTTCTGCGGTAAGGCTTTTAGGATTAATAATTGAATCAAGTTCAAGCTTTTTTATTATGCTATCAAATTCTATACGATTAATTTTTGTAATAACTTTTCCGGGCATCATACTTTCGGCAAATAAGGAAAGAAGTATATTTTCTTCATCCATATTTGTAAGAGAAACAAAGGAGGCAGCTTCCTCAATTCCTTCCTGAATGAGTAAATCATGATCTGATGCATCACCATGTATGATATCAGCTTTTGGAAAATGTTGATTAAGTTGCTCGCAGCGTTCGAGTTTTTTTTCTATTATCTTTACATTTATACCGGATTTAAGAAGTGTTTCGCACAAATAATGGGTAATACCGCCACCACCTGCAATTATTGTGTTTTTAGCCTGATTTGTTTTATAATTGATTTTTTTAAAGAAAGCACTTGCATTTCTTGGGGTGGCAATAATTGATATAACGTCTTTGTCTTCGAATTTGAATTCACCATTAGCAATGAACACATCGTTTTCACGTTCAATTGTGCATACAAGGACATCACAATGTAATTTTGTAGTTATTTCTTTAACTTTGCATCCTGCCAGCACACTTCCTTCGGGAAGTCTGAATTTCATGAGTTCTATTCTGCCTTTGGCGAATGTGTCTATTTTAATTGCAGAAGGGAACCTAAGTAATCTTGCTATTTCAGCAGCGGCGGTTGCTTCTGGATTTATAACCATTGCCAGTCCGAGTTCTTCTTTAAGATACGGCGCTTCTAAACTATAATCGGGGTTTCTGACGCGGGCAATTGTATTGCAGTTACCGGTTTTCTTTGCAATAAGACAACATAAGAGATTTAATTCATCGGAGCCTGTCACGGCAATAAGAAGGTGAGCATTTCTTATCCCGGCATCATGTTGTATTACGTGAGTTGCACCGTTTCCGGTAATTGCAATTACATCATATTTTTCAGCAGTTTCACGTGCCTTTTCCTCGTTTATGTCAATAACGGTAATGTT
This sequence comes from Ruminiclostridium sp., assembly GCA_045579565.1. Lineage (GTDB taxonomy): Bacteria > Bacillota > Clostridia > Oscillospirales > Ruminococcaceae > Ruminiclostridium_E. Next base: position 2,135 of record JAZNML010000075.1, read on the forward strand.
ATTTCCGTCATTGCCAAGACGACTTGTTATTTCTTGTCCGACTTTTCCGCAACCAACTATAATTATATTCATATTTTGATAACCTTTCTATAATTGTGACTGCCAATTAAATTAATGAAATTATATCACTGTTAATTAACAATGTCAATATAAAACTTTATTTATAAGGATAAAACATATATTAAGACGATTTATTGTGATAATGTGCAAAATAAATTTTTATAAAAACTATTGACAAAAAGTATTGTTTGCCGTATATTTAAATTGTATGTTTTTCGGCAGAAAATGTCGTTTTTTACATGAAAGGAAAAATAAATGGAAAATATTGTAAGTTTAAAGAACATTATTGTTGAATTTGAAGATGGCGACCGTATTCTTAAAGATATAAGTCTTGATATTAAGGATAAAGAGTTCGTTACATTCCTTGGTCCTTCTGGTTGTGGAAAAACTACAACTCTTCGTATTATTGGTGGATTTCTTGAACCGACAAGTGGTGATGTATTCTTTGATGGAAAAAGAATCAATGGTGTTCCGCCTCATAAACGTAATGTTAATACCGTATTTCAGCGTTATGCTCTTTTCCCTCATCTTAATGTTTACGAAAATATTGCTTTCGGTCTTCGTGTACAGAAGCTTCCTGAAAAGGAAATAGTTAGAAGAGTAGGGGAAATGCTTGAACTTGTTAACCTTATGGGGTACGAAAAGCGCTCCGTAAACCGATTGTCCGGCGGACAGCAGCAGCGTGTAGCGATTGCCCGCGCTCTTGTCAATCGCCCCAAGGTTCTTTTGCTTGATGAACCTCTTGGCGCGCTTGATTTAAAGCTTCGTAAGGAAATGCAGACTGAACTCAGAAAGATTCAGCAGGCTCTTGAACTTACTTTCGTATATGTTACTCATGATCAGGAAGAAGCTCTTACAATGAGTGATACCATTGTTGTAATGAATAATGGTAATATTCAGCAGATAGGCTCTCCTACTGACATTTATAATGAACCTGAAAATGCTTTCGTTGCTGATTTTATAGGTGAAAGCAATATTATTAATGGTTGTATGCCAGAAGATTGCGTTGTTGAGTTTACAGGAAGAAGATTTGAGTGTGTAGATAAAGGCTTTTCGCCTAATGAAACAGTTGATGTAGTTATCAGACCGGAGGATATTAAAATTATACCTGCTGATCAGGCTAAGCTTACAGGTATTGTTGAATCTGTTGTATTCAAGGGCGTTCATTACGAAATGATAGTTGACGGTGTTGATCATAAATGGATGATACATTCTACTAAATTTGAGCCGGTTGGTGCAATGATTGGTATGGCTGTTGATCCTTTTGATATCCATATAATGAAGAAAATGGAGGAAGAGTAATGAAATTAAAAGCTTTTTCCGCTCCTTATCTTGTATGGATGGTTGTGTTTATTGTTGTTCCTCTCCTGATGGTTGTTTATTTCGCATTTACAACAGACGGCGGTGAATTTACACTCGATTATATTGCTGATGTAGGCCAGTATGCGAATATATTTATCCGTTCTATCTGGCTTGCAGTTATTGCGACGATTATATGTCTTGTTATGGCTTATCCTCTGGCATACTTGCTTTCGCGTATGTCAAAGCATACACAAAGTACTATGCTTATGATTGTTATGCTTCCCATGTGGATGAATTTCCTGCTCAGAACATATGCGTGGATGACACTTCTTGGTAATAACGGAATTATAAATCAGCTTCTTGGATTAATAGGTCTTGGACCGTTTAAACTTATTAATACAGAGGGTGCGGTTGTACTCGGTATGGTTTATAATTACCTTCCTTTTATGATTCTTCCCTTATATTCAGTAATGGTTAAGATTGATAAAAGTGTTATTGAAGCAGCAAATGATCTTGGATGTAATTCTGTTCATACTATGTTCAGGGTAATTTTCCCTCTTAGTCTTCCCGGCGTAACCTCAGGAATAACAATGGTTTTTGTACCTGCGATTTCTACTTTTATTATTTCTCGTATGCTTGGAGGCGGTTCTAATCTGCTTATTGGTGACTTAATAGAAATGCAGTTCCTTGGAAATTCATATAATCCGCATCTTGGTGCTGCGATTTCAATGGTTCTGATGGTTATTATTCTTGTGATAATGACTGTAATGAATCAATTCAGTCCTGATGATCAGGTGCTTATATAAGGAGGTTCACAATGAAAAAACTTGGAAAACTTTATATAGGTATTGTTCTTATGTTCCTTTATGTGCCGATTTTTGTTCTTATTGTATTTTCTTTCAATGAAACAAAAAGCCGATCGGTATTCAGCGGATTTACATTTGACTGGTACGAAAAGTTGTTCAGAAATGAAATTATCATTTCTTCTTTGATAAATACAATTATTATAGCAGTTCTTGCAAGCATTTTATCAACTATTCTTGGCACTCTTGCTGCTATTGGTATTAACAGTATGAGAAAAATTCCCAAGGCTGTTGTTCTTAACATAACAAACATGCCGATTATCAATCCCGAAATTGTAACTGGTGTATCTCTCATGCTTTTATTTGTTTTTTTTGCAGCAAGAATGAATCTGGAATTTGGTTTTGTAACTCTTCTTATTGCACATATAACTTTTAATGTTCCGTATGTCATACTAAATGTTATGCCAAAATTCAAACAGATGAATCCTCATTTGTATGAGGCTGCACAGGATCTTGGTTGTAGCCCGTTCAAAGCATTCAGAAAGGTAGTTCTTCCCGAAATTATGCCTGGTGTTGTAAGTGGCTTCCTTATGGCTTTTACTTATTCACTTGATGATTTTATAATCAGTTATTTTACAAGCGGCTCTACATCACAGACATTACCGATTACAATTTATTCAATGACAAGACGTAAGGTTTCACCTGAAATCAATGCTCTTTCAACACTTATTTTCCTGGTTGTTGTTATCGTGCTTGTAGTAAAACACATTATCGAAACAAAGCAGGCAAAACGTAATGAAGCGTACGGGAGGGACTAAATGTTGAAAAAATATTTTTCATTATTTGCGTCTGTTCTGATTGTCGCAAGTGTGTTTTCCAGCTGTGCAAGTGAAGAAACTGTTGAATTTGAAGAGGAAGAGGAAATTGAATCTCAGACTCTTACAATTGAAGATGCAGAATACTACACGCGTTTTAAGGATGCAGGTATTTCTATTAATGTGTACAATTGGGGTGAATATATTTCAACCGGTGCTGATGAAGGTACACTTAACGTAAATGCGGAATTTACTGCGCTTACAGGAATAAAGGTAAATTATACCAATTATGCTACAAATGAAGAGCTTTATGCGAAATTAAAGGGCGGCGGCGCAACATATGATATAATCATTCCTTCGGATTATATGATAAGCAAAATGATAAAAGAAGGACTTGTTCAGAAACTCGATTTTGATAATATTCCAAATTTCAAGTATATTATGGATAATTTCCGTAATCAGGCATATGACCCTGCAAATGAATACTCTGTTCCATACACATGGGGTACTGTCGGTATTATCTACGATACAACCATGATTGATATGAATGAGGAGGATATCGATTGGGATCTTCTATGGAATGAGGATTATGCAGATCAGATACTGATGTTTGATAATCCTCGTGATGCTTTTGCGATTTCTGAGATAATGCTTGGATATTCGCTTAATACTGAATCAGAAAAAGAGCTTAAAGATGCAGCTGAAAAACTCAAAGAACAGAAAAATATCGTTCAGGGTTACGTAATGGATGAAATTTTTGATAAAATGGGAGCAGGCGAGGCGCTTATTGCACCATATTATGCCGGAGATGCTCTTACGATTATGGAAGAAAACGAAGATCTTAATTTCGTTGTTCCCAAAAGTGGTACAAACTTGTTCATTGATGCGATGTGTATTCCTTCATGCTCAAAACAGAAGGAAGCAGCAGAAATGTATATCAATTTTATGTGTGAGCCTGATATAGCATTTTCTAATATTGATTATATTTGCTATTCAACTCCTCATAGTGCTGCCTTTGAGATGCTTGATGAAGAAACTCAGAGTGACCCTATTTCTTATCCGGATCAGGATTTTATTGCAACAAACACAGATGTTTTCATAAATCTTTCTGATGAAACAAATCAGCTTATGCAAGATTTATGGACAGAAATGAAGTCTGCGGAAGACGAAAATGCAAATACTCTTTTTGTTCCTGTTTTCTTGATTATATGTATAGGAATAATTGTTTTTGTTTTAATCAGACGCCATATAAAAAGTAAAAAGGATATTTTTTAATTCTATATACCGTGTGCTTGGTGCACACGGTTTTTTTCTGAAATAATAATTGACTTTATATGTTAAAGTGTGGTATAATAAATTATTAAAATAAAATCATATTTTATGAAAGGGATAAAACAATGAAAAAGTTTATAAAAACTTTTGTGTTATTTTTTACATTTATTGTTTTTTGCACTGGTTGTGCCCAGATAAAGCCCAACGAGGTGTTTAGTGTTGCCGATTTAAATAATAAAACAATTGGTGTTCAGCTCGGAACAACAGGTGATATTTTTGCGACAGATATTGAAGGTGCAAATATCGAAAGATATAAGAACGGTGCTGATGCAGTCCAAGCACTTAAAGAAGGAACTGTTGATGCAGTTATTATCGATGATGAACCCGCGAAGGTTTTTGTTTCGAAAAATGATGACCTTATAATTTTAGAGGAAGAATTCGCTGTTGAGGAATACGCAATTGCAATTAAAAAGGGTAATACTGAATTTACCGAATTAATAAATGGTGCACTTGCAGAACTTAAAGCGGATGGCACAATCGATAGGATTAAGTCTAATTGGATCGGTGAAGAAGCCGGAATGAATCCTTATACAACTCCTGAGGGCACTGAATATCCTAACGGTACTCTTGTTATGGCAACAAATGCTCAGTTTCCGCCGTATGAATTTCTTGAAGAGGATAAGGTCGTTGGATTTGACCCGGATATGATGAAGGCGGTATGCGATAAGCTTGGATATAAACTCGAAATTGAAAATATGGATTTTGATTCTATTATTGCAGCTGTTGATTCCGGTAAGGCGGATGTAGGCGTTGCAGGTATGACTATTACAGAAGACCGCCTTAAAAATATTGATTTCTCTGATTGCTACACAACTGCTACTCAGGTTATTATTGTAAGAAAAAACTGATAAGAGGATTTATGCTTTGATGAATATAAAAGTCATTGTTTCTAACGACAGTTCTGCAAGATTAGATGCTATAAAAGTGCGAAAAACTGTTTTTGTAGACGAACAGGGATTTAATGACGAGTTGGATGCAACGGATGAGATTGCTTTGCACGCCGTTGCTTATGACGGGGAAAAGGTAATTGCTTGTGGAAGAGTATTCCCTGAATCTGAAAACAGATATCACGCAGGAAGAATAGCCGTTCTTCGTGAATACCGAAACAAAAATGTCGGTTCAATGATCATGGAAGCACTTGAAAATGTTGCTGCATCTCATGGAGCTTCTTGTGTTGTCCTTTCTGCGCAACGCAGGGCTTATAATTTTTACATTAAACTTGATTATGAGCCGGTTGGAGATGAGTATTTAGAAGAAGGTTATCCCCATACATTCATGCAAAAAAAGTTATAAAATAAACCCTTGCAGATATTCCGCAAGGGTTATTTTTGTATGTGTATTAAAAAACAAAAAACACTTGAATTAAAATTCAAGTGTTTTTTGGTGCCGCTGATCGGACTTGAACCGATACGGTATTGCTACCAAGGGATTTTAAGTCCCTCGTGTCTGCCGATTCCACCACAGCGGCGTATTTAACAGATACTATTATACACTACAAAGAAAGATTTGTCAATAGATTTTTTAAAAAATTATAATTATTATTTTTATATTATTATTGATTATTTATGATTTATGTGTTAAAATTAGAAAAAATAAGGAAGGTGAATGCTATGAAAATAGAGAGTTTGGTTGTAAATCT
>JAZNML010000076.1:0-4651 GCA_045579565.1 Ruminiclostridium sp.
GCAAGAACGTGTGAGCCTTTACCCTCTCTTACGCATTGTTCGAATACCTTTCGTACATAATATGCTTCTTCTTCGTTTACTACAAGGTCACCAACCTCGTTACCTTTCTTGTTGAGTCTGCCCTTTTTAACAAGGTCATATCCGAATGGAACAACCCCTCTTGTGAAGTATCCTTCCTCTACAAGCTGGTGCATACGGGTTTTAATTCGTACTGATGTCTTTGCACTTTCACCCGAAGCCTGCCAGTAGCGGATGTAATTCATCAGCTTATCAGTATGGTCATTGAACTGCTGTTGACCTTCATTTACACTCCACACTTCTATTCCGTGCTGTGCGAACCACTCTACAACAAAGGGTGTTTCATTATCGATTCTTCCTATTCTGTCGAACATAAAGACAAGGAGAATATCGAATTCTTTATTAAGTGCTGCGGTCTTTAAGTTCTGAATTGCATCACGTTCATCTGCTGAAACCTTAAAACCCGACACACCTTTTTCAGAGAATTCCTTTTCGATAATCCAGCCGTGAGCCTTTGCGAACTCATGACATGCTATCTTCTGCATGGGTATATCATCCTTCTGAACATCAACCTGATTCTTGGTTGAAACCCTGTACAAGCAATATGCTCTTTTCATTTTAACCTCCGTTTCTAACATAAAACTTAAGGCTTTCCTTTTGGGTATTGAGCAACATATTACCACAATATTTCTCACAAGTCCAGCCTTTTTGTGAAAGAAATTAAAATGAATTCTGTTATTGTTTCAGCCTGTCCTCATAGCAGTTTGTCAAATGCCACAGCAGATTTTTCTTCCATTCTTTCTTCTCCTTTTCCTTGAATGAAAGCACTACCATACAACCGTTCTTTGTTCTGATTACTACGTTTCTTCTGTTCATTTGTTTTAACCTTTCCAGTTGTGCCACGGCACTTTATGTGCCGATATATCACTTTGATATATACGAGTTAAAACAACGGTTGTATGATTAAATATATTTAGCGAAAGCTTCCTTTTCTACGAAAGCAGACGCCCGATTTTTTGGCTCAACAGAGCCTTTTATCGCTTTATTTTTTTCAAAAGGCGTCCGCTTTTTCGTTATTTTATATTTTGGACCTCTTTTTTGAAACCTCAATTTATGGCTTAACAACGGGCTTTGCACGGTGTTGTAATCCATCCGGGAGCCAAAAAGGCGCCCGGATTTAACCTGCATAAAAATCATAACTCCCTTTTTTCGCTCAAAAGGGGTTCGGGTTATCCCGAACGCAGGGCGTTACCCAGTTCCCGCCTTTTTAAAGATACTGCTTTTTACAGCTTGATTAACGGCGGGGTTCGAGGGTAGTATAGGTATTCGGCGGACAGCCGAATACGATGCTGGCAATTACAAAACTATGCTGTAAATTTCTCAACCTCGTTTTCTCTTAACCGCATACAGCACCATTCTCGGTATCTCGCCCACACTTCGCCAGTCGCCCACACTTCGCCAGAAACGGCTCAAATATCGATTCGTTTTCGGTTGTCGGGTACTTTTGCTATGATGGTCTTAAATCGCAGAAACGGGCGTTTTTTGAGCTTGTTATATTTGTTCCGTCTATCCTGTATTTTCGAGCGAACAAGCGAACAACAACCACCTTCCCGCATAGCAAAAGGAAAAGCAGAGAAAAGAAATGTCGAACACGAATCGAACAGAGCGAACATCCTGCGAACAGTATAAACCGTATTGTCAAAGGGATTGATGACTTTGTTCGCTTGTTCGCAGGATTTTTAAGGATAGAGCACATATTAACTGCAAAGAAAAAAGTGAGTGCGGTACTTTCTTCTCTCTGTATTTAATTATGATGTTCACGTGAGTATAGTTAAGTGTGTCTTGTTCATGGTACAGAGACTTTACACTACCTCATAACATTTTCTACCCTGACGTAGGTTCAAGCAGATTTGCTACACGATACAGATTGCTTGTAGCTGAACCGTCACTGCGGTGTCGGTGTTCGTATTCTATCAGACCTATCTCTTTCAAGTTCTTGAGTGCAAGGTCAACTGTCTTACGGTCTATGCTGCATTCTGTTCCGATAAGTTTTCGTGACGGGAAGCAAGTCATGTTATCATCGCAATGCCGAAGCAGACAACAGTACACTGCAAGCTCTCTCGGTTTTAGATTCAGGCCAAATATTCTGTTGGGCACCATAAAGAAATTCTTGTGCGTACGCATCACCTCTTTGCGCACATTTTGTTCGTATTAAAACGTATGTTTATTATATCAGATATTTTTAATTTGTCAATAGAAAACACGAACTTTCAAAAAATATTTTTTCGATAGCACATCCACCCGCATAAATTTCGGGCGGGTGAATAACACATAGGACAGCTCGGATACCGTTTCAGTAAGCGAGATGTAACAAGAAGATACGGTGAACGAAATGTTCACCGTTATGTACGAGGGGGCGCCGATTTGGCGCCCCCTGAATTTTCATGACGGGATGTTTCATCCCACCATGTATTTAAGGGGTCTACAAAACGGAGACTCCCTTTCTTATAATTTCAATGGAGTCACATTACGTTACCCCATGACTCCCTATTTCGGGGAGCCACCTAATAGAAACCATGACGCCCTGAAACGGGGCGTCATCTTTTTATATGCAGGTACTCCCTAAAACGGGGAGTACCGATACAAGCACAGGCCCCGATTCAGGGCGGGTGCATATCGGACATATTGACCATTTGAAATTCGAGAAAGTTGAATTTAATGGGTTTTACATTTTCATAAACTCATTAAGATAAACACTTCCGATGTAAAAGTAAAGATATATCTTTGATTTTTGATGTAGCAAGAACACATCAGCGACCTGAGTCGGTGTTTTACCAACCCAGCTATGCACAAAGATTAAGACCTGACACGATGCTTCGTCGTGCCAGGTCTTTGTAGTATTATCCGAAGTAACCTATCTTATTTCCGTTTGTGTACATTTCCGCATTGTAATAACCTATGCCTCCACCGCCTTCATACTCTATCAAACCAAAGCCTTGTACCCATATCATATCACCTTCTATGGTTCCGTTCTTTGGAGTTGTAGTTACAGTGGCAATCGGTACAGGCTGCGTAGTTGTAATTGCTGTTATCGGTTCAGTAGCAGGTGGAGTTGTGGTAGTAGTCGTTTCCGGCATAGTAGTCTGAACCGTTGTTGTTATAGTCGTTACGCTTGTGGTAGTCGACGGCGGTGTGGCAGGCTCTGTTGTTATCTTTTCTTTCTCTGTCATATACGTTGTAGTAGTAATCGGAGCAGACTGTTGCTTTTGTTTCTGTTGTTTCACATTTGCAGAGAGCAGAAGAGATATGAATGCGGTGGCTATGAGGGTTATAACAATTATTTTTTTCATAATGATTTCCTTTCCAGTTTAATTGTTTTGTTTGCAACCAAAGGATATCATTATTTGTGGAAGAAGTCTATTACCAAAACCAATGAATTTGTTTTCAGAAAATTGTTCAGGTGCAATATATCTGAATGCAATTATAACTTTTTTATCTGGATACCTTACTGATAATTTTTATTCATAAAAAGAATAGAAAACATATTCCTGCTTTTCCATATCATAAGCGGCGCAGTATTTGCACAGCTGTGTATAAAGAACAATTTCACCGTCCTTAATACTCTGGCCGTTCCATTCGTCAAGTTCCTTGTAAGACTTACCATTTTTGACTGAATATATACTGAAAAATGATGTTGTGTTGTTACAGCCGCCCTCAAAGACTATGTGCTTTAATCCGTCACCCTGCATTATTCCCATTCTCATATCTACTGATTTTGGTATAACAAGCTCTGCCTTGCCGTTATCCGAGACAAAAACACAGCAATCTGTTTCATAAGGGATAAATTCAGGCTCGATATCAAGGTAACGCAAAATTACAAAGTGTTCATCTCTGCCGTTACTGTCAAAGTCCATAGAATAAGACTGTGTTACAGTAATCACGGGCGCATAATTTTCATCTGTAAGTGCGGTAATCTCCACTTCGCCTATGTAATATTTACCCTTTGATTTTTTAAGAGCCTCGGCGGTTCTGATGTAGCTTTCAGATGAACGCAGGCACTCAATAGCAGCACTTTCAATATCTTTATCAAGCGTTTTTACAGCACCGCTGTCATCATAACTTAATTCTGCGATATTTATTCCCTGTGGTTTCTGCGGTAATGAATCTGCATCCTGTCTGTGATGATGTTCTATTTCATAATACGTCATCTGCGGCGTATAAAGTTTTTCCATAATATAAGCGTTGTAATTTTCCAGCTGTTCTTCTGCCGCCTCTTTATGTATTTCAAAGCATCCTGATGTTACAACGTCGAAACGATTTTCCGCTGTCATATACTGTTTCAGTTCGGCATGCAGTTCTTCAAATTTTTCATTTGATATTTCTTCGCCGTTAAGGTATGCTTGTCCATTGATAAAATTATCAGTTTTCGTAACACCGTCTGCCTCACGCTCAAAATATCCCGCCTCACATTCGAGGTGCATTGTCAAAATATAGTCCTTGCCGTTCCAGTCATAGACATAATACTCGTAAGCACCCATAGTTCCTTCGGTATGACCATAAAAATACTCATTCACAATACGGTTGTTTACTTTATCATACCATGTACCGCCCCATTGTGACATAACACCGCACT
>JAZNML010000077.1:0-3942 GCA_045579565.1 Ruminiclostridium sp.
ATTATGCCGTTGCTGCAAGGCAGATGACGGCCTGCCTCGAAGAAAACAATCAAGTGGTTTTTGTTGACCGTGCAGGCTATGGCTTCAGTGGTGATACAGATCACAACATGACACTTGAATATATTGTTGAGGACTACAGAAATGCACTGAAAAATGCAGGTGTCGAAGCTCCCTACATACTTATGCCGCATTCAATCGGCGGTGCGTATGCAAATTATTGGGTGAGTGAATATCCTGAAGAAATCGAAGCTGTTATCTTCGTAGACGGCTCACAGCTGAGTGCTGATGCCTTTGCGGAGAACGAAGCCTATGAAATCGGTTTAGGTGACAAATGCCTGGCATTGCTTGCGAAATGTGGATTCAGCCGGTATGTGCTGAGGGATTATTTCTATCATTATCCCGATAATTATACAGAGGAAGAACAGTATTTGGGTGATGAGCTTATGTTGATGACTATGGATTCTCTTGCTCCTGTTTCTGAAGACTGCAATCTTGCAGAGAATGCGCAGGCGGCGTTTAATGGCATTATCACCAATGATGTGCCAAAACTGTATATCTGTGCGAGCTGGGGTATCCGGACGGAAGAAGAGCTGATTGAATACAGCAAATGGATTAACCGACAGATTGAAATCAACGATCTTGACATGAAGTTGAAACGCACTGAATATGAAGATGCAAAGCTGGAGGAAATTCTTGGCACTTATGAGAACTCGAGACAGGAAACCATCTATCCGTATGCCGAAAAAATGGGGAACTGCAAGGTTGTTTGTCTTGGAGGTGACCATATGATTTATGAGCAGAAGCCCGAAGAATGTGGTGATATTATCAACAATTTTCTTGATGAACTGGGCGAGTGAATTACAATTTAACAGAGGTGACATAGCACGAAAATACTCTTTATAAATCTTCTGCATTGCGGCCATTTTGATGAGAAACTGTTGGAATATTATTTATGGGGTGATAACAATGAGCAAAACTACTGCATTTAATCCATATCTGCCTAGCTGGGAGTATATCCCTGACGGTGAGCCGTATGTGTTCGGCGACAGAGTATATGTTTATGGCTCCCATGACTTTTATAACGGATATGTGTTCTGTATGGGCGATTATGTGTGCTGGTCTGCACCCATTGACGACCTGGGCAACTGGCGTTATGAGGGTGTTATATATGAGCGCTGTGCCGATCCCATGAATAAACAGGGAAAAATGTGCCTGTATGCTCCCGATGTGACTATTGGTCCCGACGGAAGATATTATCTGTATTATGTGCTTGATAAAACTTCGGTTATGTCTGTGGCAGTATGCGATACACCTGCAGGTAAGTATGAGTTTTACGGATATGTCCACTATCCAGACGGCACAAGGCTTGGGGAGCGTGACGGTGACGAGCCGCAGTTCGACCCCAGTGTTATTACCGAGGGCGAGAACACCTATCTTTACAGCGGCTTCTGCGGCAAGGGCGATAAAAGCAGAACAGGCGCCCGCGTGGTTGTCCTTGACAAGGATATGATGACAGTGAAAACAGAGCCGATAACAGTTGTTCCCGGCTGTGAATACAGTGCAGGGACCTGCTTTGAGGCTCACGCATTTTTTGAAGCGTCATCCATACGTAAAGTTGACGGGAAATATGTCTTTATCTATTCGTCTGAGGTTATGCATGAGCTGTGTTATGCTGTAAGCGACAGCCCTCTCGGAGGATTTGTCTACGGCGGTGTGCTGATAAGCAATACAGATCTTCATATCGACAGCTATAAGCCTGCGGATATGCCTATGGCATACGGTGCAAACAATCACGGCAGTATAGTAGAGATTAACGGAAGCTGGTATATATTCTATCACCGTCATACAAACGGAACATGGTACAGCAGACAGGGTTGTGCGGAAAAGCTGGTGCGGAATGCTGACGGTTCTTTTGTACAGGCAGAGATGACCTCCTGCGGTCTGAACGGTGCTCCCCTTGAGGGAAAGGGTGAATATCCCGCCTATCTCGCCTGCAACCTGTTTACCGAAAAGCATTCCCTTTATGTAGGCGAAGAGGGTGCACCCAGAGTAATGCAGGACGGCAAGGACGGAGATAAGGAAACAGGCTATATCGGTAATATTACGAACGGTGCGACTGCAGGCTTCAAGTATTTTGAATGCAAGGGCGTCAGCAGGTTTTCAGTCACCTCCAGAGGCTATGCAAAAGGTGTGTATGAGGTTCGCACAAAGTGGGACGGCGACATTCTCGCAGAGATACCTGTCGAGTTCAGCAACGTTTGGGAGACTTACAGCGTGCAGGTTAATATTCCTGACGGAATAAATGCCATATATCTTACATACAGGGGCGAGGGAACGGGTATGCTTAAATCCTTTACGCTTGAATAATAAAAGGAGTACGGTAAATGAACAGCGGACTTTTAACAATTGATGATTTTTCATCGAAAAATACACCTGCCATGGTTGATTATCTGAAAGAGAAGAATATAAAGGTGATTTTCTTTGCCACAGGCGAAAAGGTTGAAGAGTTTTATGAGGAAGCACTTTATGCTGTAAAAAACGGAATGCTTGTAGGTAATCACAGCTACTCACATCCCGGTTTTTCATCGCTTACTTTTGAAGAATGTGTTGAAGAAATCGAGAAGTGCGAGAGGGTGCTTGATAAGCTTTATAAAGACAGCGGCGTTGAGCGTGTACACAAGCCCTTCCGCTTTCCCTATGGTGATAAAGGCGGAGAAAACAAGGAGGCATTGCAGAAATATCTGCGTGATAAGGGCTTTCACAAGGTTGATGACAGGCATATTACATACGACTGGTGGAAAGAAAATAACTTATATACAGATATAGACACTTTCTGGACATTCGATTTTGAGGAGTATGTTATAAGACCTGATTCGGGTTACACAAAGGAATTTGTATGGCAGAAAATGCATGATATAAATCCTAAATCGGGTGTGGTTTTATTTGCTGAGAACAACAGACATATTATTCTTTTGCACGCACATGATGAAACAGAGGAAATGATACCTGAATATTACAAATTATTCATTGAGCATCTTTTGGAAAACGGGTTGGTTTTTGATGAGCCTGTGTTTTTATGATTTAAAATTGGCTGTTGCACATGTAAAGTTGTTTTTATGACAGAGTGTGGTATAATGAACTTGATTATAAATAAGAATTTGTATCGGAGACTGCAAAATGGCTATTACAAAAAACAGACAATCCGAGGAAACGATTTTCGGCATGGCAAAAATGGTGTTCCCGGATAAACAGATAGCAGAAATAAAAGAACTGACAGAGGGAATGTGTAATGCGGCATATGATATTACGTTTGAAGATGGCAGTGAAAGCATACTGAAAATTGCAGCGGCAGATAGAAGAGGGAATATTTCAAATGAAATCAATTTGATGCAAGCAGAAATAAATGCCATGAAGCTGGTTGCAGAAAATTGTTCGTTTAAGGTTGCGGATATCCAGTATTATGATCCCAGTAACACTATATGTGATGGCAGCTACTTTTTTATGGAAAAATTGGAGGGTGACAACTTCTTTTCAGTAAGAAAGGACATGTCGGAAAAAGAAATCGCTATAATAGATACTGAGATTGGTGAGATATCCCGAGAATTGTCGAATATTCAAAATCCTGAATTCGGTTTTCTTGGAGAAGATGTGAGATATGATTCTCTGTTTAGGTTGGTAAAACAAATGCTGGAAAATTTAATTTCTGATGCACAAAAAAGAGGCATAGATATTTTATATGATGAACAGACTTTTATGAATCAATTGGAAAATGATAAGTCAGCTTTCGAAACAATCCATAAGGCATCTTTGGTTCACTGGGATATGTGGGAAGGAAATGTATTTGTAAAAGATGGACATGTGTCCGGGATAATTGATTGGGAAAGAGCATTATGGGGGGAACCATTTATGGATGACCGCTTCAGAATGCACAATAGGAGTAAA
>JAZNML010000078.1:0-32745 GCA_045579565.1 Ruminiclostridium sp.
TAAGCCTTCGCCGATAGCAGCAGCAGCATCAGCAGCTCTTGTGCAGCCCTTCTTGATAGCGATAGCACAACCTACTGTGTAAGCCCACTTTGCGTTTTCGAAGCAGATGGGCTCAATGCCCTCTGTAATTTTATAGGGGTCAAAGCCTTTAGCTTTGCAGATTTCAGCACATTCTTCGATAGAAGCAATGCCGTATTCCTTGAGAACCTTAAGAATCTGGGGTTCTCTTCTGTCATAAGATTCAAATAAAGCCATTATATTCTACCTCCTTACTGCTTTCTGGGGTCGATAATCTTAACAGCATCAGCTACACGGCCGTACTGACCCTGAGCCTTTTCGAATGCTGTATTAGCATCATCGCCGCCCTTGATGAAGTCCATCATCTTGCCGAAGTTTACAAACTTGTAGCCGATGATTTCGTCGTCTTCGTTAAGAGCAATACCTGTTACGTAACCGTCAGTCATTTCAAGGTAACGGGGACCCTTTGCAAGAGTACCGTACATTGTACCAACCTGTGAACGAAGGCCCTTACCAAGGTCTTCGAGTCCGGCACCGATTACGAGACCGTCTTCGGAGAACGCAGACTGGCTTCTGCCGTATACGATCTGGAGGAAGAGTTCTCTCATAGCTGTGTTGATAGCGTCACAAACGAGGTCTGTGTTGAGAGCTTCAAGAATTGTTCTGCCGGGGAGAATTTCAGCAGCCATAGCTGCGGAATGAGTCATACCGGAGCAGCCGATTGTTTCAACGAGAGCTTCCTGGATAATACCTTCCTTAACGTTTAAGGTAAGCTTACAGGTACCCTGCTGAGGTGCGCACCAGCCGATACCGTGTGTAAAGCCGGAAATGTCCTTGACATCCTTAGCCTTTACCCACTTTGCTTCTTCCGGAATGGGAGCAGCGCCATGAGAAACGCCTTGCTTTACGGGGCACATTGTTTCAACTTCATGTGAATAAATCATAGTAGTTACTTAACTCCTTTCAGAATTTTGCATCAGGGCTTGTCCTTAACGTAATCTGTTAAGCCCTGAACACACAAATATATTATATATCAAAAACACGACTTTTGCAATAGTTTTTGTAAAATTTTTAACATTCCCCAAAAATGCCTTGTTTTATTGCTTTGACAGTTATATCCTTACCGAAAATATTGAAAATTACTTGACAATCAGGCATTATTATAGTATTATTTAAGTATATATGTGATTCACGGGGGTAAAGATTTGTATTTCGGAAGTGTAAAGTTTTTTAAACATCTGATTATAACCATAATTGTTCTTGCAATTCTTATACCCACAGGTCTTTGTGTTTATTTAGGCATACAAAATTCGCAGAAAAACGAAAAAATTGCAGACTTAGAAGCGCAGATCAGTGATTTCAGGCTGGAAAACAGTGCCGCTTTTGACACTCCTGAATCTCTTTTTGAGCTTTATAAGGCGGTTGAAGATAAAGAAGCATTCTTGAAGCTTATCAGCGAATACGACAGCGAGCTTTATGAACGATTTGTCAAGTCTATTCCCGCACTGAATGAAGGAATCACAGCGGATACAGTCGCTTCAACAACAACTACTCCTCCCGTGGTAACGGATA
Organism: Ruminiclostridium sp.; assembly: GCA_045579565.1. Lineage (GTDB taxonomy): Bacteria > Bacillota > Clostridia > Oscillospirales > Ruminococcaceae > Ruminiclostridium_E. Next base: position 1,591 of record JAZNML010000078.1, read on the forward strand.
ACACCGAATCCGAAGCAACCACAACCACAGAAGAGACCTCCGTATTTACCACAACAGAAAGCGTAGCGCAACCTGATAACGGCGGGTTCAGTAATCTTTTCCCTGAGCTTTATTGCACCGAAACAACAGGTGTTACATACAACGAAGACAGGGATTATGTTTATTTAACCTTTGACGATGGTCCGTCTCAGTACACAGACAGTATACTTTATTATCTTGATAAGTATAATTTAAAAGCTACCTTCTTTGTTGTTCCCGATAACAGCGAGGAATGTGCAAGAAGAATGAAAAAGATTGTTGACGCAGGCCATACAATCGGCGTTCATTCGGCAACTCACGATTACAAACAGATATACGCAGGTGTTGAAGCCTTTCTTACAGACTTCAAGATGTGCTATGACAGAATATATGAGGCCACAGGGGTAAAATGTTCACTTTTCCGTTTCCCCGGAGGCAGTGTCAATGATTTCAACGTCGAAACAAGAGACGCAATAATAGCAGAAATGACAAGACGCGGATTCGTTTATTTCGACTGGAATGTGGACAGTAATGACGCAGGCGGTGCAGACTGGACAGAAATGTATGTTAACGTTCTGGATCAGATTTCAAATACAAACCGTGCTGTTGTTCTTATGCATGACCGTGACGACAGGTACAATACGGTACTTGTTCTTGAAGATATAATAAAAGCGCTTCTCGCTGATGAGAGAGGCTATAAACTTGACAGGCTCACCGAAAAGACAAAGCCCGTTCAGTTTTAGGAAGGATAGGTAAAAGAAATGGGAATCAAAGAAAATTTCTCGCAGGCAGTCAGAGAACTTACCGGCGGCGGCAAGGAAGAAAGACGCAACGATAAATCCACCGTTGACGGAATGCGCAATGCGGTTGCCGCAGAGGATACATCCGAATTCATGGCTATAACCGATAATATGGTTGAAGCACAGAATAATCAGAACAATATTGCCGAGGATTTTGAAGAAATTGAAAAGCGTGCGGCTCGTGCGGCTGAAAACTTCAATCGCCAGCAGGATGCGTTTACACAGGGTGAGTTTACTGAGCAGAACAGCTTTGAAAACAACATGTCCAACCCTCAGAATTTCGGAGGAAGCGCATCTCAGCCTGAAACCATAGAACAGCTCTACGCTCACCAGCAGGCACAGCAACAGGCTCAACAAGCACCCCAGCCTCCGCTGTTTACACCTCCCCAGCAGAATACACAGGCTCCGCCTCCCGTTCCGCCTCAGCCTCCTGTATTCAACAACTATCAGCAGCCTGACCCTACTCCTTATTCCGCCGGACCTTACTACCAGCAGGCTGATGACAATGAAATCACAGTTATTTCCAGAAATACAGTTATCGACGGTAACGTACGTTCCTTTGCAAATATGAGCATTGACGGTAACATCAAAGGCAACGTTGAAACCACAAAGGATATTGACCTCAATGGTAAGATTGTAGGTAATATCGCCTGCAATAACGCAAGCTTACGCACATCTCAGATTCAGGGTAACGTACAGATGAAGGGTAACGCATTCATGGAACGCGATACACTTCTTATAGGCGACCTTACATCTACATATGCCAACGTAAACGGCAAAATCAAGGGCAATCTCGCCATTACAGGCAAGGCTGAGCTCAAAAGCGATGCCGTTGTATTCGGTGATATAAGCGCATCTACTATTACAGTAAACGATGGCGCGATTATTCAGGGTTATGTAAGCACAACCTTCCTTAATAAAGAGGAAAGCAAGAGTATTTTCCCTGATGCCATCACCATCGGCGAATAAGCGTACCGCTTAACCAATAACCGCCTTTTTAAAGTTCCAGTTCCTGTCGGGCTATGCTTAACGGCGGAAACGGATTTTCTGAAAACACGGGAAATGAACAAGCGTACCGCTAACCAATAACCGCCTTTTTAAAGTTCCAGTTCCTATCGGGCTATGCTTGATGGGGGAAGCGGATTTTCTGAAAACACGGGAAATGAACAAGCGTACTGCTAACCACTCGCCGCCTCTAATCATTTATTGTTTACTATTTGTTATTTATAAAGTATATACCGCTTCAAGCGTTATATAACCAAAGCTGCTTTTATAGCTCGGCTTGTCATTATGTAACGGAAGTGCCTCTGATGTTTCTAGGACCGGGGCCCGGTTTAAAAAGACATCTGAAAGGGCTGTGCTTATGGGCTCCCTGAAGCGTGCGCCGATTGCAACAGCGCGCGGGGTTCAGTTGAACGAGGGAATAAGCGTGGATTTCATATGGGGCATTACCCCTCACAACCGTGATAAAGACGGGTAAACAGGAGAAGCACCAGGCTCTCTCACTATTCAGAGTGAGAGAGCCTGTTTTTTTGACAGGCAGAATTTTGGTATTGTAAAATCAGCTGAAATATGATATAATATAAAAGTGTGTGAAGAAATCATGTTTTTAAGGCATTTTGCACACATATAACAAAAATTCCTGCGAAATTTAGTTACTAATTTTTGCAACAAATTTTTGCAAAATGAAACTTTTTTGAAAAAATCGCCTACTACTAAGTGTAGGTCGGAAAAGCGAGGTGAACCTTTTGGGCAGCAATGCGCTTGACACCTATTTTAACAGTGTTTATAGCGAGACATTTGCCTCTGTTTCCCGTTTTGTCGTAAGTAAATGCGGTAGTATTCAGGAATCCGAGGATATTCTCCAGAATATTTATGCACGTTTCTATCAGCGTATTGCCAAGAAAGGTTACGAGGATATAGAAAATGCAGAGGCTTTTGTCATTAATATAGCAAAATTTGAATGTAAAAACTATTTCGGTTTCATAAAAAAGCACAGCGTAAGCTCATCCTTTGCTGATTTCAGCGAAGAGCAGATGGTCGCTGTTGAAGCGGAAATGTCCAGAGAACAGAAAAGTCTCGAAGACGTTCTTTGTAATTCCCTTGTGGCAAAGCAGATTTTCAACGATATTGCCAATGATGACCCCGTCACCGGCCGTATTTTCTATCTGCATTTTGTGTGTGATATGAAGCTTGACGAAGTAGCAAAAGCACTGGACCTTAATCTTTCAACGGTAAAAAACAAGCTTTACCGCACAATTGAAAGACAGAAGAAGAAATTTAATCTTTAATTTACATAAATTTACAGGAAAGGAGGATGCTGGTTTGAATAAAAATGATTTTTACCGAGAGCTGATGAAAGAATACGCACTTGATCCCGAAAAAATCAGAATGAACGCACTGAAACAGGCTAAGAAACCCACCTGGCAGAAGATTGCTTCTAGCTATTGGAAGCCTGCATTGGGCACAGCCGCAGCAGCTGCTGTCGCAGTAGGTGCAATCACCTTTGCAAACCGACCCTCCGCACCTGATGTAATAGTTGCTCCTGAGGTTGCGATGTCCGCCTCACAGCGTCTTTTAGAGGCTGATAAGAACTATTACAATATCGCAGAAGAAGATGAAGTCTTCACAGATATGTATGTTACTTTCATGGAGCCTGTCAGCTACAACGAGATTCTTATGATGATGTCCGCTGTTGATGATTCCGGCGATATAAAAATATGCTCTCTCTATCTTGAAGACACAACTATACTGAGAGATGATATCAGCGGTTTTGCTGCTGAACACTCAGATGAAGACGTTGCACTTGCAGCGAAGCTTTCTCTTCCTTTAAGCTATTATCGTGATGTACAGGATTTATCTCTTGTATATCTTGCAGAACTCGGCTCAGACGAGCTTAACGACAAGACATTCGTTCCTATCGCAGTTGACGACGATGATCCTCTGGAAAACGACCACCTGAGCATCGCGCCCCCTGTAACCTCTGCTCCTGTCGTTACAACTACACCCTTCTCCTTCCAGGAAATCCCCGAAACAACTCCTGAGGAGATGCCTGTTATCGGTGAATCCTCAAATGACAGCGCCGTTATTCCTCCTGTGACAACTACTGTAACTGATGAAATTACAGAGGAAACTACTGAGGAATCAACCGAAGCTACAACTTCTGCTCCCGAAACAACCCCCGAAGAAACAACAACCTACTTCCGTGGCGAAGTTGGTCTTCTTACAGAAATTTATGAGCTTAATGTTCAAAATGCTCTTAAAACCTATATCGTAGACAATAATGTTATTGTTCTCTCGAAGGAACAGGCTTATATTTACAGCATAGGCGGTTTCTCCGGAAGTGTACAGTACGGTAATGCAGTTGATATGTTGAATCCTAAGCTCGCTTATATGGATAACGACAGAATTGTTCTTACAGGCTGCACAGCTGATGGTATCCGCAATATCCTTGTCTCAATAAACACCGCTAACGATTCTTACCTTGTGCATGACGCAAGCGCCAATATCGGCAACAGCGAAATTGCATCGGTTTCTTATTGCGAGCAGGCTGATAAGTTCTACCTTAAAGCAATTTCTCAGACCAGCTCCCTTGTTTATGAACTCCACGTTCTCAGCGACAACGAGTTATCATTCAGACCTCTTGTAGAGGTTGAAGCTCCTATATCCGTAGCCGGTAGCAGCGGTGATATTCTCTATTTCACCACAAGCGGCAACAACGACAGAACCACGCTTTACAGCTTCAACTGTCTTGACGGTACATTGCTGGAATACGCAAGCTTCGGCGGTGATGTAAAGATCAAGAGAAGCGCAGATTTCAGAAGTTTTGCAATTATTCTCTCAGATGGCACATCCTTTATCTACGACGTTGAAACAGAAAAGCTCGTTACTACACAGCTCGATGACAGCGTTCAGATAGTTGCCGACAATGGCGAAACCTTCTTCCGTACAGGAGATGTAACCTATAAACTTAATGTTGCAGGTGATGTCCTTGACGCAGACAGAAAGGTTGACTTTGATAAGGAAACCGAACAGCGTTTCATCGTAAACGAAATAACCTCTGATAAGGTTGTTATAATCCGCGATGATGAAAAAATCTGGTAAAAGTAATAAAGGCTCAGTAAAAACTGAGCCTTTTCTTTTTTACAGATTATGTAACCTTTTCATATATTTACCACTCTTATAAAACGAAAGGCGGTGATATTAATCCATGGATACAAAAATAACCGAGCTGTTTTTCAATCGTTCTGAAAAAGCTATTTCTGAGCTTTCTGCAAAATACGGGAGACTGTGCACAAAAATCGCATACGGAATTTTAAAGAACAACGAGGATACAGAAGAATGTCTGAATACCTCGTATATGCACCTTTGGAACAGTATTCCTCCGCAGAAACCTGCTTCCCTGCGGGCGTATCTGTGTGCGGTTGTAAGAAATAACGCTTTCGCTATATATTCGAAGAATAAATACCGTTACCACGCTGATTCATTTGACGAGCTCAGCGAAATTATCACAAACAACCGCACTGTTGAAGAGATGGCAGACGGAATAGAACTTTCGGAAATTATAAACAGTTTTCTTGCCGATTCTGATGAAACCAACAGAAAAATCTTTATGGCAAGATATTACTATAACATGTCCATAGCGGAAATATCCCATAAGCTTAACATGAGCGAATCGGCGGTAAAAACAAGACTTTCCCGTATCAGACAGAATTTACGCTCATATCTTTCGGAAAGAGGGGTAAATGTATGAAAAATAAAAAATCCACGGAAATGTGGAAAAACGCACTTACAAATATAGACGAAAAATACATAGCCGAAGCGGCGGAGCTTGCGCCCGAATCAGAAAGTGCCGCCATCAAGGTTAAGGAAACCAAGAGCGGAACAGGTAACTTAGGCTTTGTTTTCGCCGCGGCAGTGGCGGTAATCGCAACCTTTATAGGTATCGGATTTTTCTTTGAAGGAACAGGCATCGAGCCGCTTTCTCCCGGTTCTGAGGGTACAATAGGCGACTCCTCCGGAACAATTCAGGAATCTGCCACACCCGATTACACATCTATCCCCGAAATCACAGGTGATGTTGTACCCGCTATCACAACAACAGCTGTTGTGGGCGACGGAAAAATAACCACAGTAACAGAAGCTATAAGTCCCGAAGAGTATCAGGACTGGTTTAAGGAAGCTGAGGAAATCAAGGAAAATCTCAGTAAGAAAATGGAAGAAACCGAAAAATATATTGAAGAATGCGAAAAACGTATTGATGTTCTTAAAAAGAGGCTGGAAACAGAAAAATTCAAGGAACAATCGGATTTCGAAAAAGTCAAGGAAGAGCATATAACTGAAACCATAAGACTGGCACGGCTATGGTCTGAGCTGGAACAACTGAAAGAGGATTATAACGCACAAATCTTGCTTATAGAGAAGAACCGAAAAGTCTACGAGGAGTTGTATCCGGCTACCGAAGAAACAAAACAACCTCTCACAATGGAAAAGCTTAAAGCACTTGTGAGCGCAAAAGGTAAGGAGCTTACATGGAGCGACTTTGAACAGTTTGAGGGCGAGGATATAGGCAGCGGTCTTTACATAATGGAATATCCTATTGATTCAGCGTTTAAGCTTGTTGTAGGCGGTGTTCCCACAGAAAAACCATGGTATATCCGACTTATATATAATATAGACAAAGGTGTTTTCTCTATCACCGACAACGGCGCAGAGGGATTTGAAGTATTCATCGACACAGCAGGCTCGTATTTAACCCTTGCGCAGCTTGAAGAAATATCTGAAAAGTATGATATTTCTCTTGATATGTTGACAGATATTGAGATTAAAATTGAAAACAGTGCTATATACCATGACAGAGACAAACATTTCCATCCCATGTACCTTGTCTTTGAAGCAGATAACAGACTTGTGATAAATACCGAAGCGAGAACGCCTTACGGTGACGATGGAAGACTTATTTCTCTTGTTTTTGAAAAATTCACAGGTAAATGGGAAAGAACAGTAGATTTCAGATGGACAGATTCCACAATTTTAAAAGGCAAACTTTACAGCCAAAAGGAAATGCCTTCTGAAATAGTTATCCCTGAGGGCATTACGGAGATTGCCGACGGCGTATTTATGGACTGTACCCAGATTGAAAAGGTAACTCTCCCCTCTACCCTTAAAGTTATCGGCGTCGGTGCATTCAAGGATTGCACAAACCTGAAAGAAATCAATATCCCCTACGGCGTTACAACTATCAGCGAACGTGCTTTTGAAAACTGCACTTCCGTTTATATGGTACTCCCTGATACCGTAACAACTATCGGCGACGGTGCTTTTGCCGGCTGTACCCAGTTTGACGGAACATTCAAGCCTACACCCATTGACCCTGAAACCATTGAAGGAGCAGAGGATTTCACCATTATCCGCCCTTCTGACAGTACATTCATAACCACCCAGTACAGTGCAGGCGAGGAAGGTCATGACGGCATTGACTACGCAGGCAAAATCGGTGATAATGTATACGCTGCCGCTGACGGAATTGTCACAACCGTAGAAACGGATTACGACGACAAGGGGTATGGCAAATATGTGATTATCGACCACGGAAACGGCTATACCACCTATTACGCCCATCTTGACAGCATATCAGTAGAAATGTTTGCCGAAGTTTCACAAGGCGATGTTATCGGCGGCATGGGTAATACAGGCTGGTCAACAGGACCTCATCTGCACTTTACACTGGCAAAAAACGGCTCGCCCGTTAACCCGCATATCTATCTGGATGACCCGATTCAACTGATTCACCCTACGGGAGATGTTTATCCCGATGATGACATTCTTTTCGGCTACGGCGAATACGAAGGGCATAAGGGTATTGATTACGCAGGCGAAAAAGGACAGTATGTTGTTGCCGCCGCAAACGGCACAGTAAGTTTTGCAGGCTGGAACGAAGGGTACGGAAATTGCGTAATTATCGACCACGTAAACGGCTATCAGACCCTTTACGGACATCTTGACGAAATCAAGGTCAAGGTTGGCGATACCGTAACCACAGGACACCTTATCGGAACAATGGGCAGCACAGGTGTCACCACGGGCGTTCAGCTGCATTTTGAACTCCTTAATGACAACAAAAACCTGAATCCTGCGGATTACATCAATTAAAAAAGTAAAAGGCGGTGAAAAACCGCCTTTTATTGTTGACTTTTTTGCTTTAATATCATATAATGTAAAAGCGAGATTTTTTACCGAAAGGAATTTACATAATATGATCAGTAATAACATTTTAGAAGTTATCGGACATACTCCCCTTATTCGTCTCAACCGTATGGTTGACGAGGACAGCGCGGAAATTCTTGTTAAATTTGAAGGACTTAACGTAGGCGGCTCCATCAAAACACGTACAGCCTACAATATGATTATCACAGCAGAAGAACAGGGCCTTATCAACAAGGATACCATTATTGTTGAGCCCACAAGCGGCAACCAGGGTATCGGTCTTGCTCTTATCGGTGCGGTTAAGGGGTATAAGACAATCATCATCATGCCCGACTCGGTAAGTGAGGAACGCAGAATGCTTGTTCGTCACTACGGCGCAGAGGTTGTGCTTGTTCATGATGCCGGCAATATCGGAGACTGCATCGATGAATGCTTACGCACCGCACAGCGCATGAAGGAAGAAAATCCTAATGTGTTTATTCCCCAGCAATTTGAAAACCCTGCTAATCCCCTTGCCCACAAGCATCATACAGGACTTGAAATTGTTGAACAGGCAGGAAAGGAAATTCACGGCTTCTGTTCCGGTATCGGTACAGGCGGTACAATAAGCGGTATCGGTGAAACCCTCAAAGCTCTCTACCCTGCTATTGAAATCTGGGCGGTTGAACCTCAGAATGCCGCTATTTTAGCCGGCGGTACAATAGGAACACATTTACAGATGGGTATCGGCGACGGTATTATCCCTGAAAACCTGAACCAGAACATTTACAGCGAGGTTTATATTGTAACTGATGAAGAGGCTATCGAAACAGCCAAGGATTTAGCCCGCCTTGAAGGTATCATGTGTGGTATTTCCGCAGGCACTAATGTAGCAGCGGCAAAAAAACTCGCAAAGAAGCTTGGTAAGGGTAAGACAGTTGTAACAGTTCTCCCTGACACAGCTGAGAGATATTTCTCAACACCTCTTTTTGAGGGAGAATAAAGCTTGACAAACAGGTTTAAATATGTTAATATACGATTATAAAAGCGATGAAGGGAACACAGTAGAGTCCGTAAAAGCGTTTCAGAGAGTCTGCGTATGGTGTGAGCAGATACGGGTACGGAATGTCGAATTACCTCCCCGAGCGGCATTGGGAAATAATAGTAGCAATGCACGGGTACGCCCGTTAAAGCGTCGAGAGGTCTTGTTTCACATTTGAAACGGGATAAACTGAGGTGGTACAGCGGTAACACGCCCTCAGACTGTTATTCAGTCTGAGGGCTTTTTGTTATATAAGGAGAAAATCATGATTCGCGAAGCAACAGGCATGGACATCAGCAAAATGGCAGAAATTTACGAAGAATACCATTTGCTTAATTGCCGCACCCGTCCTGATTTCTATATTCCTCCCGGAGAGGACAGCTTTTATTTCAATGACCTGTCCGAAAGACTACTGTACGGCGACGATGAAATCATTGTTTCCGAGGATGAGGAAAGCGGAATTATAAACGGTTTCTGCATTTTTGAAGCCTTTGTTCCGGATGTTGCATTAAGGCGGAAAAACGGACTGTGCAAAATAAAATACCTGGTAATCCGCAGAGGCTTTAACGACAAGGGTATCGACAGCGAAATGATTGAATTTGTCCGAAATTATGCCATGGAAAACGGCTGCGGTTCAGTTGAGTATTCCGTATGGGCGGAAAGCGAAGCTTCAACTATATGCGATAACAACGGCTTTGAGCCGAAAAGAATAAAAATGGAATTAAAACTAAAATAAAAGACTTTTCAGCATTGAAAGGATGTGATATCCGTGAAATCAGCGATTGATTTCATCATGTATGTTTCGTTTTTGCAGAAATAACGCAAGAACGGAGGAAAAATTTTGATAAGAAAAGCAGAAAAATCAGACATTGCGCAAATGGCAGAAATTTATGAGGAACTACACCTGACTCATTGCAAAATCCGAAGCGATTTCTATAAGGCGCCGCCTTCGGATTTCTATCTCAATGCTCTTGAAAAACAGTTCGAAAATGATAATAATCGCATTATTGTTGATGAAGAAAACGGAATTATAACCGCATATGCCATATTTTTTGTTTTTGAAAAGGGCGACGAAATCTGTTTTGATATGAAACGCTGTTTTGTAGACCAATTTGCCGTACGCTCATCATACAGACGCAAGGGTATAGGCACACAACTTATGGATTACATAAGGAGCTTTGCAAAAAAAGAAAGCTGCGTTGCTCTTGATCTTGGCGTATGGTATGAAAATGCCGCAGCAATGGATTTTTATAAAAGCTTCGGTTTTAAACCGAGAACAATAAAAATGGAATTAAAACTAAAATAAAAGGAGAAAACAAAATGACACTTTACGAAGAATTACAGCGCAGAGGGTTACTTGCCCAGCTCACAGACGAAAAGGAAATTTCCGAAATGATCAATGCAGGTAAGGCTACCTTCTACATCGGCTTTGACCCCACAGCAGACAGCTTACACGTTGGTCACTTCATGGCTCTCTGTCTTATGAAGAGACTCCAAATGGCAGGCAATAAGCCTATCGCTCTTGTTGGCGGCGGCACAGGTATGATCGGCGACCCTTCCGGTAAGTCCGATATGAGAAAGATGCTTACAAAGGAAGATATCGACCACAATTGCGAATGCTTCAAGAAGCAGATGAGCAAGTTTATCGACTTCTCCGACGGCAAGGCTATCATGGTAAACAACGCAGACTGGCTCTTAAAGCTCAATTACGTTGACGTGCTCCGTGAAGTAGGCGCATGTTTCAGCGTAAACAAGATGCTTACATTTGAATGCTACAAGCAGAGAATGGAACGCGGTCTTACATTCCTTGAATTCAACTACATGATTATGCAGAGCTACGACTTCTACATGCTTTTCCAGAAGTACGGCTGTAATATGCAGTTCGGTGGCGACGACCAGTGGGCTAATATGCTTGGCGGTACTGAGCTTATCAGAAAGAAGCTCGGTAAGGATGCTCACGCTATGACAATCACTCTTCTTCTTAACTCCGAAGGCAAGAAGATGGGTAAGACTGAAAAGGGCGCTGTATGGCTCGATCCCGAAAAGACAAGTCCTTACGACTTCTTCCAGTATTGGAGAAATGTTGCCGACGCTGATGTTATCAAGTGCTTAAAGCTTCTCACCTTCGTTCCGATTGAAGAAATCGAAGAAATGGAAAAAACAATGGAAGGTGCTCAGTTCAACAAAGCTAAGGAGTTACTCGCATTCGAGCTTACAAAAATGATTCACGGCGAAGAAGAGGCTAATAAGGCTCTCTCCGCAGCAAAGAGTCTTTTCGGTGGCAGCGGCGTTTCTGAAAACATGCCCACAGATGAAATCCCCGCAGATCTCTTCGCAGACAACAAGATCGGTATTCTTGATTTACTTGTTGCTGCTAAGCTTGCACCCTCCAAGAGAGAAGCAAGACAGCTTATAAGCGGCGGCGGTATCTTAGTAAATGACGTGAAGATTGCCGACCCCAACGAACAGATTGACTTCGCAGAAGGCTCCGTTATTGTAAAGAAGGGTAAGAAAGTTATCCACAAGGTAGTTAAGGCATAAATAAAAACAGCGTAATCCACATAACCGTGGATTACGCATTTTATTTATATGGTTGTTTGTTGTCAGTCATGCCTAAAAGATAATCAACACTTACTTTATAAAATTTAGCTAACTTAATGGCATTTTCGGCACTTAACGCAATAGCACCCGTTTCATACTGCGAATAAGTATTCTGAGAAACATTCAGATAACTTGCAAGTTCCTTTTGCTTTAAGTCATTATCTTCTCTGAGATTTCGTATACGTTCAAATATCATAATATCACCTGGTATTATTATGACATATCTGAAATAAAGATATTGACTTTTATCTGAAATACAGATATAATATTTGTAATGTATTTATTATTTGAGCAAAGGAGATAAAAATGTTTGATAATGATTATGCAAATGAAAAGGATTTTCTTTTAGAAAAGTATAAAGAACTCAGCGAAAGACAAAATGAACTTTATAATGATGTTATTTCACAAATTGCAAAATTTGATAATGAAAAAGCAACAAAGCTATTAAAATTTCTTTTATCTAAACTTGAATAAAAGCAATAACAAAGGCGGTTCGTAAGGACCGCTTTTTTTATTATCCTTTTATTTATTCTTTTCATCAAACAAATAGTATCCGAAAATAGCAAATTGCGGAAGCGTATATAATCACTCCCGCAATTTTTTCTTATAATTTCATTTCATTTTGACACGTAAAGCACCTGCTTGTGAAGATAAATTGTTTACCGATTTGTCAATATCATCATAAACAGCGGAATCAAGAACAGGGCATCCGTTATTTACAAGAACAAAAAAATAAGTATAGCTCTTGTATTTTATTCTGTCGGGGTTAAGCACAACATAATCCACTTCCCTGAGATGACCGAAATGCGTACGTATTGTCTCATATTCTCTGGCGGTAATGGAATGACATATTTCCTTTCCCGTTACACTGTCATGAGACTTTATATAGTAAGTCGGCCTTTTGGTATTGCTGGTTGAAAAGTCAATTCCTTCTGAATGAATATGCATAACACCCAGTTTTTTCGATGATATATGAAAGATATTTATCGCGCACTTGACAAGAATCGAAAGTGTGGCTCCGCCGAATAAAGCGGTTACAACCACTATTATGGGCATTGGAGTATTTCCATCAATTATAAAGTAAGCAATCATACCCGCAATAATCAATGCCACAATAAAGGAAACAATTGTCTGGGCAATAACTTCCTTTTTCAGAACAGGGAAATATTCCGACGTTTCCTCATAAGTTGCATTACGTATTTCATTGCCGAATTTATCCGTAAATTCCATATACTCTACCTCTGTCGGTTTATTTATACTTCAAAATCTATACAGCTTCTGGTGGCTGTATATGGTCTTACGTCTCTGTCTGCTACTTCGACATGCGCAGGATGAACCGCATAAGCTTTAAGGGCATCAACGCTTTCAAATGTGCTGTCTAACATAAGGTCACCGTTGGAGCTTGGGAGTTTGTCGGTCTGAACTTTTATTTCTGTAAGCCCGTCAATTTTTCCCATAAGTCCTTCAAGACCTGTTTTGATATTTGCTTTTATGGTTTCCTTTTCTGTGTCTGAAAAGCTGTCCTTTAATGTCCAGATAATAATATGCTTTACCATTTTTAACCTCACAATTATAATAATAAAATGACCATATCCGCTCTCACGGATACGGTCATCGTTTAACTTACATAACGTTGATTTTCTTTTTGTCAAAGAAATCCTTTACTGTTGTAATTGCAGCAACAACATAGCTGTTTACAATAAATACATCAAAATAAATACCGAGCATAAGGATATCGGATGCGCCGGAGTGACCGCCCTGGCCTGTGCAGAATAAACAAGCGGAACCTACGGGATAGTGATATAAACCGCGGCAGATTTCGTTTGCTGTAACACAAGCACATACGCCGATAAGCTCAACAGCTGCATAAATAATGAAGATAAGACCTGCAATATGTGTAATCTTCGCAATCTGAACTGTATTTACAGCTTCCATTGACTTTGTAGCTCTTGCCTTATAAATCAGGAATCCGAAACCGAATAACTGAACAAGTACGCTTATCGCAATGAGTATGTAAGGAACAATCGGGATATTAACGCTATTTAAAAAACTACCAAGAATCATTTTTACTTACCCCTTTCTTATTTAAAAGGCATGTACTTGAAGTGCTTGCCTACGAATAATGCAACAAAAGACCACACAGGATTGAAAATAAGATAGAAAATCCATGCAGAACCGTTGAAAAGAAGGCTTCCTGCACCCATAACAAGAGATACAGCAAAGAATACTACGAAAAGCGCAAGATCGATAAATGCAAAGAGCTTGTTGCGCTTAATCATAAACATAAGAACTGAAACTGTACCTAAGATGGAATAACCTGCCTGTAAGTACATACAAAGCTGATAACCGGAGAAATTCTGGTCTACCGCAAAGGGTAAAAGCCCGGTTGCACTACTTATAAGAACATCGAAATTAGTAAGTCCTGTAAACACGCACACAAGAGCGCCGAGCACCATGAATGTGCAGATCAGACCAAACACAAAACGTCCGGCAAGATAGCCTTTAAGACCAATACCGAATTCATCTTCGATGTAATCCTGTTCATCAAAACCCTCAGAAATCTGAGCAACTGTATTTTCGGACATCTGAAACTTTCCTTTCTTTCGGGCATAGTCCACCTGCCCGTTTTTATACTATTGGATTATACCATATTTTGTGTTTTTTGTCAATAGAATAACCTTCTGTATAAACAAATTTGTAGCTTTTACAAGCAACGGAAGACGTTTTTTGTTAACGTTTACATACATGTCAAATTTCGCATTTGTATTTTGTGCAGAATTGACAGTTGAAAACTGTGATTTGATATGATACTATAAAACATAGTATTAAAATTATTGAAAGGAAATGCAGATGAAACTGAGAAAATTTCTCTCCTGTGTTCTTTGTGCAGGTATTCTTACTCTTACAATGTCAGCCTGTGAAAGCACTCCCACAGCTGAAAATACAACCTCTACAACAACTTCTGTTCAGGAAGAAGTAATTAATAACACTGCAATTAGCGGTGCAATCCGCGATATCTCCTCTATGGAACTTATCGGAGAGCTTGTTGCAGGATGGAATTTAGGAAACACTCTCGATGCCACGGGAGGGTCCGGCCTTTCTACCGAAACCTCCTGGGGAAACCCGGTAACTACCAAGGAAATGCTGGATACCGTAAAATCAGGCGGCTTTAACCTTATCCGCATTCCGATAACATGGGCAAGACACCTGGACGAAGAAGATAACATTGACCCCGAATGGATGAACAGAGTTCAGGAGGTCGTAAATTGCGCCATTGACGAAAATACATATGTCATCATAAATCTTCACCACGAAGAGTGGAACAATACCTTCGCCGAGAAAAAGGATGCAACCGTAGAAAAAATCAAGAAGGTATGGTCTCAGATAGCAGAACGCTTCAAGGATTATGACGAGCATCTCATTTTTGAAGGTCAGAACGAGCCCAGAAAGAAGGGTACCAATCTTGAATGGACAGGCGGCGATGACGAGTGCTGGGATTTCGTAAACGCTACAAATATGGCCTTTGTGGAAACAGTAAGAGCCAGCGGCGGCAACAATGCAAAGCGTCACCTGATGATTCCCGGCTATTGCGCAACCTCTGATCCTATTGGCCCTACAAAGATTCAGCTTCCCGAAAACGATGACAAAATCATCGTTTCGGTACACGCATATACACCCTATACTTTTGCACTGTCCGACACCCCTACAAGTAAGTTCTCTTCCGCAAGAAAGAACTCAACACGTGATATTGACTCGCTTGCAGAAATGCTGAAAACCAGCTATATTGACAACAATATCGCCGTAATTATCGGTGAAACAGGTGCAAGAAACAAGGATAATCTTGAATCCCGTGTTGACTGGGCAGGCTATTATACTGCAACCATGAGAAAAGCAGGTGTTACTTGTGTTTGGTGGGATAACGGCTCAATCATCGGCAACGGTGAGAATTTCGGTCTCCTTGACAGAAGAAACTGCACATGGCACTTCCCTGAAATTATGGAAGCATTCATAAAGGGTGCAAAGGGCGAGCTAACTTTTGAAGCAAATGAATAAAACAAAGCACCGTAGTCAAAGACTACGGTGCTTTTTCTCATACATATAAAAGAAAAAACCTCGTACTAAAAGTACGAGGTTTTTCTGGCGGAAAGAAAGGGATTCGAACCCTTGAACGGTTTCATCCGTTACACGATTTCCAATCGTGCGCCTTCGACCAGCTCAGCCATCTTTCCGAGTGCTTAATTATTTTAGCATTTTTTACGCTGTTTGTCAAGAGAAAAAGCCAAAATTTTTTATATTTTTTATTTTTTCATATAAAATGACATATTTTATTAATCATTGTGCCAAAATTAACAAAAACTGTTGATTTTTGCATTGCTTTTTGGTATAATTATACCATTAACAGCGGACACATTCCGCAAGGCAATTACATCTGAAAGGGAAAGGTAATTCAAAATGAACAGATTTATTCTTAACGAAACTTCATATCACGGCGCTGGGGCTATTGCCGCTATCGTTGACGAAGCAAAAAACAGAGGCTTCGCAAAGGCTCTCGTTTGCTCAGACCCTGATTTAATCAAGTTCGGCGTAACAAAGAAGGTTACAGATTTACTTGACGGCGCATCTCTCGCCTATGAAATCTTCTCCGATATCAAGCCTAACCCTACAATCGAAAATGTTCAGGCAGGCGTTGCAGCATTCAAGGCAGCAGGCGCTGACTACATAATCGCAATCGGCGGCGGCTCCTCTATGGACACAGCAAAGGCTATCGGCATTATCATCAACAATCCTGAATTTGCTGATGTAAGAAGTCTTGAAGGCGTTGCTCCCACAAAGAAGGCTTGCGTTCCGATTATCGCAGTTCCCACAACAGCCGGTACAGCTGCGGAAGTTACAATTAACTACGTTATCACAGACGTTGAAAAGAATCGTAAGATGGTTTGTGTTGACCCTCATGACATTCCGATTGTTGCTGTTGTTGACCCCGACATGATGTCCACAATGCCCAAGTCTCTTACTGCCGCAACAGGTATGGATGCTCTTACACACGCTATCGAAGGCTACATCACCAAGGGTGCCTGGGAACTTTCCGATATGTTCCACTTAAAAGCAATCGAAATTATCGCAAGATCTCTCAGAGGTGCTGTTGAAAACACACCTGAAGGCAGAGAAGATATGGCTCTCGGCCAGTATGTTGCAGGTATGGGCTTCTCAAACGTAGGTCTTGGTATCGTTCACTCTATGGCTCACCCCTTAGGCGCATTATATGATACACCTCACGGTGTTGCAAACGCGATCATTTTACCTGTTGTTATGAAGTACAATGCAGAAGCAACAGGCGAAAAGTACCGTGACATCGCAAAGGCTATGGGTGTTCAGGGTACAGAAACAATGACTCAGGAAGAATACCGCGCTGCTGCTATTGAAGCGGTTCGTAAATTAGGTGAGGATGTTGGTATCCCCGCAGACTTAAAGGATATTGTAAAGGCTGAGGATATTCCCTTCCTTGCACAGTCCGCTTATGATGATGCTTGCCGTCCCGGTAACCCCAAGGATACAAGCGTTGAAGATATCACCGAACTTTACAAGTCTATGTTATAATTTCCACAATATAAAACCCGCATGGCTTTCGCCATGCGGGTTTTTGTTTAGTATGTGTTAAAATCAGGCAATTCATCAAGTGTAATGAATAACTCGTTGTTATAAGCATAATCAAGCTGCTTATGAGAGCAATGACCGTAATTGATACTACCGTCACTGTTTATGATGTAGTCGCCTTTCCAGAGCGCAAACCATAACCAATGTGCGTTATCACGCACAATTTTGTCGGGACTGGGTATTGTTCCGCATTCTGTCAATGCGCACGCCTTTGTTTTTATGGTGTATTTTATAGAATCTAACATTCTGGTATTGCCAGAAATATCAGAATCGCTATACATGTCCATGCCAACTATGTCAACTTTTTCGTCACCGGGATAATAATCGGCACTTTCTCCGTTCCATACCCAGATAAGATTGTTAAGCTGGTGATAGTTTGTCATTCTGTCATATACGAGATTATACAGCCACAAATAACTTTCAGGGCTTCTTCCCCACCAGTACCATCCGTTTCCTGCTTCGGGAAGAGGGCGGAATATTACAGGAATGTCCTTTGAAGAAAGCATTTTAAGCTGTGCAGAAACAAGGTCAATATCACGGATAATGTCATAACATTCCGAGCTTATCTTTCCTGTCTGCTCATAAAGGCTAAGGGTTTCGGGGTCAAGTGTTGCAATATCGCTTTCAGTAACCGCTTTACTTAAGTCAAAATCTGTAAGTTCTGTAAAAATATGGCTGTCGTCACCGGTAGGAGAATACCAGTACCAAGTATAATTGAGAAGACCGCCGTTATTCCACCATTCAGAAGCAACCTCTATTTCGTCTGCATTGTTCTTGTCGCTTTCGGGGTAATACTCAGTAAAGATTCCCAGGTCTGCACATCTCATTGCACTGTAACGACCCGTATCCATATAAATGGCATTGATTTCGGTGTTAGTTCCTGAAGAACAGAACTGGCCAGTAATTACCTTGTTTCCGTAGACGTCGGCAAGGTATTTTTTTACTGTTTTTGTCTTATCGGTAGCATTTTTGTTGACGCAGGCATTTGAAATTGCGTAGGCAAGCTCCGGCACTGTTGCCGAGCTTTCTACGGTGATATCATCAAAATACGCAATACCCGAAAGTACTTTCAAGGTAATGTTATTTTCGCCTTTGCTGAGATACACGGAATCAAGATAAAAATAGTCGAAAACAACACTTTCATCTACATATACCGCACCCCAGGTATCCCCGCCGTCAAGAACCTCGTTACCGTCATTGTCAATCTTGTTCTTTGCACCGGTTATAATAGCGGTTTTTGAACCTGTTGAACAAATTCTTAATCCGATTTTATAGTGCTGTGACGAGGGCACGGTAACGGTTATTGTCGCATTATCCCCTGAGCTCAGACATATAAACCCTGTACCGTTGAAGCCGTACAGACCATCTGTGTAGGAATAGGCGTCTGTATTGAATTCCAGCTGGTAGGATTCGCTGTATTCCTCCTCGGCAACAACGAAATCCTCCGGCTCATACAAGTCATAATCCGGTTTTGTCTGGTCAGGAACAATAAGAATTGTCTCCTGTTCTATTTCCTTTTCGCTGTCCTCGGTTTTCGAGGTCTGCTCAGGAACAGAATCGGGATATTCCAGCTCCTTCGAGCAGGAACAGAGAACCGCTGCCGAAAGGAGCAATATAAGAAGCTTTTTTATTTTTACCAATCCTTTCGAGAACAAGGGCTTATCTTCTGGGCTGAACACGGATAGTTGCTCTGTCCCCTTCTTTAAGAGGTGAGCTGAAATTTGCCGCCTCGCCGTTTATTTCGAGAATAAGCTCACTGTTAGGAGCTGTCGGGTCAATATCAATGTGGTTAAGCAGGTCAAGAAGCATATGGCTTGAATTTTCAGGAAGAGTTACATATCTTCCGTTGAGCTCAACTCTTATATCTCCCACAGGGGCAGGCTTTGTTGCTTCCACGTAAAGAGGTGCTTGCACAGGAGCCGTTGATGTCTGGACAGGTGCCGCAGGTGTCTGCGCAGGTGCAACAGGAACAGATGCGGGCGCAGGAACGGGTGTCGGAGCGGGCGCAGGCACAGGAGCGGGCGCAGGCGCGGGAGCGGGTACAGGTGCAGGCTCAGGCTTCGCGGGAGCAATTCCGTCAGAATAGGTAATCATATCGCCGTCTGAAAGCACATAGCTTTCGTCTGCCGCCTGTCCGTTTACAAGATATTCCACGCCGTCAAGCTCAATATCAAGGCTCTGGATAAGGTCTCCGAGAGTTACAATACCGCTGGTTTCGATATTATCAAGAGGCTGGATTTCATAATCCTTGTCTTTAAGGTTGCCGTTTACTGTAACACGAAGTCCCAGCTTATGCTTTGCACCGCAGAACTCAACGGTTCCTGACGCAAATCTACCGTAGTTGATAGCATCAGCAAGAGTAGCCTTTGCGTTTTCGCCGCTGGAAGCAGGAACGAATCGGATTCTGTCGCCCTGAGTAATATTGGAAATTACAGATGCCGGCTTGTCATTTACATAAACCTCAGCCGCAGCAAAACCGCTGCCCTTTACAACAACACGCTTGCCGTTAAGTGTGTAGGTGAGGTTTCTACCGCTTCTGCCCATAATATCAGCACTCTTATAACCTGCAAGGTTAAGCGCTTCAAAAACTGTAAGCTGTTTTGTATCAAAAGCTCTTACACGCTTGTCATTTACTGTGATTACGGAAAAATCGTAGCCCTGTTCAAGTGACGCTGTAACAGCAATACCAACAGGAGTTACAAATTCCGCACCAAGCTTAGCGCCGTTTTCATCAACGTTCTTCAAGAAATCTCCTCCGCCGATTGCAACACGGGCTTCATCAAGTCCCAGTTTCTCCGCAACAAGTGCAGGAAGACCGTCAATAAGGCTGCCGCCACCTACAAGAAATACCGCAGCAGGAGCACCGTTATTAACTTCAAGTATAGAGCTGCAAATTGTTTCTGCAAGCGCTTCCACGGAGGGAGTAATCTTCTTGTAAATTTCACTTGCTTTAAGCTTATGGGGTATGCCGAGAATGTCGCGGAATTCGATTTCTGTATCACTGTCAGTACATTTCTGCTTAATCTGTTCAGCGGTGTTGAAATCAACTAAATATGTACGGATTATTTCCTCGGTAATTTCGTCGCCGGCAATTGTTGCCATAGCGTAAGCATAAACCGAGCCGTCCTTTGCAACGGCAATATCTGATGTACCTGCGCCGATATCTACAAGAGCGATATTGATAAGTCTGATTTCAGGGGGAACAATTACATTCATTGCTGCAATAGGTTCCAGTGTAAGACTGGAAACTTCAAGACCGTTCATGTCCATAACGGCATAAAGACCTTCTACAACAATACTGGGGAGGAATGCTGCAATAAGATTTATCTGAGCATTGTCACCCTTGTGTCCTTCAAGGCTTATCATCTTGTAATCGTCGAGCTTATAGTTTACAACAGAGTGTCCCACACAGTAGAATGCGGTTTTGCCGCTTGTAGCTTCATCAAGCTCAGCCTGAGCCTTCTGTATAGCTTCTATCTCCATGGACTTTATCATATCTTCGGTGATGTATTCCTTTTCGGAAACATCAAAATCCATAGTTGTATGCACTGTTCTGAGGGCGCGGCCGGCAGCCGCAATGGAAACACGGGTAAGACGGATACCGTTGTTTTCTTCAAGGGTATTCTTTACCTGTGCAACAATTTTGGCAACCTGCTTGATATCTTCAACCTGGCCGTCTACCATTGCTCTTTTGGTGTGGGGTACGCTTATGTAATCTTTAAGATAGAACTTCTCATCAATATATTCGCCGATAATACCTACTACCGTTCTTGTACCTATGTCAAGGGCGAAAACATATCCGTCCTGAGAAATATGTTCCTTCTTTTCTGTTTCAGTGTTCATTAGGAAAGTTCCTTTCATTTTACAAATTTATCAAAGGTCTGTTTTCTGAGCATTTTACAAACCTCTTCTGAAATATTGCTGAAAACCTTCTGATACGCACAGGGAAGCTCATTCTTATTACAGGTGCAGTTGTAACCGTCGCTTACACAACGGCTGAAACGGTAGGTTCCTTCTACTAATTCAACTATGTCATAAAGCGAAATCTCTGATGGTGCGAGAGCTATTTCATAGCCGCCGCCGGCACCCTTATAGCTTTTTACAATTCCGCCCTCTGTAAGCTTGCGGAGAATCTTCAAGGCAAATCGCTGAGGAACATCTGTTCTCTCCGAAAGCGTCTTTGCATCAAGTCTGCCCTTGGCATTTATAAGACGGTCTACAATTCTGATTGCGTAATCGGTTTCGAGTGTTATATGCATTTAAAATGAAATCCTTTCATTGTTCAAGAAGGTAATCTTTGAGCTTCTTGCTTCTCTGGGGGTGGCGGAGCTTTCTTAAAGCCTTCGCCTCAATCTGACGAATTCTTTCACGTGTTACGTTGAATTCCTTGCCTACTTCTTCAAGAGTACGCTGTTTTCCGTCTTCAAGACCGAATCTGAGACGGAGAACTCTGCCTTCTCTTTCTGTAAGTGTATTTAATACTTCGTCAAGCTGTTCTTTAAGAAGTGTGAGGGATGCTGCTTCGGCAGGTGCAGGAGCTTCTTCATCAGGAATAAAGTCGCCTAAGTGACTGTCCTCTTCTTCGCCGATAGGTGTTTCAAGGGAAACAGGATCCTGTGAAATTCTGATGATATCACGTACTCTTTCAAGAGGGAGACGAAGTTCTTCTGCAATTTCCTCAGGAGTAGCTTCTCTGCCGTTCTTGTGGAGAAGAATGCTGCTTACCTTCTTTACCTTTGTGATTGTTTCAACCATATGAACAGGAATACGGATTGTTCTCGCCTGGTCGGCAATAGCTCTTGTAATAGCCTGTCTTATCCACCATGTTGCGTATGTGGAGAACTTGTAACCCTTTGTATAGTCGAACTTTTCAACCGCCTTGATAAGACCTAAGTTGCCTTCCTGAATAAGGTCAAGGAACTGCATACCTCTGCCTACATATCTCTTTGCGATACTTACTACAAGACGAAGGTTTGCTTCGGAAAGACGCTTCTTTGCATAAGGGTCGCCGGAAGACATACGCTGTGCAAGTTCGATTTCTTCTTCGGGTTCAAGAAGCTTTACTCTGCCTATTTCTTTAAGATAAATCTTTACAGGGTCATCGATAGCAATGCTTTCAGTGGAAAGCGCAATATCAAGATCGTCATCTGCTGCAAATTCAAGAGCGGTATCCAGCTCTTCGTCAATGGCGAAGTCGTCAACAATATCAATGTTGAATGCTTCGAAATCATCGTAAAGCTTATCTATCTGATCTGCGTCGAAATCACATGTTTCAAGAGCATCGGTGATTTCTTTTGTTGTAAGCTTTCCGTTAGCCTTACCATGCTCTAAAAGTTCGGTTAAAATTGTTTTGTCGTCAGGCATTGTAACTTCCTTTCCCTCAGCAGCTTTTTTCTTTGATGTCTTATTTGTGTCCATACTCATACATCCTTTCTTTTAAGTTCCTTTATTTTTCTTTTTAAGTACGTATTCCAAAAGCTCCTCATCGGTCATTTCCTCCACTGGCTTCTGTCCGGCATTCTGCTTGAATTTAATCAGCACATCTATGTATCCGTCGAGCCGCGGCAGGCTGTATGGGAGCATATCGCCCTGTTTACATATACCTGTTATTCTTCCCACTTCATCCGCAGTAAATTCGCTTCCTGCTGACGAAATATCAACAGCGTTTCCGTTTTTTATACATTCTTTTATAAAATGATACACCCTTCGGTTGAATTCGGTAGGAAAATCTTCTTCATTAAGCTTTGTTTCGACATCCGCAAGTCTGTCAGGAGAATGAAACAGAAAGGCAATAATTCCTCTTTCTGCTTTTTCTTCCACAGGGTATTTTATCGACTCGGGATTTATTGCGTCCCGCTTGACTTCACCCTTGATAAGCTTTTTTTCTTCTTCTTTCTGTTGATAATAACGGTTTTTATTAATCTTGTCCTTTACCAGCAAGGTTACAGCTGAAACCTGCTGTCCTGAAAGCTTTGCGGTTTCCGATATATAAACAGTTCTGTCCGTATCAGAACGAAGCTCCGCAAGGAAAACAACCGCTTTTTGCAGAAATGCGCTTTTTCCGGCAGGAGTACTGAGATCAAGTCCTCTCTGCAATTTTTCAAATTCGTAATCAATGGCCGTTTCGGTTTTTGAAAGTATATGTCTGAAACTTTCAGCGCCGAATTTTTTTATATATTCATCCGGGTCCTTTGCGTCAGGTATATGAAGCACCCTTGCAAGTATTCCGGCTTCACTCAGCAGATTTATTGCCCTTACAGTAGCTTTCTGTCCCGCTTCATCAGAGTCGTAGGAAATAACGACTTCCTTTGTGTACTGTTTCATCAGGTCAACCTGCTTCGGCGTTATTGCAGTACCCAGAGTGGCAACCGCGTTGTCAAAACCGGCCTGATTCAAAGAAATTACATCCATATAACCTTCGCAGACTATAAGGCATTTTTCCTGAGTGTTTTTTGCAAAATTCAGGGAAAAAAGATTTTCTCTCTTGTGGAATACGGCGGTCTCATCGCTGTTGAGATACTTTGCCTTTGCGTCTTTTTCAAGAGCTCGTCCGCCGAAAGCAATTACATTTTTCCGCCTGTCAATAATAGGGAACATTACTCTGTTGCGGAATTTGTCATAAACTGAATTGTTGTTGCGCGTTACAAGGGCACCGGCAATCATTTCATCCTCAGTGTAACCTTTTTGGCGAAGATGATAATGAAGATTGTGCCAGCCTTCCGGAGCAAAGCCAAGGCCGTATTTCTTTATGGTGTTCGGCGTTAAGCCTCTTTCCATAAGATATTCAAGACCTGCCTGTCCCTGAGGTTCCAGCAGCATATCTCGGAAATACCGCGCCGCTTCCCTGTTCATTTCAAGCATCCTTGTGCGGAAATTTGTGCCTTCGTCATTGTACGTGTCCTCGGGCATTGCAAGTCCCGCTCTCTGAGCCAGGAATTTTACGCTTTCCATATATTCAAGGCGTTCTATAAGCCTTATAAACGTGATTACATCACCGCCTGCGCCACAACCGAAGCAATAAAAGCTCTGGGTTTCAGTGTAGATATGACATGACGGTGTTTTTTCAGAGTGAAAGGGGCAGCAGCATACATAATCACGGCCGGTCCGCTTGGTGTTTACATACGAGGTCATTACCGAAACAATCTCATTGCTTGCTTTTAGGTTTTCCAGAAAACTTTCCGGTAGTCTTGCCATGCTTTCATTCCTTTCGTAATATGTTCTTCTCCTTAATCTCCTGTTTTATTCCAGGATTTCGGAATACACAGCTCTGTAAAGCGGTCAACTGCAAAATCATCAGTCATACATGAAATAAAGTCACATACCGCAATTTCAGTTGACTCCTCTCTTGCTATTTCGCGATACAGCTCAGGCATTCTTAAAGGATTTTTCAGATAATAATTATAAAGGTATTCAACAATAAAGCACGCCTTTCCCTTTTCCTGATTTGTTTCTGCTGCATAATAAACGTTCTGGAACATAAATTCCCTCAGCTCATCATGGGCGCGCTTTGTTGTTTCATCGTAGGTTATTTCGTTTTTATCCATGCTGTTTTCAATGATGGATTTTACAAGTGTTGTTATACGCTGGCTCTTTGTTTCGCCTAAAATTCTTACGGGAAACTCAGGCAGATCAGCTTGTTTGAGCACTCCGCCTCTTATAGCGTCTTCAATATCGTGGTTTATATATGCGATTTTATCCGCAAACTTGACAACAACGCCTTCCAACGTATCGGCTACCATGTTTGTATGGCAAAGAATACCGTTTTTTACTTCCTTTGTGAGATTAAGTCCTCTGCCGTCACGTTCAATGCGTTCAACAACTCTTACGCTCTGCTGGTAATGTTTGAAGCCGCCCGAATAAAGACCGGCAAGAGTACGCTCTCCGTCATGTCCGAAGGGTGTATGACCCAGGTCATGTCCTAAGGCGATTGCTTCTGTTAAATCCTCATTAAGACGAAGCGCACGGGAAATAGTACGTGCAATCTGCGCTACTTCAAGAGTGTGTGTAAGTCTTGTGCGATAATGGTCGGATTTAGGAATAAGAAATACCTGGGTTTTGTGCTTTAAGCGGCGGAAGGCATTACAATGAATAATGCGGTCGCGGTCGCGCTGAAACTCTGTTCTTGTATCACAGAGGGGTTCAGACGTATCTCTGCCCCTGGAATCACTGCTTTTACAAGCGTATTCGGACAAGGTACGATTTTCTATATCCATGGTAATTTCTCTTGGAAGCATAAATTCTCTCCTTATAAAAACAATCGCAGAGGAAAACCTCCGATATTTAACAATACAAAAAAATCCCTCGAAAATCCTTTTTTTCGAGGGAAGTTTTATTATTTTTGTCATATTAGCCAAAATTGTACTCTAAACCTTCGATTTTATTAACTATAATGCTGCCATTACATAGGTCGATAAGTGCCGCTGTGAATTTCTCTTCATCCTCTGAACGTATGCAAAGAGTGATTTCCACGTCTGCGCCAAAATCCTCCTTCTCCGTTCTTACATCAAAATCTGTAAGGGTTTTACCAATCTTGCCGTAAAGAGAGTAATCCAGTTTGAGACAAAGTCTTGCAGCTGTGCACATGTTGAGAATCTCCGCCGCCTCAACAGCAATTTTTGCTCCCTGGGTGTAGGCTCTTACAAGTCCGCCTGCGCCAAGCATTATTCCGCCGAAATAACGTGTAACAACACAGGTTACATCAATAAGACCTTCCTTGCGGAGCACCTCATATATGGGAACGCCTGCTGTTCCGCCCGGTTCGCCGTCATCGCTGTGACGGGCGGTGTTGTTATCTCGGAGCATATATGCGTAACAATTGTGAGTTGCTTTTCTGTGCATTGCACGTATCTCGTTTATAAAGGCTATAGCTTCGGCTTCTGTCTCAGTATGGCGTATATAACCGATAAATTCGCTTTTTTTCTCAATAAAACGGGCTTCTGCGCTACCGTTTATAGTCTTATACCCCATTTTTCTTTTCTCCGTCAGCAGATGCCTTACCTACTCTGTCAAACTTATAAAGCAGCGAACAGTTCATCTTCGGATTTTCCTTCTTAAAACGCTTCAAAATACGGTTAAGAACCATTTCTGCCTGTTCCTTGGTGGTGTTGGTAAGCAGAAGAACGAATTGCGACGCGCTGTAACGGGAGTAAACGTCGCGTGAACGCAGGGAGTTCTTGATACAATCCGAAAGCTTTGTGGTAACACGGTTAAGCGCCTTGGGTTCAAGCTCTTCCTGAGTCTTTGATACAGCGGTAATAAGGCAAAGGTGTGTAGGGCGGTTGCTTCTTATAGCGTCGCGTATTTCAAGCTGGTATACATGCTTGAAGAACGGAAATTCGCAGTAGAATGCGCCTGTTTCATCGCCGATGTCGTCGAGCTGTCCTTTAAGTATTCCGAAATTCACATTATATGAGCGGTCATCCTTTACTGTTTGCTCATAAAGGGAAACAAATTCAGGAGAAGGATTTATGCCGTGCTTGTTGTAGAACAGATCCATAACATAGGCATAATGACTCTTTGCGGTAGTTTTATCACCGGTTTCAAAAAGAGTCTTTATGTAATAATAATGAATAAAGTCATCAAGCTGTTCAATAGTCAGTGCCTTACGGCAGATTGCAAGAAGGTCCGTAAAATAACGGTGCTTGAACATGGTTTCAATAGTTTCACGGACAATTCTTACGTATAAAGAATGGTAATATGCGTTAAGGGGAGCCACCCAGCTGTCATCTCTTGAACGGCCGAGAAAATCGCCTCTGTAAAGCTCGATTGCTTGAAGATAGAGGTTGGTCTTTTCTTTTTCGGACTGAGCTGAAAGGCTCTTTTTGTAAAGCGCTTCAAAACGGTCGAAGTCAATTTCACATTCAAGACGGTTATTAAATGCATATGCGCCCATGGAGTTTATAATAATTTCCTGTCCGTCTGGGAGCTCTAATTCCGCCAGACAGCTTCTGAGTCTGTGGAGAGAGGTTTTAAGGGCACCTACGGGGTTTTCGCTGCTTTTTTCGCCCCAAAGAAGATTTATAAGTTCCGACTGGGAAATGTCACGGTTGTGGTTCGCAATCATAAACTGTAACAATGTCCACATTTTTCTGGAACGCTTTGTCTGTTCAGTGATGACCTTGTCGCCATATGAGATTGAAAACTCGCCAAAGGTTGTTATTTTCAGCTTTTCCATTTGATTTCCTGTCCTTTCTGTTTATTATCTATTGCCAATATTTCCTATCCAGCGTTCTGTACTGAACCGCTCTTGCAATATGGCGTTTTTCTATAACTTCACTTGAATCCAAATCCGCGCAAGTACGTGCTACCTTTAAAATACGGTCATATGCTCTTGCGGAAAGTCCCGATTTTTCAAAGGCGTTCTTTAAGAACTGTCCCGCCTGTTCACTCATAACACAGACCTCGTGGAGTAAATCCGGTGTAATCTGCGAATTTGTGCGTATAGCTGTTCCTCTGAAACGCTCCGCTTGTATGTCTCTCGCCTTCTGAACTCTTTCGGCAATTGCCTTCGAGCTTTCAGACCTGTCTTTCAGCGAAAGCTCTTCGTATTTAACCGACGGTACCTCAACCTGAATATCAATTCTGTCCAGCACCGGCCGGCTGATTTTTCCAAGATAATTTTCAACCTGCTTCTTTGAACAGGTACAAACCTTACCCTGTGCTCCGTAATTTCCGCAAGGGCAAGGATTCATTGCCGCTGCAAGCATAATGTTGCAGGGGTATGTAATTGAGCCTGAGGCTCTGGAAATTGTAATTTCTCCGTTTTCCAAGGGTTGACGAAGGGTTTCAAGCACCTTTCTGTCAAATTCGGGGAATTCATCTAAAAACAGTACTCCATTGTGGGCTATGGATATTTCACCGGGCTTTGGAATACTTCCGCCGCCTATAAGTCCCACCGAAGAAGCTGTATGACTCACATCACGGAAGGGCCTGTCTGTAACCAACGGTCTTTCTCTGTTGAGAATGCCCGCTATGGAATGTATCTGTGTGGTTTCTATGCTTTCTTCAAAGGTCATTCTCGGCAATATACCGGGAATGCGCTTTGCAATCATACTTTTTCCTGTTCCGGGCGGTCCGATGAGCAAAATGTTGTGGAATCCCGCAGCGGCAGTCTCGATAGCACCCTTTACCGCTTCCTGCCCTTTTACATCAGCAAAATCGGGAATACCCGACATATCCAACGGGTCATATTGTATGGGGTTGGCTCTGGGGATAGATGACAGTCCGTTAAGATGTGCTACAAGAGACGCAATGTTTTTTACCCCGTAAACCGCAATATCCTTGACAACCGATGCCTCTGCGGCATTTTCATAAGGCAGAAAAAGTCTTTTTATACCGCTCCGTGCAGCCTGTATTGCCATGGATAAAGCACCCTGCACAAAGCATATATCACCGTTGAGAGATACCTCGCCGATAAATGCGCTGTCGCTTAAATCACTGTCAATAATGCCTGAAACACTGAGCATTGCGACTAATATGGGTAAATCGTAGAACGAGCCTGTCTTTTTAACATCGGCAGGTGCCAGGTTTATTGTATAAACCGCTTTCGGAAGCTTTATTCCGCAGTTTTCGGCAGCCGCCTTTATTCGAAGCTTACTTTCCTGAACCGAAAGGTCTGCAAGTCCGCTGATATTTATTGCCGGTACACCCTGGGATGAGCTTATTTCGGTTGTAACAGAAAATGCATTCAGACCAAAAAGTCCCATGCTGTTTACCTGTGCAAACATAAGCTCTCTCCTTTCAGATGTTTTTCAGTATTTTCTTCCGTATATAACGGAAAGCTGTTTCTTCCCCGTAATCTTTCAGAATTATCAGAAGTCTTTTTAAAAGCCTGTCTGTTTCGGGGTGTATCATATAATGTTCTCTCGAACGCTTGTAATAATTATAAGGATCTGCGTCGGTGTAGCTGTCGCCGTTATACACCTTACATGCGGCAATTCTGTCACAGAACATCTCGACCACATAATTTACAGGCATATTGAGACCTGTCATTTTCTTATCCCCTGTCTGGCCGTAGTCAATCCAGTATTCTATATGGTGCTTGTTTCTGCCCTTGTGGTGAAGCCACGCACAGCTGTAACCCTTTTCCGCGCGTTCGGCGGTGTTGGGGCTTTTGTCACCCTGATAATATTTTACCCCTGTAATAAACTCAGAGGGGGAATATTTCGACATGTCATGAAGAAGACCTTGTTTATAAAGGCCTGCTTTGAAGCAATATTTCATAACAAGCATTTTATGGCGGTTTATGGTTTTCAGGTGTCCTGTAAGTTTTTCAATCATATTTTCTCCGACAAATTATAAATTACCAGTTTTATTATACCTCAACTGTAACAAATAATCAAGGTTTTTTGTAAGATTTTTTTGAAAAATAGAAAATTTCAGCAAAAAACTGTGAATTTTCACAAACAATAGTTTTAATATGCTGCTTTTTCAGCAGTTGTTTTCGTGCGTTTTTCTGAAAATATATGGAAATACCAAAAAAACATTTGACATTTGCTCTCTTATATGAGAAAATATAGATACAGAATTTTAACTTATTTACAGCGGTGCTGATATGTGGGAATTACCTCATTTTCTGCCGTTAAGGAAAGGAAAAGCAATGAAAAAGTTAAAGCAGCTCTTTATGACAGCGTTGTGCCTGTGCCTTTTCAGTGTCGTTTTTGCCATAACTGTCTCTGCCGAAAGACAGGTTATAGAGTGGGACGGTAAAAGCGAAATGGTCTCAGGTAATACATACATAATCACGGAAACAGTAAAGCTTAAAAAGGTTTTTGAAATTCCCGAGGACACAAAACTCAGTGTCAAAGACGGCGGCGAGCTTAAAATTTACAAAAACGGCGGACTTTCGGTAAAAGGCGAGCTTGCTGTTGCAAGAGGCGGAAAAATGGTCAACTCCGGCGAAATCAACATCAAAAAGGGTGCTGCTTTCAATGTTTACGGAACCTTTCAGTCCTCTGTAAGCGGCACAATAAAGGTAAGCGGTAATATGACCGTTTTCAACAAGGGTACTGCGGAAATTTCGTCAAAAGTACTTCTTTACAAGAGTAGTTATATTTACATAAAGGGTGAAACTGATTTCTACAAGAGCAGCGATACCACTCTGAGCGGTTCAATCAAAACCGAAAAAGGCAGCGGTTTGCACCTCGGCGGTAAATTTGCCGTTACTATGAGCGGTGGCGTCGATGTATTCGGCCACCTCAAAGTCGGTTCAAAGTCCGATGTTAAAATAAGCGGTGTGCTCACCTTAGAAGAAGAATCCAGCTTTGTTCGTTTCAAAAAAGTGCACACTACAAAGAACGGTAAGTTCCTTGATTACAGACCCGAAGATGTTTATTATGACATGACCATCAATATTCTTACAGAAGAAAAGCGTGTTGTCAGCAAGGGTATAGACGTTTCCTATGCCCAGGGCGACATCGACTGGAAAAAAGTTGCAGACTCGGGCGTTGAATTTGCCATTATCCGCGCCGGCAGAGGCAGAGCCGGCTCTACAAACACCATGAAGGAAGATGACTATTTCCGACAGAATATCAAGGGCGCTCAGGAAAACGGCATTGATGTAGGCGTGTATTTTTACAGCTACGCAACTTCCATTTCCGAAGCTAAGGAAGAAGCCCGTTTCCTTCTTGAAATAATTGACGGATATAAGATTCAGTACCCAGTCATTCTCGATATGGAAGAAGAATTCCAGTCCGGTATCGGCACAAAGAAGCTCACAAACATGATTGAGGCATTCTTTGAAGTTCTTATGGAAGAAAAATATTTCCCCATGTTCTATTCATACAAGACATGGCTCGAAAACAATCTGGATATGAAGATTCTTGATAAGTACGCAATCTGGCTTGCACAGGTAGG
>JAZNML010000079.1:0-33517 GCA_045579565.1 Ruminiclostridium sp.
GTGTAGTCGGTTTCGTTGATTGTTTTGTTGTTTTCTGCTGTCATTTTTACATTTTCAAAAATATCATTCATTGTTTAATACCTCTGAATATAGCTTGCTGAAATCTGTCGGTTTGTCGTTTTCTGTGCAATATTTACGGGAACTGTTGCCCTTATGTCCTGCATTGTCATTATATCCGTTGCTTTCCCACGAACGCACAGCGGCTTTCCAGTCTTTCATTTTACCTCTTCCGACTTTCCAGCCGTTAGCCTCGTAATAGTTGAAAAACTTTTCAGGATTTATGCTGTTATTGCGTTCAAGACAGTATGCTTTTACCTCTTCAAGCGTGGGCGGTCGGAGACGCTTCTGCGTTTTCGTGCCATTCTCTATACTATCCTTACCTATACTATCCTTACCTAACCTAACCTTACCTGTGTCAACCGTTGGTATACCATTGGTTGTCATTTGGTTGTCGTTTGGTATACCAAGTGGCAGACATTCAGTGTTGTTCAAGGTGTATGAGCCGTTTTCCTTAACTGAAAGCAAGCCCTTTTCTTCCTGATATGATGTTTCTTTGTACCTGTCACCTCTGATATAGTTGTGTATCTTCCAGTGCTTGATAACTACAACACCGCTTTCAAAAGGAATGATAAACTTTCTGAGAACAAGCACAGATAAATCATCTTCGTTACAGCCTATCATGCGCTGTATCTTTTTAGGGTTATTTACAAAACCGTCATCGTCTGCCCTCATGGATAAGTGAAAATAGAGAGCCTGTGAAGATAAGGGCATATCGAGAAATGCATCACTGTCTATTATTGCTTTTGCAAACATTCTTCTTTCTGCCATTTTTGCCTCCTTAATATTTTTTCAAGTAAATTATATCATATATGAAATTGGCATAAAATGACATTGTGTTGACAAATAAGGACATCTTTTCACCCTGCCTTTATCTGCCTGATGCCTGTGCAAATCGCCGCTTGCTCACCGCTTTTAAGGGTTGTGGTGTTCAAGTATTCAGCGAACTTATCACAATTAACAAGAATTCGCCCGGATATACGGACAGCTACTATTTGACCCGATAATGCAAGCTTACGGACAAAATATTGTGAAACCCCGAACAGCTCAGCTGTTCTCTTGATAGTTTCCATGTGCGGCTTTATGGGTATGTATTTATCGTTCATCCGTTCCGCCCTCCGTTATGTATCTGTTTACTGCGTCAATAGCGGCAATCCCACTATTTATGCGTGCCTGTTGCTGTCTGTAATAGGGATATGCTTCCTCAGGCGAACGGGGCATATAATATCCGCCCTCACCCTCACAGGTAGAGCAGATAGGTTCGCCGTCAAGCCGTGCCCTGTGTATCAGCTTACGGGTTGTACGCTTGTCCTCGTTGATTATAAGTGCAAGCTTTGTCATGGATATTGCGTTTTCTATCCCGTCTGGGATAAAGTCTGTAATTTTAAATCCGTTCATCTTTTCCTTTCCGTCTTTCGACATTAGTGTTGACAAGCCTCACGGAAAATGTTAAAATTATCGTGAAGCAAGTCACTTTCCCTGTGTTTTGCTTTTTGCCGTCTGAGGTATTGCCGTACCTCAGGCGGTTTTTAATTTGTGGAGGATTGCGCCTGTTCGGCGGCTTTCTTTAACCAGTAGTTGCGGTTGTATTCCTTAACTCTGGTTTTATTCTTTGCCCTCCACTCGTTCTGGTACTTTCGGCGTGCTTCGGCTGCCGCCTTTTCAGATTCCGAGAGTGTTTCGAGATTTGTATAAGCCATTTGTTCACCTCCTTTTGTCAAAAAATATTTACTTTTACTTGACAAAGAACTTTAAATCGACTATAATGATATTGTAACATAAGTAATTGTAAAAGTCAAATAAAAACTCTTTTAATTTTAAAAAGAGCAATTTATTTACATAGGACGGTGTTTTTTTATGAATGACGAAATAAAAAAAGGCAGAAAGAAAACAAAACCAAGCGATATAAGCGAAAGATATAGTGCTGTTTTCGCTTCCAGACTTAGAGAACTTATAAAGGAAAAAGGAATTACTCAACAGGAATTATCTGACGGCTTAGGCGGTATTATTTCAAGACAGACAATAAATAAGTGGACGCTCGGAACAACTTCACCTGATATTATTTCAGCAGCGGCTATTGCTGATTATTTTGGGGTTTCAACTGATTATCTTTTGGGAAGAACAAAGACAAAAACTGTCAAAAAAGATGAACGAATAGTTTGTGACTCGCTTGGTTTAACAGAAGCTGCGGCTGATAATTTATTGCATTTTTTGAATTTTGAATCCTCAAAAATGACAGAGTTTAATTACAAATACTCAATGAAAAAAGTGATAAATAAAGCATTTTCAGAGCATTCGTTTTGGAATATGTTTTATTCGCTATACAAATTAGCTAATGTTTCAAGTGAATTTTTATATGATAGAGAGTTTATTTCGAGGAACATTCAGACAATGATTGATGCAGCTGATAGTTTAGGAATAACGTCTTGTGTGTTATATGATTATATGTCAGAAAATGATAATTGGAATAAAGTAAGATTTAATAATCGTGATAAAATAGATGTAGAAAAATATAAAGTCTTTAAAGAATCGCAAGTTCTTGCAGATAGTTTTGATTCACTCCGATTGATAAAGGAATATAGTAAAGAAGATTGGATGGCTTATTTCGATATTGACGAAAAAACATTACAAGAGTTAAAAGAAAAAAGCAAAAGAGAGGTCGATGCACTCAATACGCAGAAAGCAGGTGACTAAATGGCAAATATAACAAAGCGTGGTAGTTCCTACACCATAACCGTATCGCTTGGCATTGACGGAACAGGAAAACGCCTGAGAAAAAGCCTTACATATACACCGCCGCCCTCTCTTACTCCCAAACAGGCAGAGAAAGAAGCAAAGCGGCAAGCAGCAATATTTGAAGAACGTTGCAGAACGGGACAGGTGCTTGAAACAAACACACGTTTTTCTGAGTTTGTGGAAATATGGCTAAGAGACTATGCCGAAAAGCAACTCGAACCCCGAACACTGAGCAGATACAAAGAGCTTTTGAAACGTATCAATGCCGCTTTTGGCAATACAAAGATAAGCGCAATACAACCGCACCACTTGACAGCGTTCTATAATAACCTTGCTGAAAAAGGCATAAGGGAAGATATAAAGTACAAGGCAAATGAAAAACTTGAAGAGCTCGTAAAAGAAACAGCCCTTAAACGTTTTGAGATTGCACATCTTGCCGGTATTTCTGAAAGTTCGCTTCGTAACTGTCTTGCCGGTAATAATATTTCCCAAAAGACAGCAGGGAAGATTGCCGCTTATTTTGAAAAAAGCGTGGACGAGCTGTTCACGTCTCAGGAAGATAAATGCCTTTCAAATAACACGATTTTATACTATCACCGTGTTTTATCCTCTGTGTTTTCTACGGCTGTTCAATGGCAGGTCATTTTTTCAAATCCCTGTGAAAGAGTAAAACCGCCAAAGGTAAAGCGCAAAGAAGCACGCTATCTTGATGAATACGAAGCGGCAGAGCTGCTGAAAGCTCTTGACGGTGAGCCTTTCAAGTATGTGACAATGATACAGTTGCTGTTATATACGGGGTTACGGCGTTCTGAACTTATGGGCCTTGAATGGCAGGATATAGATTTTCTTAACAGGTGCATACACGTTAGCAGAAACTCTTTGTATTTGTCCGATAAGGGATTATACGAGGGCAATACAAAAACCGAAAGCTCAAACCGTGTTATAAAATTACCTGATAATGCGGTACAGCTTCTCAAAGAGTACCGGCAATATCAGGATAGTATAATACAGGAAATGGGCACAGCGTGGCAGGGAACTGGGCGGCTTTTCACCACCAAAGACGGAAAGCCTATGCACCCTGATACGCTTTCGGGTTGGTTTCATGAGTTTGTAAAGCGTAAGGGATTGCCGGATGTATCTGTGCATTCGTTACGGCATACACACGCTACATTGATGATAGCGGCAGGGGTAAATATAAAGACGGTTTCAAGCCGTTTAGGTCATGCAAGCGTTACCACAACAGGAAATATATACACACATGCTATAAAATCAGCAGATGAAGCGGCGGCGGAAATTATAAACGATATTTTAACTCCCTCCGGCAAAAGCAATCGTATAAAAGTAGGCTGATTTCTCTGATTGAATACAAAATAAAAGCGGCAATGCGCAAACCCATAAGGGTATAACACATTGCCGTTATTTTTTGTCATTTTTTCACCGTCTGCCAACAAATTGCCAACAAATCCACGTTCTGATAAATTCCCAGAAAAAACAAAATCCCCTTAAACAGCTGTTTAAAGGGTTTTACGTTGGAGCTGGGAATGGGACTCGAACCCACGACCTACGCATTACGAATGCGTTGCTCTACCAACTGAGCTATACCAGCATATAAAAAATTCAAAATAGGGTTGAAATAAACGACAAAATATGATAAAATACTATTATATACTAAAATATTACCTTACTTATTATACATATTTTTGCTCGTTTGTCAAGAGAGGTGACAGTTTTGGAGCTTAAAAACAAGGTTAAGCAGATTATCCTTCGTGTTATCTGCGCACTATTCCTTATTATTGCTATTTTCTTCGGTTCGGTTGCCGCATTTTATTCCATCGGCGGCGGCGCTCCCAACCTTTTCGGTAAATATATATATCTTGTAAAAACAGATGCTTTCGACCTTCTCCATAACGGTACCGCACTTATTGCGGAAGAGGTTGACGCTTATGAAATCCAGCCCTGGAATATCGTTATCTTTACTCTGGAAAATGATGCTCCCGCCCTTGCTGAAATCCGTTCAAGCACACTCTCAGACGGTGTATACAGCTTCACGGCCGCCACTGAGAAC
The DNA here is from genome assembly GCA_045579565.1 of Ruminiclostridium sp. Classification (GTDB taxonomy): domain Bacteria; phylum Bacillota; class Clostridia; order Oscillospirales; family Ruminococcaceae; genus Ruminiclostridium_E. The sequence goes on from JAZNML010000079.1 coordinate 4,859, forward strand.
GGTACGGAAATTACCCTTTCCCAAAGCCAGATTTTAGCAAAGGGTATGACCTATTCGGACTTCTGGGGTGCTGTTATCAGCTTTGCATCTTCACCTCTGGGCGTAATGCTTATTGCGGTTGTGCCTTGCCTTATAATAATTGTAATTGAAATTACTAAATTTATCCGTAAGACAATGCCGCAGCCTGAGATTGAAACGGTCAAGAAACAGCAGGAAACCCCCACTTATGTTCCGGAGGGAAGAGCGGGTGTAATGAGCGCATACAAGTCCGGCTCTCTTGATGACAGCATCGGTATTTACGACGGACAGCGCCGTACAAGTGTAGACCGCACAGATGTCCTCGAAATATCCAACCAACCCGAAATGCCTCTGTTCTTGCGACAGCAGAGACCCCCTGCACCGAAACCTCAGAAGCGTGTTAATGAGACAATGCCTCTTTCCCAGAAAAAGCTCAACGCGGCTATCGCTGCTGCAAAGGCTGAACGTGAAATGCAGGCAGAACGCGAAAAAACGGTAAAGGATATCCAGAAGGATCGCCCTGCGGCAATTGCGGCAGAGAAAGAGCATGAGGAATATCTGAAAAATGTGGGCAATGTTGTAAAGGACAAGGCTCAGGTAAAAGCGGCATCAAATGCTGCGGTTAAGAACATGATGGAAAAAACAGCGGAGATTGACGCACAGCCCATCCGCACTTCCGCAAGCACTCCTCGTTCTGCCCCCAGAAAGGAAAGCCAGTTCAGACCCGAGTTCACGCCGTCACGTACCACTCAGCCTGCTACCCAGAGAACAGCTTCCACCCGTACGACTCAGATACGCAGGCCCGGTGAGGAAGAGCAGCTGAGACAGTATACTCCGCGTACACCGGGCTCCGCCAATCACGTTACAACCTCAATTCCGCGTCTTGATGCGGTATTGAAAGAAGACGGAGAATCAAACTACAATCTGGATGATATTTTGGCAAGTCTCGATAAAAGAGGATAACAAAAACCGCCTGAGCAATGCTCGGGCGGTTTTATCATGCAAAAACGAGCGGAAATAATCCGCTCGTCTTTTTATTGTAATTATCAGAAGAAAATTCTTTCTTCGATATAAGCCTTAACCTCGGAAATCGGGATACGTACCTGCTGCATTGTATCACGTTCACGAACGGTTACGCACTTATCTTCTTCGCTTTCGAAGTCGTATGTGATGCAGAAGGGAGTACCGATTTCGTCTTCTCTTCTGTATCTCTTACCGATAGCACCTGCGTCATCGTAATCAACAGGGAAGTACTTGCAGAGTTCGTCAGCAAGTGCCTGTGCGGGTTCAGCAAGCTTCTTGGAAAGAGGAAGAACCGCAGCCTTGATAGGAGCGAGATAAGGGTGGAAGTGGAGAACTGTTCTTGTTGTACCGTCTTCGAGAGCTTCTTCGTCGTAAGCTTCTGTAACAACAGCAAGGAAGAGACGTTCTACGCCGAGAGAAGGCTCGATAACGTAAGGAATGTACTTTTCGTTAGCTTCCTGGTCGAAGTATTCGAGCTTCTGACCGCTTGTCTTGATGTGCTGGTTAAGGTCGTAGTCTGTTCTGTCAGCAACACCCCAGAGTTCACCCCAGCCGAATGGGAAGAGGTATTCAAAGTCGGTAGTTGCCTTGGAGTAGAAGCAGAGTTCTTCGGGGCTGTGGTCTCTGAGACGGAGGTTTTCTTCCTTGATGTTAAGGGAGAGGAGCCAGTTTTTGCAGAAATCCTTCCAGTAATAGAACCAGTCAAGGTCTGTACCGGGCTTGCAGAAGAATTCGAGTTCCATCTGTTCAAATTCACGTACGCGGAAAATGAAGTTACCGGGTGTGATTTCGTTTCTGAAAGACTTACCGATCTGGCCAACGCCGAAAGGAATCTTTTTACGTGTTGTACGCTGGATATTTGCGAAGTTCACGAAAATACCCTGTGCGGTTTCGGGACGGAGATAAAGCTCAGACTTGCTGTCTTCGGTTACGCCCTGGAATGTCTTGAACATAAGGTTGAACTGGCGGATATCGGTGAAATTAGCCTTACCGCAGTTGGGACAAACAATACCCTTTTCCTTGATGTAATCGGTCATCTGCTGGTTTGTCCAACCTGCAACGCTTGTGCCGTCAAAGTCTTCGATAAGGTTATCGGCTCTGTGACGTGTCTTACATTCCTTACAGTCCATAAGGGGATCGGAGAATCCGCCGATATGACCGGAAGCAACCCATGTCTGAGGGTTCATAAGGATTGCGCTGTCGAGACCTACATTGTACTTGTTTTCCTGAACGAACTTCTTCATCCATGCTTTTTTGATGTTGTTTTTGAGTTCAACACCCAAGGGGCCGTAGTCCCATGTGTTTGCAAGACCGCCGTAGATTTCACTACCGGGGTAGATGAAGCCTCTGCCCTTACAGAGAGCGACAAGCTTGTCCATTACTTTTTCTGTGTTCTTCATTTTTTTATATTTCCTTTCTTGCCCCCCGTGGCTTGAGGGGACGTATTAACAATACTAATTTGCCTGTGACTCGGCAAATTCAATTGCGGTGAATACCGCATCGTCTGTTATGTGGTATTCTGAATTCAATTCCAGATATCCGTTAAGTATATCATAACATTTGTTTGCCTGTTCCTGAACATCAGCGGGAGCGTTTTCCAGTGAGCTTATATCATTGGTTATCTGATATTCTGTGTAAAGTTCCTGCAAGGTTTTGGCTGTCTCGCACAGCTCACGTTCTGTGGGCAGCAGCTTTATGATTTCGTCATGATAGGGCTTGACCGATTCGGGAACCTTCATGCTTTCGATTCTGGACAATGTACCCAAAGCATCATTGCAAAGACCGATGACATCTTCTTCGACGCCGTTGATGAATACTTCATAGACGTAATGTATCTGGCCTATATATCTTTCCCACAATATTTGCAGGGTGTGGGCATAGAATCTGTACTCGCCGTTGTGGAGATTCAGAAAAGCGGCTTCCTTTGCCTTAAAACAGGCATCGCTGATATTGCCTTCTTCATTGATTCTTGCCTCAGTGCTTTCGCCCCTTGCATTGATTTTATCCAATTCATCATAATCCTCTTGTGTGAGAGAATCGGACTTTTTCATATAGCCGATTAATTCATGATAACACTCAACCAGTTCTTTATGGAGAGATAACGCAGCAAGAAATTCTGCATGGCTTTCTTCAAGGTTGGGGGGATAGATTATGTTTTCGATATCATTGATGTTTTCGAATATATAGTCGATATTCTTTTCTGCCTCATAATAATCCTGTACCGATAAAGCATATTGCATCGCATCGTAGTTCTGGATGCATAATTCAGTGTAATAGTCCAGGTCTTCGATATACATTTCGTATTCCCAGGCATCAGAGGGCGGAACAACAGCCTTGGTAGTTGTGGTCTGCGCGGTATTGCTGTTGTTACAACCCGAAAGAGCAATAACCGCAGCTGCGAGGATAGCGGATAGTATCTTTTTAGTCATAAAACACCTTTACTGTAAATATAACTGTGCTGCGTCAAGAGCCGCATATATGGAATTCTCAAAAGCCGTGTAGTCTTTATAGGGGTCGGCCTTGAATTCGATGAGTTCCTGCATTTCAATCATTTCCTCGTCGGTAAAATCCGTGCGTGTCTGTGCTTCGTCGATGTAATAAGCATATCTGTCTATTTTATCAAGGAAATCCAGATATTTTTCGCCATCAGCAATCATTGTATTATGTACTTCAGACATAGACTCACAAGGACAATCCAATGCAAGAAACTTTTCAGTAATTCCCCTGCATTTTTCGGAAGAATTTCTGAGTGTGGAAGCATCGTCTTCAAATATAATATCGCATAACGCAATATGTGCATCTATGAAAGTCGGCAGATAATACTTGATATCCTCTGTGTAGAAATACAGGTCTTCGGAAGCGTCAGCTCCTGTCTCCTGAACGGTATTTGTTGTTGTCGTTGCTGCAGGCTGTGCATTGTTACAGCCCGAAAGGGCAATAACCATAGCTGCAAGGATTAGGGATAATGTCTTTTTAATCATAATTTACCTATGTATCTGATTACTTCTTTAAAGGAACGATCCAGCCCATTTCATCAGCAATCTTACCGTATTGCATACCTGTCATTGTATCATAAAGCTTCTGAGAAACTGCGCCGATCTTGTTGTCGTTGATTTCCATTACGAGATCGCCGTACTTTAAGTGGCCTACGGGAGAGATAACGGCAGCTGTACCGGAGCCGAATACTTCCTGGAGCTTACCGGCCTTGTATGCGTCTGCAACTTCTTCAATAGCAATTCTTCTTTCGGATACCTTCATACCCCACTTACGACAAAGTTCGAGAACGGACTTTCTTGTAATACCGGGAAGGATGGAGCCCTGTAATTCGGGAGTTACAACTTCACCGTCGATAATGAAGAAGATGTTCATAGCGCCGACTTCTTCTATGTACTTTCTTTCAACACCGTCAAGCCAGAGAACCTGTGCATAGTTCTGCTTGTGAGCTTCGTCCTGGCCTGCAAGAGAAGCAGCGTAGTTACCACCTGTCTTTGTATAACCCATACCGCCCTTTACAGCACGTACGTAGTTCTGTTCAACGTAGATGTCAACAGGGTTTAAGCCGCTTGCATAGTAAGCGCCGGAGGGTGAGCAGATGATGATGAAATAGTACTTGTCGCCGGGGCGTACGCCGAGGAAGGGGTCAGCAGCAAATACGAAAGGTCTGATGTAGAGGGAAGCGCCGTCTGTGTGGGGAACCCAGTCCTTATCAACTTCAACGAGAGCGTGGAGAGCCTGTAAAGCGTCTTCAACGGGAATCTGAGGAATGATAAGACGTTCAGCGGATACGTTGAGTCTCTTGAAGTTTTCTTCGGGGCGGAAGAACTGGATCTCACCGTCGGGTGTTCTGTAAGCCTTCATGCCTTCGAAGATTTCCTGACCGTAGTGGAGAACCATAGCAGCAGGAGAGAGGGAGATTTCGCCGTAGGGAACGATTCTTGCATCGTGCCAGCCCATACCTGTGTCATATTCCATAATGAACATGTGGTCGGAGAATACCTTACCGAATCCGAGCTTGCTTTCGTCGGTGGGCTTTGCCTTGGGAGTTGTGGTTTTTGTGATTTTGATTTCCATTGTTTTTGTTTCCTTTCTTGATTAATGACATTAAACTGAATTAAATCAACTTTAATTATACCATTTTATAAAGAGTTTGTAAATATCTTTCCGAAAATATTTATGGGAGCATTGCAAATTCGTCTCTCATCATTACCGCCAACGTGTCGCATCGCTCATTTTCCGCATGTCCCGCATGACCTTTTATCCAGTTAAACGTAACATCGTGGGTGTCGAGAAGATTAAGGAGCCTTTCCCACAAATCACTGTTCAGAGCGGGCTTCTTGTCGCTTTTTATCCAGTTGTTCTTCTTCCATGACCGAGCCCAGCCCTTTGTAACGCTGTCTACCACGTATTTCGAGTCGGTCTGTAAAATAACCTTACAGGGATATTTTAGTGCTTCAAGACCTGTTATTACCCCCATAAGCTCCATTCTGTTGTTTGTGGTGTGCTTTTCGCCGCCGGAAAGCTCCTTTTCCCTGCCGTCACAACGGAGAATTACTCCGTATCCGCCGGGACCGGGATTACCCGAGCAGGCACCGTCTGAAAATATATAAACTGTCTTTTTATCCATTGTTCTTTTCCTTTCTTCTGAGCTTATCTGCGATTTTTCTGATAACGGCAGATAAAAGAATTATTACGCCAAGTGCCGAGGCGCCGATTATAACCGCACAGGCGGTCATTTCACGCTCAAAGGCTACCATTCCGAAAAACCAGGGGAACAGCATGCTGCCCACGGTGAAAGCGGCAATCAGTACCGCCAGCATAGCAACCTTCCAGGATTTTACAGGGTGGCAGCATCTTGCGGTTACCATGAAGGAAATGGCAGCAAGAACCACTGTGGCAAGTGTGCTCATCTGAGCTGTTGTAAACCCGAATACACCTGAGCATACCAGCACAGCAATCATGGCAAGTACAACGGTGATTCCGTTGGGTATAGCTCTTTGCATCACGTTTCCGATAAAGCTGCCCCGTATAATATCCCTGTTTGGTTGGAGGGCTAAGAGGAATCCCGGTGCGCCGATACATAAGGCGTTTACAAGAGTCATCTGAACGGGCTCAAACAGGAAGGGGAGCTGTATAAACACGAAAACAAGAGCAAGTACAAAGCTGTAAACTGTTTTCGAGAGGAACAGGGTTGCCGAGCGTTGCAGATTGTTGATGGCACGTCTGCCCTCAGCTACCACCATAGGCATTGATGCGAAATTGCTGTCAAGGAGTACGAGATTTGATACATTTCGCGCCGCCTCGCTGCCGCTCTGCATGGCTACGGAGCAATCCGCCTCTTTCAGCGCAAGTACATCATTAACACCGTCACCTGTCATTCCTACGGTATGGCCTTTTGATTTGAGAGCTTTGATGATTTCCAGCTTTTTGTCGGGGGTTACTCTGCCGAAAACTGTGTAGTCGTCAATAACATCGGCAATGTTCTCAACCCGGTTTGCATCGATGTATTTATCGGCGTTGAGAACACCTGATTTTTTTGCAACCATGCTTACGGTAAGGGGATTATCTCCCGAAATTATCTTTATATCAACCCCTTGCTCCCTGAAAAATTCAAGGGTGGCAGGTGCTTCGTCCCGGATTTTATCGGTAATTCCGATAAGGGCGAGGGGTGTAAGCTTTTCGGGAAGCTCCTTATCTCTGAAAGGCAGTGGCGAGTGCGCAAGGAGAATTACTCTTCTACCTCCCTGAGAAAAGGCTTCTGCTGTTTTACGTATGCTTTCAAAGTCCTTTCCTAAGATAAATTCAGCCGCACCTGTAACAAAGCTGCCTTTTCCCTGGAACATAGCACCGCTCCATTTTCTTGCGGAGGAGAAGGGGAGAATTTTCTCCGCTTTCCAGTTGCTTTCTCCGTTCCAGTGTTCCTTCATTGCGTTATAGGTAGGGTTGCGGTCATTGAGACAGCACATGAGCGCTGTGACAATTTCATCAACAGGTTCATCGGTAAGGAGCTTTACCTCCTCAACCGCCATTGTCCCCTCGGTAATAGTACCTGTCTTGTCAAGACATAGTACATCAACTCTTGCCAGAGTCTCGATACAGTACATATCCTGCACAAGAGTCTGTTTCTGTGCAAGTCTTATGGTACTTACCGCAAGTACTACGCTGGACAGCAGCACAAGTCCCTCGGGAATCATACCGATTATGGCGGCAACAGTACTGGTTACGGCTCTGTCAAAGCTTTGTCCTGTAACGTATATTGAATTATACAGGAGAATTGCCATAATGGGAATAATGCATATGCCGATTATTTTCAATATAAGGTTTATTGAGTCCATCATCTTTGATTTCGGCTTTTTTAGGTATTTTGCACCGCTTGTGATTTTACTTGCAAAGCTGTCTGTACCCAGAGCGGTGACAATTGCCTTCGCTTCGCCGCTTACCACAAAGCTTCCCGACAAAATCTTGTCTCCGAAGTTTTTGTAAACGGGGTCTGATTCGCCGGTAATAAGGCTTTCGTTTACCTCGCACTCGCCTGAAATTACCTCACAGTCCGCCGCCGCCTGCATTCCTGTGCGGAAAATGGTCAGCTCATCTGCTACAATTTCCTCGGTAGTGATTTCTGTCTCCTTGCCGTCTCTTATAACGGTTGTCTTTGGGGCGGAAATAAGGGTAAGCCTGTCAATTGTACGTTTTGCACGGATTTCCTGAAAAATACCGATGCCCGTGTTGAACACGATAACAAGGGCGAACATTGCGTTTTTTGGTGAGCCAACGGCAAACACCATCACCGCAAGCACTACATTTATGAGATTGAAAAAAGTAAAGATATTGTGAAAAACAATCTGCTTTACCGATCTTGTTTTAGGGCTGGGATTACCGTTGACTCTGCCTTCTGCAATGCGTTTCTCAACCTCGGCAGAGGTAAGTCCCCTTAGCTTGTCTGTCATTGCGGTTTCCTCCCGTGTAAATTGAAATTATTATACTACAATCAGTTAAAAAAGTAAAGTATCAGCTTTTATTGACATTTTCCACTCTTTGTGCTATTATAAATCCTGTATAGATATTTTCGGCATACAAGCCGTGGTTATTATATATAAATAGTATAGAAAGGAACGTACAATGAAAAAAATTATTTCAGTAATTTTAGCTTCTGTGATGCTGCTCAGTCTCTGCGGCTGCCAGGGTGGTAATCAGGACCCCAGCTTCACAACAACTACCGCTCCCATTGATACACGCCCCGTGGCTCCTAACTTTGTGGGACTCAGCTTAGAGCAGATTGACATGAGATACCCCGATTTGAAGCTTGAAACAACATATAAGTATTCCGATGAATACGCAAAGAATGTTGTAATGGAGCAGGAAATTGCCGCAGGGGAAAGATATGACGAGGACACCGTGTTCAACGTTGTTGTAAGCGGCGGTTCAAAGCTTATCGAAATCGACGATTACACCGACCGTAACATCGATGATGTTAAGATGCTTCTCGAAAAGCAGGGATTTGTCTGCGACGTTATTTATGCAGAGGATTCCAAAATCACAAAGAACTGCGTTATAAAGACTGTTCCTGCCGCTCGTGAAAAGGCGGAAGCAGGCACAGTCGTAACCTGTTACGTAAGCCTCGGTGCAGCTACCGTTATGAGTATTGTGCCCGATTTTACAGGTCTTACCATTGAACAGGCTACCCAGCTTGCCGAAGAAAACAAGCTCAAACTTACCATTACATATGAGGAAAGCGATGAAGCCGAGCCAGGCACTGTTATCTCCCAGGGTGTTGACCCTGATACAGAGCTTGAACCTGATTCAAGAGTTATTGTAACAATTGCGGGTGAGAACTCCTCCTCCTCTTCCTCCACAACCATCAATGTTACCTTAAAGGGTGATACAGCAGGCGAATTCCAGCTTAAATACTACATTGACGGCACACTTCAGGAGGAAAAGACCGAAATCAAGGAGCTGAGCCTTACCAAGAAGATAAGCTGGGAGGTTTCAGGCACCGATGTCCACACATATACTATTATGGTAACATCCCTTAAAACAGGTAAATCAGGCGCCCTCTATGAAATGGAGGTTGATTTTACCCAGGATCCGCCCACACGTGACCACCACGACACATTCAATGCAAATATTTTCTCTGAATTGCTTCGATAAGGTTACGTTAATGTTACAGTAATGGGCATATTTGCAACTTTTGTTTTTGTGAAATTCATCGTTTACATGAAAGTGTAACAATTTAGGTGTAAATTGCACAATTTTGATATTACTTTTTGTAAAAAAAATAAAAAATTGCCATGCAGACGAAAAAAAATAAAAAAACTACTTGCAAATTATGTAAAAATACGATATACTGTAATTACGGTAAGGGGAGACCCTAACCAAAACGGATATAACCCTGCGGGGTTATACATAAAAATTTTTTATAAGGAGGAAAAAACAATGATAAAGTTTTTCCAGAAGCTCAAGGCTAAGAAGGGCTTTACACTCGTTGAGTTAATCGTAGTTATTGCTATCATCGGTGTATTAGCTGCAATCCTCGTACCTACAATGTTAGGTTATGTTACATCTTCCAGAGTAACATCCGCTGACACAACAGCATCCAAGATCGAAGACGGTATCGACACATTCCTTACAACAGCTGACGTAGCTGGTTACGGTATGAAGCAGTCCAACGGTGCTATGACAGCAATCACAGGCGAAGTTGATGCTAACGGTTCATGGTCTCTTTCTAACATCGATGTTGATGCATTCAAGGATGGCGGTACAATGGCTTGGGCAGCAACTGGCACAGGTACATCCACAGATAACAAGACAAGCGCTGGTGATGCTTCTCAGCTTTTAGCTATCGAACTCGCTAAGCTCTTCCCTGATGTTAAGTCTGTATGCTTCGAAGCATACCTCGTAGCTGGTGACTGCGCAGCAGTTTGGTACACAGCTGATACAGCAACAGCTCAGAACGTAGCTTCTCTTTCCGGTCACATTGATGACGCAACAGGTAAGTGGTCTGCAGTTAACTTTGAATGGGACGGCGAAACAGCTGGTGTTTCTTCTGAAGGTTACATCGTTGGTACATCTCCCAAGCTCGGCCTTGACACAGAAGGTTCTAACGAAGGCTAATAATCTTAACTGATTATCAAAACCAAGTAAACATGCTTTTTCCCCGACGGGAAACCGTCGGGGAATTAAGTGGTTTTAAGGCTTTTATATGAAACTACATTAAAGTGTAGTCTGATATAAAAGTTTTAAGAAAGAGAGAGGTTATAAATATGGATAAATTTTTCAGACGCTCCCTTAAAAAGAAAGGCTTTACAATAATTGAACTTGTGGTTGTAGTAGCGATTATCGGTGTTATTGCAGCTATGGTTTTACCGAACCTTGTTTCTTCTGATAAGCCTGTTAAGGCTAAAACGTATGCAAAGACTTATTTTTATGCTTCTCAGACCTTCTTCTCCCGTATGAAGATTGCGGAAGATGCTGATGTAAACGCAATACCTAATACGGTTCTTTACCTGTATACTACTGTTGATGACGACGGAAAGCCCGTTGAGAGCGGTGTTCTTCCCGGCGTAGGTATTCCTGTTGAAATGATTTCCAGCACTCACTTACAGGACAGAAATGTTGCGGAAGAATATAAGGCGCTTGTTAACGACTTCTCCATGTATATGGAAAACAGCATTACCTCAGGCGAATATGCAGGTACATATTATGTAGTGGTTGACCAGGATTACCGTGTTCTCGGTACATATTGGAGTGAAGCTACACTTGACCAGCTCAGAGCTGAGGACCCTCAACTCATCTTTACCAATGATTATGTCGTGGGTGGTTACTGTTGCGCATCATACCCTGTTGAGTATTCAACCGTTGCCGGTAAGGGTGCATCCGGTATAAAGATGTTTACCGGAGTTAATCTTATTCATTAATGGCGTTAGAACCCCTCGCAAATGCGTGGGGTTTAAGCATAATACAATATAATTAGAAATACAAAGAAAAAAGGGATTTGGATATGAGAAAATTTAACAAAAAGGGCTTTACCCTTGTAGAACTTATTGTAGTTATTGCAATTATAGGGGTTCTTGCGGCAATTCTTGTGCCGACGATGATTGGCTATGCTTTGACTTCCAGAATTTCATCCGCTAACACAACCGCTTCTGAATTCAGAAAACACTTTAACGGCTTTCTTACGGAAGCAGACGGAAGTGGTTACGGAATGCGCTCAGGACAGACCAGTGAGGGCTCAATTGTTGTTGTTGACGGAAACTGGACACTAACCATAGATAACCCTGATGTTTTCAATTCAGACCATATTCCGTGGGACGGCACGGGCGAATACACGGGCGTATACCAGGTGGAATCCGGTGACTCGGCTGAGGATATGCTTGTAAAGAAGCTGGCTACGTGTTTCCCGGGACTTAGCTACGGTTATGTTAAGTTCAATCTGAAATCCGGCAGCTGCAATGCTGTTTATTACACAACCGATAAGGCGGAAGAAATTACAATGCTTGCCTTTGACGAGGATGGCTGGTACAGGGACACATATGAGTGGAACGGCGAGATTGCCGGTGTTAGTCCGGAAGGATATATTGTTGGTACAGCTCCTGTTGTAATACTTGAATAATAAAAACCCTCCGTGAAAACGGAGGGTTTTGTGTTATTCTTTTACGTAGAAAGGTTCAACAACCTTATCGGCGTTCTGTCCGTACACAGACTTTAAGGGAGCTGCGATAACGGGGAACTTTGAGAGGAACAATCTTGCGGTTGAGCAGAGGGAGTCGGCGATTTTCTTGGACTTATCGTTGTCTGCGTCAATGTCAAGAACGAAGAGATAATGTTCCTGTTCACCCTGCTTCATCATAAGGAAATAAGCCTTATTGACCTCGGGATTCTTAGCGAGGTTCTTGGAGAGGGAGGCAATAACAGAATCGGGGATGTTCTTGGGCTTACCGAAATAGAGGGTAATCTTGTTTTCCTCGGGTGTACCGCCTTCGGGTGCGGGCGCTTTGTTTATCATATTATCTCTGATGTGCTGTAAAAGGTTTGCGAGAATTTCGTTTGTAAAAACGAGATTCTGAGACATGGGGTTAATGACGATGCCCTTAACTTCGTTGTCCTTCTTTTCGGCAAGACTTGCCATCTGGGGAAGGACAACAACAATTGTCTTGATTTTCTGGTCCTTGTTCCACTTCTGGAACTCGGAAATATCTGTGAAAATGGGGAAGAACTGTTCGCCCTTATTGTTTACGATGAGTTTGAAGTTGAACTTTGCGTCTTTTGGAATCTCCATTTTTCCTTCGCCTTCGAGGACTGTACCGTCGGGGTTAAGGATGTCAACGGGAGCAAAATATTTAGCTTTAAGAGCTTCGGTAACGAATGCGCTCTGGGTATCTTTGTTTTCGTTTTCTTTGAGAGCATTCATAGTAGCTACAAGTTGTTCGTTTCTGAGATCGGGAAGGATGTTATTATTTTCAGCCATGATGTATTCCTTTCGTACGGGGTAATTACTGTCACATACATATAATATTAACATTATATCATAGAAAACGCAACATTTCAATAGTTTATTAAAATTAAATTTCGTTAAAATTCAATAAATTTAAAAAATATGCTTGACAAAGTATAAGGCTTGTGCTATAATAATTAAGCAATGAAACGCTGGTGTAGCTCAGTTGGTAGAGCAGCTGATTTGTAATCAGCAGGTCGGGGGTTCGAGTCCGTCCACCAGCTCCATTTTTTTGTCCCGCGGACAATTAAAATATATTGCGTACTGCTGATTGAATCGGCAGGCACGTTCCCGGTAACGGGAACTTAATATGAGGAAGCGTTCCCGAGTGGCCAAAGGGGGCAGACTGTAAATCTGTTGCGTTTCGCTTCGGTGGTCCGAATCCACCCGCTTCCACCAACAAAAGAGCGCCATTTACACGATTGATGTGAATGGTGCTTTTTTGTTGCTTTGGAACCGAGCGTGGATTCGGACAAGAATCGTCATCCGCCTCCACCGAATTAGCCCCTGCTTAATCACAGGGGCTAATTTAATAGCTAATTGTGAATACAAATACGCGCATTTATATTATTCATTATTCGCTAAAAAATAAACCCCGCAGTAACTAACTGCGGGATTTTCTTATTTATTCTCGATTTTATTACGTATTTCCTGCATGCGATAGTCGATTGTGCTGATAGCCTCAGAGCAGAGTCTCAGCTCTTCCGCAATTTCCTCGGGATTCTTAACATCCTTCTTGTAACGCATCTTGTGTTCGAGACTTGCCCAGAAATCCATGGCAATAGTGCGGAATTGCACCTCAACTCTCATAAACTTCTTGCCGGTGGACAGAAAAATGGGAATTTCCAGAATAAGATGGAGACTACGGTAGCCGTTGGGCTTGGGGTTTTCGATGTAATCCTTTTTGGAAATTACCGTTATGTCGTCTTGTCTGATAAGCATTTTCGCAATTGCATAAATATCTTCAGGGAATGAGCAGATAACACGGATTCCTGCAATGTCATTGAGGGTATGTTCGATGTTATCGATGGTGGGGAGAATGCCCTTGCGGTTCATTTTCTCCACAATACTCATGGGGTCTTTTACGCGGGTTTTGATGCTTTCTATGGGGTTGTAGTTGTATTTAAGCGAAAATTCATCATTAAGTACATTCAGTTTTGTTTCTATTTCCCGAAGAGCACATTCATAATGCATTAAAAGCTCCATAAACGGCTGTGCGGATTCGAGAATCTGAGATGAATTGTCAAATATTTTGCCGATTATAGCATTGTCGTTCGTAGGTACAATTGAGTTTGATACCAGCATTTTATCATTCCTTTCCCGTTTATAACATTTATTCTACCATAAAACCTTTGAAAAATCAACGGTAAGCGGGTGAGAATGTGTGAAAAAGAAGGTGAAAATTACGAAAAATGGCAAAAGGTTACAAATTGTAACTTTTTCGGATTTTTTGTAACCGGATTGTAAACAAATTTTAACCGATTTGTAATTGTATTCCTGTTATTAATGGGGTATAATATAAGCATAGAGAGAAGTGTCTACTGTCAAGGAGGTTAAGTAGTGAAACTCAGATTGTTGGGATTTGTAATAGTGCTTACAGGATTGCTTGTAATCGGTTATGGAATCAGCTTTTTGTCTGTTGCGGAAAGCGGCGACGGAGTGTATACCGAGGTAGTCGATGCTGAGCTGAAAGTGGGCAGGTATTATCTTAATGCAAATAAGGAAAGAGGCTGTATAGAAATATTCGGCGATTCAACCTTCTGCCTTACAGGAAACGAACGCCAGCCCTATGTTTTCCGTGAGTGGAAAGATATGGCGGTGACTGATGAAAAGACAGGAGAAATTACTCTTGTTGACAGGTATTTCCTTGGAACAAACCTTGAAGATGCGGAGAATTATACGGAAAAGATCCGTTTCTTCCCCGAAAACAATACCCTTGAATACAAGGGCGACTATTATTTTTACGAAAAAATCTCAGAGTAATCCTTCCATATAACCAATACAGAAACGCACCCGTAAAACAGGTGCGTTTTTGTATTTGCAAAGAAAGTCGGCGGTGCATTGCACCGCCGTTTTTCAGCTGAATCTTTTCGGGTTTACCTTTTTCATTTCGTTGGCACTGTATACGACTTCCGCATAGATAGTTGCAACTACCGAATAAAGCTCAGGAGGGATATGTTCGCCGGAATTGAGCATTACCAGGAGAGCGGCGGTACTGTCGTCACGGTAGATGGGAACACCGTTTTCATCGGCAATATTTACGATTCTCTGGGCAAGTTCCCCAAGTCCCGACGCAACAACAACAGGAGCATAGTTGAGACTGGGGTTGTATTTAAGGGCAACAGCGGCCTTCTGGCCGTAAATTTTACGCTTGGACATTTAAACCTGTTCTCCTTTCGGATAATTTCGGGAAAATCTGTGAAAGATTGTGTGGAGTTTTGAGAATACCTGTTTCAAAATTTGAGATTGCATAGCCTGAACCGGCGGCAATACGGCTTACCTTGGCTTTCATGGCTTCTATGTTCTTGCCGAAGCTTACGGGATGCAAAAGGCTTACGCTTGCGGTATTTTCGTTTGCATAAACATCAAGCTCGAATCTGCCGAAAGCGTCAATATCAAAGGTGAGGAACAGGTGGTAGTGCTTCTGGCCGCCGCCTGCTGCGGATACTCCCGAGTCGTCATCGTTATCTACCCACAGCTCGCCGAATGCACGGGTATCTTCAACCTGAACAGGAAGGATGTAGTGAGCAAGGGGAGTAAATACGCCGGGAGCGTTAATCATACTTTGAAGGAGGTTGGAGGCATTGAAGCTGTCGATTGATTTAAGGGCGGGGTGGTTAATGTTCTTTGCCACAAAGTCCGTAAGAGCACGGATTGAGCTGTTCTGTGCCGCCTGTGACTGAGCTGTCTGCTGTTCATCGCCGTCAGCTAAGAAGGGATTATTTTCCGTAAGAACACTAACCGCTTCGTCGAATACATCAAAAACGTTTTCTCTTAAAGTGCCGTCGGGCATTGCTTCAAGGAAATTGTTCAGAAAATCCACAAGCTCATTCATATTTGACACCTGATTGAACTGATTTTCGATGGTCATACTCAGCTCATCGTCCGCAATCAGTCCGGTCATAAGTGTTTTTATAACGTCAAGACCCTCCTCTGCACCGCTGTGAAGGTCGGTTATGTACTCCGAAAAGTCCGGATTTAACAGTCCGATTTCGGAAAGATAGCCCTCATCGGCCAGATTTTCTGTTAAATATGATGAAAAATTAAGAAATGTTTGGCTTTCTTTACTAAAAAATGAAAAATCTGCTTGATTTTCTTGTTGATTTATAGTATAATTAGTAAAAGGCGTCGTTGTGTCCGGTTCAGGTTGTCCTGAGAGATTATGCATGAGCTTTTCAAAAGCTGCCGCAAGTTCATTTCTCATTTCATATGAGGGCACCTGAGTTAATAACTGGCCGAAATACTCACGCAGCATTGAGCTGTTGGTGTTGTATTTTGAAATGTTATGCATCACGATTGGAAGCAGGGTCTGAGTGTGCTGGTCATTGAGCAGACTTTCCGAAACATTTTTGAGGAGATCTGCCGTCTGGTTTCTCAGTGCGGCGAAGTTCGTTTCCGCTTCACCTGAAATCCATCGTTCCGCAAGAGACGCTAAATTCTGTGAAAGCCCCCTGTTAGGAGAAAAGTACTCCGAGAGGAATTTGAGGTTTGAGGAAAGAGCCGAAGTAATCTCGTTCTTGTTCTGCGAGAAGTTGATAGCTTTCAGCATATTTCCGATAGCTTCCTTCAAATCACTGTTTCCGGTCTGGTTAAGTTCTCTGAGTAAATCGTAGAACTTATCATTGTGGAACATGGTGTTGTGGCTTTCCTGCTCGATGATTTCATCAAGAAGCTGTTCTGTGGGAATATACAGAGAGCTGTTGAGATTTTCGAGTTCGCCCGCAAGCTCGGTGTAACCGTTAAGCTTGGCAGTGCTCAGAAGGTCGGCATTTATGATATCCTTTATGGTTTCAACAGCAAGAGCCTGGTTCTTGCTTACCGTAATGGCAAGAGGAATAAGGTCCTTCTGTCCCATGGTGGTCTGGGGATTATTACTTGTGTTCTTGTCCGAAGCCGCTTGAATCTGCCCCGGCTTATTGGCACCGTCAACAGTGAATTGTTCACCGCCCGAAGAAGCACCGTGATTATTGGTAAGAGTACTTGAATAGCTCTTACTTGCGGAATCACTTATATTCGGAATCTGAGGCATGGTTTACGACCTCCTTTGATTAGTTTATTTCATATTAACACAAAATTCGCAGATTTGCAACAATTTTGGAAATATTTAAAATTAAAATAAAATATTACTTCATACCGTCGGTATGAGGAAAGGAATGGTTAATATATGGCTAAGGTAGAATCCGGCATGGAAGCAATGGTAGATGTGTACATATTTGAAACCACTGGTCTGTTGGAACAGCTCGACGAAATTCTTTTAAGAACTGAGCAGGCTAATGAGTTCACGGAGGATGATATCAATGAGATCTTCCGCATAATGCACACAGTAAAAGGCTCTTCTGCAATGATGGGCTTTGAGAATCTGCAACAGCTTGCACACAAGGGCGAGGATATGTTCTTTATCATCAGAGAGAATCCTGAAAAGGTAAAGGATATCGGCTTTGTATATGACCTTGTATTCCAGATGTCCGACTTGTTCAAGGCTGAAATTGAGGCTATTCAGAACGATGACGATTATGAATCCACAGATTTTTCAGAGATTATCAAAAAGCTTGAAAACGGCGCAGCTATGCTCAGAGGCGAAATGTCTGCTCCTGCACAGGCTTCCGCAGCTGAAACAGCAGTACCTGCCGCAGTAACAGGAAGTGCCTGGGGTGATGATTGCACAACAGTACGTGTATTCTTTGAAGACGGCTGTAAGATGGAAAACCTCCGTGCATTCCTTCTCCTTAATAAGCTCCGTGAAGAAGCTGAAATTCTCGAATTTATTCCTGATGACGTTGAATCCAATCAGGACTCTGCAAATGTTATCATAGACAACGGCTTTATTATCACATTCCGTGCACCTGACCCCAAGGCTGTTCTTCAAATCATTGAAGAAGCTATCAACGTTCAGTCTTATGAAGTTATCAGCAATGACCACAAGACTGAAACAGTACAGGAAGCCGAAACACAGCAGGCTGCAACAGCTGCTGTTCCCGGAAAGCCTGCTCCTGTTCAGACAAATACACCTGCGGCTTCTGAAAAGACAGAAGCAAAGACTGAAACAAAATCCTCCGGTAGCGGTAAGCAGAGCCTTATCAGTGTTAACCTTTCCAAACTTGATCAGCTCCACGATATCGTAGGTGAAATCATTACCACAGAATCCATGGTTATCGCTAACCCTGAGCTTGATGGTCTCCGTCTCGAAAGCTTCTCAAAGGCTGCACGTGAACTCAGAAAGCTCACAAGCGAGCTTCAGGATACAGTAATGTCCATCCGAATGGTACCTCTTACAGGTCCTTTCCAGAAGATGAACAGAATTGTACGTGACATGAAGGTAAAGCTGGGTAAGGATGTTGAACTCAAAATCGAAGGCGACTCCACAGAAGTTGACAAGTCCATCGTGGACAACCTCAACGACCCGCTCATGCACCTTGTAAGAAACTGTATGGACCACGGTGTTGAAGATACAGCCGAAGACCGTATTGCAAAGGGTAAGCCTGCAAAGGCTACAATCACACTTGCAGCTATGAATGCTTCCGGCGAAGTTATCATCACTGTTTCCGATGACGGTAAGGGTATCGATTCCCAGAAGGTAATCCAGAAGGCAGAAAGAAACGGACTTCTCACAAAGCCTGCTCACGAATACACAGAACGCGAAATCCAGAACATGATTCTTCTCCCCGGCTTCTCTACAAACGAAGTTGTTACTGAGTACAGCGGCAGAGGCGTGGGTATGGACGTTGTAAAGAAGAACATTGAAAAGGTAGGCGGCAGCCTTGCGGTAGAAAGTAAGTTCGGCCAGGGCACAACCTTTATCATCAAGATTCCGCTTACACTTGCTATCATTGACGGTATGGAAGTTAAGGTCGGCGACGCAAACTTCATCGTACCGATTTCCGCAATCAAGGAAAGCTTCATGGTTACAAACGACCAGATCATCCACGACACTCAGCAGGGTGAAATGATTATGATGAGAGGCGTTTGCTATCCGATTTTAAGACTTCACGATAAGTTCAATCTGGAAACTGAAATCAAGAACTTTGAAGAAGGTATTATCCTTCTTATCGAAGCCGATAATAAGAGCGTGTGCCTCTTTGCTGATGAGCTTGTAGGCGAGCAGCAGGTTGTAGTTAAGCCGTTCCCCGCATACCTCTCTCAGTATGATATCAAGAGAGAAGGTCTCTCCGGCTGCACAATCATGGGCGACGGTAGAATTTCGCTCATCATCGAAGTAAACAATCTTATTGGTCTGCACTGAGCAGGATAATCGAAAGGAAGGTTTTAAGCTATGGCTATGGACTTTAAGGAATTACTTGCCAAGCAGGAAGAAATCGTAAAAGGCACAAACGATGCTAAGAGTGAAGCTGAACGTGAAATCACAAAGGTACTCACTTTCAATATCGGCGAGCAGATTTATGGTATAGAAATTCCCAATGTAGTAGAAATTATCGGCGTTCCTCATATTACAACAGTACCCGGTGTACCCGGTTATATCAAGGGTATCATCAACGTACGAAGCAAGGTAGTTCCTGTTGTAAATATCAGAAGCCGTTTCGGTAAGGAAGAGATTCCTTACAACGACCGTTCAAGCATCATTATCGTATGCTTTGAAGACATTCAGGTTGGTATTATCGTTGATGAAATCCGTGATGTTATTCCTGTAACAGAAAGACACATTGCGAAATCCCCTGACCTCGGCGTAAACCACAACAAGTTTATCAAGTATCTTCTTGAAATGCCTGACGGCATCAAGCTCGTACTGGATGTAAATAAGCTTGTATACGAAAACGAAGCGGTTGTTGACTGATTATGATTATTTCAATAAGCGATAACGATTTTAACCGCCTTGTCACATACGTTCACGACAATTACGGAATTGACCTGTCAAGAAAGCGTGTAATGATTGAGGGAAGACTTGGAAATGTCCTTGAAAAAAGAGGTTTCAAGGATTATTCCTCCTTCCTGGATATGATTTTCGCCGATAAGACAGGAAGCGAAGTCGTAAACCTCATGACAAAGCTTACAACAAATCATACATATTTTTTGAGAGAGCCTGAGCATTACGATTTTATGCGTAATGTTTTCCTTCCCGAAATGAAGCAGAAGAAGAAGGATAAGACCATCTATCTGTGGAGTGCGGGTTGTTCCAGCGGCGAAGAGCCTTATACAAATGCCATTGAAATGGCTGAGTTCTTCGGTGCAGAAGCATCCCAGTGGGATACAAAGCTTTTAGCTACGGATATTTCCGTTAAGGTGCTTGCAAAGGCTCAGCAGGCGGTTTACCACAAGGAAAGCATGAAGAATCTTTCTCCCGAGGTTGTGAAGAAGTATTTTACTCCTCTTGAAAATGAATGTTTCCAGGTAAATCCCGAAATCAGAAAACAGGTTGTTTACAAGGTATTCAATCTCATGGACAGTATTCCTTACAGAAAGCATCCCTTTGACCTGATTTTCTGTCGAAATGTTATGATTTATTTTGACGCTGATACAAAAATAGAGCTGGTAAACAGATTTTATGATGTTCTGGCTCCCGGCGGTTACCTTTTTATAGGTCATGCAGAGAGTATTCCGCGTGACGCAACGGGCTATAAATATATTAAGCCCGCAATTTATCAGAAACCATTCTAAGAAGGCAACGCTGCATAGCAGCGCTGCCTTGCAATATTATATAAATAAGGAGCGTCTTTATGGCGAATAATATTAAGGTGCTGGTAGTTGACGATTCACCTCTGTTCCTTAATTATATGAGCACAGCGCTTAACAATGTAGACGGCATTGAGGTTATTGGTACAGCCAAGAGTGCGGAAGATGCGAGAGCAAAGATTCTGAGTCTCAGTCCTGATGTAGTTACCCTTGACGTTGAAATGCCCGGGATGAACGGACTTGATTTTCTCAAATCGCTTTCGGTATCCTTTTCTGTACCTGTTATAATGGTTACAGGTTCACAGATAAATTCCTTACAGGCTATGGCTGCGGGTGCAATTGACCTTGTACGTAAGCCGGTAAGCAATACCAAGGATGAGCAGGATAAGTTTATTTTAAGACTTTCAACGGTAATCAGATATGCAAAAATATCTAAGCTCAAACCACGTAATCCTGTCAAAGATACTCTTCCGAAGCAGCCTGTGGCTTCTCCCATTATTACGGCGGGAAGTTTCAGGAAGGACATTGTAATCGCACTTGGCGCAAGTACAGGCGGTACAGATGCACTTGTGGAGGTTGTGAAAAACTTCCCGGCTGATACGCCACCTGTTATAATTACACAGCATATGCCTCCTACTTTTACAAAGATGTTTGCGGAGCGTATTGACCGCATTTCCGCAATGAGCGCGAAAGAGGCAGAAGACGGTGACCGTCTTAAACAAGGACAGATTATTGTTGCGGCAGGCGGACTTCAAATGCGTCTTGAAAAGGACCACAGAGGTTTTTATATAACCAGCAGACCCGGTGAAAAGGTATCGGGACACTCTCCGTCGGTAGATGTGCTTTTTGAGAGCGTTGCAAAAAGTGCCGGTGCTAATGCCATCGGTGCAATTCTTACAGGTATGGGTGCAGACGGCGCAGAGGGTCTTCTTAAAATGCGTGAAGCCGGTGCTTATACAATCGGACAGGACGAAGAAACCTGTGTAGTTTATGGTATGCCCTGTGTTGCATTCAAGAAGGGGGCTGTTATAACGCAGCTGCCTCTTCAAAAAATTGCAGAGCATATTATTTTAAAGGCGAAACAATGAGAAAAAGTAATGTAATACAATTTATTAAATTCGGGCTTGTGGGCGTTTCAAATACTGTGGTCAATTACGTTGTCTATGTGGTATTTGTTGCACTCGGAGCCCACTATCTTATTGCTAATACCCTGGGCTTTATTATAAGCGTGCTTAACGCTTATTTTTGGGGCAGCAGGTTTGTTTTCAAGGAAGACGAAACCAAGGAAAAACGTGTATGGTGGAAGGTGCTTTTGAAAACCTACGCATCATATGCCTTGGGCTTTTTCCTGAACAGTGTTTTACTTGCACTGTGGGTAGATATAGTGAATATAGGACAGTATTTCGGTTTTGTGGGGGAAATAATCGCGTATTTCAGCGGAACCTTCACCTTCCTTCCGAAGAGTATGACCGCTAAGGAAATCTCCGAAATTATAGCTCCTTTTATCAATATGGTTGTGACAATTCCGATAAATTTTGTTCTGAATAAATTCTGGGCATACAGACAGAAAAACAAGTCTGAAAATATTAAAGTTTAAGAAAATCTTGCCGATATAACAAATAGAATAATTATAAAGGAGTGATTTGTATGATGAGCGTTGGCAGAGTTGCTGAACTTTCCAATGTTACCGCTGCTACTGCGGTAAAACCCGCTGAGCGTGCAACTGAGGAAAAGACAACTACCCTTGCTTCCGAGCATACCGACAAGTTCGTAAAGTCCGAAGCGACCTTCACACCCGCTTACACCAAGGCAACAGTTACCGATAACCGTTCCGGTGCATCAAGCGAACAGAAGCCTTCTGAGGACAAGACCGCTTCCGCCAATACTGACAAGATGGAATTTACCGCAAAGTCCAGCCGTCAGCTCAAGAATGAGTCCATGAAGAGCATGGTATCTCAGCTTCTTACAGGTCAGGCAAGTGTAAAGGGCGATAAAATCAATATCCAGTCCCAGCTTAATGAAATTTTAAGCAGCTTTGATATTGAGCCTATTGTTGCCGACTCCGAAGATTTTTGGGGCTCTGAAAAGACAGCTCAGCGTATTCTTGATTTTGCAAAGAATCTTGCAGGCGATAATGCTGATCTGTTCTCAACAGTTAAGGACGCATTCCAGAAGGGCTTTGACGAAGCAGGCGGAATCTGGGGAGATAAGCTCCCTGATGTATGCCAGGATACATACGACCTTGTTCAGAAAGGCTTTGACGAGTGGGAGAAGGAGCTTAATGCTGCTTCTGACGCACTTACAGAAGAAGCCGAAGCATAATTATTCAAAAAAAGAACTGCTGTGCAATGCACAGCAGTTTCTTTTTGTAAGGATTTTCCTTAGAGATAAGTAGACGGGCAAATTGACATATTCAACAAAATACGATATAATGTTAATATTGAAATAATCGGTTGAATCCGTTAATATAAGGAAAATGGTTAGATAAATGCAGAAAGTAGATTTTCATTCACATATACTTCCCGGCATGGACGACGGCGCAAGGAATGTTGATACATCACTTGCCATGCTGAGACAACTGGGAAATGACGGTGTTGAAACAGTAGTATTGACCCCTCATTTTTATCGTCGCGACGAGGATATAAGCACTTTTCTCCTTCGTCGTGAAAAATCCTATAACGAGCTTCTGAAGGCAACAAAATATCTGGATAATTGTCCTAGGCTTCTTTTGGGCGCAGAGGTTTATTTTTACCCGTCTCTTTCATCAGACCCTGATTTCAGCAAGCTTGCAATAGAGGGAACGGATTATGTACTTCTTGAACTTCCCTTTGAACATTTTTATCACAATTTTTTCAGCAATTACAAAAAGTTTATTGAAAACTGTAAGCAAAAGCTTATACTGGCTCACATTGAAAAGTACCTTGATTTTGGCAATGAGGAGGATGAGATCGGAACAGTGCTCAGCTTTGGTAAGGCTGTCTGCCAGATAAATTGCGGTGCTGTTTTAAAATCCGGACTATTCGGCGGAAATAAGGCTATTGACCTTATAAAAAAGGATTTCATCAGTATAATAGGTACTGATGCCCATAACATGAATAAAAAGCCGCCTTTATATGCGAAAGCGGAAAAGAAAATAATATCAAAATTCGGCATAAGCGAGTTTGAAAGACTGTGCCAGAACAGTGAAATGATACTTGCAAACGAAGAGGTCTGCCGTATTCTTTAAAAAGCAAATCCGAAGCAATGAAACCCATTGCTTCGGACTTTTTTATTCAGCTGTTAAGGTTACTGCTTGTTTTCGTAGCTTTCGATCATCTTCTTGAACGTGTTCCCCGAACGGCAGGAATTACGTCCTGACCCCGATGAATAGGGGATTTTTCCACCGGCGCCCGTCTTTAAAAGTATGTCAAGTTTCATGTTGTGCTTGTTTATGGGAATGACTGTTATGCGTTCGACTATCGCCTCCGTCATTGTATCGACCTGCTCTTTTGTCATTTTTTCTTCAGGGTTATACATGGTACGGAAGTAATTTTCGATTTCTTTAAGCTCACGCCTGTATTCCTTTTCGCTGACATTCTGTTTTTGTAGTTCAGCTATATCCTCTTCAAGATTTGTGATTTCAGTACCGATTTTTGCATTTCTGTCTGAAAATTCTGATTTTGTAATTGTTCCGTCAACGTAAAGCTCCAGCAGCTTATCACGTTTTGCACTTTCTTTTTCAAGTCTTGCTTTGAGGTTTTCTATCTGCTTTGCGTTGCTGCCTGCACGTTCGCTTTCATCATATATCCGAAGGAATTCTGTAACGTATTCATCAATATTTCCCGCCACCTCGATAAAATAATCGGACAGCACGGAGTAAAGTTCGTTTTCCATAACAGACGTGGTGGCGCAGACCTTTACACCTTTTTTTCTTTTTTCGCTGCATATCCATTGATACACCTGCTGGCCTTTTGATTTTGAGTTGGAGTAGTTTGTTCTCCAGAAAGGTTTATCATGTGCACCGCACCATATTTTACTTGTGAAGACGCTGTTGTTTTTTATGGATGTGCGGTGTGATTTTACAATTGAGCTGCGGTATGCGAGAATGTTATTACACCGTTCCCAGATTTCTTCCGAGACGATAGCAGGTACACGTTCGCCTGTTTCATCTTTGAACATCACCCATTCTTCTTCGGGTAAGAAGCGTTGTTTCTTGGTGCGGTAGTCTGTGATTTTTACTTTATTTCCACAGTAGTACCCTTTGTATTTAGGGTTCTGGATAATGCCGGTAATGGTGTTGTGGGCAATAGGAGTTCCGTTTCTTCCCACATAGCCACGGCTTTCAAGTTCCTTTTCGATTGCTCTTGCACTGTAATCTCCCGTGCCGTAAAGCTCAAATATAAGCTTTACCATCTCTGCTTCTTTTTCGTTAATGGTGAGTTTGCAGTCCTGTTTATCGTAACCGAAAATTCTGTTATTGCCCAGAACGTTACCGTTCTTGATAGCCTGCTTATGCCCGAATCTTACTCGCTCGGACAGCTTTCTCACTTCGTCAGCGGCAATACTCGACATGATGGTTAGACGAAGTTCGCTGTCTGTATCGAGGGTATTGATGTTGTCATTTATAAAATACACGCCCACGTTTGAGCGGAGAAGCTCACGGGTTTTTGTTATACTGTCAACGGTATCACGGGCGAAACGGCTTATTTCTTTTGTTAATACAAGGTCGAACAAACCGATTTTTGCATCGTCAATCATCTGATTGAAGTTCGCACGGTTTTTGGTGCTTTCGCCTCTTACACGGTCAACATATCCACGCACAAATGTCCAGTTGTTATTACGTCTTATAAGCTCATCAAAGTATGCAATCTGATTTTCGATGGAGTTTTCCTGCTCCTCGGAGAGTGTGGAAACTCGTGCGTAATAGGTGACACGGAGAGGGAAATCGTAGATGGTTTTACCTTTCCGACGCATAGCTTCGGAGATTTCAATGATATCCATTATATGCTCCTTTCCGTAATCGTTTGTGCTATGATAATAATGTTACCATAGCGGTTTTTAAAAGTCAATATAAATGGCTATGTAAGATTATTACAGTAGTTAGCCACTGTAATAACCGAAAGCGTTAATGCTGAAGCTTGTCTATCATTACAACGATTCTGTTGTAGCGTTCGTCATCAATTCTGTTTTCTCGTCTGAGAAGCTGTGCCCAGGCTTTGAGAGTCGCTTTCTTTTCATTGATTTTGTTTTCTACCATATAAATCCTTTCAGCAAAAATTATACAGGTAAATTATTCCCTGATTTTATAGGAATTACTCTCTGAAAACACCGCCTTTCTGATTTTTTCAAGTACACAATATCACTTTTTACATAGAAAATCTATTACCAAATGGGACAAAGATTATATCGGAAATAAGGTTAATTTGTCTCGTCATCAAAGAAATCAGGGTAGAGTTTCTTCTCTGCAAATAAACGGTTATCTCTTTGAATAAGGTCATCAAGATTGACTTTACCTCTTGTTCTTCTGACATTTCTTATAGCCTCTTTTCTGTATTCGTCCAACACATTTTGCGGTACTTCAACTATTTCCGACAGCATCATTACTATCATTTCAATGTCAACAGCATAACGGAAAAGTCCTTTGGAAATTTTTGTAACCCCTGCTTCGCTGCCTTTTACTATCTCATCTGCAAGGCTTTCTACAATGATATTTTTCTGTCTTCCGAACTCAAGAACTGATACATATTCATGGATAGCTGATGCAATAAATTCTGAACGGGAATAACCTTTTTCCCTTGAATATTTGTCGCAAAGCTCCAATGTTTCGTCATCAAGACTGATTCCGATTTTATTTGTCATTTTACCTGTCTTTCCTGCAGTATGACTTTTGGACGTCTGTGGAAAGTCCTTTGTTACCGCATTTTTGTTTGATTAAGTGTCATAAAGACGTCCTTATTTCATACTTTTGCGTTTTCAGGTGCCTCCTGGACGCCTCGTAAAATCCCCACTGTTGAGCCAACGGCTTTGCCGATGGCTGTTAATGCGACCCCGTCGCTTTAACCTGCATCAAAATATTAATCTTTGTTTTTAGCTAAAAATGGGTTTGGCACTCCTGTTCAGCTGTACTCACATATGCGTAAATTTTGCACTCTTTCAACCGCATATAGCAACCTTTTCTTTATCTCGCCCACACCTCGCCAGAAACGGCTCAAATTTCGATTTGTTTTCGGTTGTCGGGTACTTTTGCTATGACGGGGTAAAATCGCAGAAAGGGGCGTTTTTTGAGCTTTTTATATTTGTTCCGTCTATCCTGTATTTTCGAGCGAACAAGCGAACAGCAACCACCTTTCCGCATAGCAAAAGGAAAAGCAGAGAAAAGAAATGTCGAACACAAATCGAACAGAACGAACATTCAGCGAACAGGATAAACCGTATCGTCAAAGGGTTTACAGGTTGTGTTCGCTTGTTCGCAGGATTTTAAAGTATGGAGCAAATAAAAAATGTGAGTGCGGTACTTTCTTCTCTCTGTCATAATAAAAAAATATCACTTGTGTTTGGTTAAGTGTGTCTTGTTCATGGTAAAGAGAGTTTACACTACCTCGTGATATTTTCTACCCCGATGTAGGTTCAAGCAGATTTGCTACACGATACAGATTGCTTGTAGCTGAACCGTCACTACGGTGTCGGTGTTCGTATTCTATCAGGCCTATCTCTTTCAGATTCTTGAGTGCAAGATCAACTGTCTTTCGGTCTATGCTGCACTCCGCTCCGATAAGTTTTCGTGACGGGTAGCAAGTCATGTTATCATCGCAATGCCGAAGCAGACAACAGTACACTGCAAGCTCTCTCGGCTTTAGATTAAGATCAAATATTCTGTTTGGCACCATAAAGAAATTCTTGTGCGTTGCAATCATCCTCTCTCATTTTTGTTCGTTTATACGTTCGTGTAGTTGCTATTATATCCCCTCTGTTGACAAATGTCAATAGATATGATACTATAAGTATATTATGAATTTACGACATCTATTTTTGTGAAAATATTTTTAATTTTTTGAGGTGCGTATGTATTATAGCTTTGACGCTTACTTCAGCGGCAAGAGGGTTATCATAAAGGGCAAGGAATACAAGCTGTGTGAAATACTCATGTGTTATCTTACCGCAAAAACAAAAGACCTGCAGGACACCTATTACAAGTGCTGCAGGTATGTTGATATTCTTCACTACCCTGAAAATGATATTGAACAGATTCAGAGCAGGAAGTTTTTTCAGACTGCTATAGACTTTTATCTGTCCATTGAAAAGCTGATGAAAAAGTTTCCACCTTATGAAAAGCTGAAAGGAAATGTATTAAGCAACATACTTAATTGTCATCAGATATTATTTAAAGACAGCAAAAATGAAGATGATGAAGACTTTTATGACTTTGAAGAGTTTATTGTTTTCGATGCAAGCTTTCATCGTGATATGGGATTAAACAAGGATATATATGAAGATCTGTCACAGCTTAACAATGAGCTTACCGAATATGCGGAATGTGTAAGAGATTATATCGGTGACCTTATACGAGTGAGGAAAGTCTTTGAACCTTTTCTTGATATGATACACAGCAAGCATAAGTTTCCAAATGAACATGACCTTGCCACACTATATACCGACTTTAATAACAAGTACAACACCTCGCCGTTTACCGTTATTGCACCGTCGGGAACAATGACAATGAAGTACGGAACAGTAAGTATCGGTGATGAAACAATCTTCTGTGAATGCTATAGTTTTAGTTCTATCGGCGGCTTTCTGTATATTGAGCTGTTCAAGGGGCTTAAGGAACATTACATCCCCAGACGATGCGGTAACTGCAACAAGTATTTTCTTATGGAAGGCGGATACTATTCCGATTACTGCACCCGCATAATTCCGGGGCGTGTGGACACGGTATGCAGAGATCTGGGGCACAGGAAAAACTACAACGACAAAATTAAGAATGATCCTGTATGGAGCATTTACAGCAAGGCTTACAAAGCACACTATGCAAGACGTCTTAAAGGTAAAATGACACCGACAGAATTTGCTATATGGGCAGACTATGCGATTATGTTAAGAGACAGAACACTTGCAGGTAAGATGGATTATGATAAGTTCTGCAAGGAGATTAAGAAATGACAGCTCGGGTACCGTTTCGGTAGTTGAGATAGGAGAAGCAGATACGGTGAACGAAGTGTTCACCGTTATACATGAAGGGGGCGCCGATTTGGCGACCCCTTTGATTTTTATGATGGGATGTTTTGTCCTGTCATGTATTGAAGGGG
>JAZNML010000080.1:0-61624 GCA_045579565.1 Ruminiclostridium sp.
GCGTTTTAAGCGTTCCTGCGCAAGAGACGGTGTTTTAGCTGAGGTTCGTAAAAGAGAACATTACGAAAAGCCTTCGGTAAAGCGTAAGAAGAAGTCCGAAGCTGCACGTAAGCGCAAGTTCAAGTAATGCGTATTAAAAGAATTTAAGCGGACTCGGATCTGGGTCCGCTTAATTTTATGTTTATAACTCCGAAAGGATTTTAATAACATGATTTTCAAACCTACATTATGGGTAAAGAATGTACTGAGTATTGATGAAGCATTTCTTACTGAGCACAATATAAAAGCGCTGGTTCTTGACCTCGATAACACTTTGTCCATGCATGGTAATCCTGCTGCTGAGGAGGGAATACCGGATTGGCTTGATAAAATGCGTTCTCTCGGTATTAAAATGATGGTGGTATCCAACAATACTAACAAACGAGTTGCTCCACTTGCGGCAAAGCTTGGGCTTGATTATATCCATTCAGGCG
The DNA here is from genome assembly GCA_045579565.1 of Ruminiclostridium sp. Lineage (GTDB taxonomy): Bacteria > Bacillota > Clostridia > Oscillospirales > Ruminococcaceae > Ruminiclostridium_E. The sequence goes on from JAZNML010000080.1 coordinate 474, forward strand.
CAAAACCTCTTACTTTCGGTATCAATAAAGCAGTTAAGAAACTTGGAGTACCGAAAGAGAGTGTTGCGGTTGTAGGCGATCAGATATTTACCGATGTTATGGGCGGTAATTTTGCAAAAATGACTACAATCCTCGTTGAGCCTTTCCATCTTGAAAAGGGAATTCTTTTTAAGATTAAGAGAGTTGCAGAAGGATTGGTGTTTAAGAGAGATTTCAGCAAACTTAAATAGATGAAAGGACCGTCTTTATGATTACATTCGGACCGGGCGGAAACTCGGAAAGCTTTGGTAAGCATAAATTTCCGGAACAGCTTCCCGAATATCTTGCTTCAATGGGACTTAACGGATATGAAATAGAATGCGGCAGGGGTGTACGTATTGCGGAAAAGACATATAATCTTCTTCCAGATATCGCAAAAGAAAACGGTATTTACCTCACTCTTCACACTCCATATTTTATTTCACTTTCCAGTGAAAATGAAGAAACACGTTTAAAAAGCGTTACTTATATTGAAGAAAGTGCTCAGGCTGCTCATAAGCTTGGCGCAAAAAAGATAGTTGTTCATTCAGGTTCATGTGCAAAAATGACTCGTGAAGCGGCTCTTGAACTTGCAAAGGATACTCTTACAAAAGCTCAAGCAAAACTTGATAAAATCGGTCTTTCTGATATAATTATATGTCCTGAAACTATGGGCAAGATCAATCAGCTTGGTACACTTTCCGAGGTAATTGAACTTTGTAAGGTAGATGACAGATTTTTACCATGCGTTGATTTCGGTCATCTTAATGCGCGTACCTTGGGAGGCATCAGGACAATTGACGATTATGCCGCGATTCTTGACGAAATCGAGAATAAGCTTGGATTTGAACGTTTAAAGAATTTCCATGTTCATTTCAGCAAGATTCAGTACACTACCGGTGGAGAAAAATGTCATCTTACTTTTGCAGATAATGAATATGGTCCTGAATATGAGCCGCTTATGGAGTTATTTGCAAAGCGTGGCTTAGAGCCTTCTGTTATCTGCGAAAGCGCAGGTACACAGGCAGAGGATGCATCTGAAATGAAAAAAGCATATGAGAGGTATTTATAATGAAAATATTTGTTATTAACGGACCTAATCTCAATATGTTAGGTAAGCGTGAACCAGGAATTTACGGCGCAGATACTCTTGAAAGCATTAATGCAGAACTTTCTGAGCTTTGCAAAGAGATTGGTGTTGAGCCGGAATTCTATCAGTCCAATTGCGAAGGCGAGCTTATTGATATCATTCACAGTGCAAGAGAAAAGGCAGATGGTATTGTTCTTAATGCTGGTGCATATACCCATTACAGTATTGCAATACGTGATGCTATTTCCGCAGCTGAAACGCCTTGTGTAGAAGTGCATTTGTCAAATGTACATAAGCGTGAAGAATTCCGCCATAAATCTGTGATTTCAGCTGTATGTGAGGGAGTAATCTGTGGTTTCGGTAAAGACAGTTACCGCCTTGCAATTATGGCACTTGCAAAAAAGTAAAAGAAAAGGAACAACAATATGTATATAACAGAGAGAATAGCGGCAGAACTTAAAGATACAACTCATGCCGCATTGCTTACAAGTGAGGTTTCGCGTAAATATGCCACAGGATTTCATTCTTCTGCTGGTATTGTTATGGTTACTAAGGATAAGAGTTATTTTATAGTTGATGGCAGATATTTTGAAAAGGCAGAACAGCAGGTAAAGGGCTGTGAGGTTATTCTGCTTTCCGATTTAAGAAAGCAGGTTTATGCGATTATTGAAGAGCATGGTATTGAAGTTGTTTCTGTTGAAAGTAAAGCTGTTACAGTAAGCGAGCTTGAAGACTATAAACAGCTTTTCAACGCTCTTACAGTAGATTCTTCTTCCTGGCTTTCAACAACCATTGAAAGAATGAGAATTATTAAGACAGAGGAAGAAATTTCCAAGATTGAAGCAGCTCAGCGTATTGCAGAGGCAGCTTTTTCAAAGCTTATTACCTCAATTCGTGTAGGAATGACTGAAAAACAGGTTGCAGCGGTTCTTGAATTTTATATGAAGGATTTAGGTGCAGATGGCATCTCCTTCGATACAATAGCTGCTTCGGGCGTTAATTCCGCTTGTCCGCATGCGGTTCCGACTGATAAGCCTTTACAGAACGGGGAATTTTTAACTCTTGATTTCGGTGCAACTGTTGACGGCTATCATTCGGATATGACACGAACTGTCGTAATCGGTAAGCCTGATGAGGAGATGAAAAATATCTATAATGCTGTATGGGGTGCTCAGACGGATGCTATTAAGGCTGTTCGTGCTGATGTTACAGGTAAGCTTGTAGATAATGTTGCAAGAAGTACACTCGATGCCTGGGGTTATGAAAAGTATTTTACACATGGTCTAGGTCACGGTGTAGGTCTTGAAATACACGAATCCCCCAATCTTAATCCCAAGAGTCCTTTTACACTCAGGGAAGGAATGGTTGTAACTATCGAACCCGGTATTTATATTCCCCATAAGTGCGGTGTACGTATTGAGGATATGGTAGTTGTAACATCTGATGGATGTCTTAATTTAACAAAAACACCCAAAACACTTATTTATATATAAATTTTTTGTTTATTACAAGAAATTTTACAAAAAGACTTGCTTTTTTATAAAAAATAAGGTACAATATAAGAGATACTTATGTATATATTTAAGGAGGATTATTAAATATGATCACAGCAGGCGATTTCAGAAACGGTATGACATTTGAGGAAGACGGCAACGTAATGCAGGTTGTTGAATTCCAGCACGTTAAGCCCGGTAAAGGTGCTGCTTTCGTAAGAACAAAGACAAAGAACGTTATTACAGGTGCGGTTGTAGAAAAGTCTTACAACCCCACAGCTAAGTTCCCCACAGCTTTCGTTGAAAGAAAGGATATGGAATACACATATTCTGATGGTGAATTATATCACTTCATGGACAGCGAAACATACGAAGACGTTCCGATCAACGCAAGCGAACTTGATGATAACTTCAAGTTTGTAAAGGAAAACATGGTATGTAAGGTTCTTTCCTATAAGGGTAAGGTATTCGGTGTAGAACCCCCCAACTTTGTTGAACTCGAAGTTACAGATACAGATCCTGGTTTCAAGGGTGATACAGCTACAAACGCTACAAAGCCCGCTACACTTGAAACAGGTGCAGAAATCAAGGTTCCGCTCTTTATCGAAATCGGTGAAATTATCCGTATCGATACAAGAACAGGCGAATACATGGAACGTGCAAATAACAAGTAAGAATCCATAAAGGAGGACTATAAAATGGCTATGACTATTGCTGAAAAGGTTTCCTACATCAAGGGCCTTGCAGAAGGTATGAAGCTTGACGACAGCACAAACGAAGGTAAGGTTCTTAATGCTATCATTGATGTTCTTGGCGATATCGCTCTTAACATCGAAGATATCGATTCAGACCTCGCTGATGTTACAGACGTAGTTTCTGATCTTGAAGATGCAGTTTACGATCTTGAAGATGAAGTATACTGTGACGATGATTGCGATTGTGATTGTTGCGATGATGATTGCTGTTGCGAAGAAGATATGTACGAAATCACATGTCCCAATTGCGATAATACAATCACAACAGATTTTGACGTAATTTCCAGCGGTTCTATCGCTTGTCCCAATTGCGGTGAAACTCTCGAATTTGATTTATCCGCTCTTGAAGATTGCGATTGTGATTGTGGTTGCCAGGAATAATTATCTTAAAATCTGATATAATTTAATAAAATTTATGTTTCAGGGCGGAGTGAAATTCTCCACCGGTGGTAAAGTCCACGAGCCTTTTGGCAAGATTCGGTGTAATTCCGAAACCGACGGTATAGTCCGGATGGAAGGAACATTATAACCTTGTGTTATTGCGCCCCGATTGTTTTCAATCGGGGCTTTGCTTATCTTCCAGCTCTGTGGAAAGGAAAGTATATGAATAACAAAAAAATACGTTTTTTAACCATTACAGCAATTTTAGGTGCATTGGCAACGGTTTTTCAGATGTTTGAAATACCCGTACCAGTGTTCGTGCCGGGATTTATAAAGCTTGATTTTTCAGATTTACCGGCAATTCTTGCTACATTTCTTGTTTCTCCGGTATCTGGTGTAATTGTTTGTCTTATAAAAAATGTAATTCATATCGCAACTTCAAGTTCTGTTGGTATAGGCGAGCTTGCTAACTTTCTTACAAGTGTTGCATGTGTTCTTCCGGCAGGAATTATTTACATGCTGAAACCCACCAAGAAGATGGCAGTTGTTGCAATGGTTATTGGTGCGTTGATTTCCGGTATTGCAAGTATTTTCGTTAATTATTTCATTACATATCCTTTCTATATGAGTGCTTTTGGACTTACAGAAGGAGCTATAATGGGAATGTACAGCGAGGTAGTTGCATTGCAGAGTGAGATATTCGGAATAAGTGCTCCACCTGCTGTTACATTATGGGATGCACTCATATGGTTTAATGCACCATTCACATTTTTAAAATTTATTGTATGTTCAATAGTAGTTTTCTTTATTTACAAGCCGCTTGCAAAAATTACAAAAAAGAGTAGTTAATAGCCGAAAGGGTATTTTATGATTTATACAGTAACATTAAATCCGGCAATTGATTATGTAATACATGCAGATAATATAAAAAACGGTGATGTTAATCGAACTGATTCTGAAACTTACTATATTGGCGGGAAAGGTATAAATGTTTCGATTGTATTATCTGAGCTTGGTATAAAATCAGTAGCTTTGGGTTTTATCGCAGGGTTTACCGGGGATGCAATTGAAAAAGGTGTTCAGGAAAAGGGCATAGAAACAGATTTTATCAGACTTGAAAAAGGATTTTCACGTATAAATGTAAAGATTAAATCTGAATGTGAAACTGAAATTAACGGGCAAGGTCCTGTTATTACTGATAATGCAATTTCTGAATTGTTCAGAAAAATTAATTATATGAACACCGGCGATACAATAGTGCTTGCAGGAAGTATTCCTAAAACTATGAATGCTGATATTTATGAGAGAATTCTTGCGTATATAGAAGGTAAAGGTGTTCGCGCTGTTGTTGATGCTTCCGGGAAGCTTCTTTTAAATGTGCTTAAATACAAGCCTTTTCTTGTAAAACCTAATAATTTTGAGCTTGCTGAAATGTTTTGTGTGGATATTGATGATATTTTAGATGTAAAGAAATATGCAGGTGAGCTTCAAAAAATGGGAGCAAGGAATGTTCTTGTTTCAATGGCAGGTGAAGGTGCTGTTCTTTTAGCTGAGAATGGTGAATTTTACACCTGTGGAGTTTGCAATGGCAGAGTAAGGAATTCAGTTGGCGCAGGAGATTCAATGGTAGCCGGATTTATTGCAGGTATCGATAAAAGTTATGAATACGCCCTAAAACTTGGTACTGCTTGTGGTGGTGCAACAGCTTTTTCTGATGGCCTTGCTGAAAAGAAGCTGATAGATGAGCTTTTAAAAACGTTGATATGATTTACACCCTGCGAAATTAATCGCAGGGTGTATTTGTTATATGAAAAAAATATCAATAAAATATTGCAAAAACGGCATTTTTATGGTATAATTTTAAATATATATGTATCGTGGCGCAAAAGCGCACGGAAAGGAAATTATTTATGTGCGGTATCGTAGGTTATACAGGTGGTAGCGCCTGCACAGATATTCTTATAGAAGCTCTTAGTAAGCTTGAATACAGAGGTTATGACAGCGCCGGAATTGCTGTTTTTGAAGACGACAGAATTGAAACTATAAAGGCTAAGGGAAGAATTGATTCAGGTCTTTCGGTAAAGCTTGCTGAAACCGGTGGACTTACAGCTGTTTCACGAATAGGCCATACAAGATGGGCAACTCATGGTGAGCCCAGCGATATAAACAGTCATCCTCACGGAAATAAGCGTGTTTCTGTTGTTCATAACGGTATTATTGAAAATTATCGTAAAATCAAGGAATTCCTTATATCTAAGGGATATACTTTTGATAGCGAAACAGATACAGAAACAGTAGCAAAATTACTCGATTATAATTATTCCGGTGATCCTATTGATGCATTGATATCAACTATAGGAGAAATCGAAGGTGCCTATGCATTAGGAATTATTTTCCGCGATTTCAAGGATAAGATATTTGCTGTTCGTAAGGAAAGTCCTCTCATTGTAGGTGTCGGAAAAGGGGAAATGTTTATTGCTTCTGATGTAACTGCAATTCTTAATCATACGAAGGATTATTATCTACTTGAAGAAGATGAAATTGCCGAAATTGATAAGAATGGCGTTATTTTCTATGATATTCATAAGAATGTAATTCAGAAAGAACTTCAAACAGCAACATGGGATGTTGAAGCAGCTTCAAAGGGCGGATATAAACATTTCATGCTTAAAGAAATTGTTGAACAGCCTCAGGCTCTCAAAAACACTATTTCTCCACGTATTAAAGACGGTCTTGTAGATTTCAGTGAATGCGGATTAACTGATGAAATGTTACGTAATTACAGACACGTTTTCATTGTTGGATGCGGTTCTGCAATGCATGCAGGTACAGTTGGTAAGTATGTTATTGAAAGTCTTGCGCGTACTCCTGTAATTGTTGATATAGCATCTGAATTCCGTTATAGAAAGCCTCTTTTAAGCAAGGATGATCTTGTAATTATTATATCTCAATCCGGTGAAACTGCTGATACAAAGGCAGCTCTCAAAATGGCTAATGAAATCGGAGCGGATACTCTTGCAATTGTAAACGTTGTTGGTTCATCCATTGCCAGAGAAGCCAAGATGGTAATGTACACACTTGCCGGTCCAGAAATTTCTGTATGCTCTACAAAGGCATATATGGTTCAGACAGCATTTATGTATCTTTTCGCTTTTAAAATTGCATATGCACGCGGTGTTATAACCGCTGAGCAATGCTGTGAATATACGACTGAAATGTTAACTGTTCCTGAAAAGGTTAAGCTATGTACAGAAAACATGGAACAGTATCAGTATGTTGCATCAAAGCTTATGAGTGCAGAAAGTCTTTTGTATATCGGCAGGGGCCTTGATTATGCACTTAGTATGGAAGGTTCACTTAAACTTAAAGAAATTTCTTATATTCACTCAGAAAGCTATGCTGCCGGTGAACTTAAACACGGTACAATTTCACTTATCGAAAACGGAATGCCTGTTATTGCTGTTGCGACACAGATGGAGCTTTTTGATAAAACTCAGAGTAATGTCAAAGAAGTAAAATCCCGCGGTGCAATGGTTGTTATGGTTTGCGCCGAAGGTACCGAGCTGGAAGAGGGTAGTGTGGATTGTCCTGTATATATTCCAAAAGTAAGCGAATTGCTTATGCCTCTTGTTGCGGTTGTTCCGTTACAGCTTATTGCTTATTATACAGCGGTTCTCCGTGATTGCGATGTAGATAAGCCCAGGAATCTTGCGAAATCCGTAACGGTTGAATAAAAAAGAAGGAACGATAAAATGCTGGAAAATTACGAAGAAAAAAGATACGAGCCTGTAATCAGCGTGTGGGAAAAGCTTGCTGAAACCGATAAACCGATTGTAATGTATGGTATGGGTGATGGTGCGGAAAAAATTCTTGCGGTATTTGATAAATACGGAATAAAACCTGCCGAATTTATGGCGAGCGATGAATTTGTACGTGGTCACTATTTCAAGGGATATAAGGTGAAGAAGCTTTCCGAAATAGAGGAACAGTATGATGATTTTATTGTTGTAATCTGTTTTGGTACTTATCTGCCCGAGGTTATGGAGCGTATCAATGAAATATCTCTTAAACATGAGGTGGTTGCTCCTGATGTTCCGGTAATAGGCGGCGGTCTTTTCGATAGTGATTATATTTCGGATCATGAGGTTGATATCTTACAGCTTCTTCCTATGTTTTCTGATCAGAAATCACATGAGGTTTTTGAAAATCTCATGAAATACAGGGTTACAGGTGATATTTCTATTCTTCGTGCTTCTGAAACGCCTAAGTTCGAAGCATATGAACTATTAAAAATTCATGATAAGGAAACTTATGTTGATTTAGGTGCTTATAACGGCGATACAGTTGAAGAGTTTTTAAAGCTTACGGACAAGAAATTTGAAAAGATATACGCTCTTGAACCGGACAGACGCAATTATTCAAAGCTTCGCCGTCGTCATTATGCGTTGGGTTCAGCTATTTTTGAGCATCATAATGCGGCAGCTTGGAGCGAGGATACAGTTCTGACATTTTATAGTAAGGCTGGCAGAAATTCAGCGCTAACTGATAATCGTTCAGATGAGACCAAGGGAAGACCCATTGAAATTGAAGCAAGAAGTGTTGACAGTATTTTAAATGGTAAGAAAGCAACTCTTATTAAATATGATGTGGAAGGCAGCGAAGAGCAGGCTCTTCTTGGTAGTGCAGAAACAATAAAGAAGTATAAGCCCAGACTTATAGTTTCGCTTTATCATCGTACAGAGGACATGGTGAAGCTTCCGTTACTTATAAATAAGCTTAATCCGGGTTATAAGATGTATTTAAGACATCATCCGTATATTCCTGCGTGGGATACTAATCTGTACTGCATTTAACGGAATACATGAAAGGACTTGAAAAATGAGACGAGTAATAATAGTTTTTCTTATTTTACTTGTAATAGGAATAGTTGGATTTTATACATATAATGAATTCCGTGTCCGTGAAATTGTATACGTAGGCGATTATGAATCCGATACTTCGGATAACACTCATTCTGTAAAGCGACTTTATAGTTCAGAGGTTGATTTTGAAGAGTATAACCAGAAGCTTGAAGATTTGATTTCCCTTGAATTTACCGAAGAAGAAATACTTAAAGCGGCGCTTGAATCAGGTATTCCTGAGTTTTATCCTGCATTTTTAACAAGTGTGCATAAGGGTAGTACGCAGGATGATTTCTTTGTTCTTAATACGAGGGTTGTCCAGCAGCTTGCGGAAGGGCAGACACGTGCAGATTTCACTTTGTCTAATCTTCGCCTTGAAGTTATTACAAATGGTGTTACGATTGATGAAGTTGACGCTGAAAGCCAGGACTATCTCAGTGTTGTCCGTAAGGAAATCCCGCTTATTAATGAGGCAGGGACAGGCATGACAATTGATCTGAGAAATTATGGAGATACAGAAATCACCTTTGACGGTACAGCCGGAGCGATAGTTCTTCAATATGTATTTGATATACAGAGTGTATCATTTTTTCCATCTACTGTGCTAAGCGATTGTTTTATCAGAATAAACGTATCAGTTTCAGAGGATACAGAAGGACATATTATGACAGTATACAGTATTGATGATTCTTCGACAGTCGAAGAATATATCGGCGGTGGCGAAACTGAATAGCTGAATATTAATCGGATTGACTGCTCGGAAACGTAGCAGTCAATTTTTTAATATACAATTCTAATGACAAATGCTGATTATTTGAACAGAAAATTGTAATTTTTTGGAATTTAGTTGTTAAAAGCTACAAACTTGATAATAATTTTTGCAAGTTTATAATTTTCTACTTGCATTTTTTGGCGAATAGTGTATAATAATAAATGAAATAATATAATAAAATATTCTGGAGGAACTCCTATGTACAGCAATTATTCCGTAGAACAGCTGAATAATCTTAAAACAGAGCTTTCAGCACAGTATGAAGCATATAAGGCTAAGAACTTAAAGCTCGATATGTCCCGCGGTAAGCCTGCTCCCGAGCAGCTTAACCTTTCCATTGAAATGCTTACTCATTGTCTTGATGGCGATTATAAGTCTGAAAATGGTATTGATTGCCGTAACTATGGTGTTCTGGACGGTATTCCGGAAGCAAAAGAGCTTATGCGCCATCTTCTTGGTGTTTCAGAAGACGAAATTATTGTAGGCGGTAATTCCAGCTTACAGCTTATGTATGATACTATTGCGAGAGCAATGCTTCTCGGTGTATACGGCGGAGATAAACCTTGGTGCAAGAACGATAAGGTTAAATTTCTCTGTCCTGCTCCCGGTTATGACAGACACTTCGCTATCTGTGAGAGTATAGGTATTGAAATGATTACTGTTCCTTATCTTGAAGATGGTCCTGATATGGATATGGTTGAAAAGCTTGTTGCTGAGGATGATGAAATCAAGGGTATCTGGTGTGTTCCTATGTATTCAAATCCTACCGGTATTTCTTATTCAGATGAGGTTGTAAGACGTTTTGCAAACTTAAAGCCTAAGGCTAAGGATTTCAGAATATTCTGGGATAATGCATATTGCGTTCACCACCTTACAGAAACTCCTGATAAGATTCTTAATATTCTCGATGAATGTAAAAAAGCCGGAAATCCTAATATGGTACTTATGTTTACTTCTACATCCAAGATTTCATTTCCCGGTGGCGGTCTTGCTTGTATTGGTGCAAGTGCAGAGAATATTAAATTCATTGATAGCCAGATGACATATCAGACTATCGGTTATGATAAACTCAATCAGCTCCGTCACGCAAAATTCTTCAAGAACTTTGAAGGTATTACAGCTCATATGGAAAAGCATAAGGCAATTATCGCTCCTAAGTTCAGAATTGTTCTTGATATGCTTGAAAAGGAAATTGCTCCCCATGGTATTGCTAAGTGGCATAATCCCAATGGTGGTTATTTCGTTTCTTTTACAGGCATGGAAGGAACTGCAAAGCGTATTGTGTCGCTTTGTAAGGAAGCTGGTGTTGTTCTTACAGGTGCCGGTGCAACTTATCCTTATGGTAAGGATCCTCATGATAGCAATATCAGAATTGCTCCTACATTCCCCACTTGTGATGAGCTTCAAACAGCAATGGAGATTTTCTGTGTAAGCGCAAAGCTTGCATCTGTCGAAAAGTTGCTTGAAAAGTAAGAGGAAAGCTCTTGCAATTTAAATATCAATATGATATAATTAACAGGTCAGGCGAATGCCTGGCCTGTATTTGCGCCTGTAGCTCAGCTGGATAGAGCAATGGCCTCCGACGCCATGTGCCGTGGGTTCGAATCCCGTCAGGCGTACCATAGGCAAAGCGATATATTTACTTTGCTATATTTAATTTTAAGGAGATTGTTGTTTGAAGAAAAATAACAGACCTGAGATTGTAGCGTAAACGGGAGGTTTGCGAATACAATCTACACAAACCTCCCGTATTGTCGGTCTACAATTTTCAGGAGGAAAAACAATGAATAAAAATGACTACATTATCCGTTTAGAAACAGAAAAAGACTATCACGAAACAGAGAATCTAGCCCGTGAAGCATTCTGGAATTTAAGTTTCCCCGGCTGTAACGAACACTATTTCATGCATGTTCTCAGAAGGCATGAAGCTTTTATTCCCGAACTTGATTATGTTATTGAGCTTGATGGTAAAATTATCGCCTGTGTTATGTATTCAAAGGCAAAGCTTGTGGATGAAAACGGTTCTGAAAAGAACATCGTTTCTATGGGACCTATCTGTGTTCACCCTGAGTATCAGCGAATGGGATTAAGCAGAACACTTCTTGAATTTACTTTTGAAAAGGCAGCTGAAATGGGATATGACACGGTTATTAATTTTGGAAATCCCGACAATTATGTTGCCCGTGGTTACAAAAGCTGTAAAAAATACAACGTGTGTTTTGAGGGCGATGTATTTCCTGCCGCCTTGCTTGTAAAGGTATTGGAGGATAATGCTCTAGATGGAAGAAAGTGGTTTTATCATCCTAATGATGCAGATAAACCTTGTGATGATGAATCGGCAGTAGAGGAATATGATAAGCTTTTTCCACCTAAGGAAAAAGCGTGGCAGCCAAGCCAGGAAGAATTCTACATTCATAGTCATTCTGTAATTAGCTGGTAATAACAAGAAAGCCGATGAGCTTACGCTCATCGGCTTTTCAATTTATTCACCCAAGAATTTCTTTGAGTTTATCAGCAACAGTAGTTGCAGTCTTTTCGTGAGTTTTTTCTGTGGGATGCCAGTCAGCAGCAATTCCGTCTGCCTGATCCTGTGTGGCAAGTTGCATTGCATAAACGGATGTATCGCCTGTTTCGGAAGAATAAGTTGTAACTGCTTCCTCTACACATTTATACAGTCCGTTGCCCATTACTCCAAGAACGCAGAGGATCTTTGCATCGGGATTCTTTTCGCGGACTTGTTTTAAGAAATTAACATATTCTGCTGTAAATTCAGCCTGTTTGTCTTTATCTGTCTTACAGTAGCTTTCGTCATTTGTTCCGAGGTTAATTACAATTGCATCAGGTTGGCGGTTAAAGTCCCAGAGAATACCTGCAACGCCTCTTGTATATGAGTAGCCGATAGTATCATAGTATTTTGGCATGATCTGGTTAGCAGACTTTTTGTTGGGGTCGCCTGTATAACCAGAGATAATACCGTAACCGCTTATGGAAACAAGGCTGTAATCTGCATCAAGCTTTTCTGAGGTTTTATATGCATAGGCCTTTGTGCAATCTTCTGTTGAAGTTGAGAAATGGTGGTTTCTATTCTCGTCATCAACACCATAACCGCAAGTTATAGAGTCGCCGACGAATTCTATGTATAAATCCTTTTCAGCTGTCGGAAGGATTGTTCCTTCAACATCAATTGACTTGATTGCAATGGTAGAATTAGCTGTCTCGCTGAGTTTCACAAGGGAAATAACAGCAGTTGTTTCTGATTCGCTTTCAAAGGCTGTTATTGTTTTTGTGTACTCATCCAGCATTAAATCCTGTGTTCGTTCACCGTCAACATATATTGCGTAACGAGCGGCATTGTCTTCATTGTTTGCCTTTGCGGCACTGTCACCTTTTAAGTTGAATTTAACGGAGGTTCCTGTGAATGTAAATTCACAGCCGGTACCTGAATAAGCGCAGATAAGTTCTTCATCAAAATCGTCGTAAAAAGCTCGGCCAAGGAGCTTTACATTTTCTTTTGTAGGAATATAAGTCTTAGGTTCGGTTGGAGCTTCTGTAATAGCTTCAGTTGTAGTTGTTGTTTCATTACCTGTTTCGGTATTGTCGCATCCGGTCATTGTGAAAATTAGTGCAAATGCACATAATGCTGATAAAAATCTTTTTTTCATTCTTTTTGTCCTTTCTGTTATGATGATATGATTATAGCATTTATTCATATAAAAATCAAGCATAATTGCGACTATTGACTTTCTATTTATGCTATGATATTATATGAATGTGAATAAAATTCTGTAATTTTCTGAAAGGGGGTATTGGTCTAAAACGCAGGATTTGATTCCGGTTAGAATTTTTACTAAGGAGGATTTTTGTATGAAAACTAATAACTATGAAATGGTGATTGTAGGCTAGCGGGAGGTTAGTTTACAGCAACCTCCCAAAAGCAATTTTTACAATTACTTTTTGGAGGATAAAATGAACAGAGAGAATAAGAAAAAATCTTTTAAAAAAGGGTATTATAAAAACCATGCCTGCAATGAAATATTTAAATGTAAAGTTTGCGGACGTGAAGTTATCCCTGAGGGCGCAGGTAGTGAACATCGTAACCATTGTCCTAATTGTCTGTCTAGTCTTCATGTTGATGAAGAACCAGGCGACCGCTCTTCCGAATGTGGAGGAATTATGGAGCCCATAAGTGTATGGGTTCGAAAAAATGGGGAATGGGCTATAATTCACCGCTGTAAGCGTTGTGGAAAGCTTTCTTCAAACCGAATAGCAGCTGACGACAATCCTGTGCTGCTTGTTTCTATTTCCATGCGGCCTGTTTCTTTTCCGCCTTTTCCCTTAGAAAAGATTGACGAGCTTGCTGATGTTTCAGGTAGTGATAAAGCCGCTGCCGATTATTGGAAATAAGTAAAATAATTCCTTTCCGCGTTTCAGTGGAAAGGAATTTCTTGCTTTATACGGTATTATATGTTATACTTGATAAAAAGAGGTGTTTATATGACAACTGTCTATTTTATCCGGCATGCACAATCGGATCGATTTGTTTATGATGATCGCACAAGACCTTTAACAGAGGAAGGTCTTAAAGATACAGAAAAGATAACAGAGAAGCTTATAAATGTGGGTATAAAACACATAATTTCTAGTCCTTATACTCGAACTGTGCAGACTGTTACTGATTTGTCCGAAAAGCTTGGTGTTTCAATAGAAACAGATGAGGATTTCAGGGAGCGAAATGCAGGTAAATGGCATGGTGAGAATTTTCTTGAATTCATCCGCTTGCAATGGAATGATTTTGACTATCACATACTTGATGGCGAATGTCTGAGAGATGTTCAGAAACGTAATATATCTGCTCTTAACCGTTGGATAGAAAAGTATAATGGTGACATTATTGCTATTGCAACACATGGAACGGCATTGAGCGCGATGATCAACTATTACTATCCGGAGTATAACTATGAAAGTTTTATGCGAATTCTTGATTATATGCCATATGTTGTGAAAATGGAAATATATGACAATAAGTGTATTTCTTTTGAAGAAGTGCTTATTGTAGAAAAGGATTATAAATGATGATTGTACGTGAAATAAAGGATTCTGATCTTGATGGCCTTTTAAAGCTTTATACAAACCTTCATGATAACCCCGTTCCGGAAAAGAGCGAGAAACTTTTAGATATCTGGGCTGAAATTATATCTGATAAAAATCATCATATAATTGTTGCCGAAGAGGAAGGTGAAATCGTTTCATCCTGTGTATGTGTTATTGTTCTTAATCTTACACATGGACAACAACCCTATGCTTTAATAGAGAATGTTGTTACTAATGAATCTTACAGAAACAAGGGATTGGCTACTGCTTGTCTTGATTATGCAAGAGAATTAGCTCGAAATGAAAAATGTTATAAAATTATGTTGATGACCGGTTCCAAGCAGGAAAGCACGCTTAGATTCTATGAAAAAGCAGGTTATAATCGGATAGATAAAACCGCATTTATTCAGTGGTTGTGATTGTAATGTCATTTTTGTACTTTTTTATGTCATTTTAATCATAGCTTTTCTGAAAAATAAGCTGTATAATTGATTCATTAATATATTGGAGGAATGTTTTTATGGCTAATCCATATCTTCCCGGTTGGGAATATATACCCGACGGTGAACCCAGAGTATTCGGTGACCGTGTATATGTTTACGGCTCACATGACAGAGTTGGTTCAGAATGGTTCTGCGACTATAAGCTTAAAGTATGGTCTGCACCTGTTAATAATCTTAATGAGTGGATCTGTCACGGCGTGTCGTTCAGTACACGTGATACAGACGGTCATAAATCAGATGTGGATTGGACCGATAATGAACTTTTTGCACCCGATGTTGTTGAAAAGGACGGCAAGTATTACCTTTATGCATATATTGTAGGCGCAAAGGGATGTGTTGCGGTAAGTGATAAACCGGAAGGTCCATTTACGCTTATTTCTCAATACAGCTATAATATTGAAAACCATTATGATGATGGTACTTTTATTGACCCGGGTGTTCTTGTTGATGATGACGGAAGGGTTTATGTGTATTGTGGTTATCAGGGTTCATACATGGCTGAAATTAACGGCGACAATATGTATGAGGTTATTGACGGTACATATAAACTGGATATTATACCTGTTGAAGAGCCTCATAAGTTCTTTGAAGCATGCTCACCTCGTAAGGTTGGAGATACATACTATATGATTTATTCACCTCAGCGAGGCAGTTGTCTTGATTATGCAACAAGTAAATCTCCCACAGGACCTTTTGAATACAGAGGAACTATCGTTGATAACGGTATAGATTTTCCTGGCGGTAATGACCATGGTTCTATATGCTGTATAAACGGTCAGTGGTATATTTTCTATCACAGAATGACCAATGGTTCTATAATGTCCCGTCGTGCATGTGTTGAAAAAATTGATATTCTCCCAGACGGAACAATTCCTCAGGTTGAAATGACCTCTCTCGGATTTGAAGATTATCTTAATCCTTATAGGATTACAATGGCTGATACAGCTTGTGTGCTTAAAAACGGCGGTATAATAACAGAGCTGGATGAATTTGAACGTGTTATTACCAACATTACTGATGGAACTGTAATGGGTTGGAAATACTTTGAATTTGGTCAGGATTCCGGAAGCAATGCGGTTCTGAAAATTAAAATCCGTGGTTGCGGCTGTAAGGGTAGAATACGTGTTTTTATCGATTCTGTTGATGGCGAAGAAATTGGTTGCGGTGAATTCGGCATGAACGATGGTGTTGTTTCAATTCCGGTAAAGAACGTATGCGGACGTCATGCTGTATTTTTTAAAGCAGAAGCAGGATATGAAGGCTGGGCAGCATCTATGTTTGATGGAAGATGTTTGTTTGAGCTTAAATCCTTTGTTTTCAAAAAGTGAATGTTAAACGCCTGCAATAGCAGGCGTTTTTTATTGACACGAGGTAGATGTTAAGTTATAATTGTGTTTAGAGGTGATTGGAATGGTTTTCTCGGAGCTTACAGCATGTGGTGAATGTTGTGCAGATTGCAAGAAAAAAGAAAACGGTTTCTGTAAAGGCTGTATCGAATCAGATGGTAATTGCCAGGAATGGACAGAATCAGGCGGTTGCCCGATATATAAATGCACAAGAAAGCATAATATTCAGTTTTGCGGATTATGTAATGAATTTCCATGTAAGTGGGTGTTGGAAAAGGTAACGTGGAGACCTGAATATGCTAAGGAGCATCTAAAACTTGCTGAACAATACCGTAGTATCAACATAAGACAAGCGACTGAAAAGGATATATACCGTATTTCTGAAATACTTGTTTTTAATTATCGTCTTAATTTTTATCCGATTTTTCAGAACGATGAATATTATTTTGAAGAAATGACGGTTGACAATATTGCAGAGAAAATCAGGAATTCCGATTTTCTGAATAAAACCTTTGTTTATGACGACGGAGTTGTAAAAGGCTTTGTAAAGATAAGCGGCAATGAGATTGAAAAGCTGTTTGTCGAACCCGTACTGCAAGGGCAGGGAATCGGTAAGAAACTCCTCTGTTATGCTGTTCACAACTGTGGTGCAGAGCAGCTCTGGGTTCTGGAAAAGAACAGTCGTGCAGCAGCGTTCTATCAGCGGAACGGTTTTTATATTACAGATGAGAAAAAGCCTGAAGAAGATACAGATGAATATCTTGTTTTAATGAAAAAAGCGTGAGTCTATGACTCGCGCTTAATAATTTTAACGATTATAGTATTTGTTGAGTATGTCGATTACAGTTTCTTCTGTTCCGCTTAAAATAACACGTACATTTCTGTCATTCTTTTCAAACTTGAAGCTTAATTCACCTGTTTCGGATAAGCTATTTATTGTATTACAGAAGAATTCAGACGTTTCATTTGATTCTGTGTCGTCAATATATAAATCAATGATGGTGCAGATTTTATTTATTTTTTTCTTGTTATCGACAAGAAAATCGTATACGACAGCATTATTTTTCGCTTGTATGCTCGGTTTGATGGCAGGATTAGCCAGCATATCTGAAAAATCTTCATGCGAAAACATCCAGATGCCGTTTATTTTTTCGCCGTTTATCAAGCCTGATTTCAGATAATTTCTGATAGTTCGTGTAGTGAGTCCCGTCATTATTGAAATTTCATTTATTGTATAATATTTTTCCATAGAAAACTCCTTTATTGTGCGTTTTTATGTTAATCAAGGTTAAGCTTATCCTCTGGTTAAATTATATCACAAAAGAATTGGTGTTTCAATTTGAAATCTCGTTGATTTTTCATATCTGTTTAAATTTTAACATTGTTGACATTCGGCCGAAAAAGTAATATAATTTTATATGATGTATGCCTACGCATATATCTTTGTGATGGTGACATAATATTAAAAATCTGCCTTAATAATACCTGTTATGCTTTCAAATGAGAACAGATATATCAATAAAGCATTTTACAAAGTGGCAAAACTTTGTTATAATATTAACAAACGCAGAGATGTGTTTGAACAGGAAAGGCAAAAACCTTAATCAAAAGGAGAAAAATCATGGACAACAAGGAATACCCTATCACAGAAACCAATGAACAGCTTCTGAAAAATCTTGCGCGCGTACGTGAAGCGCAGAAAAAATTTGCAGAATACTCACAGGAACAAGTAGATGCAATTTTCAAAGCTGCGGCAATTGCGGCTAATATGAAGAGAATTCCTCTCGCTAAGATGGCTGTTGAGGAAACAGGCATGGGTGTTATTGAAGATAAAGTTATCAAGAATAACTATGCTTCTGAATACATTTACAATGCTTATAAAGATACAAAGACCTGTGGAATTATTGAAGAAGATAAGGCATTTGGTATTAAGAAGGTTGCTGAACCTATCGGTGTAATTGCAGCAGTTATACCTACAACAAACCCTACTTCAACAGCAATTTTCAAAACTCTCCTTGCATTAAAGACCAGAAATGGTATTATCATAAGTCCTCATCCCAGAGCAAAGAAGTCTACTATTGAAGCGGCTAAAATCGTTCTTGAAGCTGCAGTAAAGGCTGGTGCTCCTGAGGGAATTATAGGCTGGATTGACGTTCCCAGTCTCGAAATGACAAATACTGTTATGAAGGAAGCAGATATTATTCTTGCTACCGGCGGTGCAGGTATGGTTAAGGCTGCTTATTCCAGCGGTAAGCCGGCACTTGGCGTAGGTGCAGGTAATACTCCCGCAATTATTGATGATACAGCTGATGTAAGCGTTGCAGTAAGCTCTATTATTCATTCCAAGACATTTGATAACGGTATGATCTGTGCTTCTGAACAGAGCGTTATTGTACTTGACAAATTATACAAGAAAGTAAGAACAGAATTTGTAAAGCGCGGCTGTTATATTCTGAACGATGAAGAATGTGATAAGGTAAGAAAGACTATTATTATTAATGGTGCGCTTAATGCAAAGATTGTAGGACAACCTGCAACAAAGATTGCTGAACTTGCGGGTGTGAATGTTCCTGCTGGTACAAAGATTCTTATTGGTGAAGTAGAAAGCGTTGAACTCAGCGAAGAGTTTGCTCATGAAAAGCTTTCTCCTGTTCTTGCGATGTATAAGGCTAAGGATTTTGAAGACGCACTTTGCAAGGCAGAACGTCTTATTGCTGACGGTGGTTATGGTCATACATCCTCGCTTTATATAAATGAAATTACTGAGCATGAGAAGATTCATGCCTATGCCGAGAGAATGAAAACCTGCCGTATTCTCATTAATACTCCTTCTTCTCACGGTGGTATCGGTGACTTATATAACTTTAAGCTTGCACCTTCTCTCACCCTTGGATGTGGTTCATGGGGTGGTAACTCCGTAAGTGAAAACGTAGGTGTAAAGCATCTGATTAATGTTAAGACAGTTGCCGAAAGGAGAGAGAATATGCTTTGGTTCAGAGCACCTGAAAAGGTTTATTTCAAGAAAGGCTGCCTTGCTGTTGCACTTGATGAGCTTGGTGCAGTAATGGGCAAGAAGAGAGCATTCGTTGTTACAGACAGCTTCCTTTTCCAGAATGGATATACAAAGGCTGTAACAGATAAGCTCGATGAAATGGGTATTACTCATACAACATTCTTTGAGGTTGAACCTGATCCTACACTTGAAAGTGCAAGAAAGGGTGCGGCAGCAATGGAGTTGTTCAAACCTGATGTAATTATTGCATTAGGTGGCGGTTCTCCTATGGATGCAGCCAAAATAATGTGGGTTCTTTATGAACATCCTGATGCTGATTTTATGGATATGGCAATGCGCTTTATCGATATCAGAAAGAGAATCTATACATTCCCCAAGATGGGTGAAAAGGCATATTTTGTAGCTATCCCTACATCTGCCGGTACAGGCTCTGAGGTAACACCTTTTGCGGTAATTACCGACGAAACAACAGGTGTAAAATATCCTCTTGCAGACTATGAGCTTATGCCTGATATGGCAATTGTTGATGCAGACCTTATGATGAATGCACCTAAGGGTCTTACAAGTGCATCCGGTATTGATGCTATGACACATGCTCTTGAAGCATATGTTTCCATGCTTGCAACACCATATACAGATGGTCTTGCGGTTGAGGCGGGAAGACAGATCTTCAAGTATCTTCCCAGAGCGTATGATGACGGTGCTAACGATCCTGAGGCAAGAGAAGGAATGGCTAATGCTGCCACAATCGCAGGTATGGCATTTGCCAACGCATTCCTTGGTGTATGTCATTCAATGGCTCACAAGCTCGGTGCATTTTATCATCTCCCTCATGGTGTTGCAAATGCACTTATGATTGATCATGTTATCAGATTCAATTGCTCGGAAACGCCTGCAAAAATGGGTACTTTCTCTCAGTATGCATATCCTCAGACACTTGCAAAGTATGCTGCTTTTGCAGAGGGTTGCGGCTTTACAGGTAAGAATGACAAGGAAAAGGTTGAAAACTTTATAGAAGGTCTTGATAAGCTTAAAAAGAAGATTGGTATAAAGGCTACAATCAAGGAATACGGCGTTGATGAAAAGGAATTTCTTGAAAGACTTGATGAAATGACTGAACAGGCATTTGATGATCAGTGTACAGGTGCAAACCCGAGATATCCGCTTCTTTCTGAAATTAAGCAGATGTATCTTGATGCTTATTACGGAAAGTGATTATTGGGAAAGGAAGAATTGACATGAAACTTGAAAATAAAATTGCAGTAAGAACAAACAAGGTTGTATATCGTGACGGCGATAAGGCAATTAAGGTTTTTGATACTGAATACAAGAAATATGACGTTCTTAATGAAGCACTTAATCAGGCGCGCGTTGAAGAAACAGATCTCAACATTCCTAAACTCTGGGAGGTTGGCGTTGTCGACGGTAAGTGGATGATTGTTACTGATTTTATTGAAGGTAAAACCTTAGCACAGCTTATGGAAGAAAATCCTGATAAGCTTGATGAATATCTTGATATGTTTGTTGATTTACAGATGAAGGTTCACTCTCACAAGTGTCCTCTTTTAAACAAGCTGAAAGATAAGATGCAGGCTAAAATTAGTGCAACATCTCTTGATGCGACAACAAGATATGACCTTCATACGAGACTTGAAGGTATGCCTAAGCACAATAAAGTATGCCATGGTGACTTCAACCCCAGCAATATTATTATTTCCGAAGACGGCACACCATATATTCTTGACTGGGCGCACGTTACACAGGGCAATGCTTCCGCAGATGTAGCGAGAACTTATCTTCTTTTCTGCCTTGCAGGAAAAACAGATATTGCTGATAAATATCTCGATCTTTTCTGTAAAAAGAGTGATACTGCAAAGCAATATGTTCAGCAGTGGCTTCCAATTGTAGCTGCTTCCCAGTCTGTAAAGGGCAAGGAACAGGAAAAGGAATTCCTTTTAAGCTGGGTAAATGTAGTAGACTACGAATAAACTATCTGATATCATTATAGATATAGACATATTTTCCAGTATACACTCTGCCGTTTGACAGGGTGTATGCGAGTATATAAAGAACAATAAGGAGTTGTGTATATGGCTTATTTTTATGATGAATGGGAAGGTTTTGAAAAGGGTACATGGGTAAACGAAATTAATGTAAGAAGCTTTATCCGACATAATTTAAAGCCCTATGACGGTGATGAATCTTTCCTTGAAAAGCCTACACAGGATACAATAGATCTCTGGGATCAGGTTATGGAGCTTTCCAAACAGGAAATCGCCGCAGGCGGTGTTCTTGATATGGATACAAAAATTATTTCCACAATTACATCTCACGGTCCTGGATATCTTGATAAGAGTAAGGAAAAAATAGTTGGATTTCAGACAGACAAGCCTTTTAAACGCTCACTTCAACCATATGGCGGTATTCGTATGGCTGAGAAAGCGTGTCTTGACAACGGGTATAAGGTAGACCCTGAGATAAGTGAGTTTTTTACCGTTCATAGAAAAACTCATAATGCAGGTGTTTTTGATGTTTATACCCCAGAGATGCGTGCTTGTCGTTCGAGTCATATTATTACGGGTTTGCCTGATGCATACGGCAGAGGCAGAATTATAGGTGACTATCGAAGAGTTGCACTTTATGGCGTTGACAGACTTATTGAGGATAAGCTTGAACAGAAGGAAACAACCCGTTCAGCAATGTATTCTGAGGTTATTCGTGAGCGTGAGGAGCTTGCAGAACAGATCAGAGCATTAAAGCAGCTCAAAGAAATGGCATTGAGCTACGGATTTGATATCTCCAAGCCTGCTCGCAATACTCAGGAAGCTATACAGTGGCTTTATTTCGGATATTTGGGAGCAGTTAAGGAGCAGAATGGTGCAGCTATGTCTCTTGGCAGAACTTCAACTTTCCTTGACATCTATTCTGAAAGAGATTTAAAGAATGGTACATTTACTGAAAGTGAAATTCAGGAATTTATCGACCATTTTATCATGAAGCTCAGATTGGTTAAATTTGCCCGTACTCCCGAATATAACGCTTTATTCTCAGGTGATCCTCAGTGGGTAACTGAATCAATTGGCGGTATAGCTGTTGATGGCAGGCATATGGTAACTAAGATGTCGTATCGTTATCTTCATACGCTTACAAACTTAGGTCCTGCGCCTGAGCCTAATCTTACAGTTCTATGGTCTGATAAGCTTCCTATGAATTTTAAGAGATACTGTGCAAAGACATCAATCGAAACATCTTCCGTTCAGTATGAAAACGACAATCTCATGCGTTTTACTCACGGTGATGACTATGCAATAGCTTGCTGTGTTTCATCCATGCGTGTGGGTAAGGAAATGCAGTTCTTTGGCGCAAGAGCTAATCTTGCCAAGTGCTTACTGTATGCAATCAACGGCGGTAGGGATGAAATTACAGGTCAGCAGGTAGGGCCTGAATTTACTCCCATAACATCAGAATATCTTGATTACGATGAAGTTATGAAGAAGTATGACGCAATGATGCGTTGGCTTGCAGAAGTATATGTCAATACTCTTAACGTAATCCACTATATGCATGATAAATACTGTTATGAAAAGCTTCAAATGGCGCTCCACGATAAGCGTGTTACTCGTTGGTTTGCGACTGGTATTGCAGGTCTTTCGGTAGTTGCCGACTCTCTTTCTGCAATCAAGTATGCAAAGGTGAAAGTTATTCGTGATGAAACAGGTCTTGCGGTTGATTACGAAATTGAGGGTGATTTCCCCAAATATGGCAATGATGATGACAGAGTAGATGAGATTGCTAACAAAATAGTTCATCTCTTTATGGAGCACATCAGAAAGAATCACACTTATAGAAACAGTATTCCTACAACTTCTATTCTTACTATTACTTCTAATGTTGTGTATGGTAAGGCCACAGGTTCAACTCCTGATGGTCGTAAGCGTGGTGAAGCTTTTGCTCCCGGTGCAAATCCCATGCACAGACGTGATACACATGGTGCGGTGGCCTCCTTGGCCTCTGTATCAAAGCTTCCTTTCAAGGATGCGCAGGATGGTATCTCCAATACATTCTCTATCATTCCCGGTGCACTTGGTAAGGACGACAGGGTATTTACAGGCGATATTGACGTTGATTGCGTCGGTGGTGCTTGTTCAAACCCTACACTTTTTGAAGGTCTGGATACAGACGAAACAGTTTAATAACCGAAAGGAGAAATAATCATGGCAGCAACTGAAAATCAGATTGACAACCTTGTTGGACTTCTTGACGGATATGTAAAAAAAGGTGGACATCATCTTAATGTTAATGTATTTACAAAGGAGACTCTTCTTGATGCGCAGAAGCATCCTGAAAAATATCCGCAGCTTACAGTTCGTGTAAGTGGATATGCAGTTAATTTTGTTAAACTTACAAAAGAACAGCAGGATGAGGTTATTTCCAGAACATTCCACGAACAGATTTAAAAATGACGGGATATATTCATTCAATTGAGAGCTTTGGCACAGTTGACGGTCCGGGAATAAGAATGGTAGTTTTTTTTCAGGGCTGTCCAATGAGATGCAAGTATTGTCACAATCCTGATACCTGGGCTTACGGCAAAGGAAAGCAGATGACATCAGATGAGTTGTTGGAGCGATTTGAAAAAAACAAGGAATTTTATAGCAACGGCGGAATAACTGCAACAGGTGGCGAACCGCTTTTGCAGGTTGAGTTTCTTGCCGAGTTTTTTGAAAAGGCGAAAGCGAAAGGTATTCATACATGTATTGATACCTCGGGAGTAACTTTTAATCCTGAAAATGATGAATATCTAAAAAAACTTGATAAGCTGTTAAAGGTAACTGATCTTGTTATGCTTGACATAAAGCATATAGATAGCAGGGAACATAAAGAACTCACCAACTTTGGAAATGAGAATATTCTTTCTTTTGCATTATATCTTGAAAAGAAACGTATTCCTGTATGGATCAGGCATGTTGTAGTTCCGGGAATTACAGATAATCCTGAGTATCTAAAAAAACTCGGTAGTTTTATTGGTTCGCTCTCCAACCTTAAAGCTCTTGATGTCCTTGGATATCATACTCTTGGTGTTGATAAGTATCGTGAACTCGGTATTGATTATCCGCTTACTGATATCCTTCCTTCATCTGCTGAGGAGACTGCAAGGGCTAAAAAGCTTATATTAGATTCTTTGATGAATACCCGTAAAGAGAAATTTTCAAAATAATGTTAATACGCCTGATAGAATTTCTATCAGGCGTATTTGTTTATGAGCTGATTTTTGATATTGATATCATATTCTTGATATCTGCTTTATTTTTTGTATTGACACTTTCTCTGTAAATATGTTATAATTAACAAAATTGGTTTTCCGAAAGGGGATATTTTTATGGTTAACGTAAAAGGAAAATGGGCATTTATTACAGGTGCCGCAAGAGGAATCGGCTATTTAACAGCTAAATTTATGGCTGAACAGGGATGTAACCTTATTCTTCACAGCCGTGATATTTCTCATACTGAAAAGGTAATGAACGAGGTTAAATCAATAGGCGTTGAAGCTTATGCAGTACAAGCAGAATTATCTGATCTTGAAAGCGTTAAAAATATGCTTGAAGAGATAGATAAGCTTGGCGTAAGAGTTGATATAGTTCTTAATAATGCAGGTATGCAGATTGCTTATCGTACAGAATACTTTAAAACTCCTGTTGAAGATTATACAGAAAGCTTTAAAATAAATACTGTTGCTCCTGCTATGATCTGTTATCATTTTATGCCTAAAATGATTGAAAACGGATTCGGAAGAATCCTTAATACAACCAGCGGTATCAGACTTGAACCTGAACAGGCTGGATATTCAGCAAGTAAAGCTGCTCTTGATAAAATCACAATCGACCTCGGTTCAAAGGTTGAAGGAACAGATGTAATGATAAATCTTACAGATCCTGGTTGGTGCAGAACTGATTTAGGCGGTCCCCACGCACCCAATGCACCAGAAAGCGCAATTCCCGGCATAGTAGTGGGAGCTTTTGTTGATGATAAAAAATCAGGCAGATTTCTTAATGCGCCATTTTTTACAGGAATGACTCTTGAAGACGCAGTTAAAAAGGCAGAGGCTGAATTTGACAGTCCTTATGATAAGTAATACGGAGGGAATATATGAACACTTCTGTTATCAATAGAAAAGAATTAATAACAAAAGCATTAGCTGTTTTAATAGCTGTTATAACTTCTGTTGCGCTTCCGCAGGTATTTCATGCCGTAGGAATTATTTCAGGTACAGGCTCAGCTGTTGGTTCGGCATTTCTTCCGATGCATATTCCGGTAATTCTTGCCGGCATGCTTTTTGGTCCGGTAGTAGGTCTTGTATCAGGTATTATGAGCCCTGTTATAAGTTCTCTTATTTCAGGTATGCCTGCTATGGCTGTTCTTCCTTTTATTGTAATTGAACTCGCTGTATATGGTTTGGTATCTGGACTGATCTGTAAAAGCAATTTAAATAATTTTGTTAAGCTTTTAATTGTTCAGATTACCGGTCGTGTAGCGCGTGTACTTGCAATTTTGACTTCTATATATGTATTAGGAAATACAGCTCTTACTATTGCATCCATCGGTGAGTTTATTATATCTGGCCTTTTCGGTATTATTATTCAGTGGTTATTTATTCCGTTATTGGTTGAACGAATTAAGAGGGATTAAAATGACAGAACTTGAAAAAGCGAAGGAAATACTGAAAAGTAATGATTACACCTGTGTTTTTTGCAAAGCAGATATAGTTTATACAAGCGAAAAACGGGGAGTTGTTCCTGTTTTAGAAAAAATAGAACAGAAAGAATCTTTATCAGGATTTTCTGTTGCGGATAAAGTTATAGGAAAGGCTGCAGCGATGCTTTTTCACCTTGCAGGTGTTTCTTTTTTGTATGGTGAAATAATGAGTGTTCCTGCAAAGGAATATCTTGAAAAAACAAGCATTTGTTTTTCTTATGATACACTTGTTGAAAGAATAATTAACCGTAACGGCGATGGTTTATGTCCTATGGAATCAGCTGTATATAATGTTGATGATATGCATGAAGGATATAAGGCTATAAAAAATAAAATGAATGAATTACGAAAGGCTTAAATTTATGAAAAAATTAGGTTTTGGCTGTATGCGTCTCCCACTTCTTGACGGAAATGATCAGACAAGCTTTGATTATAACCAGATTTGTAAGATGGTAGATTCTTATCTTGAACAGGGCTTTATTTACTTTGATACTGCATACATGTACCATAGCGGAAAAAGTGAAAATTGTGTAAAGAAGGTTCTTGTGGATCGTTATCCTCGTGATAAATTCTTGCTTGCTGATAAACTTCCGACTATGTCACTTAATGAAGTTGATGATATGGAACGTATATTCAATGAACAGCTTGAAAAGTGCGGCGTTGACTATTTCGATTATTATCTTTTGCATTGTTTGGGAACTAATCTTTATGAGGTTGCTGAACGACTTGGTGCGTTTCAGTTCGGAATGCAAAAAAAAGCAGAAGGGAAAATAAAGAAGCTCGGATTCTCATTCCATGATAAAGCCGATGTTCTTGATAAGATTCTTACAGAACATCCAGAGGTTGAGTTTGTTCAGCTTCAAATCAACTATCTTGACTGGGAAGATGATAATGTTCAGTCTCGCAAATGCTATGAAGTAGCAAGAAAGCATGGCAAGGAAATCATTATTATGGAGCCGGTAAAGGGTGGTACTCTTGCAAGAGTGCCCTCCAAGGCAGAACAGCTTTTAAAGGCTCATTCTCCTGAATTGTCTGTTCCTTCCTGGGCAATTCGTTTTGCGGCAGGTCTCGATGGTGTAATTATGGTACTCAGCGGTATGAGTAATATGGATCAGCTTACTGATAATACTTCCTATATGGCTGATTTTAAGCCTCTGGACGAGGAAGAAAAGAAGCTTGTTTTCAAGGTTGCAGATATTATCAATTCTACTGTTGAAGTTCCTTGTACAGCTTGTCGCTATTGTGTTGACGGTTGTCCTATGAATATTCCGATTCCTGATTATTTTACTCTTCTTAATGCTGAAAAACAGGGTAAATCCTCTGTTAGTGAATATAATAAGCTTACAGAACAGTATGGTAAGGCATCTGACTGTATTGAATGCGCTCAGTGTGAAGGACATTGTCCTCAGCAGCTTGAAATTATCAAGCGATTAAAGGACGTAGCAAAGGTATTTGAATAAATTTAAAGCCGAATGGAAAAACCATTCGGCTTTTGAATTGTTGGTTATCTGCATATTCATTAAGTATTCATCGTTCTTAATCGCTGTCAGAACATTGCGCCATTCTTCAACACTCATGCCGTTAACCATATTATTGCAGTAATAAAACTGGTCATCAGTAACTAAATCTTCAAATTCTTCTATTGTTGTGTTATTTAATAATTGGTCTACTATATAACCTACAGTAACAGTTTTAACACTACTATCCGCTAAATTTACAGTGTCATCCAAGTAAATCAAATTGTCAAGTAGTATAAGTTGTCTTTCATCAAGCGCCATCTTTATTCCTCCTCTGATTTAAAAAATCTATCTTCAACTTTATATGTTTTTAGTATACCATCGTGTGTTATTAAAGCTGATATATTATATTTACTATTTGTTGTCAAAAACAATCCTAGATTTCGATACTCATATAAAAGCGAATCAAATAAATTATTTGCATTATCCAAGACAATATTCTTCTCTTTTATAGAAGGTTGATCTTTAAGATGTATTACAACAGTAGCAAAATTGCATCCTCTGATATTTTCTTCATCTCTTTGAAATGCTAAGAATTCCGCCAATGAAGTATTTTTATCAAATTCATCTGTCATATACTTTGTATTACTTAATCCACCAGATTTAAAATACACAGATACTTCATAATTATCAAAATATGTATCGATGAAATTTGAAATATAATTTTCATAATCTTCTCTAATAATAATTCCGTAGTAATTATCGCTCGCAAAGCTTCTGCTGCCTACAGATAAAGTGTTTTTCCTAACAACGTTAAATGAATCTGTTTGTCTGTTACCGTTTTTAGGCCAGCAGGTAAATTCATTTATCGGGTGACCTGCAGGAGTTGCCGCCCAGAAACCCGCCATCTCAAATTCTTCATCATATTTATGATAAAGATAATTCTTTACACCTATAGGCATACCTAAGGGTGTGCGGTAAAACAGGGCCAAAGCCAGCCATATTCCCACAGGGAACAGCAAAATTATACCTACCGCTTTTATTTTACCGAGTTTACTATTGCAAAGCTTTGCGAATAACTTGCTGATTCCTTTTCTGAAAGCAAATAACAAGAGAATTATTGAAAATCCAAGCAGAAACTCAAACATAGTTGTTTCAGACAACTGGACATAAATGAAAAAGCAGATAAAAATAACACTTAATACTATCTTTATTATTCCGCTTTTTCCTGATTTATTGACCTTAATCCAGCCAATATAAGCCCGTGACATAAGTATTGCTGCAAGCAGCAACAATAACAATTTTACCATAAGGTTTGTCATATTAATTCCCTTTCTCCTATATCTGTTTTTAATATTTTAACACATTGCCGTGTTATTTGCAATAGGTGTAATAAAAAAGAAGAACGGTAAAACCGTTCGGCTTTTTTGATTATAATAAGCGTAATTATGCACCGACCGCAGCTTTAAGAGCTTCTTCTGCTTTTGCAGCGTCCTTGCAGCAGAGAAGGTATAAATAGTCGCCTGCTTCACCTACAACTGTCTGGTCAGCTGTTTCCTGCTGTTCAGGATAGAAAGCGACTTCTGTTTTGAGCTGATTCATACGGTTGTTAAGGTGTTCGAGAGCTGCATCCTTCTGACCATCAGCGGGCTTAACGATTGTAAGTTCGATAAGGTGTGCACTCATCATGTGCATTGTAACGCTGTATTCAGAGAAGAGGGAAAGATCATAACCCATAACATCTGTAAGGATTGCATCGTCTTCAACTAAACCGATAGCAGGTAATTCAACACCGCTGTTGATTACAACATCAGTAAGGGACTGGCAGGATAAATCACCAGCTACATTATCTGTTGTTGCGTCATCTTCAACTTCGGGAGCTTCAGTTGTAGCATCTGTTTCTTCTTCAACATCTGTTACTTCTTCAACAACTTCTGTTGTAGTTGTTGTATCAGCGGGAGTTGTGGTTGTGATTTCTTCTTCCTTGTTGCCGCATGCAGCTGCTGTTACGATAAGTGCTGTTGTAAGGATTACTGATAAAATTTTCTTGCTCATTGTTTTTGTTTCCTTTCGTTTTCCTTTTTTAGAGGATTATTTTTTATTAAGTAATACTTCCGTCGCGAAAACGCTCTGGAATACTTTCAGAACCCTTATAGAAGGGTAGGTCTGATAGGTTGATACAGCGCTCGTTTTTAAGCGCTTTCGTTAAGAACACTTCGCTCATGTACTTTTGGTTGCAAAAAGGTAAATTATTTTTATCAAAAATCGGTTTCCACCCTTCAACCGCATAAACAAAGCCTCCCCACCATGGCAACCACCATAACCATTTAACATTATCCTTGACCATTTCATCAGGATCAGGGATGAATCCACATTCGCTCAGTGTTGCCATTTTTCCGTGAGTATATGAAGTAAGGTAGTCAAATCTCTCTTTTTGTGATGAGTGATCATCGGAAAGCTGGCTGTATATATCGTCGCCGCATATATCGTAAGTGTTCGGATGAACGTGCATACTTTTATCTTGCCCGTTCCAAACCCATATTATGTTTGAAAGCTTATGGTAATTTTCTATTCTATCAAATATCATGTACCAAAGTTTTTTATATGCTTCTATGCTTTCTTCGGGACAGTCTTTTCTGCAACCCCACCAGAACCAATCACCATTTGCTTCATGAAGAGGTCTGAAAAGAACAGGGATATGTTCATCTTCAAATTTTTTCAATTGCATAGCCGCCTTGTCAATGCGCGATATTGCAAAATCGTATTCTTTTGTACCTGGTTCAACGGCTTTGAATAAATCAAATGATGTTTTGTGATTATAAGAAGTTGTTTTATAATAGAATGACCAGCAGCAATTTTCCATATCATTCATATCGTCGGGAGCGTACCAATGCCAGCACATTGTTATAATACAACCTGTATTCTTAGCCCATTCAATTGCACGGTTTACCTGATCATCGCCTTTTTTCTTATCCATATCCATGAGGTCGTATCCTCGAATAGCTGGGAGTTCACCTGTGGTGCGCCAGTATACGACATCTTCAAGCTCTTCTTTTTGTAAGTACTGTTGACCGGATAGAAACTTTTTCCCGTATATGCTTTTTAAATAATTGAATAATTCGATTGTTTCTTTACTTGCGTTTTTTGAAACAAGCTTATGAGGAGAAATTTCTTTTTCATCAAGTTCTTTCAAAAGCTTATCAAAATCAGTTGTATAGTACATAAAAAGTCTCCTCTCCGAAATTCCACAATATTATATCATATATAATACTATATTGCAACTGGGCTAAATAACTGAAAATAAACGATTTTACAGCTTGTTTTGGTGCAATGATACGGCGGTGTTTTTATTTTTCAAAATTTTATTGTTTTTAGTTGTCAATAAAATACCAACAAATAAAACAACAGGGAAGATTACCGCCGAAACAATACCAAGTTTAAGATTATCTTCAAGAGCTCCTGAAATAAATCCTACAATTGCCGGTCCAAGAGCGCATCCGCTGTCACCGGCGAGAGCAAGGAGTGCAAACATAGCGGTTCCACCGTTTGCACATCTTTCTGTGGCAAGGCTGAATGTCCCGGGCCACATTGCTCCTACGGAAAAACCACAGATTCCGCAACTTATCAGAGATATAAGTGGTATGGGCGAAAAAGCAGCTATAAGGTAGCTTATGATACATACAACAGCAGATAAACTTAGATATTTTTCAAGACCGATTTTTTCGCCGAATTTTGCGTGTACAACCCTTGATGTCCCCATTAATAATGCGAAAAAGCAGGGACCTAACAGATCTCCCGTTGTTTTTGA
This sequence comes from Ruminiclostridium sp., assembly GCA_045579565.1. Taxonomy (GTDB): domain Bacteria; phylum Bacillota; class Clostridia; order Oscillospirales; family Ruminococcaceae; genus Ruminiclostridium_E. The sequence goes on from JAZNML010000080.1 coordinate 31,855, forward strand.
TACGTTGAGTCCGCTTTCAGCAAAGGCTGATGCCCATTGACTCATGGCAAGTTCACTTGCGCCCGCACACAGCATGAATAAAGCAAGCACACGAAAAGTATGTGATTTAACTAGTTCTCTTACACCCATTCCTTTTCCGTTTTCGGTAAGCCTGTTTATAGGTACAAGTGTAAAATAAAAAATATTGAAAAGCGGGATAATAGCCCATAGACAAGCGGCGATTCTCCACATTTCAGTTCCGAAAGCGGAAAAGAAAACGGTTGTTCCCAGAACTACAAGAACCGAGCCCCAGCAATAAAAGGAGTGTAACATACTCATTGCAGCTGATTTTTCGTCAAAAGGACATGCTTCGACAATAGGACTTATAAGTACTTCTGTAAGTCCGCCTCCTATTGCGTACAGGATAATAGCAAAACAGATTCCGATATATGGATCTGGCAGGATATCCGGAAGAAAAGACATCGAAACAAGTCCGATAACAGCAAAAACGTGAGCGGCTACTATAAGTGGACGGTAACCGATTTTATCAGCAGCCTTTGCTGCAATTAGATCTACTAACAGCTGGGTAAAAAAATTGACTGTGACAAGCAGACCGATTTTTTCAAAAGAAATATTATAATGGTTATGAAATGTAATGAATAGTAGTGGAATAAAATTATTGATAACAGCTTGCGTGATATACCCGATGTAGCAAGCGGCTACGGTATGTTTAAAATTTGTTTTAATGTTCATGTGTTATATTTCCTTTTAAAAGACTTTTTGAATTATAACACTTATATCTAATAAAGTCAATATCGTCTAAAAACACTTGACATCATTGTTCGTTAATGTTATAATTATACGAACAAAAAGAGTGAAATATTTATCTTTGTTTTATAATTTAAATCTTTACATTTATGCATTTATATGGTATAATTGTTTAAATATATTTTTATGAGGTGATTGCTATGTATATTATGAAATTAGATGCGCCATGCAAGGATTATCTTTGGGGTGGTACAAGGCTCAGAGATGAATATGGAAAGAAATCAGATAAGGATAAGCTTGCAGAAAGCTGGGAGCTTTCCTGCCATAAAGATGGTCAGAGTGTTATTGCAAACGGCGAATATTCCGGCAAGACACTTACAGAATATATTGATATAAATAGTAAATCTGTTTTAGGTTCTAACTGTGAACGTTTTGAGTATTTTCCTATTCTTATTAAGCTTATTGATGCTAAGGATAATCTTTCTGTACAGGTTCATCCTGATAACGAATATGCAATGCGTGTCGAAGGCGAATACGGAAAGACTGAAATGTGGTATATTGTAGATTGTGAAGAAGGTGCTGAGCTTCTTTATGGTTTCAAGAAGGAAATCAGTCGCGAAGAATTTGCAGAACGCATTAAGAATAATACTTTACTTGAAGTTACCAACAATGTACCTGTTCATAAAGGCGATGTTTTCTTTATAGATGCAGGAACACTTCACGCAATCGGTAAGGGTATTCTTATTGCTGAAATTCAGCAGAATTCCAATACTACATACAGAATTTATGATTATGGCAGAGTAGGTGCAGATGGCAAACCTCGTGAACTTCATGTTGAAAAGGCATGCGAGGTAACAAAGCTTACTCCTCCTGTCCGTCCAACAAAGCCTATGGGCGATAAGGTACAGAATGAAGGCTATTGCTCAACTCTTCTTGCTACAAGTGAATACTTTAATGTAAATAAACTTGAAATTATTGATAAAGCAGAAATTGATGTGACATCAGATTCTTTTGTTTCTCTGCTTTGCCTTGACGGAAAATTTGAAATCGGCGATATTTCTCTTAGCAAGGGAGAAAGCTGTTTTATTCCTGCAGGATATGGAATTGTCGATATAAGGGGAAAAGGTCAGATTATAGCTACTGATCTCGTCTGATATAGAAAGGAGCTGCTTATGAAATATTATGTAGGAATTGATATCGGTGGAACAAACATTTCAACAGGTGTTGTTGACGAGAATTACAAAATAGTTGGAAAAGGCAAGCTCAAAACAAATATAGGGAGACCTTATGAGGAGATACTTACAGATATAGTTGAAACTGTCAAGCTTGCTGTTGCTGATGCGAAGCTTGACATCGATGATATACGCTGGATCGGAATAGGTTGTCCGGGTACTTGCAATACAGATACGGGTGTGGTTGAATATTCAAATAATCTTCGATGGTTGAATGTGCCGTTATTAAGCGATATTGAAAAGGCTTTTGGAAGAAAAACATATATTGATAATGATGCCAACGTTGCTGCGTACGGCGAGTACCTTGCAGGTGCAGCAAAAGGTTCTCAGAATGCGGTTGTTATTACACTTGGTACAGGTGTAGGTGCTGGTATTATTATAAATGGTAGAATTTTTAGCGGTTCTAATTTCGCAGGTGGCGAAATAGGACATACTGTTATTGTTGTTGATGGATATGAGTGCACCTGCGGGCGCAAGGGATGTTTTGAAGCTTATTCATCTGCAACAGGTCTTATAAGAATGACTCGTGAAGCTGCGGAAGCTCATCCTGAAAGTAAGATAAAGCAGCTTGTTGAAGCTGATGGAAGAATCAGTGCAAGAACTGCATTTAATGCAGCTAAAATGCTTGATGATACAGGCATAGAAGTAGTAGATCGGTACATAAGACATCTCGCTTGTGGAATAACAAATACAATCAATGTTTTTCAGCCTGATATCCTTTGCATCGGCGGTGGCGTATGTAATGAAGGAGACACGCTTCTTCTTCCTTTAAAAAAACTTGTTGCAGAAAGTGTATATTCAAAGAATAGCGCAAAAAATACGGAGATCTGTATTTGTAGTCTTGGAAATGACGCAGGTATTATTGGCGCAGCCATGTTGGGAAAATCTTATGATGGTGTAAATATTCTAAAAAACGTATTCGGCTCAAAGTAAATGATTAGTACTTTTAATCAGATAATCAAGGAGTGTAACTATTATGTCTAATGACTCAAACATTCATCAGGGGCATCGTAAAAGGATGAAAAGCTCAATGCTTGAGCATGGACTTGATGGTCTGAAAGAACACCAGATTCTTGAGTTATTGCTTTTTTATGGTATTTCAAACGGTGATACAAATCCTATTGCTCATAGACTGATTCAGCATTTTGGCAGTCTTAAAGGTGTTCTTGAAGCAGATTACGAGGATTTACAGAAGGTAAAGGGTGTTGGCGAGAATACTGCAAGCCTGATTAAATTTGTGCAGATGCTTTCTGGTGTGTATCTTCGTTCCACATGCTTTACTGATGGGGTGTTGAATATCAGTGATACAGATGGTTTGAGAAGTTATTATGAAAGTATTTTTCTTGGTGTAAAAGATGAACAGATAAGAGCAATGCTTTTTGATGATGAGTTGAACATGGTTAAAGAACAGCTTCTGATTGAGGGAACTGTCGGAAAAGTTGAGCTTAGTATTCGTAAGTTTACTGATTTTGCTATAAGAAATAATTGTAGTAGAATGGTTATTGCCCACAATCATCCCAACGGTCCTGCAATCCCGTCTAAAAGTGATGTTTTGTCAACGTTGGAGCTTATGAAAGTTCTTGGTAAAATTGATATTACTATTCTTGATCATGTAATTGTTGGTAGAACCGGCAGCATTTCTATGCATGGTTCCGGTTATTTTTAATTATCTTGTGTTATTGATGAATAACGAAAGGACTTTTTCTTAATGGATAGATTTGTTCTGAAATCTTCATACAAACCCACAGGCGATCAGCCTCAGGCAATAGACAAGCTTGTTGACGGTATTTTGCGTGGTGAAAAAGAACAGGTGCTGCTTGGTGTAACCGGTTCGGGAAAAACTTTCACTATGGCAAATATAATCGAGAAAGTAAATCGTCCTACTCTTATTTTAGCGCATAACAAAATTCTTGCAGCTCAGCTTTGCAGTGAATTTCGTGAGTTTTTTCCTGATAATGCAGTTGAATATTTTGTTTCCTACTACGATTATTATCAGCCGGAAGCATATATTCCTTCAACAGACGCCTACATTGAAAAGGATAGTTCAATAAATGATGATATTGACCGTTTGAGACACTCGGCTACTTTTTCACTGGCTGAACGAAGAGATGTTATTATTGTTTCAAGTGTATCATGTATATACAGCTTGGGTAGTCCGGAAGAGTACCGCGCAAATACTGTTTCTCTAAGAAAAGGTATGGAGATTTCACGAGATGAACTTCTGAGACGTCTTATTGAAATGCAATATGAACGAAATGATGTTAATTTTATAAGAAATAAGTTTCGGGTTCGTGGTGACACAGTTGAGGTTTTTCCTGCTGGTGCTACATCTGATATGGCTCTCAGAATCGAGTTTTTTGGCGATGAAATAGACAGGATATCGGAATTTGAAGTTGTTTCGGGACATGCCAAGAGGGAATTAACTCACGCAGCAATTTTCCCTGCTTCTCACTATATTGTAAGTCGTGACAAAATGGAGGTCGCACTTGCTGAAATAGAGCGTGAAATGGAACAGCAGGTTGAAATGTTTACAAATTCTCATCGTCTTATTGAAGCCCAGAGAATTGCTGAACGTACACGGTATGATATGGAAATGCTTCGTGAAATCGGTATGTGTAAGGGTATTGAAAATTACTCGCGGATTTTATCTGGCAGACCTCCGGGAAGCACTCCTGTAACTCTGATAGATCATTTTCCTGATGATTTTCTTCTTCTTGTTGACGAAAGTCATGTTACATTGCCTCAGGTAAGAGGGATGCACGGAGGAGATGCTGCAAGAAAGAAGAACCTTATCGAGTATGGTTTTCGTTTGCCTTCAGCTTATGACAACAGACCGCTTAATTTCGATGAGTTCTATGATAAAATAAATCAGGCTGTATATGTTTCTGCAACACCTGGTCCTTTTGAGAAAGAGCACGCTTCTGTTATTGCCGAACAGGTTATCAGACCTACAGGTCTTGTTGACCCCGAGATAATTGTGAAGCCAACAGATGGTCAGATTGAGGATCTTGTTTCTGAGATAAACAAGAGGATTGAACGCAAAGAGAGAATTCTTGTTACTACCCTTACCAAAAAGATGGCAGAGGATCTTACAAAGTATCTTGAACGTCTTGAAATAAAGATTCGGTATATGCACCATGATATTGATACAATTGAAAGAATGGAGATTGTACGAGATCTCAGACTCGGTGAATTCGATGTTCTTGTTGGTATTAATCTTTTAAGAGAGGGTCTTGATATACCGGAAGTATCTCTCGTTGTTATTCTTGACGCAGATAAAGAAGGTTTTCTCAGAAGTGAATCATCGCTTATTCAGACAATAGGTCGTGCTGCACGTAATGCGCAAGGACAGGTAATAATGTATGCTGATAGTGTAACGGACAGCATGGAGAAGGCCATAAGAGAAACAAACCGTCGTCGTGAAATACAGATGAAATATAACGAGGAGCATGGTATTGTTCCGAAAACGATTATAAAAGAAGTCCGTGATGTTATAGATATTGCAGCACCGGAAGAAAGCGGAAAGAATAAACACAAGAAGCTTGCAAGACAGGAAAAAGAAAAGCTGATTGCTAAGTATACAGCAATGATGAAAGAAGCGGCAAAGGTGCTTGATTTTGAACAGGCTGCATATTTCCGAGACAAAATAAAAGAACTTAAAGAAAACTAACATTAATGTTCACAAAAGAAAGGAATATGAAATTGGCAAACGATAAAATAGTTATTAAAGGTGCCAAAGAGCATAATCTAAAAAATGTCGATCTAACAATTCCGAGAGATAAGCTTATTGTTATGACCGGTTTATCCGGTTCTGGTAAGTCTTCGCTTGCTTTTGACACAATATATGCAGACGGACAACGTCGCTATATGGAGAGCTTATCATCATATGCAAGAATGTTTCTTGGACAAATGGAAAAACCTAATGTAGAAAGCATCGAAGGGCTTTCTCCTGCGATTTCCATTGACCAGAAGACTACATCAAAGAATCCTCGTTCAACAGTTGGTACAGTTACTGAAATATACGATTATCTCAGACTTTTGTATGCTCGTATTGGTGTTCCTCATTGTCCTGTATGCGGAAAGGAGATACGTCAGCAGACAATTGATCAGATTGTTGATCAAGTCAAAAGTCTTGCGGAAGGAACAAAAATCCAGGTTCTTGCTCCCATCGCAAGAGGCAGAAAAGGTGAGTACCAGAAAGAACTTGATGGTATTCGCAAACAGGGTTTTGTCCGTGTTATTATTGATGATGTAATGTATGATTTATCTGAAAAGATAAAGCTTGAAAAGAATATAAAGCACACAATAGAGGTAGTTGTTGATAGACTTGTTGTTAAGCCTGAAATGGATTCACGTTTGACAGACAGTCTTGAAACTGCGGGTAAGCTTACTGATGGAATTATCCATATTGATGTAGTCGGTGGTGAAAAGCTCGAATTTTCACAGAATTATGCATGTCCTGAACATAATATAAGTGTTGATGAACTTGTTCCGAGAATGTTTTCTTTTAACAACCCTTTTGGTGCCTGCCCCAGATGTACAGGTCTTGGTATGTTCAAAAATGTTGATATTAATCTTGTAATACCTGATACAAGTTTGTCTATACGAGAGGGTGCGATCAAAGCAAGCGGATGGAATACATTAAGCGATGATTCTGTTGCTATGATGTATTATAAGGCAATTTCGAAACATTACGGTATTTCTCTTGATATTCCTGTAAGGGATCTGAAAGCAGAAGAGCTTGGTATATTCCTTTATGGTACAGGCGGTGAAAAAATACGTGTTGATGTAATTGATTCATTCGGAGGCGGTTACAGATTTTCGGATTTTGAAGGCGTTGTTAATAATCTTGAACGCAGATATAAAGATTCAGGTAGTAGTTATTCCCGTGATGATATAGAGAATAACTACATGTGTGATATGCTTTGCCCTGATTGTCATGGTGAAAGATTAAAAAGAGAATCGTTGGCTGTAACCGTTAATGGAATAAACATCAGTGATTTTTGCAAAATGAGTATTGCAGAAGCAATTGACTTCATTGATAATATGAATCTTTCAGAGCGTGATGCACTTATTGGCGAGCGTATTTTAAAGGAGATAAAGGAAAGACTTAATTTCCTTAAAAGTGTAGGGCTTGATTATTTAACGCTTTCGAGATCTGCGGGTACTCTTTCCGGTGGTGAAAGTCAGCGTATACGACTTGCAACACAGATTGGCAGCTCGCTTATGGGAGTTCTTTATATACTCGATGAGCCAAGTATTGGTTTACATCAACGTGATAATGATAAACTTATTGCAACTCTTAAACATCTCAGAGATATGGGTAATACGGTAATCGTTGTTGAACATGATGAAGATACAATGCTTGCGGCGGATTATATTGTTGATATAGGTCCAGGCGCTGGTGTTCATGGCGGCGAAGTTGTATGTACAGGGACTGCAGCTGATATAAAAAAATGTAAAAACTCTATTACGGGGCAATATCTTAGTCGTAAAAAGTTTATTCCGATACCTGAAGAACGAAGAAAGCCTGATGGAAGATGGCTAAAAGTAAAAGGTGCAAAGGAAAATAACCTTAAAGGAATAGATGTTGACATTCCGCTTGGATTGTTTACTTGTGTTACAGGTGTGTCAGGAAGCGGAAAGAGCTCTTTTGTCAATGAAATTCTGTACAAGACTCTTGCTGCAAAGCTCAATCGTGCTAAGATCAAAGCCGGTTCATATGACAGTATGGAGGGAATTGAGCAATTAGATAAGGTGATTGCGATTGACCAGGCGCCTATCGGACGCACCCCTCGTTCCAATCCTGCAACGTATACAGGACTATTTACCGATATACGTGACCTTTTCGCATCCACTAACGATGCTAAAATGCGTGGTTATGGCACGGGAAGATTTTCTTTCAATGTCAAGGGTGGTCGTTGCGAAGCCTGTGAAGGCGATGGAATTGTTAAGATTGAGATGCATTTTCTTCCTGATATCTTCGTTCCTTGTGAAGTATGTAAGGGAAAACGTTACAATCGTGAGACTCTTGAAGTGAAGTATAAAGGTAAGAATATTCATGATGTTCTTGAAATGACAGTTGAAGAAGGTCTTAAATTTTTCGAAAATCTTCCTAAAATTTCTCGAAAGTTGCAGACTTTATATGATGTGGGACTTGGATATGTAAAAATCGGTCAGTCATCTACCACTCTTTCAGGTGGTGAGGCTCAGCGTGTAAAGTTGGCTACTGAGCTTTCCAAACGTCCTACCGGAAAGACTATTTATATCCTTGACGAACCCACAACAGGTCTTCATACTGCGGATGTCCATAAGCTTATTGAGGTACTTCAGAAGCTTGCCAGTGGTGGTAATACAATTATTGTTATCGAACATAATCTGGATGTTATCAAAACTGCTGATTATATTATTGATTTAGGTCCTGAGGGTGGAAATGGCGGTGGTAGAATTGTTGCTGTCGGAACACCTGAGGAAGTGGCTTCGTGTCCAAGTTCTTATACAGGTAAATATCTGAAAAAGATGCTTGAAAGCTGATGATGAAAATACAGCCTGCGGAAATTACCGCAGGCTGTATTAATGTATGTTTATGCATGATGATACCATATTTTTTCAGAAAATTCGTAAATGGACTTGTATTTATTGTTAAAATGTGCTATAATAAATTGAATTGACGAACTTAGGAAGGAAACGATTATATGAAAAATATCGCAGTATTAGGTTACGGTGTTGTCGGCTCCGGAACCGTCGAGATTCTTTACAATAATAAAGAAGCTCTGGAAAAGAAAATCGGCGAAAAATATGAAGTGAAATATATTCTTGATTTAAGAGATTTCCCGGACAGCCCTTTCGCCGATAAATTTACAAAGAGCTTTGATGATATAGTTAATGACTCTGAGGTTGATATAGTAGTAGAAGTTCTGGGTGGCGTTAAATTTGCTTATCCTTACGTAAAATCTTCACTTGAAGCAGGTAAGAGTGTAGTAACTTCCAATAAGGAGCTTGTTGCTGCTTATGGTGCTGAACTTTTGAAAATTGCTCGTGAGAAGAATGTAAACTTTTTCTTTGAAGCAAGTGTTGGTGGAGGTATTCCGATTATCAGACCGCTTAATCAGTGTCTGTCTGCTAATAAAATTGATGAGATCGCTGGTATTCTTAATGGTACAACAAACTTTATTCTTACAAAGATGATAAAAGAGGGAATGGGTTTTGATGAAGCTCTTAAAATAGCTCAGGACCTCGGATATGCCGAAAAGGATCCTACTGCGGATGTAGAAGGACATGATACATGCAGAAAGATATGTATTCTTTCAGCATTAGCTTTCGGAAAGCATGTTTATCCCGATAATATCCATACGGAAGGTATCACTAAGATTACTCTTGAAGATGTGAAGTATTGTGAGAGCATCTCTTCTGTAATTAAGCTTATCGGTTATGCATCTGAAAAGGATGGTAAGGTTACTGTTATGACCTGTCCTGCTGTTATCGGTGGAGATAGCCAGCTTGCCGGTGTTAATGATGTATTTAATGCGATTCTTGTTCGTGGCGATGCAACAGGTGATGTTGTTTTCTATGGCAAAGGTGCCGGTAAGCTTCCTACGGCCAGTGCAGTAGTTTCCGATGTAATTATTGCTGCAAAGGAAAAGTCTACAACCAGAATGATGAGCTGGGAAGATAGTGAACAGGATTTCATTGTTTCCAAGGGAGATATATTCAATAAATTCTATGTTCGTGCAAATGCATCGAAAGAGGATGTAGAGAAATATTTCGGTAAAGTTAAGTATTTGTCTCGTGAAAATGCTCCTGCTGATGAAGTTGCTTTCATAACAGATGTGATTAATGAAGATGTTTTTGCAGAAAAATGCAGTAATATCAATGTCATAGGAACAATAAGAGTTCTTGATTATTAATCTTCGAAAGGAATGATATAAATGACACCTAAGTATAAAAGAGTATTACTCAAATTAAGCGGTGAAGCACTTGCCGGTGATAAGAAGACCGGTCTTGACCTTCCTACAATTAATACAATCTGCCAGAGCGTTAAGCGTTGCTATGATGCAGGTGTTGAAATTGGTATTGTAGTTGGCGGCGGTAATTTCTGGCGTGGACGTTCAAGTGAAAATATGGACAGAGTAACCGCAGACCATATCGGAATGCTTGCAACAACAATGAATGCGCTTGCAGTCGGCGATGCACTCAAAAATCTCGGATGTGATGTTCGTGTAATGTCTGCAATTGCTATGAATGCAATATGTGAGCCTTATATCAGAGAAAAAGCAATCAGAAATTTTGAAAAGGGAAGAATCGTTATTTTCGGCTGTGGAACAGGCAACCCGTTCTTCTCAACTGACTCTGCTGCGGCTTTAAGAGCAGCAGAACTTAATATGGATATTGTGCTTAAAGCAACAATGGTTGATGGTGTTTATGATAAGGATCCTCTTAAATTTGATGATGCCGTTAAGTATGAAACACTAAAACATAAGGATATTCTTGTAAATGGCCTTCGTGTTCTCGATGGAACAGCTGCTGCTATGTGCATTGATAATAATATTCCCCTCATTGTTTTTGATCTTCACAGACCGGATAATATTTTTGACGCTGTTATGGGTGAAAAGGTCGGAACACTTGTTAGCAATCAGAATTAATTAAACGAAAGGAATAAATACCATGAAAGAAACACTTAATCTCACTGAACAGAAAATGGAAAAGTGCATAAGAGCACTTGAAAACGAATTTGCTACAATCAGAGCAGGCAGAGCTAATCCTGCTGTTCTTGATAAGATTCAGGTTGATTACTATGGTGTGCCCACACAGATTAATGCTATGGCCGCTGTATCAGTTTCAGAAGCAAGAATTCTTGTAATTCAGCCTTGGGATGCTTCATCTATCAAGGCAATTGAAAAGGCTATTTTAGCTAGTGATATCGGTATCGTTCCCACAAATGATGGTAAGGCTCTTCGTCTTGTGTTCCCGCAGCTTACAGAAGAACGCAGAAAGGAACTCTGCAAGCAGGTTAAGAAAAATGGTGAAGAAGCTAAGGTTACAATCCGCAATGCTCGTCGTGATGCTATTGATAAGTTCAAGACTATGAAGAAGAACAGTGAAATTACAGAAGATGATGTAAAGGATGGCGAAAAGAAGGCTCAGACTCTTACTGATAAGTTCTGTGAAAAGATTGATAAAATCTGCGCAGATAAAGAAAAGGAAATAATGACTGTATAATTATGGTATATATTGCTGGCTCCGCACAATAATAATTGTGCGGTACAGCTTTATTTTTCAGCAAATTTATCTGAAAGTGCAGGTTTTTGATGTGTCAGAAGAATTGATTATTCCGAAACATATTGGAATTATTATGGATGGTAATGGCAGGTGGGCAAAAAAACGTGGTCTTCCACGTACAGCAGGTCATATTCAAGGTGCAAAAACATTCAAGAAGTGTGTTGGTTATTGTCGTGATATGGGTGTTGAATGTGTTACATTCTATGCTTTTTCAACTGAGAACTGGAAGCGCCCCAAAAATGAAGTTGACGCTATTATGAATTTATTCAGTCAGTATCTTGATGATGCAATGAAAATGACAGAAGAAGATGCAAAATTTATTTTTCTTGGTGATCCTGCGCCATTATCTGATGAACTCAAAAAGAAGATAAATACAGTATCCGAGGCTTCAAGAGAGAATAAAGGTATTATTTGTTGCATAGCTATAAATTATGGTGGAAGGGATGATATTGTTCACGCTGTAAAAAGTATTATAGCTGATAAAATTGAATTATCAGATGTAAACGAACAATGCATTACCGACAGATTGTATACAACCGGTTTGCCTGAGGTTGATCTGATTATTCGCCCGAGTGGTGAACAGAGATTATCAAATTTTCTGATATGGCAGGCTGCATATGCAGAATATGTTTTTTTAGATGTGTTATGGCCTGATTTTGGAAAAAAAGATCTTGAAGCTGCTATTTCAGAGTTTTCAAGAAGAAACAGACGCTTCGGCGGAATATAATAAAAAGAGGGAAAGTCTATGGTAAAAAGAATAATTACTGCCGCAGTCGGTATTCCGATCGGCATTTTCATCCTGTATCTTAATAATCCCCACATTCTTGCCGGAGTTACAGCGCTTCTGTCTGTGATGGCAGTACATGAAATTCTTATGGCATCTAAATACAGTGAGCATAAGGCTGTTTCTGTTATTAGCATTGTTTTTTCTTTTGTTCTTCCGCTTGTTTTCTGTTATGACAATGTAAAGGGAAACTTTGTAATTATCGGATTTGTTTATCTGATAGCAATGTTCTGTGCTATGCTGTGCAATCATAAGAATGTTAAATTTGAGGAATTTGCTCTAATCTGTTTCGTTACAGTATGTGTGCCTCTTGGAATATCGACTTTATCATTTTTTATGTTCCGTTATCCTGAGCATGGTATTTTCTTTATTGTTTATACTCTTGTGTGTACATGGATTTCCGATGGCGGAGCTTATTTTGTAGGAACTTTTTTAGGAAAGCATAAGCTTTGCCCCAATATAAGCCCTAAGAAGACCTGGGAAGGTTTTTTTGGCGGAGTATTTTTTGCCGGTTTATTCGGACTTTTGCTCGGATTAGGATATGAAGCGTGGGACGTTATTTTTACAGGACAGCATAATTTCCAGGTAAATATTCCTGCTCTTACAATAATAGGTCTTCTTAGTTCCCCTGTTGGTGTTCTTGGAGATTTATCAGCATCTTTACTTAAAAGACAGTACGGAATTAAGGATTTTGGAAATATTCTTCCCGGTCATGGTGGAATAATGGATAGATTTGATAGTGTTATTTTTGTAGCGCCATTTATTTATCTTTCATTTCAGATTGTTTTTCCAATATATCTGATATAATTTCAAAGGGAGGTATGCCGGGTTCGCTCGGCATTATTCGTTTATATGAAAGAAATTGTAGTATTAGGATCTACCGGTTCAATCGGTACACAGACTTTGGATGTTGCAAGATTACACGGTTATAAGGTTAAAGCGTTATCTGCTCATTCTAATGTAAGGCTTCTCGAAGAACAGGCAAGAGAGTTTGTTCCCGAAAGCGTGTGTGTAGGAACAAATGAAGCTTACAACGAATTGAAAATAAAGCTTGCAGATACAGATATTGCTATCCTGAAAGGAAATGATGGTTTATGCGAGCTTGCAAGTACTAAATGTGATACTGTTGTAAATTCAATTGTTGGAATGGTTGGATTAAAGCCTACTCTTGCAGCTATTGAAGCTGGTAATGACGTTGGACTTGCTAACAAAGAGACAATGGTTGTGGGCGGTTCCATTGTAACAGATTTGGCGAAAAGAAAAAATGTGAAAATTCTTCCCATAGATAGTGAGCATTCTGCAATTTTTCAATGTCTTATGGGGAATAATGATAATAAAATCGAAAAGATTATTCTTACTGCTTCCGGTGGTCCTTTCTGTGGTTATTCTGCGGAACAGCTTAAAAACGTAACCAAAGCACAGGCTCTTAAACATCCGAATTGGAGCATGGGACAGAAGATTACAACAGATAGTGCTACTTTAATGAACAAGGGACTTGAACTTATTGAAGCGGTATGGTTTTTTGATGTCAGACCTGATCAGGTTGAAGTTGTTGTTCATCGTCAGAGCATTATTCATTCAGCTGTTGAATATGAAGATGGTGCAGTTATTGCGCAGCTCGGAGTTCCTGATATGAAGATTCCGATTCAGTTCGCTCTTACTTATCCGAGAAGATTCAAATCATGTTCAGATAGATTAAATTTATTTGAAGCAAAGAATCTCACTTTTGAAAGACCGGATGAAGATACATTCCGTTGTCTGAAATATGCAAAACAATCAATTTCAGAGGGTGGAAATGTTCCTTGTATTATGAACTCGGCTAATGAAGCTGCGGTTGAAGCATTTTTAAGGGATAAAATTCCTTTTTTCCGTATACCAGAGCTTGTCGGTGAGGCTCTTGACAATGTTAGTCATTCCAATGTTGTTGATCTTGATATTATTGCCGAAACAGACGCGGCTGCACGTGCGTTTGTAGCAGACAGAATCCGTGCATAAGAAAGGTATTTCATGGACATTGTTATTACTATCCTTGTGTTTTTTTCTATTATAATTATTCATGAGTTTGGTCATTATATCACTGCTCGTATTTTTAAAATGAATGTTGATGAGTTCACCATTGGAATGGGACCAAGACTTTTTAAAATTCAAGGAAAGAATACTCTTTTTTCTTTCAGATTACTGCCAATCGGTGGAGCGGTGCAGCTTGGCGAGGATTTTGAAAGCGAAGATCCCAACTCTTTTCGTAACAAACCTGTTTGGCAGCGTATGATTGTTATTGTTGCCGGAGCGTTTATGAACCTTGTTTTAGGGCTGATTGTTTGTATATTCAGTGTTAGCCTCGGTGAAAAAATTGCAACTACTCAGGTTTCTGTTTTTTATGACAACGCTGTTTCATCTGAAAAGCTTATGTTAGGTGACGAAATTGTTGAAATAAACGATATGGCCATCTGGACAACAATGGATATTTCATATTGTTTTCAGAATACTGTCGCCAAAGCAGATGAAAATGCTGAACGTGTGTACTTTGATATGGAGGTAATCCGTAATAATGAACGTATTTCCGTGAATGATGTTCCTTTTGCGCTTAATACTTCCGAGGATAGAAGTGCAGGCATTGTAATTGATTTCGCTGTACAACCAGAAGATAAGAATGTTGTGACAGTTCTTTCTGCTGCTTTCCGCACCGCACTTACGGAAGGAAGACTTATATGGATTACTTTGTTTGACCTTATTACAGGCACATATGGTATTAATGATCTTTCCGGTCCTGTGGGCGTGGTTACAACAATGAGTAATGCATTCAGCGTTATGAGTATTGATGAGTTTCTTATTCTTGTTGCATTTATTTCTATTAATATAGGCATAATGAACCTGCTTCCGATCCCTGCACTTGATGGTGCCCGCTTTTTATTCCTGTTGATTGAAGCGATACGCCGTAAACCTATTCCTGCTGAGAAAGAAGGAATGGTTCATTTTATAGGTTTTGCATTGCTTATGTTATTGATGATTATAGTGACATTTAATGATATTTCCAGACTATTTACTGGCGGAAATGTAAATTGAGGTAATAAACAGTATGAAAAAACAAGTTAGTGTTGGAAAATTTACTCTTGGAGATGGAAAAATATATATTCAGTCTATGCTGAATAAGTCAGCTGATGATGTTGAAGGTAGTGTAGCTCAGGCTGTTGAACTCGAAAAGGCAGGTTGTGAAATTGTCAGAGCAGCTATTCCGCATGTAGAAAATGTTAAGATGATTTCTTCCATTAAGGAAAAAATCAGTATTCCGCTTGTTGCAGATATACATTTTGATTATAAGATTGCACTTGAAGCCGCGGCAGCAGGTGTTGATAAAATAAGAATTAACCCCGGTAATATTGGTAGCGACGATAAAGTTCACGAAGTAGTTAAGGCTTGTCGGGTGCGCAATATTCCTATACGTATCGGTGTTAATTCTGGCTCTCTTGAAAAAAGAGTACTTGCTAAATATGGGGCACCTGTACCTATGGCGTTTGTAGAAAGTGCTATGTATCATGTTGAACTTCTTAATAAATTTGACTTTGACGATATTGTTATTTCTATAAAATCTTCCGATGTAAAAACTACCATAGATGCTTATCGTTTATTGGCTGAGCGCTGCAATTATCCTCTTCATTTAGGTGTTACCGAATCCGGTACTGAGAGAATGGGAATTATTAAATCCTCTATTGGTATAGGTTCTTTATTGTGTGACGGAATAGGGGATACTATACGAGTTTCTCTTACCGCTGATCCGGTAAGAGAGATATACGCAGCACAGGATATTCTTAAAGCAATTGGAATTGGGCAGGGTGTAAATATTGTTTCTTGTCCAACCTGCGGACGTACTAAGATAGATCTTATCGGTCTTACCAACAAGGTAGAAGAAGCTACTCGCAACATAGATAAAAATATAAAAATTGCTGTTATGGGTTGTGTGGTAAATGGACCGGGAGAAGCAAAAGAAGCAGATATTGGAATAGCCGGCGGTAATGGCGAAGGTCTTATCTTTAAAAAAGGTGAAATTCTTCGTAAAGTTCCGGAGAATATGCTTTTAGATGAACTTTTGAAGGAAATTGAAATGCTTTGAAATTGAAAGGAATGTTAAAACGTGCCTGCTTTATTAAAAAAACTTTTCAGAACATTAGATTTTGATAGTGCAGTAGCAGAAGGTACTGTATTATCTGTTTTACATAAATCAAATAATAATTCTCTTATTTTTCAGCTTGAACTTAAAAACAGAGTACCTTATTCTCTGCTTATTGAAGCTTCTGAAAAAATAAGAAAATGTCTTAATTCAGGTAATGTTGATATTTACCCTAAATACGATCCTGAACTATTCGATGTTGATGGTGTGTGGGATATTATTGAATTTCTGCGTCATAACGGAGAGAATATCAACGGTTATTTTGATGGTGCTGAAATCAGACTTGATGGAAACAGGGTAGAAATCGAGTTGAAATATATCAGTGCCAGAATACCGCTTGATGACGATATAAACGGAAAGATAAAGAAGTACGCCAAAGGCTTTTTTGGAAAGGAAATTGAGGTTTTTTTTACAGGTAATACAGAATTCAGTATGGAAATATATGAAAAGAATCTTGCTGATGAAATTGCCTCTTTGCCTGTTCCTCCTCCGATTCAGAATACAGCGCCTGCTCCTAATTCTAATGCTGGGTATGGTAGTTTTCAGCAACAGAACAAACAGCCTGCAAAGACTTTTTCGAGAGGCCCAGCCATTCATGAACCTCCTGAATCCATGAAGCTTATGTTTTCACACGAATCTTTTCGTGATGAAGCCGAGCTTGTAATGGGTAAGCCTATTAATGATGCGCCAATACCGATTTCACAACTCGTTTCAGATAGTAATAATGTAACAATCTGGGGTGAAATATTCGATCGCACTGAAAAATCTATCAAAGATGGTCAGTTTACAATTATAATGGTTAGTATTACTGACCGTACTTCTTCGCAGATTCTTAAAATATTCACAAAAACCGAAAAGCTCAAAAGTTACAGCTTTTTCAAGCCGGGAGCTTCAATTCTTGTAAATGGTAATGCGAAGTACGATACTTTTGAAAAGGCTCTTCTTTTAGAGCCTAGCTCTGTCATGCTTGTAAAAACAATTTCAAAGGCAGATACAGCTGAGGTTAAGCGTGTTGAACTTCATATGCATACCAATATGTCGGATATGGATGCCGTAACTCCGCCTTCTGATCTTATAAATCAGGCATATAAATGGGGTCATAAGGCTGTTGCTATAACTGACCATGGTAATGTTCAGGCCTATCCTGAAATTATGGGAGCATGGGATAAAATCAAGAAAAACGATCCTGACAGCAAGTTTAAAGTAATTTATGGTATGGAAGCTTATTTTGTAAATGATGAAGCTTCTCTTATCGAAGGATGCACAGGACGTCCTGTTGATGATGATTTGATAATTTTTGATCTTGAAACCACAGGTCTTAAAGCTACTGAGGAGCGTATTACTGAAATTGGTGCTGTAAAGCTTTGTGGACTTGAAGTAGTTGATGAATTTCATTCATTTGTAAATCCCGAAAGACATATTCCTGATGATATAACTGAGCTTACCGGAATTGATGATTCGATGGTTGCAGATGCACCCTCTGAAAAAGAAGCACTTTCAAAATTTATTGAATTTTGTGGTACTGCGCCTCTTGTAGCACATAATGCAAAATTCGATATGTCCTTTATAAGAGCAGGATGCAACCGTTGTCGAATTCCTTATAAAGCAGATAGCATTGATACACTTGAACTTTGTCGCGCAGCAATTCCCAATAAGAAATCTTATACGCTTGATGCGATGGCTAAGCATTTTTCTCTCGGCGATTTCAATCATCATCGCGCAGTTGACGATGCAAGAATGCTTGGTATGATTTTTGTAAAGCTTGTTGAAGAAGTCAGAAAGGGAAGAGTTGTTGAGAAGCTTGGTGACCTTAATGCTGTCGGTGGTAATATTGATATAAAGAAAATGCCTTATTACCATCAGATTATTCTTGTAAAGAATAATACAGGATTAAAGAACCTTTACAGACTTATTGGACAGTCTAACCTTAGCTATTATTATAAAAAGCCGCGTATTCCTATGTCTGAGCTCCGTAATTACCGCGAAGGTCTGATTCTTGGTAGCGCATGTGAGGCGGGCGAGCTTTACAGAGCGATGATTGAAGGAAAGCCGGATGAAAAACTTGAAGAAATTGCAAGTTTTTACGATTACCTTGAAATTCAGCCGATTGGTAACAATGCATTTATGATAAGAAATAACATTGTTAAATCTGAGCTTGAATTACAGAACTATAATCGTCGAATTGTTGAACTGGGTGATAAGCTGGGTGTACCTGTTGTAGCAACCTGCGATGTTCATTTCATGCGTGCAGAAGACAGTATTTTCCGTGAAATACTCCAAGCGGGACAGGGATATCAGGATGCGTCAAATCAGCCTCCTCTATACTTCAGAACAACTGAAGAAATGCTTGAAGAATTTGCATATCTCGGCGAAGAAAAAGCATATGAGGTTGTTGTTGAAAACACAAATAAAATCGCCGACATGGTAGAATGTATCAGACCTATTCCGAAGGGAACATTTACACCCTATCTTGAAGGCGCTGAAGAAGAATTACAACGACTTTGCTGGGAAAGAGCAAAGGATTGGTATGGGTATAATGATGAGATACCTGAAATAGTAAAAACGAGACTTAATCGTGAGCTTGATGCTATTATCAAGTACGGATTCTCTGTGCTTTATATGATTGCTCAGAAGCTTGTTGCTTTCTCCGAACAGAACGGTTACCTTGTAGGTTCGCGCGGTTCGGTAGGTTCATCATTTGTTGCTATCATGTCTGGTATTTCCGAAGTAAATCCGCTTCCTCCTCATTATCGTTGCACAAAATGTCGTTATAATGAGTTTATAAATGATGGTTCAGTTGGTTCAGGCTTTGATTTACCTGCTAAGAATTGTCCTCATTGCGGTGTAGAAATGTTCCGTGATGGTCACGATATTCCTTTTGAAACCTTCCTTGGATTCAAGGGCGATAAGGCACCTGATATTGACTTAAACTTCTCTGGTGAAGTTCAGTCAAAGGTTCATAAGTACACTGAGGATCTGTTCGGATCTGACCACGTATTTAAGGCTGGTACTATTTCTGCTGTTCAGGAAAAAACAGCAGAGGGTTTTGTTAGAAAATACCTTCAAGAACGAGGTTTGTCAGTTAATAATGCTGAGCTTAAACGTCTTGCAATTGGTTGTACCGGTGTAAAACGAACTACTTCTCAGCATCCCGGTGGTATGGTTGTTGTACCTAATGATTATGATATTTATGATTTCTCTGCTGTACAAAGACCTGCCGATGACCCGACAAAGGATATCATAACTACACACTTTGACTTCCATGCTCTTCATGATACTATCTTAAAGCTGGATGAACTCGGACACGATGTTCCGACGCTTTATAAGCATCTTGAAGATATGACAGGTATTAAGATTGCGGATGTGTCCACGTCTGATGAAAAGGTGTACAGCCTTTTTACATCGCCTGAGGCTCTTGGTATAAGTGAAGCTGAAACGGGAATAAAGGTCGGTACATATGGTCTTCCTGAATTTGGTACAAGCTTTGTAATTGGAATGCTTTTGGAATCCAAACCTAAAAACTTCTCTGATTTGCTTCAGATTTCCGGTCTATCACACGGTACTGATGTATGGCTCGGAAATGCACAAGAACTTATTGCAAATGGTACTTGTACCATTAGTGAGGTTATCGGTACTCGTGATAACATCATGGTTTACCTCATGCATAAAGGGGTTGACCCCAGCCTTGCATTCAAAATCATGGAAATTACACGTAAAGGTAACGCCACAAAGCTTTTCAATGATGAAATTTATCAGGCATTTAAGGATAACAATATTCCTGATTGGTACGTTGAAAGCTGTAAGAAAATCAAGTATATGTTCCCGAAAGCGCATGCTGCGGCTTATGTTACTGGTGCGGTAAAACTTGGTTGGTATAAAATATACTATCCTGCACAGTTCTATGCTGCTATTCTTACAAAACATACTGAAAATATTGAGATAAAAATTGCAATGCAGGGTAAGGATGCTGTTAAAACACGTATGCAGCAGATTCAATCTAATCCTGATGCTACACCTAAGGAGAAATCTACTTATGAAGCATTTCTTCTTGTTCACGAAATGCTTTGTCGTGGAATAAAATTCCTCCCGGTGCATTACGAAAAGTCTCATGCAACAAAGTATGTGATTGAAGATGGTTGCCTTCGTCTGCCATTCCTTGCTGTTGAAGGCTGTGGTGAAAATGCTGCCAATAGCCTCTATGAGACAATTCAGAAGAAAAATTATATCAGTATTGAGGATATAAGAAATCAATCCTCTCTTAATGGTACTGTTATGGATAAGCTTGAAGAAATGGGAGTGTTTGCCGGTCTGCCAAGATCTGCGCAGATGTCTTTATTTGATTTGTAAGTTATCCAATTATTGCGCATATTATTAATACTTTTTGGTTAATTATACAAAAAAGTTTATTTTTGTTGACATCAGTGTGATAATATGGTAATATGTTAGCATATTAAAGTGATTTTTATAAATAAAAGGGGACAATCCAATGAAAAGATATGATTTACTCACACCCGAAGGAACAAGAGATTTATTGTTTGATGAATGTGTTGCTCTCAGATGGGTTGAGAATAAATTGACTAATATTTTTCTGAATCACGGATATACAGAAGTTGTTACACCCGGACTTGAATTTTTTGATGTTTTTACTCTTAAATCAAGATATTTTTCACAGGAATCTATGTATAAATTAACAGATGGTAAGGGAAGACTCATGGTTTTAAGACCTGATTCTACAATGCCTATTGCCAGACTTGTTGCTACAAGACTTCGTGAAGAACCATTACCTTTGAAGTTGTTTTACAATCAGAGTATTTTTATGGTTAATCCTAAGAATAGCGGCAGAGATGATGAATTTACGCAGAGCGGTATAGAAATACTTGGCGGTAATAGTAAAGCTGCTGATTATGAAGCTCTTGTTCTTGCTGTTCAGTCACTTTCGGTATGTAGTGATGAATTCCGATTAGAGATAGGAGAAAGCGGTATTTTCCGTCTTCTTGTTGCTGAGCTTGGTTTGGATAGCGACGAAGCAGACAATATTCAGGCTTTGATTGATACAAAGAATTATCCTGCATTAAACGATGCTCTTTCGATGTATAATTGTGAGGCGGCAGATGCCCTCAGAGCTCTTCCTACACTTTTTGGTGGCGAAGAAGTCTTTGAACGCGCAGAAAAGTATATGATTACTCCCGATCTTAAAGGTAAGCTTTCTTCTCTTAAAGAAATTTACGATGCGCTTATCGGTGCAGGAATTGAAGAGATAAAGGTTGACCTCGGTCTTGTTCATAAGAAGAATTATTATACTGGAATAATCTTCCGTGGTTTTGTGGAGGGTTATGGTTATCCTGTTCTTTCAGGCGGTAGATATGATAATCTTATAGGTGATTTCGGAAGAGATGTATCAGCTGTCGGTTTTGCTGTGAATGTTGAAGCAGCAGCAAGAGTGCAGCTTAAATGTACGGAACAGCAGGATACAAAATTTATAATCCCTGCCGATGTACTTGTTTATTCTGAAAAGGGTTGCGAAGTAAAAGGTCTTATGCATTGCAGTTCCTTGATAAAGAAAAACCTGAAAGTATTCAATTCAGTTTTTTCTAGTGAAGATGAAGCATTAAAATATGCTATAAATCATGGTATAAAGCGTATTGATATTGTTTTTGAATCAGGAATTGAAGAAAAATCATTATAAGGAGATGAGAATATGGAAAACAAAAAAATAAGAATTGCTCTTACAAAGGGCAGACTTGAAAATAAAACCGTAGATCTCCTTGATAAGATTGGATATGACGTTTCAGAGCTTCGCGATAAAGGAAGAAGACTCATACTCTCAATTCCGGGTGAAGATATTGAAGTAGTTCTTGCAAAAGCTGCCGATGTAATTACTTATGTTGAACATGGTGTTTGTGATATCGGAGTTGTAGGAAAAGATACAATTATGGAATATGGCGGAAAATTCTATGAAATCACAGATTTAGGATTTGGAAGATGCAAATTTGCTCTTGCTGGAAAAAAAGGCGATGATTTTTACAGTGGTTATGGTGTAAAAACCGTTGCAACAAAGTATCCAAATGTAACCCGTAGTTACTTTGAAGCAAAGGGAATGGACGTAGACATTGTAAAAATCGAAGGTAGTGTCGAACTTGCACCTCTTGTTTCGCTTGCGGATGGTATAGTTGATATAGTAGAAACAGGCACAACCCTTAAAGAAAACGGACTTGAAGTTTTTGAAGATGTTGCTCCAATTTCCGCGCGTTTAATTGTTAATACAGTAAGTATGAAGCTTAAAAAGGATGCTTTGGATTGTCTTGTAGGTAAAATGACAAAAGCACTTGAAGAAGGAGATAAATAAAATGATAGGTACAATATATGCTGATGGCAACGAAAAAGCTTTTTTAAAAGAAGTTGAAAAGCGCAGCAGCGAAATTAACAACGATGTTGAGAAAATTGTTAAAGAAATAATTGCAGATGTAAAGGAAAACGGCGACAAAGCTGTAAAAACTTATACAGCAAAGTTTGATTGTGCTGATACCCAGTATTACAGAGTTCCTGATGATGTAATCAATGATGCACTTACAGAAGCTGATCCTGATTTTGTAAATGCCATGCTTAATTGCGTTGAAAATATTACAAAGTTTCACGAAAAGCAGAAGCAGAATGGTTATGTAATGACTGAAAAAAATGGTGTTATCCTCGGTAGACGTGTAAGAGGTCTTGATAAGGTAGGTCTTTACGTACCCGGTGGTACAGCGGCATATCCTTCTTCTGTACTTATGAATGCAATTCCTGCAAAAATTGCAGGAGTAGGTGAGATTATTATGGTAACTCCTCCTTTAAAGGATGGAACACCTAATAAGGATATTCTCGTTGCAGCTGCTCTTTGCGGTGTTGATAAGGTATTTATGTGTGGTGGTGCTCAGGCTGTTGCAGCTCTTGCGTATGGTACAGAGGAAATTCCGAAGGTCTCAAAGATTGTCGGCCCTGGAAATATCTTTGTTGCAACAGCTAAGAAGCTTCTCTACGGAACTGTTGATATTGATATGATTGCAGGTCCAAGCGAGATTCTTATTGTTGCTGATGATACAGCTAATCCCAAGTATCTTGCGGCAGATCTTATGTCTCAGGCTGAACACGATAAGCTCGCTAGTTCAATTCTCATTACCACAAGTGAACGTGTAGCGAAAGAAACAACAGAAGAGCTTGAACGTCAGGTAAAACTTCTTTCTCGTGAGGATATTATACGTTATTCTCTTGAAAATTACGGTAAGATTATTATCGCTGAATCAATGGAACAGGCTTGTGAAATTGCTGATAGTCTTGCTCCTGAACACCTTGAAGTTGTAGCAGAAAATCCTCTTGAATACATAGGAAAGCTCGACAATGTAGGTTCACTTTTCTTAGGTCAGTATTCTCCTGAACCTCTCGGTGATTACTATGCAGGACCTAATCACGTTCTTCCTACAAGTGGTACAGCTCGATTCTTCTCACCGCTTTCTGTTGATAGTTTTATTAAGAAATCCAGCTATATTTATTATACAGAGCAGGCTCTTCGTGAAGCAAAGGATGATATCATTCTTGTCGCTGAACGTGAACAGCTTACAGCTCACGCAAATGCAATTAAAGTTAGATTTGAGGACTGATTTATGAATAACTGGGAAAACAATGTCCGTAAGGTTGTTCCATATACTCCCGGCGAACAGCCTAAGGACAATGGAATTATAAAGCTTAATACTAACGAAAATCCTTATCCGCCTTCACCACGTGTAAAGGCGGTTATGGATAGTTTTGATAATTCTAAAATGCGTCTTTATCCTGATACTAATTCAACTGTATTGGTTGAAGCACTTGCTGAAAAGTATAAAGTAAAACCTTCTCAGATTTTTGTCGGTGTTGGTTCTGATGATGTAATATCAATGGCTTTTCTTACTTTTTTTAATTCTGATAAGCCTGTTTTATTTCCTGATGTTACATATTCTTTTTATGATGTCTGGGCTGATGTATACCGTATTCCTTATGTTACTAAGGCACTTGATGAAAATTTCAGGATAAATCCTTTGGATTATATGTGTGAAAACGGCGGTATTATTTTCCCTAATCCTAATGCCCCGACAGGTGTTTTGGAAAATCTGGATAATATTGAGGAGATAATTAAGGCTAATCCGGATTCAGTAGTTATAATTGATGAAGCGTATATTGATTTCGGAGGCGAAAGCTGTATTCCGCTTGTTGAAAAATACGAAAATCTGCTGGTTGTTCAGACTTTTTCGAAATCTCGTTCAATGGCGGGAATGAGAATTGGTTTTGCGGTTGGTAACGAGAAGCTTATCAAGTTTATGAATGACGTGAAATTTTCCATCAATTCTTATACTATGAATCCTCTTTCCCAAATTTGTGGTGCGGAAGCGGTTTATGATGATGAGTATTTCGTAAAAACTACAAATCAGATTATTGAAACACGTGAATATTCTAAGAAAAGATTAACAAATCTCGGTTTTACATTCCCTGATTCTAAAAGTAATTTTATTTTTGCTAAACATAATAATTTTAGTGCAGAGAAGATTTTTACTGAACTTAAAAAGCGTAAGATTTTTGTTCGTTATTGGAATAAACCAAGAATAAATGATTATCTGAGAATTACCGTAGGAACAAATGAGGAAATGGAAAGTTTATTTAAGACTCTTGAAGAAATATTGGCTTAATGAAAGGAAAGTGCTATGAGAACAGCAGTTGTTGAACGTGATACAAAAGAAACAAAAATAAAGCTTGCCCTTAATCTTGACGGAACAGGTAAGGCTGATATTGATACAGGTCTCGGATTTCTGAATCATATGCTTACAGCACTTGCTGTTCACGGAAAATTTGATATAACAATCAAATGTGACGGCGATCTGGAAGTAGACGGTCATCATAGTGCAGAGGATGTAGGAATATGCCTCGGTAAAGCTTTTGCGGAGGCTCTTGGAGATAAAAGTGGTATTGTCCGCTATGGTACAGCCTTTATTCCTATGGATGAAGCACTTGGTTTCTGTTCACTTGATATAAGCGCAAGACCTTTCCTTGTTTTCAGTGCCGATTTTAATAATGAAAGAATCGGTTATTACGAAACATGTCTTACTGAAGAATTTATGCGTGCTTTTGCTTTTAATGCGGGTATTACCTTACATCTCAGAAAAGAATATGGAAAGAATGATCATCATGTAACAGAGGCACTTTTCAAAGCAATGGCGTATGCATTAAAGCAGGCAGTAACACCTAATTCTGACGGTTTGGCGGTATCTTCAAAGGGAGTGTTGTAATATGATAGCAGTGATTGATTATGGGGCTGGTAATCTTTTTAGTGTTCAGAATGCCCTGAATTATCTTGGATTAGACAATATAGTTACAAATAAAGCAGAAGATTTGCGTGATGCCGACAGAATTATTCTTCCCGGTGTTGGCGCTTTTCCTGATGCAATGAAGAAGCTTTCCGAAACAGGACTCATTGAGGTTATTAAAGAAGAAGCTCAGAAAAAGCCACTTATGGGTATTTGTCTTGGCATGCAGATGCTTTTTGAAAAAGGATATGAGTTTGGTGAGACAAATGGGCTTGGTTTTATAAAAGGCTCAGTTGAACTTATGACTCCGCCTGATCTTGTAATTCCTCAGATTGGTTGGAATAAGCTTGAAATGAATGAAGAATGTAAGCTTCTTAATGGTCTTACTGATGATTCATATGTTTATTTCGTTCATTCTTATGCTGCGGTATGCGATAGTAAAAATGTTGCTGCATATACAGACTACGGTGGAAAGGTTCCTGCTTGTGTATTCAGCGGAAATGTTTATGGTTGCCAGTTCCATCCTGAAAAAAGCGGTGAAACAGGTTTAAGAATATTAAAGAACTTTGCTGAAATTTAAGGAGAACAGTATGGAAAAGAAATGTCAGTGCGGTGGCAATATGGCCAAGGGCGAGTTTATGTCTTTCGGCGGTGGAACAGTAAGAGTTCCTCAAGGCTATAATTACCCAAAGGATTATTTGATAATTCCTTTTGTATGCGAAAAATGCGGGAAAATAGAATTTTATGCGTCCGATAACAAACAAAACGGTAATTTTATGTTTGGAGGAGTAATTTTATAATATGGATGATTTATCGCCTCAGAGAATAAAAGAGATAAATGAAATTCTTGATAAAAGTTATCAAAGAGCGATAGAAACGAATTTTGAAAGTTATTCTGCTGATGAATTTCTTAAAGAAATGCGAAAAAAATACGGCACAAGGAGAATAGACAGAAGAATGATCATTTTACCAGCTATTGATATAAAAGATGGAAATTGTGTTCGTCTTTTTAAAGGCGACTATGGTACCGTAGAAAAAGTTGCTGAAAGCTACATGGATACCGCTAAAGGCTTTGAAGCTTGCGGTGCTGAGTGGATTCATATGGTTGATCTTGACGGCGCTAAGGATGCAACACAGCAGAATAAAGATATTTTTATTGATGTTGCTAAGAACACAGGATTAAAGGTTGAAGTAGGCGGTGGCATCAGAACACTTGATACGGTTGAAATGTACCTCTCAGCGGGTATTTCCAGGGTAATAATCGGCTCTGCTGCTGTTAAGAATCCTCAGCTCGTAAAGGATGCTGTAAGAGAATACGGTGGAAGAATTGCTGTTGGTATTGATGCGAAGAATGGTTATGTAGCTACGGAAGGGTGGCTTGAAACATCTGATGTTCATTTTACTGATCTTGCAAAGGCGATGTCTGATATCGGTGTTGAATATATAATTTTTACTGATATTTCCAAAGATGGAACACTATCAGGTGTAAATGCTGAGCAGTTAAAACAGATTAATGAATGTTGCTCTGCAAACATTATTGCAAGCGGCGGTGTTCATACAATTGATGATATTATTACTTGTAAGAAGCTTAATCTCTATGGTACAATCTGCGGCAAATCCATTTACAGTGGTACTCTTGATCTTAGAGAAGCAATTGATAAAAGCGTATAAAAATTATCAGAAAGGATAAAACATGCTTGCAAAGAGAATAATTCCTTGCTTAGATGTGCGTAACGGCAAGGTTGTAAAAGGCGTAAATTTTGAAGGAGTTAAAGATGTAGGTGACCCTGTTGAACTTGCAATTCAGTATAATAAACAGGGTGCTGATGAAATAGTTTTTTATGATATTACTGCTTCTCATGAAGGAAGAGGAGTAATGCTTGATGTTGTTCGCGAAACTGCAAAGCAGGTATTTGTTCCTCTGTGTGTTGGCGGTGGTATTGCTACAATTGAAGATTTTCGTGATACTCTCCGTGCCGGTGCCGATAAGGTTTCCATAAATTCACAGGCGGTAAAGAATCCTAAGCTTATCAGTGATGCGGCAGAGGTTTTTGGAAGCCAATGTGTTGTAATCGGTATTGATGCAAAGCGTAATGATAAAGGCGGTTATAGTGTCTTTATCAATGGTGGAAGGCTTGATATGAATCTCGACCTTGGAGATTGGGTTAAGGAAATAGAAGAGCGTGGAGCAGGGGAAATCTGTCTTAATTCTATTGATACCGATGGTGTACGTGGCGGTTTTGATATTGAAATGCTGAATTTCGTATGCAGCAGAGTGAAAATCCCTGTAATTGCCAGTGGTGGTTGTGGTGCAATCAATCATTTTTCCGAGGTATTTGAGCAGACCTCATCTTCTGCGGCTCTTGCAGCATCATTGTTCCACTTTGGCGAGCTTACAGTAGGAGAGGTTAAGGAGTACCTTAAAGGTAAGAATATTGCGGTGCGAGGTGTGTAATGGGACTTATAGAGAAAACAAATGAGCTTATGCTCGATTTTGATAAGTTATCTAAAATTGCTCCTGAAAACAAGGTAATTCCTGTTGCTGTGCAAAATTTGAATACTAAGGAAGTAATTCTTGTTGCTTATGTCAACGAAGAAGCGCTTAAAGAATCTATAAAGCTTAAAAAAGTTGTTCTTTGGAGCACATCGCGTAATCAGCTTTGGTACAAGGGTCTTGAATCAGGTAATACTTTTACATTACATCATATTTTTGTAAATTGTGAGCAGAACAGTCTTGTGTTTCAGGCAACACCTGATAAGGGTAATATCTGTCATACAAGTTATAACGGGGTTGCAAATAATTGCTATTATCGTGAGCTTGATATGGAAACGATGAAGCTTATAAATCTCAATGAAAGAAAGGATAAGTAAAATGGAAAGAAATGTTTTAATGGATTTATACGAAACTGTTGTAGAACGTAAGGATAATAAACAGGAAGGTTCTTATACCTGCTATCTTTTTGAAAAGGGAATTGATAAGATATTAAAGAAGTGCGGTGAAGAATGTACCGAAATGGTAATTGCAGCGAAGAATAAGGATAATGACGAACTAAAAAATGAGATTTCCGATCTTCTTTATCATATTATGGTTATGTGTGTTGAACGTGGTCTGGACTGGACTGAGGTTGAAGCTATTCTTGCTGAAAGAAGCAACAAGACTGGTAATTTAAAACAGTTCCATACAGTTGATAAGAATACTTAAAATATTAAATCCGTCTTTTCGGTATTGAAAAGGCGGATTTATGTATAATAGAAAGAGGAATATTATGATTAATTACCTTAAAACAAGAGATTTTACAATGGTTCAGCTTCAAGATTTATTTAAATCAGTTGGCTGGTTGTCAGCAGATTATCCGGAACGATTAATTAAAGCAATGAGTAATTGTGAAACGGTATTTACAGCTTGGGATAACGATAAGTTAGTAGGACTGGTTAATGCAATTGATGATGGTGAGTTAACAGCTTATATTCATTATCTGCTTATAAATCCTGAGTATCAAGGGCAGGGAATAGCTACTGAGTTACTTAATATGATAAAGGAAAAATATAAAGAATATCTTTATATAATTCTAATCGCGGAAAATAAACCTTTAATTAACTTTTATATTAAGAATGGGTTCGAAGCTACACCTGATACGCAAGTTATGGAAATTATGAATAAATAAAAGAAAAGCGGACAGCATAAGCTGTCCGCCTTGTTTATTTTACAGGATTAAAGTTCTGCAAAGTACTTGATTGTTCTTACCATCTGGGATGTGTAAGAGTTTTCGTTGTCGTACCAGGAAACAACCTGTACTTCGTAAAGGTCATCAGCGATCTTAGCAACCATTGTCTGTGTTGCATCGAAGAGAGAACCGTATGTCATACCGATAACGTCGGAAGAAACGATCTGTTCTTCGTTGTAGCCGTAGGAAGCAGAAGCAGCAGCCTTCATAGCAGCATTGATGCCTTCCTTAGTTACGTCTGCACCCTTAACAACAGCTGTAAGGATTGTTGTAGAACCTGTGGGAACAGGAACTCTCTGTGCAGAACCGATGAGCTTACCGTTGAGTTCAGGAATTACAAGACCGATAGCCTTAGCAGCACCTGTGGAGTTAGGAACGATGTTAGCAGCACCAGCTCTTGCTCTTCTGAGGTCGCCCTTTCTGTGAGGACCGTCAAGGATCATCTGGTCACCTGTGTAAGCGTGAATTGTGCTCATGATACCGCTCTGGATAGGAGCATAATCGTTGAGAGCCTTAGCCATAGGAGCGAG
>JAZNML010000081.1:0-24293 GCA_045579565.1 Ruminiclostridium sp.
CGAGTGTACGTTGAGGGGGCTTTTGACGAAGTAAGCAAAAATGCATTTACAGAGCCGTTTTCACGGCTCTGTAAATCTGTTTGTATCAATTTTTACATTTTTGAATGTCATAAATCCGTTTATCTGCATTTTTGCGGTGCGTGGATTTATCGGCAGGCTGAGACAACGGTAATTTTTACCGTTGTCTTTACTGTTTATTCCATATAAGGTAAATGCTGGCTTTTACCCAGCTTCCACTTCTTAACATCACCGCAGGTATCTGTCCAGCCGAGATAGTAGGCGGTGATTTCGGTTATATCGTTGGGGATTATATCATAGCGGTATTTCCAGCCGTCTTCATAAGTGGTATACATAATATCGTTGGATTTTATATCCTTCATATGATCGGCATATTCCTGAGTAGTAAGATTATTGCTTGGTATATAAAGGTCCGGTGCGCCGAAAAGGTGGAGCATTTCATGTGCAATTGCTGCGGGCTGAGTGACATTGTCCTTTCTTGCACAATGAATCCACGCCACTTCGTATGGATAAGGCATACTTTCATAGTAACCTCTTGCTGAATTTCCGACCTGTGCGTCGATAGGAGAGTTGAAGAACATCAGATATATTACGTTATCTGCGTTAAGGTCTTTCTTGATACCAAGAGAGTCTATATGCTTATCCACATATTCCCATGAATCATAGTACCAGTTCGCATAATCGTCGTTGTCGTAGAAATCTGCGTCAAGCTCTGTTTCATATTTAAGCTGCGGGTACTTGCTCCAATCGTAAATAAATTCAGCATTTCTTCCCCACAACTCACTTTGTTCTTCCAGCCAGTCCGTAGCTATTCCGAGATAATCGCACATTGTTTTGGCTGTTTTCTTGTCTTTGCTGTTGCTGAAATCCCAGGAATAATCTCCTGAATCCGCAAATATTGATACAACTGCTGTTTTTCCGTCAAGGGCGCCTGCTGTTCCCAGGTGTGTAAAGCCCGTTTTCTTGTCGTAATAAGCAGAGTTGGGCGATGATAAAACCTTTTGGGTAGTTGTTGTTTTTTTGCTTGATGTTGTCTTTGCTGTACTTGTTGTTGTAGCCTTTGTCGTACTTGTTGTTGTGACCTTCGTTGTGGTTTGGGTAACAGTCGGTTTTTTCGTAATTGTTTTAGTTTTCTTGGTAGTTGCGACGGTTGTTTCTGCGGGAATTACTGTTTTCTTGTGAATTTCAAAGATAAAATCAAACATTTCATCTTTGCCGTTTATTTTGGCAGCGAGTCTTATGTAAATTTTATCATCCTTTACCGCTGAGCTTTTGAAATCAACAGAACAGGAAGAGCTGGTGCTTTCGGCTTTGTAAGTGCTGTCGCAGGTGAATCCCAGCAGATCAACATACACAAAGTATTTGTCTGCACTTTTGATTTTGTCCCATTTTACTTTAACAGTAGCTTTTTGGTAATTTATATAGTCATAATCGACCTCTATGTTTTTGAAGCATGACGATGCCTCAACAGGAACCGAGGATCTTTTGGGAGCTGAGTACGCTGCGACAGTTGTAGTAACCGGCGGAATTGTGGTAGTTGTTGTCTCGCTGACTGAAACAGAAGTTGTTGTAGGCTGAGTAGATGTTGTAGAAACGGTTGTTGATGGAGTATGTTCTTTTGTTTTGTCTATTTCATGAACAGGCTTGCTGCTGCAAGAGGAGAGAGAGGTTGCAAGAAAAACGGCAGCAAGGAATGTAGAAATCAAATGTTTTTTCATAAGTATCCCCTTATATTTTTCTTAACCTAAGTATTGTATCACAAAACAAATGAAAACACAAGACAAAACGAAAACCTGCAAGGATAATTCTTGCAGGTCTTTCGTATTTATTTTATGGAAGGATAAACTCCGGATGGTGTCATAAGCTTATTGCCGTTACAAAGCGGCTTTGCCAGTAGGGTGTGGTAATATCTGCGGTTTTCACCTTTTCGCTGGGATAGGGACAGTATATCATTATGCCGTTTCCTGTATAAATTCCGCCGAAAGATGCGTTTCCGCCGGGTTCGTCGGAAAAATACAGCACATCTCCAGCCTTTATTTCGTTCAGCTCTGCCAGAGGCCCCCATTCAATCTGGTCTCTTATCTTACGGGGAATGCTGATATATCCGTTTTCACGGAGGACATAGTATATAAATCCAGAATTATCAAAACCCTCGGATGGTTCATCTCCGCCTTCTTTGAAATCAACCCCTATAAGTGCCTCTGCTGTACGGACAATTTCATTTCCGTAGCTTTCAGTAGGCGTTGTGGTTGACGGTGCCGTAGTAACGATGGTGGTTGTTGTCGTAATCTGCGGCGGAGGAATTTCCGCCGCAGTTACTGACGTGGTGGATGAGGAAGTTTCCGTCTGGGCTTCGGCCTGGTTGTCTGTTGTAAAGATTATAATAAGTGCCAGCAGCAAAAAAACTGCAATGAAGATATATTTTTTCATTCGTTATTTTTAAGAAGCGTTGTTTTATCTTCTGTTATCATTATATTCCATTTATATCCGGAATGCAATAACAAAATGGTTACAATTTTATGTCAATCCGGTTACAAAAAAGCTTTAAAAGTTACAGATTGTAACTTTTAAACGGTAAGGGTACCGTTCTGTGAAATTTGAAGCAGGAGAATCTGTTCTTCCTGACCTGTTACGGCATTGATATACACAAGTACATTTTGTCCGCTTTCGCCTACGCACTGTACCTCATAACAGAAAATCTCGTTCTGTCCTCCCGATGGAATCACGCATAAATCTGCATCAAGAACACGCAGGTTCTTTGATACCAGGCTGATTGCCTTTTCTTCGGAAATTTTCGGATCAGGCAGGTCACGAACCATATGGTTTGTGAGATATCCTCTCATATCAAAGGATAACACCTCGCCGTTATCGAGAGCAACACCGACTTTAATAAGGTCGGTATACATTATCACATCATTCTGCTCAGCGGCAAAATTGATAATGCATACTCCTCCCTGTATTTCATAATATGTGTCCTCCGCATTCATTATGCCAAGCTTTTCAAGATATTCTTCGGCAATTTCCGTAGCTCTGCCTGCGGTAATACTCTGCTTTTCCACTCGTCTGCCTGCAAGCATATAGGAATAATAGCCGCCTTCTTTGGTAACCGCAATTGTAAAAACATCGTTTTCAAATACGTATGACGGCATTTTTCCGCTTTCGTCACCGGTTTTGGTGAGGTTATCCGCACCTGTAAGCTTGATTGCACGGCGGAGGGCTTCTTCTTCGCTGATTTCCTTTTCGCCGCTTAACATTATGGGGTCTTTTTCCATTATATGATCAGAGAAGGGTCCGTCATAAATGAGAGTGGGGTAGTTGTTATCCAGGTTTTCGAAATCCTTGAAGCCGTCGATAACTGATACCTCCTCAGCGTTTGCATCAACCTCGCCGAAAGTGATATCTCCACTTCGGATACGTTCTTCCACCTGCCACATACTTCCGCTTAAATTAACCGCATATTCGTAAAGAGCGGATATGTTTGCTTTTTCCTCATCGGTAAGGCGGCCACCTCCCGCACATTTTTCTGCGAGGGATTTGGAGTAGTTGCCCACCTGAGATAAAAAGCGGTAGGTCTGCTCTAAATCAAGCTCTTCAATAGGAAGCTGTGACAGAGCGCTTTTTGCTGTAGCTGCATCACTTACAAGCTTAGAGGAGAGGTCGGACAGCATAGTAATACTGTTGGTATACATTCCTTTTTCGAGGTTATTTTTTATATTGTCTAAATTGAGTGAAATATCCTCCACAGCTCTCATATAGCTGTATTCAAGATTGCGCTGGGCTGTACGTGCCTGTCCGTATTGAATGCCTGCAAAAACAGCCAGTGCTGTAACAGTTGCTACGGAAAAGGTTATAACTCTTGCGAAGCTTCGTTTTGTTATTGTCATATAAATCATTCCTTTCTTAAAGTAACCTGAAATTACAAGGTCATCTTTAACTATATTTTTGTGCAATTTTTTCTTAATATACTATTTAATATTTTAACAAAATGTGGTATAATATTATTAATTGTGCATTATATGCAACATTTTGACATTTTAAATGGTGTTATAATAAGAAAAGGACTGAAAATTTTGATATATCTTGATAACTGTGCAACCACCCGCCCCTGCGAAGAGGCAATAAAGGCGGTATGTACCAACATGTCGGACAATTTCGGCAACCCTTCCTCACTCCACAAAGCAGGTATAGAAGCGGAAAAGGTGCTGAAATCGGCAAAAAAGACAATTCTCAGTAAGCTCGGTGCTGACGGTGAGCTTTATTTCACCTCAGGTGCCACCGAAAGCAACAATACCGCTATCTTAGGCACCGCAAAAGCGTACAAGCATAACGGCAGAAAGATAGTTACCACAGCTACGGAGCATCCCAGTGTTGCCTCCCCCATAGACAAGCTTTGTGAACAGGGGTATACCGCGGTAAGACTTTCACCCAAGGAGCACGAAAATTTTGAACAGGCGGTTATAAATGAGGTTGACGCTGATACTTACCTGGTGAGCGTTATGTGGGTCAACAACGAAACGGGATATATTACTGATACGGCTAAAATCTACAATGCCGTAAAGCGAAAGAATCCAAAAACCATAGTTCATGTTGACGCAGTACAGGGCTTCTGCAAGCTTCCTTCAAAAAGTCTCAAAGCGGATTTTATAAGCATCTCTTCTCATAAAATCCACGGTCCCAAGGGAATCGGCGCATTATTCGTTGCAAAGGGTATGCGTTTTGAACCGCTTTTATACGGCGGCGGACAACAGAAAAATCTCCGTTCGGGAACAGAAGCGGTTGACCTTATTGCAGGGTTTGAGGCGGCGGTAAGTGCTTATCCTGATTGTTCGGAGAAATACGAAAAGCTCAACAATCTTCTGTGCGGGAAGCTTTCCGCATTTGAAGGAATAACCATAAACAGCTACAATAACGCAAAAAACATACTTAATTTCTCTGTAAAGGGTGTAAGAAGTGAGATAATGCTTCACTTTCTGGAAGAAAGCGAAATATATGTTTCCAGCGGTTCGGCCTGTTCAAAGGGTAAAACCAGCGGGGTTCTTTCAGCCTTCGGCGTAAGCGACGAAAACGCCGACAGTGCCATAAGAGCAAGCTTCTGCCCCTATACGACAGAAGAGGATATTGAGGCTCTTGCCGACGGAATAGGCAGAGGAATTCAAAGATTCAGAAGATAAAAAGGAATGGTAAAATCATGCAGGAAGTAATAATGGTAAAATACGGCGAAATTGCCTTAAAAGGACTTAACAAGCACACATTTGAAGATATGCTTATCAGAAATATCAAGCGCAGACTGAAAACCTGCGGCGAATTTGATTATTCCCGCCGTCAGTCCACAGTATACATAAAGCCTGTAAGCGAGGGTGCGGATATCGATGATGCAATCGAAAAGCTCAAATGTATTTTCGGTATTGCCGCAATTCAGCGTAGTGCAGAGCTTCCTAAAAACTGGGATGACATTGTAAAAGAAGGTATGCCTTATCTTGAAGACACACTCAGCTGTGTAAAGACATTCAAGGTTGACGCAAAGCGCTCAGATAAAGCATTCCCCATGAAGACTCCTGATATTCAGAGAGAGCTGGGAGGTGCGATTCTTTCCGCTTATCCTCACTTAAAGGTAGATGTGCATAACCCTGATGTTACGGTAATTCTTGAAATCCGCGACACACATGCATTTATAAATGCTGAAAAGATTCAGGGCCAGGGCGGTATGCCCGTAGGAAGCAGCGGCAATGCTCTTCTCCTGCTTTCAGGCGGTATCGACAGCCCTGTTGCTGCATACATGATGGCAAAGAGAGGTCTTAACGTTGACGCAATTCACTTCCAGAGTCCCCCCTATACCTCTGAAAGAGCGCTTATGAAGGTTGAGGAGCTTTGCGAAAAGCTCACTCCATACTGCGGTGATATCCGTTTCTACTGTGTGCCTTTTACCGAGATTCAGGAAGCCTTACGTGATAACTGTCCCGAAGAATATTTCACAATTATCATGAGAAGACTTATGATGAAGATTGCAAACAGAATCTGTGAGCAGAAGGACTATAAGGCGCTTATTACAGGCGAGTCCGTAGGACAGGTTGCCAGCCAGACGCTTATGGCTCTTGCCTGCACCGATAAGGCAAGCGATGTACCTGTATTCCGCCCCGTAATTGGCATGGATAAAAAGGAAATCGTAGAAATTGCCCGCAGAATCGACACCTTTGAGACATCAATTCTTCCTTACGAAGATTGCTGCACTGTATTTACCCCTAAGCACCCCAAAACTAAGCCTGTTATCAGTGAGGTTGAAGAAGCAGAGGCAGGATTTGACTTCGGTCCTCTTCTTGAAAAGGCGGTAAATGAGATTGTAATCAAGGATTTTAAGGCGTAATCTGAAAATCAATTGAAAATATAAGGAAAATTATTACAATATGGTTACAAAACTTGACAAGATAGCCGAAAATGTAGTACAATTATTAGAAGGTATTTCATGCACTGTTGCCACAGCGGAAAGCTGTACGGGAGGGCTCCTCTCGGGAGCAATAACCTCTGTATCCGGAGCGTCTGATGTATTCGGCTACGGTGCCTGCACCTATGCAAATGAAGCTAAGATGAAGCTTCTGGGAGTAAAGGGCGAAACCCTTGAAAAGCACGGTGCGGTAAGCTGTGAAACAGCGGAAGAAATGGCTGAGGGAATCCGCAGGGTCAGCGGAGCCGGTTACGGCGTTTCCACCACGGGTATTGCCGGTCCTTCCGGTGCTACGGAAGATAAGCCTGTCGGCACTGTATGTATAGGTATTTCCTCGGAAAAGGAAACTTATGCGCACCGTTTCGTCTTTGACGGAGAAATGTTCAAGGATACGGGCGATAAGCGTACAGCCATAAGGCTTGAAGCGGTTTATACCGCGTTGACATTATTAAAGAAAGAAATTGAAAACCACTTACATTAAGAAAGGTGATTTCATATGAATTATACACAAAGACCTAAGAGCAGAAGAAGTGAGGGATATAAGCCTGCAAAGGCCGAAAAGCCTGAAAAAACAGAAAAATCTTCGGAAAAGGAAGAGAAACCTGCCAGGAAAAAGGAGAACATCTTCGTGAAAATAAGAAATGCGATCTTTCCCTGTAAGGGCGATTCCGTCACTGAATCAGTCCGTAAGATAGTTTTCGACATTGCTGTTGTGGCACTTGTCATCACAGGTGGTTCACTTATTATGGACGTGGTTGACAGAGGAATTGAAACAGGTAAGGACATACAGCTTGCGGAAAAGTATGAGGATCTGAGAAATGAAGATGAAGAAGTAATCGAAGGCCAGCTCAACCTCAGTGATGAGGAAAAGGAAGCTATCCGTCAGGAACAGCCTGATATCCTCCCCAGCTTTATGGAGCTTTACAATCAGAACAGCGATATTGTAGGCTGGATTACTGTAGGCGAGGGCGACAACAAGATTGTAAACCACCCTGTAATGCAGTCTGCTGATAATGATTATTACCTTACACACAGCTTTGACCGTAAGGAAACCAAGGGCGGCGCAATTTTTGCCGATTACAGAAACCAGTTTGGCGCAGGAAAACTTTCAGGTAACACTGTTCTTTACGGCCACAACATCTGGGACGGTACAATGTTTGCAAAGCTTACCCGTTACTATGACGCAACCATAGGCGGCTACAACGACAAGCTCGGTTTCTACAAGGAAAACCCTACACTTATCTTTGATACTCTTTATGAAAGAGCTGAATGGAAGGTTTTTGCCTGCGTTCTTTTCAACACCGATGAGAAGAACGGTGAGGTTTATCCTTATACACAGATTCACGATTTCGACAATGAAGCTTCCTTCAACAGCTTTATTCTGGATATAATGGACAGAAGCGTGCTCTGGACAGATGTTGATTTAACCTACGGTGATGAGATACTTACTCTTTCCACTTGCTACTATCCTTACGGCGAGAACATTGACACCCGCTGTGTAGTATTCGCAAGAAAGGTTCGCGACGGCGAAAGCCCTGAGGTTGATGTATCCAAGGCTCAGGTAAACCAGAATCCTCTCTTATTCACATATCAGTATCAGGTTCTGGGCGGCAGCTGGCCGGGAAGAACATGGGATACCTCAAAGCTTCTTTCTTATTAAGAGGTGACGGAATGAATTTTGACTCACTTATATTTGACCTTGACGGAACACTCTGGAACAGCTCCGAAACAGTAGCTGAGGCGTGGAACGTGGTTCTTGAAAAGCAGGGTTATCCGGTTCGTATAACCGGCGCAGATGTTTTGAAGCAGATGGGAAAGCCCATGGACGCAATCATGCGGGATGCTTTCGGCGATACCATGACCAAAGAGGAAGCCATGAAGTTTCTGGAACTGCTTTCCGTTGAGGAAATAAGCCACATAGAGAAAACAGGCGGCAAGCTTTATCCCGAGCTTGCAGAAACCTTGTCCCTTCTGGGAACAAAATACCGTCTGTTTATTGTAAGCAACTGTCAGAAAGGCTACATCGAAGCATTCTTAAAGGCGCATGAACTTTCTGAGTATTTTGAAGGGTTTATGTGCTGGGGTGACACCAAGCTCCCCAAGGCAGAAACCAATAAACATCTTATAGCACGCTACAATCTGAAAAATCCCGTATATATCGGCGATACGGAGGGTGACTATATTTCTGCACAGGGTGCAGGAATCCCCTTCTGCTATGCGTCTTACGGATTTTCCGAAGTAAGCGGATATGATTATAAGCTTGAAAAATTCTCCGACCTTAAAGACATATTCATGGACAAGGCGGAATAACAATGTAAACTAAGAGCATTGCTCTTTAAATTAAGAAATAATAAATTCAAGACCATGAAAGGACAGGAATATCAAAATGGCTAATTTCAAGAAAGCAAAAAGATTCGCCGCTGCACTCTCTGCAATGGCTATTGTACTCAGCTTATCTGCTTGTGGAGAAGCTGATGTGCCCACAGTTTCCGATGACGAAGGCACTACAACTACAACAACAGCTGCTGATGAAGCAGGTGATGCGGCAGTTACTACAACAACCCCCGCTCCTATCGTAACAACAACAACTACTACTACAGCTCCCCTTCCCGTACTTTCCGATTACGAAGCAAAGTATGAAGAAAACGAGGATATCGTAGGTTGGATCAAGCTTGATGCGGCAAACATCAATGACCCTGTTGTACAGGCCGATGACAACAAGTATTATCTTACAAGAGACTTCAACGGAAATGACTATCAGAACGGTTCATTCTTCGTTGACTACAAGTGCCAGTTCACAACAAGAACAAGACCTGCAAACACAATTATCTACGGTCACAACATGGTAACAGGCCCCAGCTTTGCAAAGCTCACACGTTACTATGACGCAAGACTCAACGGCGACTACGCAAACCGTCTTGATTTCTACATAGCTAATCCTACAATTGAATTCAATACAATCTGGGAAACAGAACGCAGCGAATACAAGGTATTTGCCTGCATGTTCGTTAATACAATGGAAGACCACGGCGAAGTATTCAAGTACTACAAGCAGAGAGACATCAAGAACGAAGGCCAGTTCTATGAATATGTTGCACAGATTCTTGACCGTTCTGTATTCTACACAGATGTAGACCTCGAATACGGCGATGAAATCCTTACTCTCTCCACATGCTACTATCCTTTCGGCAAGGCTGTTGACACACGTTGCGTAGTATTTGCAAGACGTGTAAGAGACGGCGAAAGCGCAGAAGTTGATACAAGCAAGGCATATGTAAACGAAAGCCCTCTCTACTTTGACTACTACTACCAGGTAAACGGCGGCAAGTGGGCAGGCAGAAAGTGGGACACAACAATGGTTAAGGGCCTTGACGATTATATCGCACAGTTCCCCAACAGCAAGGCAGCGGCTCCCACAGTTTAATCCCCGTCTCCGATAGAAAGGTTTTCAGCGAATGTCCGAAAATAAAACAAAAAAGACAGTACGACTCCGTCCTCAGCGCAAGAAAAAGATGAACGGCTTTGAAAGCTTCATCAGCGGTATTCTGCCGTGGAAAGGCGATTCTACCGGCGAAGTCGTACGTAAAATAGTGTTCCTTGTTGCAATTATAGTTCTTATTGTTGCAGGCTGTATGATGCTTAATTTCTATGTGCTCAGAGAGAATGCCAACAATAAGGATGCTCAGTACTGGGCAGACCAGAAGGAACAGAATGCTTCGGATGAGGTAATTACCGTTATCCTGAAAGACGACTCGGATAAGGACAATTCTTCCGAAAAGGAAGAATCAGGCGAAGTTGAGGTACTTGCGGAATATATGCCGTACTACGAGCAGAACAATGACTTTGTAGGCTGGATTTCCATGTACCCCTATATCCAGTATCCTGTTGTTCAGTCTGATGATAACGAATATTACTTGAAGCACAATTTTGAAGGCGGCTATAACGAAAATGGCACAATCTTCGCCGATTATCAGGGTAAAATTTCCGCAACGGAAATGCCCCATAACACACTTCTTTATGGCCACAATCTTATCACAAACAATTTCTTCCAGCCTCTTTCCAATTTCAGAAAAGAAGGCATAGATTTCTTAAAGAAGAATTATCTTCTTGAATTTGATACACTTTATCAGCGCAATCAGTACAAGATTTTCTCGGTTTTCCTTACAAATACCAAGACTGAACACGGTGACGTATTTGACTATTGGAGCCAGGTTTATTTTGGTTCAAAGACCGAGTTCAACAACTTCGTCGCAGAATGCCTTGACAGAAGCTATTTCTACACAGGCGTTGATTTACAGTACGGTGATGAGCTTCTCACACTTTCCACCTGCGATTTCTCCATGTTCTCAGATATGAGACTTGTAGTTATTGCAAGAAAGGTAAGAGAAGATGAAAGCATTTCCATGGACCCCGAAACATTTATCGACAACACAGGTTTCGATGATGACGGAAATGTAAAGAGAAAAATGTTTGATGCATACTATACCACATATGACTGCGAATGGGCAGGCAGAAAGTGGGACACTTCATGGATAAAGGATTTTGAAGGCTGATTTTACTGAAAGGAGGAGGTTTCCATGGGCAAAGGGTCAATTGCCAAAATAGCGGCAGCATTGGCTATTATAAGCATATATATATACCTTTTCGGAATCGTGGGTACAATTGACAGCCTTGATTCAAACCTGGCTGAGCAATACCCGGAAAACACAGCCGAGTCCTTTGAAACCACTCCCTCAGAAAAGGAAGATTCCATTCCGGTAATTGCAACATCCACAACCGAGGCTTCACGCACTGAACGAGTTATTTATACATACTCTACCGAGCTTAATGTCGTAAACGGCAAAAAGCCTTCTCTTGCAGATTATACCGCAACAGAGCCGATACTCGTGGTAACTCAGGAAATGACTGCTCCCGCAGCAACTACCACAACCCCTCCCGATTTTGCATTGAATGAGGATGATGTTGATTATACAACTCCTCCGAAAACAACTACAACAACAGAGGTGGTTACTACAACGACCACAACAGCTGTAACAGTCCTTACTCCTGCATCAACCTCAATTGTGACAATTGCTCCTGTTACAACAACCACTCCGGCAACAACTACAACTGAGGCAACTACCACCACAACAACTACCACGACGGCTGAAACCACCACAACCACTACTACAACAGCCGAAACAACAACTACTCCGGCGGAAACAACTACCGCAGAGACTACAACGACAGAAGCTACTACCACCACGGAAGCCGCAACAACTACTGAGGCTACTACAACCGAGGAGGTTACTGTTCCTGAAACAAACATCGCAGGCGAAACTCTCACGGTAAACGCAGGCGGCACTATTGTTACGGATAAGGCGTCTGTAATTGTAGCAAAGGCGGTTATGGCGGAGGTTGGCGACAGTTTCAGCGAGGAAGCCATAAAGGCACAGGCTATTGCGGCGTATACTTATATTAAATATTACAACCAGAATAACCAGAACGCATACGTAGTATTCAAGACGCCCAGCGATAAGGTTACACGTTGTGTAAACGAGGTAATCGGCAAGGGAATCTACTATAACGGCAATCTCATTCAGGCTGTTTACTGTGCATCTTCCGCGGGTTCAACCGCATCATCGGTAAATGTATGGGGTGTTGATTACCCGTATCTCAGAAGCGTTGCTACTGAGTTCGATGTACTTTATGACATTAATTACGGCAGAAAGGCAACCTTCTCGTCAACTGAAATCAAGAATTTCGTTTTTGAAAACACAGGCATTGCCTTAGAAGGCGATCCTTCATCATGGTTTGCAATTACTTCAAGAATAGACGGTAATTTTGTGGGAAGCATGACAATCGGCGGACAGAACAGCTTTTACAACGTCTCAAAGAATGTTTCCATAAACGGAAGAGTTTTCCGTGAAACCATTATGGAATACAATATCCGTTCGGCTTGCTTCGACATCGTTTATGATGCATCTACCGATAACTTTGTAATTACTACATATGGCTACGGTCATTGCGTAGGTATGAGCCAGCACGGTGCAAATATTCTTGCAACACAGTATGGCTACAATTACGACCAGATCCTTAAATTCTTCTACCAGGGCGTAAGCGTTCAGTAAGGGGTTGACAAAGGAAAAAAGTCGTGCTATAATGACAGACGTACAAAGGGAGCTGATATTTTCGGCTGAGAGGAAGCGGATAAACGCTTCGACCTTACCTGATGCAGATAATGCTGCCGTAGGGAATGGACGAATGAATAAGTATTTTCAGACAGTCTCTTTTTTGTGCAAAAAGAGACTGTTTTTTGCGTCGGAAAACAATCTCAGTAAACGCGGTGCAGAAAGGAAATGCTTATGTACAAAAACAAAAAAGTTCAGAAACTGGTTACGAGTGCGGTTTTTATTGCGCTGGCAACAGTACTCAGCATGGTTAAGATTTATCAGCTGCCGCTGGGCGGTTCGATTACTCTTCTTTCCATGCTTCCCGTATGCCTGCTTTCGTTCAAATACGGGCTCAGATGGGGTTTTACCTGCTCATTTCTTTTTTCTCTTATCCAGTTGGGCCTTAAACTTGGAGAGATAATGGGCTGGGGACTTGATTTAAGATTGTGGATAGGCTGTATCGTGTTTGACTACCTTTTCGCTTTTGGAATTTTAGGACTTTCGGGTATTTTCAGGAATAAGAGCATGCCTCTTATGTTGACGGGAGTAGGAATTTCTGTTTTTCTGAGATTTGCGAGCCATTTTATTTCAGGCGCAATCTTCTTTGACATCTGGATGCCGGAAGAGTTCAGCAATCCATATGTGTATTCATTGGTTTATAACGGCTCATACATGCTTCCTGAGATGATTTTTACCGTTATAGGAGCGGGAAGTATTTTCGGAGTACCTGTTATACGTAAAATGATTAAGGAAAATTAAATATCAAAACCGTATGCAAGCTCTGTATACGGTTTTATTTTTTAATCTAATTAGTCTGTGGCAATTTGCATAATTGACATTAGAAATATCGACAAAAATGTAGATTTTGGATTTTTAGCGAAAAATTATCCAAAAAACTAATGACAAATCGCTCAAAATATGGTATAATTCATACAATGGTTATATGTGTAGAAAGGAGCGGATATTTTGCAGACAAGTGTAAGAGATGCAATAAAAACTCCCGTAGATGAACTTGTTTCAGGTATGGTAATTGCCAGAAACGTATATGAGCCTGATTCAGAAAAAATACTTTTGTATTCAGGCAGTAAGCTTGACAGCGTTACAATCTTCAACCTTAAAGAACGATACAATGTCAAAAGCGTCTGGATAAAAAACGAGATTTCAACCGGCGGAATCGTAAAGCAGATGAAGGCTGAAATCAATGTCCACGAATCCCTCAATACCCTTAAAGATGTTTTCGGCTCGGACGATGAAACACCTATCGATTCTATTTCAGAAGAAGCTGTTGCTCAGGTGGATACTCTTGCAGATGATCTTTTGCAGAGTGTTGAGATGGACGACAACCTTTTACTTAAAATGCACCAGTTACAGTCCTATGATGACAGCACATATAAGCATTGTCTCCGTGTAGCGATGATGTCTGTTTCTATCGGCAAGCAGCTTGGTTTAAAGAAGGAAAAGCTTCGTGATCTTGCTCAGGCGGCCCTGCTCCACGACATCGGTAAGCGTATGATTCCGATTGAGATTATAAGAAAACCCGGTAAGCTTACTGATGCGGAATTTGCTGAAATAAAGAAACACCCTGCTCTTGGATACCGTCTTTTAAAGGAGCATGGCGGTTACAGCCAGGATGTAATGAATGCAGTACTCATGCATCAGGAGAAATATGACGGAACAGGTTACCCTCTTCATTTCAAAGGCGATAAGATTTCTTATCTTGCCAGAATTATTACTGTTGCAGATGTGTATGATGCGCTTACCTCCAACCGCCCGTACAGACAGCCATGGAGTGTTGCTGAGGCGGAAGAGTTTATGATGGGCGGAAGCTATACTCATTTCGACTATGAAATAATTCTTGCCTTCTTAGCGGCATTCGCACCCTTCCCCGTAGGCGGAATGGTGCTGCTCAGCGACGGCAGAAAGGCTATTGTAAAGAGCAATACCGTAAACGTTCTTCGTCCTGTTGTGCAGGTGCAGAATTCAAACGGAGGCGTTGTTGAAGAAATCGACCTTTACAATGATTTTAAGTACCTTTCTCTTTCAATTGTAAAAAATTTAAAGGAATAATAAAGAAAAACCACCGCTTTCGCGGTGGTTTTTCAGCTTTTATCGAATAATTTTTCAAGCTCTTCACTTGTGATTTCCCTGCATTCTCCCAAAGAAAGCCCGGAATCAAGCATAATGCCGCCCATGCGGATTCTTTTAAGGTGTGTAACTTTATTACCTACGGCCTCCATCATGCGCTTTACCTGGTGATATTTTCCTTCGTGAAGCACAAGATTAACCACATTTCTATCATCTGTAAGAATAAGCTTTGCAGGGAGACAGACTTCCCCGCCGTCAATAGTCATTCCCGAAGCGAAGATTTCAACATATTTCTCTTCAGCGGGCTTTTCGAGAGTTACCACATATTCTTTTTCCACATGATTTTTAGGAGACAGCATCT
This sequence comes from Ruminiclostridium sp., assembly GCA_045579565.1. GTDB lineage: Bacteria > Bacillota > Clostridia > Oscillospirales > Ruminococcaceae > Ruminiclostridium_E. The sequence continues at coordinate 15,056 of JAZNML010000081.1, forward strand.
TATGTGCAAGTGCACCGTCATCGGTAATAAAAACAAAACCTTCTGTATCCTTATCAAGTCTGCCTGCGGGGAAAAGTCCTTTTCTCCTGAAACTTTCAGGCAGAAGTTCGAGAACCGTTGAGCTGAGTCCGTCACGTGTTGCACACACTACCCCGCCGGGTTTATTTAGCATGATATACATGAACTGTCTGTACACTATTTTTTCTCCGCGAACAGCAACTATATCCTTTTCAGGATCAAATTTTGTATCGGCTGATTTTACAGGCTTACCGTTAATTGTAACCTCGGAGCGTTTCAGCAATATTTTTGCATCTGAGCGGGATATTACAAGCTGTTCGGATATGAATTTATCGATACGCATATTATACCGCCTTATTAATTGTTGAACTTACTGGTCCATTTGTAATAAATCTGATCGTTATACGTTTGCTCAGCGACGGTAGGTGTAGCTATACATTCTATGCCGTTTTTGTTGGTATAGATAACCTCATGACCTTGAAGAAGTTCAAGAACCTGCTCGTCTGTTAATACGGTTCCGTATAGCCTGGTCATATCCATTCCGCACTTTTCGGAACAGTAATACCCATACTTACCGTGTTTTACCTCGCCATTGCAATGAGGACATATAAGATTATTGGATGCTGTATTTTCAGAATTGTGCAGCCATTGTAGGAAATCCTTGTTAAACTCCATCATGGAAATGGGTGAGTGTATATTGGGTAGTGAGAAGATTTTTTCTTCTTCTACTTTTAAATTTTTCACTTTTTCCATTTTGATTTTTTTCTCGTTGGTCGTGGGAAAGAACAGCATATAAAATTTGCAGTCCAGTTCTTTTTGCAATATATCAAGGCTTTCGTATTTAAGCCTGTCCATTTGTTTATATTTATCGATAGATTCCTGTTCTATGGTTTCTGCATATTTTTTTGAGCCTTCATTATGCTTCTTTATCTCGATAACCGCAAGAGGAGTATAATTATCGTCAAAGAGAACAATATCGGCATCTCCCGGATATAAAGCATCTCCTTCATATCCGATATCTGTATGATGTCTGCTTAAAAAATATTCCAGCGTTGTGGTAGAGTAAATCAGACCACCTTTATCCATTTTCGCCTTATCATATTTGACTCTGTATGTATGAATCAGGTTAATAAGCTCTTTTACAGACAGCTGCGAAACAGAGTCGGTACTACCGTTTTCGTATTTTTCAACATTAAAAAGCATCACCTTGTTTTCTGCATTGCTCCATTCTTCACAAGGAATATCCGGAACCAGAATATAAGAAAGTTCGATTTTGTTGGCGGCGCAGAAATTCTTGACAGCAAGAAACTTGTCATTTCCATCGCATTTTATAATAGCATCCATTATTTCCTTTGGCGTAGATACAGCATTGCCTGTCAATGTTCGCTTTACCCATGCTATCGGCTGTAATGTTTTATCATTCCAGTTTATAAAGAAGTCGAAAGTCGTAGCATTGATTCCTTCGTTTCTGAAAAGCGCGTTGTCAAACCAGGTCATAGGGTCTCCGCACATCATGTTATACGGAGACAATCTGGTTCTGTCATCTGATTTGCAATGAAAGGGTATTGTTAATTTCATATTTTTCCTCATAATCTTTCATTAGTGAATTTTAATCCATATTTTTTACATGGGCTTCTATAAAGTCTTTTTCTTTTTGGGACAGATTATATTTTTTGTATAATTGCTGATCTATTTCGGAAATTGATAAATTCCAGTTTATATCAGAATTGGCTGTAAAGTCCTGAACAGGAACTAATTTCCATTTTTCAGAATTCATATCCTGAGTCACCTTCAATACGCTGAGTAAAGCTCTTGCGAACTTTGTTTTTATGTATTTCAGCAATGCCTGAGCTTCCCTCTCTGTATCAAAAGCTCCCATTCCTAAAAAGGTGTGGGTAAAACCGCTGTTCTTTTTTAATATTTCAGGCATAGTTAATATATCTCCGAAACGCCCTGCCCCGTCTGCTTTCGGCATGATAACTTTATATTTATCCAGATGAAAATCAGCGGTGTCTACCAGGCTTTTGCTTATGTATCTTCCGGTCCGCTTTCCGCCCGTAACACCATAAATAAAAATGTCATTACTTGCTTTTTTGTCATGAAAGCAATCAAATGAAAGAACATTACTGGACATTCGTCTTTCATGACCTTTGTAACTAGGATATTCTGTGAAAAGATTTTTGGTATTGAATTTTGTTGCAACAAACCCCATTGAATCCATGCAGTTGTTTCTTGGGATTTTTTCAAGTATGGAATTGATTTCAGGATAAACCGAGAAGGTGCCTATGGGTTTTCCGACAGCTGTCTCATCCCTGTAAGTGATAGCAACTCCGCCTTTTATTTCCGTATATGGGAAAATATTACCAGCGTTGTTTTCGTACATAAGAACGCTTAAATGGTCATCGGAAAGCATTTTTTTATTCCATGATTTAGGAGTTCTACCTGCATTGAAAAGAAAGCGGGCGGGAGTGATTAATTCCACAAAATCTCCTACCAAATAAGCATTTTCCATAAAAAGATGATATACAGGAAGTGCGGTCGTGCTTGTGCCATGTCTTTCTTCCTGATAGGGCGGATTCCCGATAACAAGCTGAAACCTCATTTTTGCATTGTCTGTTTTTAATTCAGAAAATCTGATTTTATCTTGATTTTCGGTTGCCCAATCGCAGATTATACATTCTTTTACAGCTTTGTCGTGAGAATGGTGCTTAACAGGAACAATATCATTCAGCCCGTCCATCTGCCAGATGTTCCACGCTATGATGTTTGCAAGCTTATTAAGTTCGTTATTGGTTGCTTTTCGATTCCAGCGGACTTCCATATATTCACAGAATGTGACAAGGAGATTGATTCGGGCAATCAGCAGATTATCCCCTTGGAATTCATAACCATAGGTACTTTTATATGCTTGGAATACCCATCTGAGCCACTCTGTCTCATCTGTAATCTGCTCGTTGATACGCCTCAATTTGCGGTCAAGTATACCGGTGCGTTTCCCGACAGGAAGAAATTCGCCGGTGGCAGCATCGTACCTGGTCGCAAGAAAGGGCGCTTCACCGCAGGTTATTTCCAGCACTTTCCGATTTATATATTTTTTCCAATCATCTGCATTTTTTTGTTGATTCCATGTACTGTCGCAGTGGTCGCACATATAACGCACTATATGAACAGGTGTGAAAACCTCGGCTTTATTTCGAGTGCGTTTTGTTTGTTCTGTACGCGCTTTCATTACTCGCGGCTGAATATCAGCAGAGCCGAAATCAAGCAATTTGTTTATTGTAATATAATCACTATCAGTACAACCATAATTACTGTAATTATCGGTAGCAAATATGATGTTTTCCCCGGTTGTTTTATCCTGTAATAATTCGCCAAGAACGTTTTTTACGGGATATTCGTCGATTTTAATGAGATTATTCAAGGAGACACCTCCCACTTAATAATAAATATATCACAAAACAAATGTTAAATCAATAGTTGATGATTTATCCGGCATACAAAAAGCCTGTTTGCAAAAGCAAACAGGCAGATGTCTATGGTGGAGTCGGGGGGAGTCGAACCCCCGTCCGAAAACCGATTCACACGCCTTTCTACACGCTTAGTCAATCATTTGAATCTCCCCATCGGCACTCCGATTGACAGGATTACCTCAGGGCAGCCCTTTGGTTACGGCAGGAGCTACAAGGCTATCACTCGAGACGTTGGCTGCTGTGTCACGCCCAAACCGAAGTCGCAGCACTCATCGGCAGGACGGAAGCTGCGCTTAGGCAGCTACTAATTCAGATCTATTGTCTGCGTTTAATTTTAAGTTGCCCATTTGTTAAGAGTTTAGGCGAACTCTGCGTGCTTAACGGGCTTCACAGCCCCCGTCGAAACCTTTACGACCCCATAATAATATTATTCTGAGCCATTTTTAATTGATATTGCCCATTATACATCATTCCGAGCGGTTTGTCAACACAAATTGTTCGACTTTTTGCGATACCTGGGTATACCATTATAATATATAATAGAAAAACTTTACCGCTTTTTGCCTTGACATAAAATATGTGTTGTGGTACAATGTATTTGTTCACTTAAACCCCAATGGAAAGGAAGAAGAAAAATGAAAAAGCATCTCAAAGCTATTATATCAATGTTTCTTTCGCTTGTGCTTTTCGTTTCTGCAATCCCCACAGGCAGCATTAATGCATCGGCAGAAACAAAACTTTCTACAAGCGTAACTTATGAAGAAGACGGCGCTGCAATTGTTACAATAAAGGCTTCTGATTTCTTTAATTCTGTCCGTTATACAACAGACGGATCTGTTCCCACAAAAAAATCATCCTTCTACCACAGCCCTATTAAAGTAACCGAAAAAACACTTATCAGAATTGCAGAATTTAACGCAGACGGTGAAAAGGTAAAGGGTATAAAGATCAACGTTTCCCCCAAGGCTCCCGAAAACACCAATCTTAAAACAGGTAAGATTTCCTTTGATGTAACACAGCTTGGTGGAAAAGCATTAGTTGAGCTTAACTGTGAAACAGCTGATGTTGAAATCCGTTATACAACCGACGGCACAAAGCCCGATGAAAATTCCGAGCTTTACGAAAACGGAATTATCATTACCGAAAAGACAAAAATCCGCGCAAGAGCTTATAGATACGGTTATAAAACAACAACTACTTATGCTAAGACAGTAAGTGTTTCTTCCGAGTCCGATTTAACTGTTGTTAAGGAAGAAGAAAAGACTGAATCCAAGACAGAAACAGAAACAAAGACTGAGGAAAAAACCGAAACAAAAACCGAGGAAAAGACTGAAACAAAGACTGAGACTAAAAAGGAAATTGTTATAGAGAAGGACAGTGAAGAAAGCTCTGTAAAGCAGAAGATTGACTATAAGTTTACATACATGGACACAGTAGAGAAAACTTATGTTACCCTTCTTCCTTCAAAGAAGACCAATGTTATTCGCTATACAACAGACGGTTCCGCTGTTTCCACAAGCTCCAAGAAGTACTCAAAGCGTGTAGGCTTCTCCGACCCCGGCGTTCTCAGAGCTAAGGAATATACAAAGGCAGGCAAGCTTGTTGCAACTCTCAGCATTAACGTTAAAATCAAGTGTATGCCAGTTGAGTTTACTTGTACAGAATTTGCAGTTGGTACAAGAACTATTAAGATGAGCACAGCCACTGAGGGTGCTGATATTTACTATACAACTGATTTCACAACTCCGGACCCTGAAACTTCCCCCAAGTATACAGGCGAAGTAGTGTTCGGCGATGCTGTATTTGTAAAAGCCATAGCAATAAAGGATGGCGGTTACAGACGAAGCTTAGTGAGTGAAGACTATGTAGCTAACGCGATATATAAGCCTGGCAAGATAAATTATGACGACCCTGTTTTAGCAGAAGCGGTGGATCTTTTCAATTACTACCGAACAATGAATTTCTTGCCTAAGCTTGAAATGGATAAAAGCCTGACTACTGCTGCTATGGTAAGAGCTAAGGAAATTTCGATTTTCTTCTCTAACACGCGTCCTTCTGGTAGGTCCTGCCTTACAGCTATCAGCGAATACGGCGGGGATTTCCAAATTGCATCAGAGTTCGTTTATAGCGGAAATAAGCAACCAAGCGGTTTGGTGGGCTCGGTTGTCAATAGCGAGCTTGCAGAAAGCACTATATATGACAGGAGTAAAGGATTTGACAAGATAGGCGTGGGCTATTATAAAACAAAAGATACATATTATTGGGTAGTATTCCTTGGAAGAACATAAAAAATACGGTGCTGTGAAAACAGCACCGTTATTTTTTTAAAAAGTGTGAAACTTTATCTGAAAAACAGGTGACTACGTAAATGTAAGGTACAGGAAAATAAAAAGTATAAACTTTTTTGAATTTTTTTTAAAAAGGTGAAACTTTTTGAAACGAACTCCTGACTACCTAAATGTAAACGGTCATTAACCAAGTTTGAATACATAGTAAGGCCGGAAAAACAATATGTGTTTCGCGGTTTTGTGATTTTGTTCAGTTGATACTGAAAGAAAGAGCAAAATATGTTGAAAATGACTATTGAATTTTCAGAACTTACATTGTATAATAAATGAGGAAATGGCATAAGCTATTTACTAAAAAATTTTTATGGAGGACAAACATCATGAAGATGACAAAGCTTCTCGCAGGCGGCGTTGCTGCAACAGTTGCAGTTACATCTCTTGCATCCGTAGTTTCTGCTGAAACTAAGGTTTTTGACATGTCCCAGGCTAAGGCTGAATGGGCAGATAGCGCTTCTATTGCAGGCGATATCAACAAGACAATCGGTTCTTCTATCAAGCAGGCAACAATGCAGGTAGTTGAAATTGACTTCGGTACATCCAAGGTACAGGGCACAGAATGGTGCGGTTCTTGGGGTACACCTGTATTAAAGGTTACTGGTACTAAGACAACTGATGAAGACAAGATTGAAAGAGTTACTAAGGAATACACATTCACAACTATCGATGGCGGCAAGGCTAAGATCGTAGTTCTCAAGGATGACGAACCCGTTTACAGAGCTGGTGAATTTGCTCCTGCTTACTTCGACACAATCGAAACAATGGAACTTTCCGGTTTTGGTTACTCTGGTGCTTCCAAGGATAAGGATGATTACACAGAATGGAGCACAAACGGTATTGCTATTGATTTCGGCGATGTAACAGTTTCTGACTGGGACACAAAGAAGGCTACAAACCCTGTAAAGTACGAAGATGATATCGACGACAACAAGGATTATCTTGAAGCTGCTGAAGCTAACAAGGCTGCTGCTCTTATCGCTTATGCATTCACAAACGGCGGTTATAAGGCTTCCACAGACTCTTTCGACTCTATGGTAATCGACAAGAGCAAGGTTTCTATCGCTAAGGTATATCCTCACATCGCTGTTAAGGTTACTGGTCCTAACAACACTCTCATGAGAGATGACTTCCAGGTTCTTTCTTTAGCAAACGCTTACGACGCTACAACAAACAGCGGCAACAAGGATGACAACCAGTCTTATGTTGACGACGATACAACAAAGGGTACAAACCCCAAGGAATTCGCTGGTCTTGCTTCTCAGGTAGGCGACTTCTTCAACAAGCAGACAAACGGTACAATCACATTCAAGGTAACACTTCCTGACGCAGCTGGTTCTACATCCGGTTGGTTCGAAAACGGTGTTCCTTCTACACAGGTTGGTATCAAGAACGCTCTCCTTGGTTTCACAACTAATGACGTAGCTCTTGCATTCAACTATGACCAGACAGGTTCTCTCCTCGCAACAACATCTATCGATGCTGCTGCTAACACAATCACATTCGATATCTCTGACGTACTCGATGCACTCGGCGGCCAGACAATCGGTGTTATTGACAACATGTACATCGGTCTTGCTAAGGGCGTTAAGGACAACGGTATCTACGTAGAAGAAATCACACTCGCATACGAAGAAGATGCTGACGTAGAAGCTGACATCGAAGACGATGACGCTACTGTTGAAGAAGATGATGACGCAACAGTTGAAGAAGACGACGATGTAGCTATCGAAGACGACGATGCAACAGTTGAAGATGACGATACAGACGGCGAAGTAGCTGGCGACGTTATCGACACACCCGTAGTTGAAGACGACGATGCTAACCCTGGCACAGGCGTTGCACTCGCAGTTGTTCCTGCTATGGTTGCTGCTGCTGCAGTAGTTCTTTCCAAGAAGAGAAAGTAATTAAATTACTGAACTTTAAGGTAAAACTTAATTAAAAAAGACGAGGCTGGAAACAGCCTCGTTTTTATTTATTCTCAACAAAATTCAACATTGAAAAATGTAAAACCTATACAATTTTTTTATATCAATATTGTGCAAAAAAGATATTGCAAAATGCAATTTAATGATATATAATTAATGATAGGTTAATATCGATTGACCGATAATTTTTTTATGGAGGTAAACTCAAAATGAAGTTAAAATCTATTCTCGCTTCATTTGCCGCTGCTGCTGTGGCTTTATGTTCCACAATTACAGCTTCTGCTGCTCTTTGCAGTGATGAACTCGCAGCTAGTGGTGCACCTGCTGTAAATGTTTACAAGCTTGCAGGTGAAGAAGGTGTTGACTACTCTAAGGTTGCTAAGATCGAAGCAGTTGTTACAACATCTGATTACGTAAATGGTACAATCGGCGTATCTGTTGCTACCGCATGGACAACATGCAACCAGGTAGAAGCAAAGGCTGGTACTGCAACATGGACACTCGATGGCCTTTCTGGTATCGACTCCACACTTGACGACGGTTCTTTAAAGGAAGACGTTGTTCAGGTTCAGTTCTGGTGGTTAAACGCTGGTACTTTCTCTCTCGATTCTATCACATTATATGATGCTGATGGTAACGTTCTCCAGGCTGCTGGTGATGTAGCTACTGAAGATGATGCTGCAACAGAAGAAGACGCTGCTACTGAAGAAGACGCTGCAACAGAAGAAGATGCAGCTACTGAAGAAGACGCTGCTGAAGATGATGCTGCAACAGAAGAAGATGCAGCTATCGAACCCGACTGGGATTCTTATGATGCAGACGCTGCAAAGGCTGCTAACGAAGCTTTCGTATTCGGTACAAATGACATGATCGACCTCTACGCTGTTCTCGGCGACAATTGGGCTGATCTTGCTAAGGTTGACGCTACATTCGTTTGGACACCTGGTGCAGGCGGCTGGTGCGGCGGCGCTGGTATCGGTAACGGTGCTGTTTTAGCAGATGGTACAAACTGGCTTGGTGGTCCTGAATACGGTTGTGCAAACCGCAATTCTGATCTCGAACCCGCTGGTACAGCTACACAGACAATCCTCGACATCACAGACAACCCCATGGTATCTATCGCAACAGCTGGTGAAGATGGCGTAACAGCTTTCGGTGCCCTCTTTGTTCAGAACTGGTGGAATGGTGTTGAAGCTGGCGCACAGGTTGCTGCTTTAACATTCTACAATGCTGATGGCGAAGTAATCGGTGAACTCACATATGATGTTGAAATTCCTGAAGCTCCCGCTGAAGATACAACAGTTGAAGAAGCTCCTGCAACAGGCGATGTAGACGCTGAAACAGATTCTTCTAAGGGCTCTCCTGACACAGGCGTTGAAGACGTAGCAGTAGTTGCTGGTCTTGCAATCGTTGCTGCTGGTGCAGTTCTCGTTTCCAAGAAGAGAAAGTAATTTAATTACTAACATAAGAAAAATCCTCT
>JAZNML010000082.1:0-2104 GCA_045579565.1 Ruminiclostridium sp.
CGACAGATTTGTTTATGAATGTATGCAGGCAAATGATTATTGTCTGGGCGGCGAACAGTCGGGACATATTATACTTAAGAAATATGCTACAACAGGAGATGGTTTACTTACAGCAATTATGATTACCGAGGAAATCTGTGATTCAAAAACTCCTCTTGCTGAACTTGCAGAGCCGGTTAAGCTTTATCCGCAGTACACCAAAAACATCCGCGTAAAGGATAAGGCAGCGGTAATTGCTGACGATGTTGTTAAAGAATCTCTTAAAAAGGTTGAGGGCCTTATAGACGGTAAGGGCAGAGCACTTCTTCGTCAGAGCGGTACCGAGCCTGTTATCCGTGTTATGATTGAAAGTGAAAGCGAAGCAAAATGTGTAGAATATGCTGAAGCTATCGCAAATACAATTATTGAAAGGGGTCACGGTGTTGAATAAACTTGTAAAAACATCAGAGCTGTTCGATTGTGAAACTCCTTATATAAAGCCTCTTTTTGAAGTTGCGGAATATCCGTGGGAAATTCTTCCAAAGATAAAGGATTATATAAAAAAGCTTATCAGTGAGGGAATTCCCGGATATACTGAAATTGCTGATGGCGTTTTGGTAGGGGAGAATGTAAAGATTTATTCCACAGCGACCATTGAAGCTCCCGCTATCATTGGCAGTGGCACTGAGGTAAGACCCGGTGCTTTTATCCGTGGTTCGGTTATCACGGGGGAAAACTGTGTTATAGGTAACTCATCCGAGCTTAAAAACTGTGTGCTTTTGAACAAAGTGCAGGTTCCGCATTACAATTATGTGGGGGATTCTGTTCTTGGAAATTACGCACATATGGGTGCAGGCTCCATTTGCTCAAATCTCAAATCAGATGGCAAGGCGGTTGTTATCCATGGAGATGAGGACTATGTAACGGGCCTTCGCAAAATCGGCGGAATCCTTGCAGACCATGCAGATATCGGTTGCGGATGCGTTTTGAACCCCGGAACTGTTATCGGGAAAGGTACTTCTGTTTATCCACTTACTGCACTCAGAGGAGTAATTCCGGGCGGTTGCATTGTAAAGGATAAAGAAAATATTGTAGTGAGAAAAATAACCGAATAAGGTTAAATATTATCGAAGGAGATGTAGTATTATGAATTTTATTACTGTTGACAGCTACGAAAAATTAAGCAAAAAAGCGGCAAATATTATTGCTGCACAGGTTATTGCAAAGCCTGACTGTGTGCTGGGTCTTGCTACAGGCTCTACACCTGTGGGAACATACAAAAAACTTATTGAGTATTGTGAAGCAGGCGATCTGGACTTTTCTAAAGTTACTTCGGTTAACCTTGATGAATATGAGGGTCTTACCGCAGATAACGACCAGAGCTACAGATATTTTATGAATGACAATTTGTTCAACCATGTAAACATAGACAAAAGCAAAACTTTTGTTCCAAATGGATGTGCTGCAGACCTCAAGGCAGAGGGCGAACGTTATGATGAACTTATTGCTTCACTTGGAGGAATAGACCTTCAGCTTCTGGGCCTCGGACTTGACGGACATATCGGTTTCAATGAGCCTGACGAGGCATTCATTAAGGAAACTCATCCAGTTGACCTTGACCCATCAACAATCGAGGCAAATGCAAGATTCTTTGCATCAATCGATGACGTTCCCAGACGAGCAATAACAATGGGTATGCAGGCTATTATGCAGGCTAAGAAGGTTCTTCTTATTGCAAACGGAAAGAACAAAAAGGAAATTCTTGAAAAGGCTTGCTTTGGACCTATAACTCCTTACATTCCTGCATCAATTCTTCAGCTTCATCCTGATGTAACAATTATTTTCAGCGAGAATTAAATTTTAGTAAAGCTTTTAAGCTCCCTTTTGCTTTGATACAGCGAAAGGGAGTTTCTTGTTTAATAGGAAATTACATAATTTCCTATTAAACAAGAAAACCAATTTTATGCCCGTACAAAATTTTCGGCTCTGCCGAAATGCACATGGATAAACAAAGCGGTAAATCTTCGACCGCCGCGAGGCGAGCGGCGAAGCCGCCTTGTTCTTTCTTGTATAACGAAAACCACGCGTGAGCCTGCGTGGTTCAAAAGAGGTTTGCCGATGAACA
>JAZNML010000083.1:0-15109 GCA_045579565.1 Ruminiclostridium sp.
GGGGATTTGTCTTCCTAAGACCGCTTGGCCTCCGACTTATATTGATTGTAACAACACCTACGGAACCTGTGCTTTCACCGCTTCCGAAGAAACCGCCTGACTTTTTACGGAGTTCTCTGAGGTCAAGTCTTAAACGGCAGCACATGGAACGTACATCGCTGGGTTCCATATCACTGTTGATGTAGTTGGAGAAGTAGGGTGTGCCGTACTTTGATGTCATCTCGAAGAGGAGCTTGTTGTTTTCTGTTTCGGACCAGTCAAAGTTTCTTGTGATGGAGTATGTGGGAATAGGATACTGGAAGCCTCTGCCGTTAGCGTCGCCTTCAATCATGACTTCGATAAACGCCTTGTTTACCATATCCATTTCCTTCTGGCAGTCCTTGTACTTGAAGTTTGCTTCCTTACCGCCGATGATACAGTTGAGTTCTGCTAAGTCGGCAGGAACTACCCAGTCAAGAGTAATGTTGGAGAAGGGAGCCTGTGTACCCCAGCGGCTAGGTGTATTTACGCCGTAAATGAAGGATTCGATACACTTCTTAACCTGATCATAGGGGAGGTTATCAGCCTTTACAAAGGGTGCAAGGTATGTATCAAAGGAGGAGAAAGCCTGTGCGCCTGCCCACTCGTTCTGCATGATACCGAGGAAGTTTACCTTCTGGTTACAGAGAGTTGCAAGGTGCTTTGCAGGAGCGGAAGTGATTTTTCCGGGGATACCGCCGAGACCCTCCTGAATAAGCTGCTTTAAGGACCAGCCTGCACAGTAGCCTGTAAGCATGGACAGGTCGTGAATGTGAATATCCGCATTTCTGTGGGCATTACCGATTTCTTCGTCGTAGATTTCGGAAAGCCAGTAGTTAGCGGTGATTGCACCGGAGTTGCTTAAAATAAGACCGCCGACAGAATAGGTAACTGTGGAGTTTTCCTTTACTCGCCAGTCGTTTACGTCGAGGTAGTTGTTTACGATTTCCTTATAGTCAAGGATTGTAGCATTGAGGTTACGGATTTTTTCTCTCTGCTTACGGTAGAGGATATAAGCCTTTGCAACCTCGTCATAACCGGCTCTGCTGAGTACGGATTCGACGCTGTCCTGTACCTTTTCTACGGAAATCATATCATCTACGATTTTAGGTTCAAAGTCTGCGGTTACCTTTAATGCGAGAAAATCTATGATATCGGGATTATACTGTTTCTGGCAGGCATTGAAAGCCTGGGTAATAGCTACGGAAATCTTGGATAAATCAAAATCAACTATCTTTCCGTCTCTTTTTACAACGTTATACATTTTTGTTGACCATTCCTTTCCTTTATAGAGTGTATTCCAAGTATAGCACATATCTTGTACGATGTCAATAGGCAAACCACAATATATTGTGGTTTTGTGAAAAAATTTATTAAAAAACGGGTAAGCAAGACTTACCCGTTTTTGATATTTCCCATTGTAATCACGTTATCCGCCTCTTACGGAAGTACAGGGTACAAAATCCATGGCAGCGTTTTTCATAAGCTCCATAGTTTCCTTGTCTACGGGGTGGAGATTCTGGGAAATAAGTCCTCCTGAGTCCTCGAAATATTGAAGGTAATAGCGTTTTGCACCCTTTATACGTTCGGATGCTTTGGCAATATCCTTTATATCATGAAATTCCTTTACAACAGTGGTGCGGAATTCGTAATCCACTCCGCAGCCGAGAAGAAAATCAATGCTTTCTTCTACATTCTGGAGTATGTTCTCGCCGCTACCTGCTGTAACGGGATATTTTTCCATGCTGTTTTTTATATCCATGGCTATGTAGTCGATAAGCCCTTCGTCAACAAGTTCTTTAAGCTTATGGGGAAAGCTTCCGTTTGTATCCAGCTTAACGGCATAGCCGAGAGACTTTATCTTTCTGATAAAGCCGGCAATATCCTTTTGTAAAAGTGGCTCTCCTCCTGTAATACATACTCCGTCAAGGAGTCCTTTTCGTTTTTGGAGAAATGAAAGAATTTCATCTTCTGAGTATTCCGCCTTAAAATCCTCTGTCACAAGCAAAGCATTATGGCAGAAAGGACAACGGAAATTACAACCGCCTGTAAAGATAGTACAGGCTACCTTTCCGGGAAAATCAAGAAGAGTCATTTTCTGAAAGCCGCTTATTATCATTTCTATCACTCCTTACGGTATAAGTGTATGTCTTTGCAGATTAAAGGCTGTTCTTTTCTCAAAGAACAGCCTTTAAAAGATTATTCCTCAGAGAACATATCCTTGCCTACTGAACAGAGGGGACATTCAAAATCATCAGGTAAATCTTCGAACTTTGTGCCGGGAGCGATACCGAGTTCGGGTGCACCTGCTTCTTCGTCATAAACCCATCCGCATGCGTCACATACATACTTTTTCATGGTGAAATCTCCTTTCATTAGTTTTTAATAGGTTCAAAATCAGCGACTCCGTGCTTACAGAGAGGGCAGATGAAATCATCGGGAAGCTCTCCTTCGTGTACGTAACCGCATATTTTACATACATAACCCTTCTTGCCTTCGGTCTGAGGCTTGGGCTTTACGTTTTCATGGTAATAAGCATAGGTCATGCTCTTTTCGTTGTTGATAATTCTTGATTCTGTTACTTCACAGATAAACATTCCGTGGCTGCCTAAATCTACATACTGTTCAACTTTAAGGGAGATGAAGCAGTTGATATGTCTGGGAAGGAACACAAGTCCGTTATCGGAACGTAAGGGCTGGCAATCTGCGAATTTGTCTGTACTGCGGCCGCTCTGGAAACCGAATTTCTCGAATACGGCAAAGGGAGCGTCAACACTGAGACAGTTCACATTCATCTTACCTGTCTGCTTTATTACGTGGTGGGAATAATTCATCTTGTTTATGGTAACAGCGATTCTGTTAGGATTATCAGAAACCTGTGCAACGGTGTTTACAATAAGACCGTTATCCTTCTTTCCGTCATTTGAGGTTACAACATAAAGACCGTAACCGATATTGAAAAGGGCAGAGGGGTCATTCTTATCAGCTGCAACACCCTGCTGGGCAATATATTCCATGCAGAGCTCAGATGCAAGAGCATTGAGCTGTTCAGAGCTTTCTTCATTGAGAGCGGACAGGATTCTTACGGTATTTTCTGCAAACCTGATGTTCTTGCTCTTCTCGAACATGCCCTTCATCACCTTGGCAGCTAAGGGAGCCCAGCTTCCGTTTTCGATAAATGCAACAGTTCTGTTCTGGAAATTTCTTTCAGTAAGGTGGTTTATAAACTCACGCATAAAGGGGAATATTTCCGCATTGTAGGTAGTTGTCGCAAGGACAAGCTTACCGTATCTGAAAGCGTCTTCAACCGCTTCTGCCATGTCGCAGCGCGCAAGGTCGTTTACAACTACCTTTGGGCATCCGTTTGCTTTAAGCTTTTCAGCAAGCTGCATAACAGCGTTTCTGGTATTGCCGTAAACAGAGGTGTATGCGATAACAATACCTTCTGTTTCAACATCGTAGCTGGACCATATATTATAAAGGTTGAGGTAGTAGCCTAAATTTTCGGAAAGTACAGGGCCATGAAGCGGACAGATAGTCTCTATATCAAGACCTGCTGCCTTTTTGAGTAATGCTTGTACCTGTGCGCCGTACTTGCCAACGATACCGATGTAGTATCTGCGTGCCTCGCAAGCCCAGTCCTCTTCAACATCAAGGGCACCGAACTTACCGAATCCGTCTGCGGAGAAGAGCACCTTATCATTGCTGTCATAGGTTACGATTACCTCGGGCCAGTGTACCATAGGAGCTGTAACGAAGGTAAGGGTATGAGTACCCAGGTTTAAGGTATCGCCTTCGCCTACTACAACAGCCTTATCGGAAAAGTCGATATTGAAGAACTGTTTCATCATTGCAAAAGCCTTTGTGGAAGAAACAATCTTTGCGTCGGGATAGGTCTTTACAAAATTCATGATGTTAGCGGAGTGGTCGGGTTCCATATGCTGAACAACAAGGTAGTCGGGTTTTCTGTTACCAAGAGTGTTCTGGATATTATCCAGCCACTGATGTGTAAAGTTTGCGTCAACTGTATCCATAATTGCAATTTTTTCGTCAATGATTGCGTAGGAGTTGTAAGCCATGCCATTGGGGACAACATACTGTCCTTCAAAAAGATCAATTTCGTGGTCATTTACGCCGATGTATCTGATGTCGTCTGTAATTCTCATGTGAGTCCTCCTTATATATTAAGAATGCCTTGTTTTTTATAAAATAAACCTGTAGAATAAAATTTATTAATGGCCGGAACAATTATGCGAACCGCAATTATGACCTTCACCGTGACCGTGGTGATTGCATCTGATATCGGGATTGAAATTCAGGTTTCCGTCAAGATATGCCTTTACAGCGTCATCAGTGCTGCCGCTTACACCACCGAAAAGCTTTATTCCTGCTTCAGCAAGTGCTGTCTGAGCACCGCCGCCGATACCACCGCAGATAAGAACATCTACATCGTTCATTTTAAGGAAGCCTGCAAGGGCACCATGACCGCTTCCCATGGTGAAAAGTATCTGCTTATTTGTGATTTCTTCGTTTTCAACATCATAGACGATAAATTGTTCGGTGTGACCGAAATGCTGGAAAATTTGTCCGTTTTCGTAAGTAACTGCTATTCTCATTACGTCTGTTCCTTTCACTGTGATATTTTTTGATTTCTTTGAGCATCTCAGTTTTCTGCAACTATCACCGCAGATTTCTGAGCCGCCGCCGCAGATTCTGTAATTTCCGCCTGAAACCGCAAGTGCTTTACCGTTTACGATACAATCGGCGATTTTTTTTCTTGCTTCATTGTAGATTTCCGTAAGGGTCGTGCGTGCAATTTCCATACGTTCTGCTGCTTCATTATGGGTGAATTGCATCAGATCCACAAGACGTACCGCCTCAAATTCATCATAGGTGAGGCTGAGTTCCTCACAATTAGGAATACCGTCCGGTAGAAAAAGCGTGTAATCCGGCTCTGTACAAACCTTACGGCAACGTTGTGGTCTTGCCATTTTTTCACCTCGTTTCCGTCTATGGTCGATTATAACATATTTTTACTGATTTGTAAAGAGGTAAAATGAAAATAATTGAAAAAATTTTTTTCATATGCTATAATTATAAAAAACAGGTATTATGAGGTGTTTTATGGCAACAAGTAAGGATTATCTTGAATATATACTTGACGGGCTTTCAGAGGTGATAGGTATAACTCATCGCATGATGATGGGTGAATACATTATATATATAAATGGAAAGATTGCGGCATATGTGTGTGATAACAGGCTTTTAATAAAGCCTGTACCAACAGCGGTACGGCTTATGCCTGATGCCAGATATGAACCGCCCTATGAAAATGCAAAAGAAATGCTTTTATGCGAAAATACAGATGACAAAGACTTTTTAAAGGAGCTTTTTACAGCAATTGAACCTGAGCTGCCATGCCCAAAACCGAAGAAACGTAAATAACCTCATGTAACAGCACAAAAAGTCGGGCATAAGATAAGGTGTTGTGATAGAATATGATTACAGCAAAGGAGAAAGGAAATGGTGATATGAGCAATCTGACAGAGGGCATACAGAACGCAATACAGTATATTGAAGAGAATTTAACGGAGGAACTGGACATAGGTGATATTGCCGCAAAGGCATATGTTTCTCCCTTCTATTTTCAGAAAATATTCGGTGTATTATGCGGATTTACCGTAGGCGAATATATCAGAAACAGACGTCTTACCCTTGCGGCTGAGGAATTGTCGTCATCTGATATAAAGGTAATTGATGCTGCGATGAAATACGGGTATGATTCTCCGGACAGCTTTGCCCGTGCGTTTACCAGATTCCATGGTATTTCTCCATCTGCTGCAAAGGAAAGGGGTGCGGCAATAAAAAGCTTTGCACCTCTGAGAATCAAATTATCATTGGAGGGCGGTACTATGATTGAGTACAGAATTGTAGAAAAAGCGGCATTTACCATTATGGGCAGACAGAGAAAGTTCAATACGGAAACTTCTTATGTGGAAATTCCGAAGTTCTGGCAGGAGCATTATCAGAACGGCGGCGGAGAAATTATAAAGGGTGTGTTCGGTGCCTGTGTTGACAGCGACGGGAAAGAATTTGATTATTATATTGCAGACCTCTATATTCCCGCATATGAAATACCTGAGGGTTGCGGCACAAAGACCTTTGAAGCAGGGACATGGGCGGTATTTCCATACCGCGGCGAATGCCCCAAGGCTTTACAGGATGTAAATACAAAGATATGGAGCGAATGGCTTCCGAACTGTAAGGAATACGAACTGGCAGGTAACTACAATCTCGAAGTTTATCTCGACAAGATGTTCGGCGAAATCTGGGTTCCTGTACGAAAGAAATAAAATAATCCCCGTATCATATGATACGGGGATTATTTTACATATTTTTGGGTTTTCTTTTGTGTCTTGCCTTATCGGTATACATCATTCTGTCTGCGCGTTCGATTACCTCTTCGATATTCTTTACATCATCGAGAGGTGAGCAGCTGAGACCCACACTTGCGGAAAGTCTGTACGGCTTTTCTTCGGAATCATTGAGCATATTGAGGGCAAATACAAAGCTTTCGCGGAAAAGCTCTGATTTTTCTTCGCTGTCGCCGTCGCCTATCATTGCTACAACGAATTCATCGCCGCCGAAACGTGAGTAAATAATTCTTTCATCAACAACTTCCGAAGCATTTGCAAGGGCTCTTGCGGTCATTCTGAGAGCTTCGTCACCTTCGCTGTGACCGAAAGTGTCATTAATAAGCTTCATGTCGTTAAGGTCAACGGAAGCAATAAAAATATCTCTGTGTTTACCTCTATGATTTTCAAAAGAATTGCTGAAATTCTTGTAAAAACCATAGCGGTTATATATTCCTGTAAGCTGGTCATGGGTAAACATGAATTCCATCTTATGATTAAGTGCCTTCATGTGTTCATGGAGCTTTACGGTTTCAAGACAGCGGTTTACCATCATGTTATATGTATAGAGCTGTTTGAAATATATATGAGAGGGTAAAACATAGTAGCTTGTAAAATAGCCAATCACGAAATGAGGGTTGTAGAGAGAGGTGATGACAAGAGTATTGTTTCCGGGGATAGAATGCTGGAAATCCGGAAGGATATCAGCAGGTGAGAAGCTTCTGTTCTCGACATAACGCTTCTCCTCATCAACACACGCAGTCAATACCACAAGCTCTTCCGGGAAGCTGTTCTTTGAATTTGCTGTATCGGCATATGTTCCTGTGCTTTCAACGAAATTGAGAAACTCCTTGGAAACACACAGATGTGTTCCACCGAAGGAATATTCCATAAGAACTTTACGTGCATTTTCCAGAGTAGGATTGAAGGCAATCTCGTTACTCATGCTGTTCATTCGTTCTTCATAGCCTCTTACGTAGTCGTAATTCTGTATGAAGTTAGTGAAAAGAGTACCGCTGCCTCTGAAACTGTTGCTGTCACAACCGCAGCTGCCCGAGAAAACGGGAGTATAGGAAAGCTCGGTATTATACGGCTTTATATCAGGATTTTTCTGTATTTCTGTTATGATATTCAATACGGTATCAGCCAGCTCGTCATAATCGCGTTTTGCGGTAGTAAGTCTGGGAATATGATATTTTTCCAGTTCAATTCCGTCAAAGCCTGTTACAATTACATCTTCGGGAACTCTGATATTTTTTTCGCTGAGCTTACTACATACCGCCATTGCCATGGCGTCGTTGGCACATACGAAAGCGTCGGGTAATTCTTCGCCGCTTGCAAAGAAATTATCCATTGCTACACGGGTGGGGTAATCCCAGAATTCACCGTACATTACGTCATTTTCGGTAAATGAAAGGCCGTGCTTCGCCATAATTTCAGCACAGCAATCAATTCTTGTCTGCGTGAAATCGTTTCCTTTTATGCCTGCTATATGCTTGATTTTCTTACAGTTATGTTCGGTGATTACATGTTCAACCAGCTTACTGAATGCTTCACCGTAACCGAAAGAAACAAAGAAGGCGTTATCAAAGGGAACATCTATGGAAATTATCGGTATGTTACGTTCATTACAATTATTGCATACTTTTTTTAATACCTCATTCTGATGCTCGTCGCTCTGATAAATAACCATAGCGTCAAGCACATCATAGCTTATAGCATCAAAAATGGAGTCAGCATTTGAACTGTCAGCTATGTGAGAAGCAAAATCATCAAAGCAATGATAAATCAGAAGAAGGCAATCATTCTTATATTCTATTTTGCTTACAAAGGAATCAAGAAAAGTCTTGATAGGTTCCTTATGCATAGCCATACAGCAGAATCCAATTGTAAATCGGTTGTGAAGCATAATAGGCCCCTCCGTTTTATTATATATATAATAATTATACCATTATCATAGAGTAAAAGCAAGTCTTTTTTCGCAAAAAACAATAAAATATTAATTATATAAATCCCCTGCAATATGCAGGGGATTTACTTTATTCGGTTGTTACTTTTCCATCTGCTGAGATATCAGCTAATTTATAAACGGTTTTCAGTTTTGTAATGGCATCGGTAGCGATAATATATACCCCTGCTGCCTCTGTGACGGGCTTACTTACTTTAAGAGTAAGGTCAGCTGTATTTTTATCGAGTTTTACAGAGATTTGTTTACTCTTGGTGATTGTAACCTTCTTACCTGTGCTATCAGCTTTGGGTTCTGATGTACAGACAACAGCCTGAATCTTATCAGTTGTTGTGTCCGAGGTGCCCGCAACAGTAAGAACAGTATCAAGAGCTAATGTTTCGCCCTTTTCCGCAAGAACAGGATTTTCACTCTTTGCTGTGCATTCTGCGTCAGTAAGCGGAGCTGAAACCTGAACGTTTACAGAAGCTTTCTTTCCGCTCTGGTCACAGGTTACTGTTACAGAGATTTTAGAGGTTTTACCGGCTTTGAGGAGCTTATTGCCAGTCACATCAAAGTAGAGATTTCCGTCTATGTCCTGCTTTACATCTGTAAAGGTTATTATTCCGGATTCATTTTTCTTAGCTGTGATTGTATATGTGCAATCATCAGAAACCTCACCCTGTTTTGCATAAGGGGAAATGTATACACGGCTGCTTTCGCCGCCGGCGATAACATTAACGGTTTTGATTTTTTCTTTTTTGTTTTCAACAGTTTTGCCGGGTTCGGCAAAGAGGTAAACAGTACCGGGCGCATTCTTTACAGTTACCTTGAATGCTTCGTTTTCGAGTGCGCCCGTATCGGTTACATAAATAAGAGCTGTACCACCTGATTTGGCGGTGATTTTACCTTTGTTACTTACCGTAGCTACTGTTTTATCGGACTTGGTGACAACCTTATGCTTTGTAAGATCATATCCGGGAGTGCCCGTAAGCATGGATGTCCACACAAGTTTACCTTTCTGAGTTTTCCCTTTGCTGTTTAACCAGCTTGTTGCTGTCATTTCTGTTTTCAGCTCAGCGCTCTTGTATTCCTTTTTGCCGTTTGCCCAGATTACTATACCTTCTTCTGTATCATCAGGCTCATCAGGTTCATCGTTTCCCGGTACGTAGTCTTCGCTGTCGTCAAGCTCAGGACTGTAATCGGAATCAGAAATAGTGAGTATCTTCTTACCTACGTATGTAATTGTATCACTGTAATAAACGTAAGAGATATCAGTGTTGCCTGCTGTTATGGTATAACCGCCTGAGACAGAACCTTTTGCTCCCGCGAGGAACAACTCGTCGGGATAACCAATAGTACCTGTATCACAGTTGGTTACATCTACAAGGTAGTTTTTGCTGCCGATAGCAACAATATTCCACATATGTCCGCCGCCATTCATGGTGCCTGTAACTGTCCAGCAATCAATGTAGCCCGAAAATTCAGAAAGGAGGCAGAGGTAATAGAAGGCTTTGGAATAGCCTTCGCACACGATGTTTGTACTGTCATCACCGTCAAATGCATGAATAAGCTGCCAAGGGTCTATACCGACATTTTCAGGGTCTGAATCTGCTGCTTCGTTGTCGTAAGATACCATTTCGCAGATAACGTCTTTATAAGCTGTAAGCTTTTCAATGTCGCTTTTTCCGGCATTTTCAGCTACTATTTCGGCTGCCTTTTCTGCGGCTGTTGAAGCGGCACTTGTCTTTGCGGTATCAACGGTATATTCTCCGTTTCCCTTATAATCTATGCCGGGTCTGAGGGATAAAGAAAGCGACGGTATATATATACCTGTTTCTGTATTGTTCAGAGACATACTGATTGATACTCCGGATGATTTATCATGCCAGTAAAGTTCATATGGTAAATCATACAGTAAGTATTTGTAAACTTTTCTTACGGATTCGTGAAAGGCGAGCTGAATATCGTTTTGTTCAGAATCCTCAGAAACTCCCAGCTGTTCAAATGTGAAGCTGATGGAATTGAAATCTATAACTGTTGAACTTTCAGTACCTTCTGCAACTTTTTCTATATGCGCCTTTGCGGTGTTATAAAGTTCAAGCTCGGCGGAATTAAGTCTTGCAGAACCAAAGGCTGAGTAAGTTACAGGCTCGCTTATTGAAAACAGGTCGGATTCAAAAAGCTTTTGTTCAAAATAACCCGTAAGAAGTTCATCGTCGGATGGTAATTCATCTGCGAAGTCACAGATGATGTTTTCAGAAATATATTCTGTTGTCTCAGCGCCCGTAGTAAAGGGTGCAAAAACAGAGGAAGAAAACATCAATACTGCCATAAGAGACGATAATTTTTTCAATCCGTATTTCATAACAACATTTCCTTTCGGCTTATGTTAGTATTATCTATTTAATTATATCGGCAGAAAAAACGGAAAATTTATATATTAATTATACAAAAAAACTTGCTTTGTTTTGTGAAAAAATACGCCTGAAATGTTTTCAGGCGGCAGATTGTAGAAAAAGTATTTTTCTACAATCTGCCAGACGTCTATAGGCACACGCAGACAAGGAAAAAGCCCCGACAGGCGTACGTGGGTACGTCAAGGGGCTTTTGACGAAGTAAGCAAAAATGCATTTACAGAGCCGTTTTCACGGCTCTGTAAATGCATAAACTTTTATATTTTTGCTGTCATAAATCCTTTTATTTGCATTTTTGCGATGCGTGGGTTTATAGACAGGCTGACCGCCTGAAATGTTTTCAGGCGGCTTTTATTATTCAGATTGAGCGATTTTCTGGTTTTTTGAAAGTCGTTTCAAAAGCAGAAGGGTGCAGATTGTAACGGCAATTCCTATAACAAGGCAGATAACAGCATTTCTAACAAGACTTGCGATTATGTACATTGCGAAGGAAATAGCCGCAACGGTCATTGCGTACGGAATCTGGGTGGTAACATGCTTTACGTGATTACACTTGGCACCTGCGGAAGCCATAATGGTAGTATCTGAAATGGGTGAACAGTGGTCGCCGCATACAGAACCAGCCATGCAGGCAGAGATGGAGATAATCATCATGTTGTGGTCGATGTTCTGGAACACGCTTACTACGATAGGAATAAGAATACCGAAGGTTCCCCAGGAGGTGCCTGTTGCAAAGGAAATAAGAGCGGCAATAAGGAAAATAATTGCAGGAATCAGGAACTGTAAATCGGTAACGTATTGCTTTACTGCGGTTTCAACAAAAACACCTGCGCCGAGACTGTCGGTCATGGCTTTGAGAGTCCATGCAAAAGTGAGGATAAGTATTGCGGGAACCATTGATTTAAAGCCCTCGGGCAGACATTCCATACAGGATTTGAAGCTGATTACACGTCTTATGAGGTAAACGATAATTGTAAGTATAAGAGCGATAAGAGAGCCGATTACAAGACCGGTGGAAGCGGAGCAATTGGCAAAGGCGGTAATGAAATCAACACCTTCAAAGAATCCGCCTGTGTAAATCATTCCGAAGATACAGCCGATTATAAGAGTGATAATAGGGAAAACAAGGTCAAAAACCTTACCTCTGCCCTTTTCGTTTTCGATAGAAGATGCTCCTGTCTCTTCGTCACCGCCGTTAAGACCGGACATAGCAAATTTCTCGTATTTTGCCATTGAGCCGAAATCTATTTTCATTACTACAACGCCTATCATGAAAAGGATAGTGAACAGAGCATAGTAGTTGTAGGGAATTGCGCTTATGAAAAGGGAGAAACCGTCTTCGCCCTCTACAAAGCCCGTAACAGCAGCAGCCCAGGAGGAAATAGGAGCAATGATACAAACGGGAGCGGCTGTTGAGTCGATGAGATAGGAAAGCTTTGATGCTGAAATCTTGTGCTTTATTGCCACAGGCTTCATGACGCTTCCTACTGTGAGACAGTTGAAATAGTCGTCTATGAAAATAAGTATGCCGAGAATTATGGTAGCTATCTGTGCACCTACACGGCTTTTTATATGGGCTTTTGCCCATTCGCCGAAGGCGGCGGAGCCGCCTGCCTTATTCATGAGGCAGACTATTGTGCCGAGAATTACAAGGAATATGAGAATTCCCACATTTCCCGGTACGGACAGCACTTTTATAAAACCGTCATTGATAAGGTGGTTCATGGTTAATTCGGGGTTGAATCCTGCGAAAAACAATGCACCGATGAGTATTCCTACAAAGAGGGAGCTGTAAACCTCTTTTGAGATAAGTGCCAGTATAATAGCTACAAGAGGAGGTACAAGAGACCAGAATGTTGCGTACATACTTATAATTCCTTTCATATGGGTTACATACAGTTTAGCAAACATGACATTATTTGTCAAGATTATACAAAATATTTATAAATATTGACAAATTTAGTGCAGATAGTATATAATTAAATAAATCAGTATCTTGATGTAAGGTTGTGAAAATATGTTGGAAGCAATTTTTAAGAATCTGCTTGGCTTTGATATGATAATAATGCTGCTTGCACTTGCAAACGGCGGTGTATTTTATATGGCGTATAAAACCGCCCAGAAGCTGTATAAGGATTTAAGCAGCGACGGATTGTGGCAGGCAGATGTCCGCAAGAACAAGAAAAAAAGTGCGAAGGAGCTTATGGATAAGGAAATAATCGCTCTTCGCAATAAGGCTGAACTCTGGTACACCTGGTACGTCAACATCTCTGCTATTTTCCCGCTTCTGGGTATCTTAGGTACAGTTATTGCCCTTATAGGAATGCAGGGCGATGCCATGACAGCAGACGGAAGCTTCTTGCTTGCCCTTACATCAACCTTCTGGGGACTTGTCTTTTCAATTGTATTCAAATCCCTTCAAACCCTTATAGAAGCAAAGCTTGATGAGGGTGTGAGAGAAGCTGAGCGTTGTCTCGGTATTGTGAAGGATACGGAGGGTAGTAATGAGAAAGCGTAAATCCGTTATTGTGGAGTTAACCTCTCTGCTTGATGTGATTTTCATAATGCTTTTCATGGTTATGAATCAGAGCCGTAATGCTGCCGCCGAAGCTCAGGATACAGCGGCGCAGGAGATTGCCATGGCGCATTCTCAGGTACAGACCATGCAGGAAGAGGTAGACGGGTACCGGGAAATAATGGATGAGGTTGAGGCGGAACGTGAAAAGCTTGAAACCATGAACAGTAAGCTCAACAGCTACGAGGTTTTTGAAGAGTACGCCACTATTGTTTCGGTATTTGTTATTGACAACACATACAAGCGTACCATAAAGGTAGATAACGGCGATAATGCCGTGAACATTGACTTTGACTGGGATAATATGGATTATGCGGAAAAGACTTTTTCTGATGCGCTGAAAGATTGTATAAGCGACAGAGAAAATCCTGTGTTCATTGTATTTTCCTATAACGGAGACAAGGTTTACCGCCAGGATTACAACATGATTTCAGGAGTAATGACCGAGGTTCAGGGCGGTTATGAAAATGTCTATATTAAATTTGACGATACAACAAAAAATTAAGGAGGATATTCAAAAATGAAGGACAGAGCAGAAAAGAAGGATAAGAAGAAAAAGAAGAAGTCAAAGGCAGGAAAGGTAATACTGTTTTTGATTCTCATTATTCTTATTCTGTTGGCAATACTCTATTTCGGTAACGGCTTCGGCTTCGGAATCGGCGGTGGAACAGGTACCTCGCAGGGTGATTCTGTTCAGGCTGTGGCAACTGTAACCGAGGAGAAGGGTGAAACAATTATTCCCGAAGAAATCAGCGGTCCTGTGGTGATTGAGGTGAGCGAATCATCAGTTAAATTCGGTGAAGAAGCATTTGCTGATTTTGCAGCCTTTGAGGAATATTTCTATGAAAATAAGGCTGAGGGTACAGAGTACATATTAAGAGACAATCAGGCTATCAAGTCCGTTTATGACAGTGTAAAGACATTACTTGACAGCTTTGGTTGTGCATATTCCGAGGAAATCGCATAAGAATAAAGGCACAATGATTTCATTGTGCCTTATTTCACATAACCTGTAAAAGAGGTGGGCTTATGAGCAAGAACGTAAGACTTTGCAGTCTTTCTACTCCTTTTGAAAATGATAATACGCATAGCTGGGAGGAATACCCCAGACCGCAGATGAAGAGAAAGTCTTATTTTTCCCTGTGCGGTGAGTGGGAATTGTCGGTGTTGAAAAATGACAAGGAAACACCCCTCGGTAATATAACTGTGCCATACCCTCCCGAATCCCGTATTTCCGGGATAAACAGACCTCTTGCAAGGGATGAAGAATACATTTACCGCAAGAAATTCACTTTACCTGACGATTTCAATAAAGGTCATGTAATTCTCCATTTCGGTGGGGTTGACCAGACCTTTGAGGTATGGGTGAATGATGTGTATCAGGGTGCTTATGGGTATTATCAGTACTTACCCTGCTGGTTTGACATAGGCGAAGCGGTGAAACAGGGTGAAAACGTCATAAAGGTACAGGTCAAGGACACTCTCGATACCGAACATGCCTACGGTAAACAGCGTTATAAACGCGGCGGGATGTGGTACACTCCAATAAGCGGAATATGGCAGGCTGTATGGCTGGAAAGTATGGCTGATGATTTTTTTGCCTCTGTGAAGCTTACGCCTACTCTTGATAGTATTACTATTGAAACTGTCGGCGGTAAGGAAGAAAAAACCGTTGTTATCCATACGAAAAAGGGTGATATTGTTCACAAATGGACAGGGGATAAAACGGTAATAAAAATAC
>JAZNML010000084.1:0-33210 GCA_045579565.1 Ruminiclostridium sp.
CCTCTGTGAAGCTTACGCCTACTCTTGATAGTATTACTATTGAAACTGTCGGCGGTAAGGAAGAAAAAACCGTTGTTATCCATACGAAAAAGGGTGATATTGTTCACAAATGGACAGGGGATAAAACGGTAATAAAAATACACGAGCCAAAGCTGTGGACTCCCGAAAATCCGTATCTTTATGAGTTTACGCTGACTGACGGGGTTGATGAAATAGAGTCATATTTCGCTCTCAGAACAATTGACATTCAGCAGAAAAACGGTAGGTCATACATCTGTCTCAACGACAAGCCGTATTTCTTCCATGGACTTCTTGACCAGGGTTATTACAGCGACGGAATTTACACTCCTGCAACTCCCGAAGGGTACGAATACGATATTCTGACAATGAAGAAGCTTGGCTTCAATATGCTCAGAAAGCATATCAAGATTGAGCCGGATTTGTTCTACTATTACTGTGATAAATACGGCATGATAGTTTTTCAGGACATGGTAAACAGTGGAAAATATAATTTCCTGATTGATACCGCTCTGCCCACCATAGGACTGCGCAAAGGTATAAAGCATCATGCGTCAAGATTACGCAGATATTTCTTTGAGGCCTGCTGTGAAAAAACAGTAAAGCATCTTTATAATCACCCTTGCGTGTGCTATTACACTATTTTCAACGAAGGCTGGGGCCAGTATGATGCTGACCGCATTTACGGGGAAATGAAGAAGCTTGACCCCACACGTGTATGGGATGCAACATCAGGGTGGTTTAAAGAAAAGCTCAGTGATGTGGACAGCGAACATATCTATTTTAAAAAGGTAAAGCTTAAAGCACGCCCTGAAAGACCGCTTGTATTGTCTGAATTCGGCGGATATTCCTGTAAAATCGAAGGGCATAGCTTTAATCTGGATGAAAACTACGGTTATAGGACATATAACACAGCGGAGGAATTTCAGAAAGGCTTATTGTCGCTTTATGAGGACGAGATTATCCCTGCGGTAAAGGACGGATTATGCGCTTCGGTGCTTACTCAGGTGAGCGATGTCGAGGATGAGACAAACGGTCTTGTAACCTATGACCGACAGGTTATAAAGGTTGATAAAACAGCAATGACGGAAATATCACGGAAAATATATGAGGCATTTACGGAAAGCACGGAATGAATTATGCTGTAAAAATAAAAAAATTGCAAAAAATATCTTGACAAACCGCGCTGTGCGTATTAAAATTATAAAGGATATTTCCACCAAACAAAGAAAGGAACAAAAAACTATGGAAAAGATGTACACCGGTAAGACAAAAGACGTTTACAAGCTCGAAAACGGCAATGTAATGCTCAAATTCAAGGACGACTGCACAGGTAAGGATGGCGTGTTCGATCCCGGCGAAAATACAGTTGGGTTAACAATTGACGGTATCGGCAAAGCTAATCTTCAAACTTCCGTTTATTACTTTGAAATGCTTAAAGAAGCAGGCGTAAAGACACATTATGTAAGTGCTGATGTTGAAAACGCTACAATGGAAGTTCTTCCCGCAACAGTATTTGGTCACGGTCTTGAAGTAATTTGCAGACTTGTTGCAACAGGCAGCTTTATCCGCAGATACGGTGAATATATGAAGGATGGCACACGTATTGAAGGCGGTTACGTTGAATGTACATTCAAGAACGATGAAAAGGGCGACCCCCTTGTAACAAGCGAAGGTCTCGCAGTTCTCGGCGTTATGACTCCCGAAATGTTTGAAAGCATGAAGGAACAGACATTAAAGATTACAAAGGTTGTTGCTGATGACCTTAAAAAGATTGGTCTTGATCTCTGGGATATCAAGTTTGAATTCGGTTACAACAACGGCGAAGTTATCCTTATCGATGAAATCGCTTCCGGTAACATGCGTGTATATAAGGGTGATACAATCGTTGATCCTGTTGAACTCACAAAGCTTATTCTTAACCGCTGATCATTGTGTTAATAACGAAGGCTCCTGCTTAATGCAGGAGCTTTTTATTTTAAAATGTTAACATTCATTAACATTTTAAGTCAAAAATAAGTGCTTGAACTTTACTTTTTTCTGATGTATAATTAGAGCATAGAAACAAGAAAACACAGAGGTAACAAAATGAAAGAATCCAATCTGAAAAAATTACGAAAAACAGCAAGACTTACTCAGGAACAGGTTGCTGAAAAGCTTAATGTTTCCAGACAGTCCGTGGCAAAATGGGAATCGGGTGAATCCCTCCCTGATATAGATAACTGCATTATGCTTGCTAAACTTTATAATGTAACCATTGATGACCTTGTAGGCTATGCAAAAGACCAGAAGAACGATGCACCCAGCGGAAAACATATATTCGGCGTTGTGAAGATAGATTCAAAGAACCGTATTGTTATGCCTGAAAAAGCACTTGAAGTTTTCGGGCTGAAAGCGGGCGACAAGCTTCTTATGATAGGTGATGAGACACAGGGTCTTGCAATGGTGAAGCTGGGTGGCTTCCTTGCTGCAACGGCGGAAATAATGAAGATTATCAAGGAAACAGATCCTGATGATAACGAGGAGGAAAAGTAATGTACGCAGCCGAAATACGCAATTTAAGAAAAGAATACAAAAAGGTAACAGCTGTAAAGGATGTTTCCTTTACCATAAACGACGGCGAAATTATCTCTCTCTTAGGTATGAACGGAGCAGGTAAGACTACGGTAATCAAGATGCTTTCCTGTCTTACAAAGCCAACCTCCGGTGAAGCGTTTATCTATGGAAAAAGCATACTCAAAGACCCCACAGGAGTAAAACAGCTTATCGGTATTTCTCCTCAGGAAAATTCCGCAGCCACAAAGCTTACGGTTGAGGAAAACTTACGTTTTATGTGCGGGATTTACGGAATAGACAAAGCAAAGACAGAAGAGAATGTGGAAAGAATAATAAAGCAATTCTCTCTTGAAGAATACCGCAACCGCCTTGCAGGAAAGTTATCTGGCGGATGGCAGAAAAGACTCAGTATTGCAATGGCACTTATAACTGAGCCTAAGATTCTGTTTTTGGATGAGCCGACTCTTGGACTTGACGTTATGGCAAGACGTGAGCTCTGGCAGATTATTGAAAACCTCAAAGGGAAAATGACAATTATCGTCACAACCCATTATCTTGAAGAATCCGAGCATCTCGCAGACAGAATAATTATCATGAAAGAGGGCGATATTAAGGCTCAGGGTACCTTAGAGGAATTGAGACAGCTTACAGGCGAGGAAAAGCTTGAAGAAATATTCCTTAAAATTTCAACGGAGGAGGTAAAGTAAAATGAAAAGTATAGTATTTGCCGGTAGAAATTTCAAGGAACTGGTGCGAGATCCGTTAAGCTGGATTTTCTGTCTTGGCTTTCCTATCGTAATGCTTGTGGTAATGACAATAATAAACGAAAGCATACCCGCTGAGGCAGGTATGACATTGTTCAGAATCGAGAGCCTTGCTCCCGGGATTATGATATTCGGTCTAACTTTTGTAATGCTGTTCGCCTGCCTTCTTATTGCAGGTGACAGAGGTGAAGCATTCCTCCTCAGAATTTTTACATCTCCCATGAAATCCTCTGATTACATAATGGGATATATTCTGCCTCTTATTGTACTTTGTTTCGGACAGGTGTTTATTACATTGACAGCATCTCTTATAGTAGCGGCAATAAGCGGCACATCTCTTGATATTCCAGACATGCTGTTCTCTGTCGTTACAGCAATCCCCTCAATGCTTATGTTCATAGGCTTCGGTCTTTTATTCGGTACGCTTTTCAATAAGAATGCTGCGCCGGGACTTTCCAGCATTATCATCTGCTTTTCGGGAATGTTCGGCGGTATCTGGATGGACATTGATACAATAGGCGGTACACTTGCCGATATGTGCAAGGTGCTTCCTTTCTACCATTGTGTAAAATCCGCAAGACTTGCATTCACAGGCGATTTTTCGGGAAGTCTCGGTGAATCGGGAATTGTACTTATCTGGGCGGTTATAGTGGTAACTGTTTCGATTCTTGTATTTAAAAAGAAAATGAGATTCTGATTATGAAATATAAAAATATAGTAAAGGGACGTTTTATCGAACGTCCCAACCGCTTTATAGCGAAGGTTGAAATTAACGGCGAAACTGAAACGGTCCATGTCAAGAATACAGGGAGATGTAAAGAGCTTCTTGTAAAAGGCTGCACTGTTTATCTTGAAAAATCTGATAATCCTGACCGTAAAACGAAGTACGATCTTGTTGCGGTGGAAAAGCTGCGCGAAAATAAAGAAAACCTGCTGATAAACATGGATTCACAGGTGGTAAATTCTGCCGCTGAGGAATGGCTCAGAAACGGTGGTTTATTTTCAGATGACGCAGTTATACGCCGTGAGGTGAAATATGGTGCATCCCGCTTTGATTTTTATATCGAGGACAAGGGGCGGAAAATATTTCTTGAAGTTAAGGGTGTTACCCTTGAAAACGACGGTGTTGCAATGTTTCCCGATGCTCCGACTGAACGGGGAGTGAAGCATATAAGCGAGCTTATGGGCTGCATTGATGAAGGTTATGAGGCGTATATCCTGTTTGTGATACAGATGAAGGAAATAACGCTGTTCACGCCTAATTACAATACCCATGCCGAGTTCGGAAAAGCACTCTGCAAAGCTGAAAAATCAGGAGTTAGGGTAATAGCAATGGATTGCCGCATTGCTTCTGATTCTATTGATATAGACAGTCCTGTGCAGGTAAAACTAAGCTGAAAAAAGCGATGAACAGAAATGTTCATCGCTTTTATGTTGTATACAGAGTAAACGTTTTTTTGTTTTCGGAATCAAAACAGGAAACCTTCGTTGTGCTGTCAATGATATTGTTTTTGTCAATACCGTAGTCTGTCATTAAGTCTAAAATTTCAGAAACTGTATTATCAATTTCCGTATATGTGATTTCAGTATGCTCGTTTTCGTCAGGGGTTGTAAGTACACCAAGTTTTTTGAGATTTCGTATCTTTCGTTCAAGGAGCTCCTTACGTTCAGTTACATCGTCGCATGAACAGGAATAATGAAAGGAGTTGCTGTACAAGGAGTCTAAGTAGCATTCGGTTTCTTTGTCCTGTCTGTTGCCTGTTAAAACGTTTATAAATCGGTTCAGCTTATCCACGGGAAGCAGACTTTCTACCATGGTAATTTCCAAGCCTTTTGTATGAACGATTATACCGAAATTGATAAAATCGAGGCATTTGCATATATCATTCAGAAAATTTTTTAGAAAAATATAATAGCGCAATTCGTCTTCAATAAGACTCCATAGGGGTTTTCTGTTAAATTTTTCTTCTAACTCTGCAATTTTTTCTATACATTCAAAACGGTCTGATAAATCTATCATAAGCTCTCCCTTCGGAAGAAACACTGTATTTTATATGCTCTCTGGCTTTTTCTTACTATTTTCATCATCTGAATATCGCTGTCAAGAAGTTCCAGCCAGTCACGAAGCTCCTCTGTTTGTTTTTTCTTTACACCGCAGGGGCATTTCCCGTCTGGCAGCCCCACAGACATATAACATACGGGGCAATAGTGGTTCAGTGCAGGTTCGTGGGTTACTCTGAATGTTTTTACCTTTATATGCTGTCGGTTGAGTTTTGCAGCTTCTTTTTTTGTCTCTAAGAATCTTCTTAATGTAAATGGGTTTCCGTAAGCGTCATATTTTTTCATGTTGGTTCCTCCCTCCGTTGTAATTATCATAGCACTGTTTTGATTTTTAAAAAATATATTTTTCTTTATAAAATTTTTATATGGTGTTTTTTAAAATTGAATTTTTTCAAATGGCTTTATAAAGCGGTTTGTGAAGGGCTATAAAACAGTAAAATCTATGTATAAAAATATTATACATAGATTTTAATTTATTCAATTTTTTGATAATAGCTTGAATTAAGAAAATTATCAAATTCTGTAAGGGATTTTCCGCAGCGTTCATAATTATAAAGACGCATTATGAAATACCAGTCAAGGCTGCTCATACGTAGTTTGAATTCAAGATTAGTGATAGTAAAAGAATCTTGAAGAAAACCTCCGCGGATTTTAGAACTGAACCAGTCATCAAACTCTTTACTCTTGCTGTTTTTTCGTTCTTTTCTGTCGAGAAGCTGTGGCATTTTATCGGCGTATGAAATCAGCCTCATAAAAGATGTCATCATATCAACATGCTGGCTGCCCGGTCGTAAAGTGCCGATAATAAACTTTTCGAGATAATTCAGTATTTCTTCTCTTTCATACGGTTCCAGTTCGTTGAAACGACTTACAAAACTACGGCTGTTGTAATAACCGTTGGTGTCTTCCCAGTATTCCATGAAGAAAAAAGCGTTTTCATTTTCCTTGATTACCTGCTTGATTTCAACAGGGAGTGTGCAGAAATAATCTATGGTCTCCTCATTGTAGGATTTGGTGTTTAAATATTGCGAAATAATCATGTCTTTGAATTCGGGGTCGCTTGATTCTGCGGAGGAGGCGCATATCTCATCAATTATCTCAACAGATTTTATATTTGTACCTAATATATTGTTGAGCCGTTCACCTATTTTTTTATATTCAGGCAGAAATCTTTCTGAACCGAGGTGCATTCTGTAAAGACAGAAATTCAGTATGTCATACTGTGTTCTGGTATCTATTCTTCTTTCGGTATTTCCGTTTGCATAATCGCTTATGTAAGGCTGGGGAATTTTCAGAGCTTCCGAAATATCACTTTGTGTTATTTTAAGGGTGTCAATAAGCTCAATGAGTAGTTCGGCAAACTCCTGTCTTTCGAGGCGGTGGAAATTTTCAGTAACGTAAAGGCTTTCGATAAAAGCGGTTATTTTGTTTCTTTTTTCTTCCGAAGGGTATGAATCGCCCGAAAGATATTTTCCTGCGGTTACAAGACAAACCCCTGCGGCATCAGCAAGCTCCTTATTGCTGAACCCCAGCTCACGTTGTTCTTCTTTGAGGCGGCGTGAATATTCTTCTCTTGAAGCTATATCCTTGTTCATGGCAAATCCTCCTTGGGTTGATATAATAATTATACAGTAACAAAACGTAAAAAACAAGAGCTTGTAAAATAAAAATCCCGCAGAATATTTCTGCGGGATTTCTATCAGAACATATTGTTTCTTATTTCCTTTGCTGCATATCTGCCTTCTAAAATCTGTCCGGGAACATCAGGGTGGAGACCGTCAAGGAGGTACTTGCCCTTGTTGCCGATTACCTCAAATTTTTCACAGATGCCACATTCGTTGAAGCAATCGATAATCTGTGCGCCCATAGCGTTTGCAACAGGCTTCATAACAGTTTCAATCTGCTTTCTGATTTTGTCATTGTGTTCGGGTGTTGCTGTCTGGATAGGGGTGAGAACAAATACTCTTGCAAGAGGGAATTCCTCCATAATTCTTTGTAAGCACCAGCGCATTGCACCGGCTTCGCAGAATACATTGACGTTTTCAAGAGTCTTATCTTTAAGAGCGGTTTTAGCATCTCCCAGGCAATTAATATCGTCATTTGTACCCATAGCAAAAGCAAAAATATCAGGTGTGGGTGCAAGACCGTTCTTAACATCAGAGATATACTTTTCGATGTGTGTCACAGCGCAGTTGTTTGCACGTTTCTGGAGCTCGTTCAGGTCATCTGTTTCCAGCCAGCCGTCGCTGAAACCTGCGAAATCAGGGTCATTATAGCTTTGTGTAGTTACTGAACCTGCTGCACAGGTAATGGTTCTTTTGTACCATACCGAACTACCGATAGCAACATTATAGTGGGATGCAAGTCCCAGTTCATTGAAAACCTGCCATGACCATTGCTTGTTTGCGGTGATACTGTCACCGTCAACACCAAAATTAAGCTTTGAAAAATCCATATATAATACCGTCCTGAAAATATTTGTTTAAAACCTAAATTATTATATCACTTTTTGGCAGCTAAGTCAATATTATCCGCTGTAAGCGGTGCTGTAAAGCTTGGTGTATATTCCGCCCTTTTTAAGAAGCTCATCATGGGTGCCCTGTTCTTCGATTCCGTTATCTGTGAGTACAAGAATCACATCAGCATTTCTGATTGTGCTGAGTCTGTGGGCCACGGTGAAGGTTGTTCTGCCTTTTGCGAGGCGTTCAAGGGATTGCTGAACTATATGCTCGCTTTCATTATCCAGTGCTGAGGTTGCTTCATCAAGAATCAGAATGGGAGGATTTTTGAGGAAAACTCTTGCAATAGAAATACGCTGCTTCTGTCCGCCAGAAAGCTTTATACCTCGTTCACCAACATAGGTGTCGTATCCGTCGGGAAGCGAACGGATAAATTCATCTGCGCCTGCAAGCTTTGCAGCTTCTTCAATCTGCTCACGTGTTGCATTTTCGCAGCCGTAGGAGATGTTTTCAAGCACCGTACCGCTGAACAGATAAACATCCTGCTGTACTACGCCTATATTTTCACGGAGAGACTTGGCTGTAACGTCACGGATATCCTTGCCGTCAATGGTGATTCTGCCTTCGGTTACATCATAGAAACGGGGAATAAGGTTACAGAGGGTGGTTTTTCCGCCGCCTGAATGTCCTGCTAAGGCAACATGCGACCCGGCTTTTATATCAAGATTAATGTCGGTAAGCACCATGGTGTTATCATCGCAATAATGGAATGCTACGTTTTCAAAACGAATGTCACCCTTGACATTGCTGATATCGGGTGCATCTTTTTTATCCTTGATATCGGGGTCCTCATCCATGATTTCAAAGAATCGGTCGATACCGGTCATGCCGCGTTGGAACTGTTCGGTGAATTCTACAATTCTGCGCACAGACGCAATAAGAGTTGAAACATAAAGAAGGTATGCGGTAAGGTCTGCGGGAGTAATATCACCCTTCATCATAAAGTAGCTGCCCAGTGCAACTACCAGGATATACATTAGTCCGTCAAAGGCGCGTGTGAGACAGTGGAACTGTCCCATGTACCGATAGCTCTGCTTTTTTATAGAGAGGAATTCACGGTTGCTTTCCTCGAATTTTTCGATTTCCTTTTCTTCTCTTGCAAAAGACTTTACAACTCTGATACCGAGAAGGCAATCCTCTGTCCTTGCGTTGATTTCGCCGAGCTGTGAACGTTGCTTGCGGAACACTTCACGCATGCGGTGGTTGAACTTGATTGAGATTATTACCATAAGGGGAATTGACGCAAACATGATTATGGTTAGAGGAACATTCATTGTGCAGAGAATTGTAAAGGAAGCTACAATTTTCAGTCCTGCAATAAAGAACTCTTCCGGGCAATGGTGAGAAAATTCTGTTACATCAAAAAGGTCGGAGGTAATACGGGCCATAATCTGACCGATTTTTGTGTTGCTGTAATACGAAAAGGACAGCTTTTGAAGGTGCGCAAATAAATCGGAGCGCATATCCGTTTCTATTCTGGCACCTGTGATATGTCCCACGCTGCTCATAAAGTAGTAAGCACCGCAGTCAATCAGTCTCAGGACTGTGTAAAGGAGCGCAACTTTAAGTATAAGCTCTATGGTAATGCTCTGAGGCGAATTGATACCCATATCCGTAAGAAAACGGACAATAAGAGGGAGTACAATTTCACATACAGAGGTTATTCCCGCACACAGAAGGTCAAGGATTATAAGGGGAATATATTTTTTATAATAGGGAAGAAATCTTCTGAGATTTCCTGTTTTGCTTTTCATTATAATCATTCCTTTCAGAAATATATTATATCACTCTGCGGAAAAATTTTCAAGTATCACTGTATTGCTTTTATTGACAAATCAATGTTAAGCGGTTATAATAGTAAAAAGCTTTTTATAAGACAGAAAGGAATATATATGAAAAACCTGAATAAAATCACAGCACTTATAGTTACAGCGTCATTGATGCTTTCCGCTTGTGCAGATACAAGCGAACCTGCTGTTACAACCACGGAAAGTACAGATGGGACAACCACAGCCGTTACAACATCAGCTGATGATTCCTCCGTTGCAACCCCCGACGGTATAAACATCTACATCGAAGACGGCACCTTCAAGCTTGCAGGAGAAGAAGTGTGGCTTACAGGTATGAATGCTCCCTGGCAGTCCTGGAATGACTTCGGCGGAAGATATAATGAAGAATATTGGAGCGAGGTTTTCAGCATGATGCATGATGACGGCTTCAATTCCTGCCGTATCTGGATTACATGCAGCGGTGAAGTAGGTATTAATATTGACGAAAACGGTTATGTTTCAGGGGCAACAGATGAGCACTGGGAAGACCTTGATTCGCTGTTTTCTCTTGCTGCGGAGAATGAAATATACATAATGGCAACCTTTATGTCCTTTGACCATTTCAAGAACACATACCGCACCTATGAGAGATGGCGTGAATGGCTCAAAAGCGAGGACAATATCCAGAGCTACATCGATAATTATGTTATTCCTTTCTGCCAGCGTTATGACGACAACGACTATGTATGGAGCGTTGACCTTATGAATGAGCCCGACTGGGTTTATGAGAATGACGAATGCGGTAAGATTTCCTGGGACCACCTGGGTGACTATTTTGCGAGAGCATCAGCGGCAATTCACGAAAATACCGATGATATGCTGGTAACAGTAGGCTTCGGTATTATCAAGTACAACAGCGATAAATACGAGGGTAACTACGGCTCGGATAAGTTCTTGCAGAGCTGTTATGACAACGAAAAGGCGTATCTTGATTTCTGGTCAACACATTATTATGACTGGCAGGTACAGTGGTTCAGCACACCCTTTATAACAACACCCGAAGAATTCGGAGTTGATATGTCCAAGCCTATAGTTGTAGGGGAGTGCTCACATGAAGGCATCAAGGTGCGTGTTGATAAGGAACGCTACATCAAGGCGATTGATGAGTGTTATGACTGGGCGTACAACAACGGCTGGAACGGTGTTCTTGCCTGGACAGACCGAGACCTTCTTGACGGCGACGGAGTTCCTCAGTATGCCGAGGTGCAGAAGGCAGGACAGCTTATGCAGGAGAAATTAAACTAAATAAAAAAGACAGGACTTATGTCCTGTCTTTTTTAGTTTTTGAATATGATAATGGGTATAGGCGGACAGTTGGGCCGGTTCACAAAGGGCATTTCAAGTACCGTATATTTCCTGCTGTCAAGGGTAGGGAGGTACTCCAAAAGTGCATCGCGTTCTTCAAATCCCGTCTCTCTGCCGTAGTAGATTATAAGAGTCATTATTCCGCCTTTTTTCAGAAGGTTAAGTCCCTTTTCGATTGCCTCAATACTGGTTTCCTTACGGGTGAAGATATTGTGGTCTCCCTTAGGTAACCAGCCGAAATTGAAGGTAATCAGAGAAACGGTTTCTTCGTCAAGTACTTCGTTCATTTCGCTATGGCTTTTCAGCAATACATCCGCTCTGTGAGACAAGCCGTTTTCTGAAAGTAATGCTTTGGTGCTTTCAATGGCATCTTCCTGTATATCGAATGCGGTAACATGACCGCTGTCACCGACCAGCCTGCATAAATGCAGGGTATCGTTTCCTCGCCCTGCGGTAGCATCAATACAGATATCGCCCTCGCACACGGTTTCGTCAATTACTCTTTTTATAATGTCAAGAGCGCTGAAATAGTTCATGTCTCTCATATAATCAGTCCTTTCGTATAAAGGAATTATAGTATAATGAGAGGGGTTTGTCAAGGATTTATCTCAGGCACCACCGCATAATACCCAACATCCGTATAGCATAAAAAGGTATCCGCTTTTGCTGAAAGAAAGCCATCCAGACTGTCAGCATTGAAATACTGAACAGTATTTTTTTCAGGGTCAAGCATAAACATATATCTGCTTTTATGGGTTCCGATTATAAAGCATAGCAAACCGTTTGCTTCACCGCAAAGGCTTGCGTGAACACAGCCTTCTCCGAGATAATTTTGTGCGATTTCATCAAAAACATAATTTCTTTGCGTACCGCTTTCACGGACAGTTACAGTCATTGAAATCAGCTTGTCTGTCCTGTGTTTTGTATTTATGTGATACTTGCCGATTGTTTGTCTGCCGATAACATCCCACGGGAAATCAAGATTTGCGGCAGCAACACCGAACTCGGAAAGCTCTTTGGTTTCGCCTGCGGCAATATCGTAGCAATAGTATTTCTGATCTACTGAATAATAAAGCATCTCACCGTTGTATATTGCTCCTGTTCCGTCGAACATGCCTTCATAGATATCGGTTTTTGTAACTTCTCCACTTTCACGGTCATAAATTCGAAGACATTCTTCGGCGCGGAAAAACATATATTTATCATCAATAACAGATACGGAGGACCAGCTGTCAAGTGGGACAATATTTTTGAATTCTCCTGTGTGTTTATTTAACTCGTAAATACCGTTATTCCATGTAGACATATAAATATAGTCAGTCGTATATATGCTGTTATCTGCGTTTCCGTAAACAACAAAATCAATGTTTTGGAGCTCTTCTGTGACCTTACCGTCTTTTACATAGAAAAGCCGCATATATTCAGGTGTTGTTACGCCATCAGTTATAAAATAATAATGAATCTGAATAAGCCAGTCTGCAAGCTCCGTGCCGATGTATTCAAGACTTGCAAAATAGCGCATATAATTATTTTCAATAATACGTGGCTTCGCCTCTTCCGTAGCTAAATTCTCGTAAAACCATAGTGCATGCTCATATCCGTCAAGCTTAGTTACATCAATCTGAGGTTTTAAATCAATCTGAGTCAGCAGGTTATCTATGCTTACCTTCTTTTCAATGGAAAAAGAAATGTTTTCCCCTATAAGCTCGGGAATATCGCCCTCGTATATTTCGGTAGCTTCCTCACTTACAGTAGTAGTCTGTACTGTGGTTGTGACAGGCGGAGCGGTGGTTATTTCTGTTGTTACGGGCGCTGTATCTGATATTTGTGATGTTGTGGTTATATTTTCAGGCATGGTATTTGCACAGCCTGAAAGGGTGCATATTGCAAGAAACAGTGCAAGCTTCTTTTTCATATATGTAAATTTCCTTCTTTGAATTGTTTGTTGATTTCATTTTATAACTGCACAAAAGCTTTGTCAATTGATTTGAAAAAACTGTAATAATTTTGTAATAAATAGGTTACAAATTGTAATTTTTTAATTGACAAATCCCTTGTTTCATGCGATAATTATTTAAACAGATATTAAGAGAGGTATTTATATGAATAATTCCAACAGCAGCCTTCTTGACAGACTCAGAGTTGACGCTGCGCGCATAGAGACAAAATCGCTCAATCTGTGTTGTATAATTCTCATACTTCTTATGGCGGTCATGAGCATTATCAACGTGGCTACGGGCGAACAGCTTATGGCTTGCATCACAGCGGGGCTTTCTCTGTGGTTTTTGATAAATGCGGTAATTTTCAGATTTACGAAACGTAAAACATTACTTACAGCGGGTATATTAACCGCCGGATATGTGCTTCTGATGTATTTTGTGATTGACGGCGGGATTGATGGATTCAGCATAATGTGGCTTCTGCTTATTCCACCGGCTACGTCATATTTTTTCAGTCTGTATTATGGCGGATGTTTCAGTATTATACTCGGCTTGTCGGTAATTGCGTACATGTGGACACCCCTCAACACAATCGGCTATCAGTACTCTGATACATACCTTTTGCGTTTTCCCATAGTTTATTTCTTTGACCTTATACTCAGCTTTGTTATTCTTTATCATGTCATGTGTTACAGGCAGAAGCAGGAGGAACTTTTGGAGTCGGTAACAACAGCCGATCGTTCTAAATCCGACTTTCTTGCAAATATGTCCCATGAAATCCGTACACCTATGAATGCAATCATTGGTATGTGTGAGCTTATACTTCGTGAACAGGATATAAGCGAGAGCGTACGTGAAAATTGCTTCAATATCCAGAGTTCAGGCAGAAGCCTTCTGTCGATTATTAATGACATTCTCGACTTTTCAAAAATCGAATCGGGAAAGCTTGAAATTATAGAAAGCGAATTCAATATTGCGTCTGTTCTTAATGACGTTATAAATATGGCTGTAACCCGTAAGGGCGAAAAGAAAATCGAAATAATGGTACATGCCGACCCTGATATACCCAGAGGTCTTTTAGGTGATGAAATACGAATCCGCCAGATCATGATAAACCTTATGACCAATGCGGTAAAGTTCACCAATACAGGCGCAGTAACCCTTCGTGTTTCCCAACTCAAACAGGAATACGGCATAAATCTTAAAGTTACTGTTGCCGACTCGGGTATCGGTATTACAGAAGAGAACCTTGAAAAGCTGTTCAACAGCTTCCAGCAGGTAGATACAAGAAAGAACAGAGCGATCGAAGGCACCGGTCTCGGCCTTGCGATTTCCAAGCGTCTTGTTGCGCAGATGGGCGGATTTATCAATGTTTCCAGTGTGTACGGCGAAGGCTCTGTATTCAGCTTTGTAATTCCCCTTAAAGTAAAGGACGAAAGACCATTTATCAAGGTTGATAATCCCGAAAAAATCATAGCGCTCGGCTATCTGAATCTGAAAAAGTTTGAGGTGCCTGCTGTTGAGCAGATGTACAGAAATCTTATGGAAGAAATCAGCACCCAGCTTAAAGTCGGATTTGTTTATACCGAAAGCTTTGATGAAATGAAGCGTATGCTGGAAGGCGGGAAGATTACCCATCTTTTTATAGGAAAAGAACAGTTCCTTGACCACAAGGATTATTTCATAAACAATTCCGGCCGTGCGTCAATTACGCTTGTTCAGGACATTGTGGACAGCGTACGGGTGCCCGAAGGAATCAAGTGTATCTACAAGCCCTTCTATACGGTGTCTGCTGCACTTGCCATAAACAATGAAACGGTTTCAACTCTTAATGAACGCAGAGGCTCTGTAATAACCTTCTCTGCGCCGAGAGCAAGAATACTTGTCGTAGACGACAACCCCGTAAATCTGAAAGTTGTAAGCGGTCTTATGCAGCCATATCATATGCAGATACTTACAGTTGACAGCGGTAAATCGGCAATCTCCATGCTTCGCTCAAAGGATATCGACCTTGTGCTTATGGACCATATGATGCCTGAAATGGACGGCGTTGAGGCAACCTCCATAATCAGACAGATGGAAGGGGATTATTACAAGAGACTGCCGATTATTGCCCTTACGGCGAATGCGGTAAACGGTGTCCGTGAGATGTTCATTGAATCGGGATTCAATGACTTTGTGGCAAAGCCTATTGAACTCGGTGCACTTGACAGAGCGCTTAAAACTCATCTTCCTGAGGATTATATTATGAAGCCTGTTTCAGACGATTACGGGCCTACGGACAGACGTGAGTCGAAGTATAATTACGAGGAGCCCTGCGGTCTTATTTCTGTTGCAAAGGGTCTTAATTATGCAGGCGGAAATGAAGATGTTTATTATGAAATTCTTGAACTCTTTGTACGAAAGGGTGAAGGAAAACGCAAGGAAATCAATGCTCTTGCAGAGGAAAAGAACTGGCACAATTATATTATTGAGGTACATGCTTTAAAGAGTACATCTCTTACAATTGGTGCGGCAGAGCTTTCCGAAAAGGCGAAGAAGCTTGAACTTGCAGGAAAATCCGGAGACTTCGATGTTATTATAAGGGATAACGATGACCTTATGAAGAGCTATGATGATGTAATGACTGAGGGCAGAAAGCTTCTGGAAAAGGTAGGTATTATTGTTGAAGCCGAGGAAACAGAAGCGGCGCCTGAGAATATGAAGCCTGTTTCTCTTGAAATACTCCGTGAATATTGTATAAAAATCAGAGAATGCTGCGATGGTTTTGACAGCGATGGTATTATCGAAATAGCAGAGCAGGCGGCAATATTCTCATATAACGACAAATCCCTCAAGCCGTATTTCGACAAGATTGTTGTACGTGCATCAGACTTCGAGTATGACGAAGCTGTTGAAGAGCTTGACAAAATGTGCGCTGAGCTTGGAATGTAAAAAACGCTTCTGCGGAATTTCCGCAGAAGCGTTCGTTTATTTAAGGAGTTCATCAGGCACTATATCTGCCATTTTCTTGTATCCCGCCTTGCTGGGATGCAGATGGTCGCCGCTGTCATATTCGGGTAAGAAGCGGGTAGGTCTTTCCGGGTCGCGAACCGCCTTGTCGAAATCGATACAGCCGTCAATCAGGTCGGTTGTGCGTATCCATTCGTTAAAAGCGTGGCGTATTTCTTCTCTGAAAGGTGCATATGTTCGCCAGCCCTCTATCGGAAGGAGAGTGCCAACATAAACTTTATAGCCGTAAGCACGTGATTTTTCAATATAGAATTTCATACACTCTATAAGCTCATCAAGAGTAGGCATATCACTCATGGGTCGGAAGGGGTTTACTTCTTTTCCGACAGGGTGGATAATGTCGTTTATTCCGTGCTGTATAATTACCGTATCGGCTCCGTCTGTGGGAACTTCGTGGTCAAAACGCTTACTGCCCATAAGACCATAGGATTCGTAGGTTATACAGTTGTATTCACGAAGCATTCTTGTACCGCTTGCAGCTCTTCTGATAACAGCTGTGTTGAGTTTTTCCTCACGGTTGCAGCGCAGGGTAAGATACTCAGGCCAGTCCTGTGCGGTGATAGAGTCGCCGTAGCAGACAATGGTACGGTTCTGCGCAGAAGTGAGAACAGAGATATTGCTTAAAAAGTAGATTATGTTTGTGCTTCGCGCAATATCCTGTGGAATAATATCTGTTTCGGTCATGTCGCCGATAGCGTAGATTCCTTCGGTGAGGGGACCGCTTGTATAGACTGCGGAACGAAGCTGTGTGAAGTCCTCGAAGTAGAAGCTTACGACAATAAGCGTCTGAGGTATGATTTCACATTCAAGCTCATCGGAGATGATATTTTCTCCTGCCTTGATGAATGCTTCTCTCTTACCACCGAAGGTAACAGG
Organism: Ruminiclostridium sp.; assembly: GCA_045579565.1. Lineage (GTDB taxonomy): Bacteria > Bacillota > Clostridia > Oscillospirales > Ruminococcaceae > Ruminiclostridium_E. The sequence goes on from JAZNML010000084.1 coordinate 16,881, forward strand.
ATAAAACTTACCGTTTATCTGAACGGTGGTTTTTGTTAGGGTAACATCATCGGTACCGCAATAATTATCATAGGTAAGACGGAGGGATTCGCCTCCGAACTGAGTATAAACAGGGTATCTTATGGTAAGATTCTTATTATAGCTTTCGGGACGGTTTTCGCCTATGGAGATTGCATTTCCCCATACACTTGCCCAATGCTTGTTTTCCATTCTTATCATTCCTTACTTAATGTTATGCAAGTGTTATTATAACATATCGGAATATTTATTTCAACATCATTTTTTACCTATTTTAAAGCACAATTACAGGCAGAAATTATTGACAATGCATGTTAATTGCGATATAATTTAATAAGATAGGTAAACATAACAATATGGTGAAAAATATGAAAATACAAAAACAAGCTGCTGTTTTAACAGCGATAACTATTACATTTTCTTCACTTACAGCTTTGGAAGCCTATGCTCATACAGACGATGCTCCTTTTGTTGTAACTGTTTATAATGAGCAGAACGGTCTTCCCACCGGTGAAGCCAATACCATTATCCAGACCTCAGATGGTTATGTCTGGATAGGAAGCTACGGCGGTCTCATTCGGTACGATGGCGCAAATATCAGGAATTACAGCGTTGAGGGTGAAATTACCTCTTCGTCGATCCGTTCGCTCTTCGAGGACAGTAAGGGCAGACTTTGGGTGGGAACAAATGATGCAGGTGTTGTGGTGCTTGAAGATGATGTATTTACTGAAATCAGCTCCCCCGAAGATAACTCGTTTTTATGCATACGTGATTTCACCGAGGATAAGAACGGGAATATTTACGTAGCGTCAAATTCAGGCATTGCTCAGATTTCAGAGGATAAAATCGTGCCATTCTCTGCTGATGAGGTTTCCGGTAAAACAGTATATACCATTGCAGTTGACTTTGTCGGAAGAATCTGGGGCTCAATGAACAGCGGTGACTGTGTTGTTATTGAGAATAGCGAGCTCAGATGTATTTTTGAATCAAGAATGATATTTGATGACGAAGAAATTTACAGCATTGACAGTGATGCTGATGGAAATATCGTTATGGGTACATCAGGAACAGCTGTAGCGGTAGTTGATTTTTCGGCAGCAGATATTCAGGAATTTGAAATTCTGAAATCCTACTCTACCGGCGATGTGACAACTCACAATTCCATTGCTGTATCCGATGAGGGCGAAATACTCATAAGCGGTATAAACGGCTTTGCGGTTATTGAAAATAACGGCTCGCTTATGCAATTCGGCGAAAATGAAAAAGCAATGTCTGTAAACGCTGCTATCAGGGATTATGAGGATAATTACTGGCTTGCATCGTCAAGCTATGGTGTTATTAAGTATTCAAAGGGCTGTTATGATACGGTAAACGGTGTATCAGGCCTGGAATCTGTGGCTCTTAACTCCATTACATATCAGAATAACAGCTGGTACATTGCTACCGATACAGGTATGCTGGTTTTTGACAACCAGTGGAATGCTGCTTCTAATATCCTTGTGGATATGTTTGAAGGTATCCGTGTCCGCTGTGTTATTTCAGACAATCAGAATAATGTCTGGATTGCCAGTTATTCGGATGACCCAATAATTTGCTACAATACCGTAGACGGTACAGTTACCCCCTATAACAGTGAAAACGGGCTTGCAGGTGAAAAAGCAAGAGTGGTGACAATGCTATCAGACGGACGTATAGCCGCAGGTACCCAGACAGGAGTAACAATAATTGAAAACGGGGTTGTGACCGAGACGTATACATATGATGACGGTCTTGAAAACCCTTCGGTGCTGTGTATTTATGACGGTGAAAACGGCTCAGTCCTTGTTGGAAGTGACGGTGCGGGTATATATGAGCTTAAAGAGGGAACTGTAAAGAATTACAGCTTTGATGACGGTCTTGAAGAAGGCGTAGTTCTCCGCATGTTAAAAAGTGAAAAGGGCGGCTGGTTTGTAAGTGCAGGCAGCAGTCTTTACTACTGGGCTGAGGGCAGGTTTACAAGACTTACTAATTTTACAAAAAGCGCAGGAAGTATTTTCGATCTTTATGAGATTGATAATATGCTGTGGATTCTTCAAAATAACGGCTTTACCGCTATGAGTACAGAACAGCTTTTAAGCGGCGAACAGACAGATGTGCTTCAACACGACCTGTCTCATGGACTTACAGGCTCGGTAAACGCAAATACATGGAACTGGCTTTCTCAGGATAATGAGCTTTACATGTCCACGCGTAATGGTGTGAGTATTTTCGGGTTTGAAGGAGTATCACATAAGCTTCCCATGATGACGGTAAACAGAATTACCATTGACGGCGTAAGCTATGAGCATCCGGAGAATATAAAGCTTTCTTCCACAGCCCAGCGTATTACAATTGATTTCTCGGCATTGTCCTTCGTTTCGGCATCGGAAAGACGCATTTCCTACAAGCTTAAAGGCTTTGACAGGGAAGAAACGATTGTTTCTGATACAGGCGGAGTAGTAAGCTATACCAATCTTCCGGGCGGTACTTATACATTTGAAGCATCTGTTTTCAGCCTTGAAAATCCTGATGAAAAAGTAACCTGTACTCTTAGAATAATAAAGCCGAAACGCATATACGAACAACCGCTTTTCTGGATCGTTATAATTCTTCTTGTAGCAATCGCAAGTGCAGGAATAGTAATGCTTGTAACAAGAGCAAAAACCAGAAAAATCAAGGAAAGACAGCAGGAATACAAGAGGATTACCGAACAGTCCTTACGTACCTTTGCAAAAACAATTGATGCAAAGGATTCTTACACAAACGGACATTCCATACGTGTTGCGGAGTATTCCAAGGAAATTGCTCGCAGAATGGGTAAGAATGACGAGGAGCAGGAAAATATCTATTATGTAGCTTTGCTCCACGATATAGGTAAAATCGGTATACCCGACAATATTCTTAACAAACCGGGCAGGCTTACAGATGAAGAACGTGAGATTATCCAGCGTCATGTTGATATAGGCGAGGAAATTCTTGCGGAATTTACCGACCTTGAAGGAATTTCAGAAGGTGTAAAGTACCACCATGAACGTTTTGACGGAAAGGGCTACTGTCTTGGTCTCAAAGGCAAGGATATACCTGAGGTAGCACGTATTATCTGTGTTGCGGATACATATGATGCAATGTCAAGTGATCGCTGCTATCGAAAGGCACTTTCAAATGAAGTAATTTATGAAGAACTCAAAACCTGCAATGGCTCACAGTTTGACCCTGAAATCGTACCTCATATGCTTGATATGATTGACGAAGGAATAGTACCTTTCAGAGATTAAATAATAAAATGCGGAGGATAATCCTCCGCATTTTTTATAAATCCTGTAAGTCTGCGTCTGTAATGTCATTTTCAATATTATCCCTTGCAAGATCATTATCAATGACGGGATAAATTTCAGAAACAGGCTTTTCCCTCATGCTGTGTGGAATAGCGTGAAATACCTTCTGTGAAGGTGATGCTGTACCTGGAATTATAGGATTAGCCTTATTTCCATGTCTGGCAGCTCCCTGAATCTGAGGTACAGGCGGTATGTCATTGCGGCGCTTTGTATGAGTTTCCTGTGGCCGTTTCATGCCTTTCTTTGCCATATAATCATTCCTTTCCGATAAATTATATGATTATTTTCTGCTTTTTTTATCGGGTTATGTGAATATGCGGTAATTGACTTATTTTTTCATAAGTGCTATAATTTACCTATCAAAAATTTTGAGGTGTAAAATGAACTTATCTGAAAAAATAAATAAGCACCTGGATACCGCTGTAAAGAACGGTGATATTTCAGGGGCAAATATACTTGTAATAAAAGACGGCGAAGAAAAAGCTTACGCCGAAAGCGGAATGAGAGATATGGAAAACAGCCTCCCTGTATGCAGGGATACCATTTTCCGTCTTTACTCACAGACAAAGCCTGTAACTGCGGCAGCGGCTATTCTTGCAGCTTCCGAAGGATTAATCGATATATCTGCGGACATATCTGATTACCTTCCTGAGTTTTCTGAAATTTATGTGAATAACGGTGAGCGTTTTCGCTCTCCGAAGCAGATAACTGTAAGAGATTTACTTAATATGACATCCGGTCTTGCATATCCACATGAGGGAACAGCAGGCGGTGAACAAGCCGGCAGCGTTTTCTGGCAGATTGAACAGCGTATGAATACTGATAATCCTGTTACAACTACGGAATTTTCACGCATGATGGCAAAGACCGATCTTTGCAATATCCCCGGAGAAAAATTCATGTACGGCGCTGGTGCAGATATTACGGGAGCCCTTATAGAACGGGCTTCGGGAGTGTCTTTCAGAGAGTATCTCATGGATAGATTTTTTGAGCCGTTGCAGATGAATGATACGGATTTTTATGTGCCGGCAGAAAAACAGAGTCGTCTTGCGAAAATTTACAATTACAGCGAAAACGGGCTTTATGAATGTGTAACCAATCATCTCGGTATGAAGTATGAGCGCGACGTGATTCCCGCATTTCAGTCCGGCGGAGCAGGGCTCTGCTCAACTCTTGATGACTATTCTCATTTTGCGCAGATGCTTCTTGACGGCGGCGAATACAAGGGTAAACGTATTATGCCTGAATCTGCTGTCCGCTTCCTTACAAGCGGCGGAATTTCGCCTAAGCTTTCTTATCAGCTTCAAGAAGGCTGGGACTGGATGACAGGGTATACCTATGGTAATTTCATGCGTGTATGTGAAAACGAAAAGGTGACATCTCTGTTTTCGTCGGAAGGCGAATACGGTTGGGACGGCTGGCTCGGTACATTTTTCTCAAATGAGCCGAAGCACAGAATTACGCTTCTTATGGGTGTTCAGCAGGTAGGAATAGGCAGAGCGGGAACGCTTCTGCGTAAGATAAAGAATGTAGTAATGAGTGAGCTTGCGTAAGCTTACAGGGAGGGCGAAATGGTTTTTTCGGAAAAATTCTATATAGGTTACAGCGATATAAATAAGGATTTCGGGGTATCAAATACGGCTTTGCTGAAAATCTTTGAAAATGTATCCTGTATGCATAGCGATAAGGTTGGCGACGGTATGAGAAACAGCACAGCAAGGTGGTTTCTCCGTTCTTATCATGTTAAAATACATAAACGCGCTCAGCATGAGGACAGGGTAAATGCGCGTACATGGAGCCGTACAACAAAGGCTTCTTCTGCATCACGTGAGTTTGAAATCCTTGATGAACAAGGGGAACGTTTAGTTACCGCAATTTCCAACTGGGCAAGGGTAAATACTGAAACAATGCGCCCTGAACGTATTGTTCCTGAAAAATTTGCCTGCTACGAAAGTGAGCCGGAGCGTACTAATTTCGGGGAACCATGGATTGAAAAACTGAAAGAGCCTGAAAGTCACAGCCTTGAAAAAAGCTACTATATTGACCGCAATTTCATAGACGCAAACAACCATATGAATAATGTGTTCTATCTCGATCTTGCAAATCTTGTGTTACCTGAGGAGGTTTACGAGAAGGGTGAGTGTAATGAGTTTGAAATCATGTATAAGAAAGCGATTTCCTATGGTGAAACAGTGAAATGTCTTTACAGCGAAAGTGAAAATGCTTACACAGTGACAATAAAGAGCGAGGATTTATCGGATACATTTGCGGTGATTTTGCTCTATAAATAAATCTAAGCCTTGCAGGATTTCTGCAAGGCTTTTTTTAAAATATCTTCCTAACAGGTGAGAATTTAATGACCGTTTTATAACCCAGCTTCCCATACCAGTTTTCCAGATGAGTCTGGTGGATAAACCCTTTGTTACAGCCTTTTTCCTTTGAAATAAGGGTTGCATTTTCCACCATTTTAAGTCCGTATCCGTTGCATCTGAGCTTCGGCACGGTACCAACACAGCCGATACTTGCCACCTTTGAATTTTCATCGGATAAAATACATTCTGCGTCGAAATCCACAAGGCAGAAGCAGGCAATTTCCCTGTTCTTAAAACCACAGTAAATGTTGCAGTCCTCGTTGAAATACTGTACCCATTCCTTGTCCACAGAAGCTACGGCTTTTATAAGCTCATCATGTCTTCCCGAAAGAAAATCATAGGTAATATCCGTTTCAGGAAGTACAGGTGAAAAGTCTGCAAGATCCATTCCCATCTCAACTCCTGTATCACCGGTTTCGTAGTCCATGGCTTTGAAAAAATCAATACCGCTATGGGAGATTCCGGCAATAAATCCGCTTGCACCTATACGGTCAAAGCCTTGTTCCTTTGCGTGCTTTTCGCACTTTTCAAGAAGGCTTCTGCCGATGCCTCTTCCTCTTGACTTTTCCTCAACGCCTATAAATACAATGCGGTTTTCCTTAATACAAGCAAAGCCGTTTTCTTCTTTGAAAACAGTGCAGTTGTTTATATCGGTTATATGTATGAATTGCTCTTCCGTTACATTAAGCATGGGAAAAACATTTCTGAAAATTTCGTATTCCGTCATATAATCAGCTCCTTTTTTCGATTATAACATAATTTCGTATAAAGTCAACACTTGACATTGAACGAGAAATATGATAATATATCGTAGAAATAAGTCTGCCGCCGGGCAGAGATGCGAAGCATCCGTTTACACATCGTTAGGCCTTTGAAGATGTGTTTTCGGGTGTTATTTTTTTTGGAGGCAATATGAAAATTACTGAATATATACGTAGTTTGACCCGTTTTGAAAAAGGATTATGGCTGGTATCCGTACTGGTGATTTCAGCGTCATTTATTTTTTCAGGCGGTAAGGATTTCCTGTCACTTGCCGCATCGCTTATAGGTGTAACATCGCTGATTTTCATAGCAAAGGGATATGTTCTGGGACAAGTACTGATGATTGTTTTTTCTGTCTTTTATGGGATAATTTCCTTCTTTTTCAGTTATTACGGCGAGATGATAACCTATCTGGGAATGACCGCTCCTATGGCGGTAATGTCAATGATTTCCTGGATAAAGCATCCTTATAAAAAGACCAGAGAGGTTGAGGTTTCGAGAGTAACAGGAGGACAGATTGGAGTAATGCTCTTGCTTACGGTATTGGTTACTGCGTTGTTTTATTTCATTCTGAAAGCTCTCGGAAATGCAAATCTCATAATAAGTACCATATCCATTACAACCAGCTTTATCGCGGCATATTTAACATTTCTCAGAAGTGAATTTTATGCTCTCGGATATGCGGCGAATGATGTTGTTCTGATAATTCTCTGGATACTTGCGGCAATTTCAGATATAACCTGTCTGCCCATGGCTGTATGTTTTGTAATGTTCTTGTTCAATGATCTTTATGGTTTTTACAGCTGGCGAAAAATGCGCAAGAGACAATTTGCATCTTGAAATGTAGTCTTATTTGTGATATAATGCTTAGCAGAAAATTGAAAGGAACAATAATATATGAATTCACAGTTCAGAAAAGGACTGCTTCACGGAATACCAATTGCGCTGGGTTATCTTTCCGTTTCATTCGGATTCGGAATTATGGCGGTGCAGAAAGGATTATCGGTTTTTTCTGCGGTGATGATTTCTGTTACAAATCTCACATCAGCAGGACAGGCAGCAGGTGTAGAAATTATTGCGGCGGCAGGTCCTATTCTTGAAATGATATTAACCCAGCTTATAATAAATATCCGTTATTCTCTTATGGGAATCTCCTTATCTCAAAAGCTGGACAAATCTTTTACAACTCCTCACAGATTAGCGGCGTCATTCGGTATAACAGACGAAATATTCGCTGTTTCCTCGGCTCAGATTCATCCTGTAACACCTGCATATATGTATGGTCTTATACTGATTTCATTTCTGGGCTGGGGTATGGGTACATTCCTCGGGGCAGCGGCAGGGGAGATACTTCCCCCGATGATAACCGAGGCTATGGGTATTGTGCTTTACGGAATGTTCATAGCAATAATCATACCGCCTTCACGCAAAGAAAAAAGTATTCTGCTTGTAGTAGGAATTGCGGCGGTTATCAGCATACTTTTCAAGTATATTTTCACAGGTGTAAGTGTGGGCTTTGCAGTAATCATAAGCGCTTGTATCGCGGCAGCTGTGGGTGCTCTTCTTTTTCCTGTAAAGGAGGCTGATGACCAGTGAGTATTGCGATTTATATTGCTGTAATGGCGATTGTTACATATCTTGTAAGAATGATTCCGTTTACAGTTTTCAGAAAGAAAATCAAATCACAGTTTTTCAGAAGCTTTCTTCACTACATTCCCTATGCGGTGCTCAGTGCCATGACAATTCCTGCGATTTTCTATTCAACAGGTGATATCGTTACATCGGTTGCGGGTACTGTTGCAGCGGTTATACTTGCATATTTCAATATGCCTCTTATAGTAGTTGCTCTTGCAGCCTCGGTGGTTGCATTGATAACGGGACTTATAATATGAAAGGAAATAAAATGGTTACTGAACTTGATAAATTAGAACGTGCAAAAAGCTATATTGACAAAATGTCTGAGGGTATTAATCCTATAACTGATGAAAAGGTTTCTGAAAGCGAAACTATCTGTAATGAACGCATTTCCCGTTGTCTTGCTTATGTTTCTGAAATTATCCATAAGGCAATTACCGAAGAAAAAGAAAAACAAGCTGAAAACAGGAGAAAACAGATAAAATATTTTTCTTCTATAACTACAAAAAAATCTCGTTTTTCTATCAGTGAAGAGCAGCTTGCAAAACTTCATCCGCGCACAGAAGAATGCAGAGTAAGTGATATAACGAAAGATATCAACGCTGTGATTTCTGGTAATGAGGTTGCAAGCATGCAGGCGTCATGGATAAATGAATGGCTTCTTTACTCGGGGTTAGTTGAAGTCTGTGAGAATGGTTCCGATAAGGTAGCTAACGAAGCGGGAGAGGCTATTGGAATAAGAAAAGAAATTCGCCAGAGTATTGAAAGAGGCGACTATTACATTAATATCTTTTCTCCTCAGGCTCAGCAATTTATTTATGATAACATTGATGCAATTGTAAGTTTTCATTATGAAAAGCAATAATTAGAAAGCCGTATGCTTTAAAGCATACGGCTTTTTGGTTATACTTCAATTGTGACTTCGGTGCCGTAGGAAGCACCTGCATTTGCGGGAGAGGTTTTCTTTACGATTACTTTCTTTTCAATACGGCGTTTCAGGTCATCAACGTGAGAGATGATTCCGATGATTCGGTTGTTGTTGCTGAGCTCGTTCAATGCCTGCATTGCCTGATCCAGCGATTCATGGTCAAGAGAGCCGAAGCCTTCGTCAATGAACATCGAATCAAGAGTAACACCGGAAGTTTTTGACTGAATTTCATCTGCAAGTCCGAGAGCCAGTGAGAGCGAAGCCTTGAAGGATTCGCCGCCTGAAAGGGAACCTACATCTCTGCGGCTTCCGTTGAAATAGTCAACGATTTCAAGATCGAGACCGCACTTTGCACTGCGGTTTGCTCCTGATTGCTTTCGTTTGAAGGCGTACTGTCCGTTGGTCATTGTATTAAGTCTCTGGTTGGCATGAGCGATGATTCTCTCGAAATAAACAGCCTGAACGTAAGCTTCGAGAGTAATCTTGTCCTGTCCTGTAAGATTACCGCCGATGGTTCTGTTGAGCTTGGAAAGAACGTCGTTTTTCTTGACGAGCTTGCTTATATCATCAAGCTGTTCTTTTGCGGTTTCAACAACATCGGTATTTACAGCAATTCGGGTGGATACAGTCTCCTTATCCTCTGATAGTTTTTTGCGCTTGTTTTCACAGTCACTCATAAGAGATTTGTAATCCGTTTCGCCATTGTCTTCGGTCTTCTTTTTCTTTTTAAGTCTGATTGTATTGGTTTCAATAGCCTTTTTGAGCTCACCGATTCTTCCATCAAGCCGTGAAATATCTTCTTTGCATTCAGCGAGATTTTCAGCAGCGGTATTAATTTCATTTTTTAGAGCTGTTACCTTTGCTTCATTATCGCTAATGGACTTTTCTGCTTCTTTTAAGGTATCATGTTCAAGACCCGAAGAAAGATTAGCTATTTCAGAAGTTAAGTTGCTGATTTTTTCAGTTCCGGTAGCAATTTCCGTATTGATTTCAAGAATCTTATCATTAGCAGACTTCTGTTCATTTGCAATAGATTTCAGAATATTTTCAAGCTCTTCTTTTCTCTCAATATTCTTTTTGGCGGTGGAAATATCGTTTTCCAGAGTCTGAATATCTGCTTGTATTTTGCTCAGTGCTGTCTTGGCAGCATCGGCAGGCGAACAGTTTTCAGCTGTTATTTTAAGCTCATTCATAAGCTTTGTATAGCGTTCGTTGAAGGAGTTCTTTTTTATGTTGATTTCGCTTGCTTCAAGACTTGCGTTATTGTGAGTTTGCTTGGCATTTTCCAGCTTGTTTTCCGCATCTTCCAGTTCTTGCTGCGTAGGAGCGCCCACAGGCTTTTCTGCAAGAGCGGGGTGGTGCAAAGAACCGCAAACTGGACAGGGTGTATTTTCAGAAAGAGATTCTGCAAGAATACCCGCCTGAGCGTTCAGATACAAGATTCTTTTAAGAGTGTATTCTTCGCTTGCGAGCTTTTCGTTAGCCTCTGTCAATTTCATTTTTTCCAGAGCTTTTGAGTATTCGTTGGCCAGCTTATCGTGTTGGCTGATTAAAGAGCAAAGCTCTTTGATTCTTGTTTCATTAAGTTCGGCGAGTTCCTTATCAGATACAAGCTTTGTATGTATTGCGAGAATGTCCTTTAAGCCTGCAAGTTCCTTGTTGTTTTCCTCAGCTTCTTTACTGAGAGTGTTGAGACTACTGTTAAGTTCAGTTAGAAGCCCCTTGTCATTTTCAAGCTTCTGCTTGGTGCTTTCAAGGCTTTTTTTCTGAGTATCACGTTTTTCATAGTTGGGCAGAATCAGCTTGCTTTTGGTAATCTCCTTGGTTAACTTATTGATTTCTGCTTCGTTTTTCTTTGCGTTTTCGAAAGCTTCAAAGAGCTTTGTTTGAAGTTCCTTCTGCTGGTTGAATGATTTTTCCGCCTCATCAAGTTCGGTTTTTGAACTGTTGATAGTATCAGAAATTGTTATAATTTCGTTAAGTGAATTGATTTCCTTATTGCAGTCTTCGATTTTGTTTTCAAGGTCGTTTTTCAGTACGATGTCACTGTTGCGTATTTCGTTGATAATATCAATAATTTTATCATATGCATTTCCGTCTGTAAGAAGCTCTGAAAAATCTTTATAAAGAGGGCTGTTTTCATCGCATCTTGCCTTATTGAGATTCTGCTTTATATTCGCGGAAAGACTCTTTAATTCTGCTTCGGAATCTGATGCTCTTTTGGAAATAATAGTCTGCATTTTTTCGTAAAGCTGTGTGTCGAAAAGCTTTCTGAAAATATTCTGGCGTTCCTTACTGTCTGCTTTGAGGATTTTTGCAAAATCCCCCTGTGCAATCATTGCAATCTGGCAGAACTGTCTGTGGTCGATTCCCAGCAGGTTTGTAATATAGGTTGTAACATCTTTAACGCTTGAAGCAATGTTTGTTTCTTTGCCCCCGGTAACTTCGTACAGGTTTGACTTTGCAGGAGCGTCTACGGGAACGGCTCCTTCCTTTACGGCACGGAACTGCGCAGGCTTTCTCTCGACAATATATGTTTTACCCTTGTGTGAGAAGGTGAGCTTTACGCAGGTTTCGACATGAATAGGAGCATACTTTGAACGAAGGTATGAAGGGTCGCGGTCTTTACCGCTGGGCTCACCGTAAAGGGCATAGGTTATTGCGTCAAAAATGGTGGTCTTGCCTGCACCTGTGTTGCCGGTAATGAGATAGATTCCGCTTTCTCCCAGCTTTTCGAGATCAATAACTGTTTTTCCGGGATAGGAACAGAATGCGGTAATTTCAAGCTTTAATGGTCTCAATTTATTTCCCCCTTTGCCTGTTCAATAATTTCGTTTATAATTGCCATTATTTCATTGTCAGGATCTGAATTAGTCTGTTCGGTAAAGAACTGGCGGAAAATTTCCGCGGGATTGTTTTTGATTTCATCATCAGTTGCTTCAAGGCCTTGAATATCAGCGTATTTGCGGTTGCTGTAAGTGAGTTCGAGAATGTTCGGGAATACATGTCTCAGCTTTGAAACCGCATCCATTATTTCATCTTCATCGTTAAGAATAATGCGTATATAATCCTCGCTTTTTTCGGGAGTGTTGTAAATATCTGTGAAGCTTCCGCAGACATCCCGAAGATCACGCAGAGGAACCAGCGGAATACGGCGGATTTCAGTCCTGCCCTTTTCAAAGAATTCAACAACAGTCACGGATTTATTGTGCTTGGCTTCTGAGAATGAGTATTTCAGGGGAGTTCCGCAGTAATGGATTTTCTTTCCCGCAATATCCTGTTCACCGTGTATATGCCCCAGTGCAACATAGTCAAATGCGTCAAAAACGTAGCTGTCAACATTGTCGAGACCGCCGATAATAGTTTCTTCTGAGCCCGTTTTTTCGGCGTCTGTAATATGCTGATGAGCAATGATAATATTTCTTTCTGATGTATCTATATCAATGTTTGAAAGGGTAGCTTCTATGGCTTGTGTATAATTTTCAATTGTGGTTTCCGGGAAAAACTCACGTACCTGTGACGGCTTCACAAAGGGAAGGAGGAATATGTTGATATTTCCGAAGCTGTCCTGTTCAGTGATTTTTTCAATACTGCCGTTATAGACAGGGGAGAAATGTGCTCCGCCAAGCTTCATGATGCTTGCGCCGAAGGCAATTCTCTCGGCTGAATCGTGGTTGCCGCTGATGGCGTAGACTTTAAGCTTCATCTCAGAAAGACGAGTTAAAAAGCTGTCGAAAAGCGCAACCGCTTCCGCAGAAGGCACAGTTTTATCGTATATGTCTCCGGCGATTATCACACCATCGGGATTTTCTTTTTTTGCAATTTCAATGATTTCATCCAGAATATATTTCTGGTCTTCGATAAGGGATTGTTCTTTCAGTCGTTTGCCTAAGTGCAGGTCGGAAAGGTGCAGGAATTTCATGGTTGTCCTCCTTGAAGTTGATTGTACCATGATTATACCATGTTTTAAAATCCAAATCAACAGCAAAAAGCGTTTCTGTACGAGGTATCGTACAGAAACGCTGATTTTTATTTGATTTCGTTTGCTTCAAAATAAACACCGCAGATTTCAATGCCTGCAATATCTTCGGTTTCTATGGTTCGGTAAATATATTCCTCTTTTTCATAGTCATATGTTGAATAATCACTTGAACAAATCATTAAATCGGTATTAAAATTTTCCTCACAAGGAGTGGAGGAACATAAGAGTCCGCCTCCGCTTCCGTATCCTTTGAGGTCAATTCTTTCACCATTTGTTTTCACAATAATCGGATTAATATTATTCCGAATCCGTTCACTTTCCTCCTTGGGAAGCGTCGACCATACACTGTAATAATTAGCCTCAGGAAAGCTTATACTATCGTAAACTCCATGATTTTCACCATAAATTACAAAGCTGAGGTCGGTAATTTTCAGATGGGTAGGAGTGAAATATTCGCTCGCCTGTTCCTCGCCTGAAAGAGTGAAGCTTTTCGGCTCTACTGTGCATTTCTCAAATTGAACCTCACGGAAATCGTAATTATTCATAATGTAACGGAATGTAATGCTGTCATACCCGTCACCGCAACAGCTAAGATTTAACGTAAAGCATCTTTCGGTTTCAGTACGCATTTCTTCAAGCTCGCTTTTTCCGTAGCTGCATGATACAAGCTTACAAGGATTTAAGGAAAGCTTGCTGCTGTCATAACCTTTTGTAAAGTTGTAGTCTGCCAGCCATTCTTTTCCGTAATCATCAATAGCTTCGTATTTCACTGTTGCAATGGCTGTAAGACCGTCTGATACGTATTCCTCAACCGAAATTTTAACATGCTCGGAGCTGTCGGTGAAAACCTCTGTCTGAATATTTTCAGCTACCTCGGTAGATTGTGCGATTTCGCTTTGTCTCAGGTATGAAAAACCGTTGTAAATAGCTGCTCCGCCTGCAATCGAGAGGGTAAGAGCCATTGCTGCGGCAACGGGAATTACAACCGCCTTTTTAAGCACTTTCTTTTCTGTCTTTTTTATCTTCTCCTTTTTGTCAGCTTTTTCGATAACTGTTCTGAACAGCTCATCGTTGCTTCTTTCAGGAGTTATACTGTCCATAAATCTGCTGTAACGTTCTTTCATAATAAGTTCTCCTTTTCAATGATTTTTCTCAGCTTTTCTCTTGCACGCGACAGACGGGTAGTAACCGTTGAAACGGGTGTTCCCGTGATTTCGGCAATCTCCTTTGCGGAATATCCTTCGTAATAGTAAAGGTGAATCACAAGGCGATATGCGGATGACAGCTTTTGAATCTTCTGCGAAAGTTCATAATCCTCCTGAGTTGTTACAGGGGTGTTTTCGTCAAGCTCTGTGCGTTTTGAGAACCAGCAGGATTTAAGCATATTCTTAGACAGATTGACCGTAACCTTCATAAGCCATGCCTTACAATTTTCGTCTTTTTCAAACATACCGTTATAGCTGTATAGTTTTATGAATGTTTCTTCGCATACATCTTCCGCATCTGCACGGTTTCTGAGGTAGCTGTATGCCAGTCTGAATACCGCACCGTGATAGAGGTCTATGTATTTTCTGAGCATTTCCTCTGTCAAACTATCACCTCCTGTTTTAATGAAAGCGCTTTCATTTATAAGACAATTGTGAAAAGGGTTTTGTCCCAACTTATAAAAAAATACCGCAAAGTATTTACTCTGCGGTATTGGTTTCATTCAAATTTTACATTTACTCTTTCGTTATCCTCATCTGCCTTTGACATAACCTTTCTGAAAGAAAGTGCGTACTGGCCGAGGCGTTCTTCGAGAGAACCGAAGTTTATGATTGTAATTTCCGTTTCTTCAAAAACTCCTGTAAGACAGTCATAGAGTGCATCAAGATTTCCGCCGTACCATTCAGGGAAAGCAAGTGCTTTGGAAAGCAGAGCATGAAGCTCTTTCTTGTCACTTACGGGAGCCAGATTAATTGTAATTTCTTTCATGTTATTCCTCCCCGTACAGTAGTTCAAAGCTTTCATAGTGGTCATCGGTGTAGTAGATAAGTCCGTCGTTTGAGAAGACTATGCGCTTTGCACCTCTTGATTTCTTACCGAGAGTGTCAATGTCACATTCGGTATATTTTCTGCCTTTCTTTTCAGGAAGAAGGCCTTCGTAGTTGCCGAAATAACTTCCGCCGATGCACATTCCGGGGGCGTAGGGTTCAAGCGAACCTCCTTCCCAGCCGAGAGTCTGGGCATCCTTCTTACTTATGAAGTTCTTGGGCAGACAGCCGTAGGTGTGAATGTAAAGGGCAACATCATCCTTTTTTGTATATGTGCCGTCAAAATCAATGACCTCTTCGGGTGCTTCGGTGGTGGTTGTGGTAGTTGTTGTTTCTTCGGTAGTTGTCGTGGTTTCCTGAACGGTTGTTTCAGTAGTTGTGGTGGTTTCTTCCTCGACATCTTCGGGAATATCCTCCCCTGTATCTATGTCGGCGACAACCTCTTCGGGAATTTCCGTATCCTCGGATTCTTCATACACCTCATCAGCGGGAGGAACTGTTATATCCTCTGCGGAATCATAGCTTTCTTCCGAATCCCAGCTGTCGTATTCTTCTTCAATAATGTCTTCAAGTACACCTGCGATGGCGGAATAATCCTCTTCGGTAAGCTCTGCGGAACAGCCTGCAAATGTGAACAGCATCAATGCTGACAGCAAAAAGGCAAGTATCTTTTTCATATGTTTATCAGTCCTTTCTGATTAAATTATAGTCGATTATCCGCCGCTTGTCAAATGAAAATTATGCACTTGTCGATTTTAGCATGGAAATGTATGGAAAAACAAGCAAAAAAATGCCGATTTTTGCGATAAAATAAGGAAAAAACCTTGACAAATGTCTCTGTATGGTGTATAATTATTAATGTATAATACAACGAGTAATTCTTTTTTACATATACGGTAAATTTCAAGGAGGAATTTTAAATTGAAAAAGGAAACTTCAAAGAGATTATCTGCGGGGCTTCTTGCATCTGCGATAGTTCTGAATACAGTGCTCAGCATTTCTGCTGATGACGGAAGTGATTATCATTCCGCAGGCGAAAGCGGTATTCAGGGTACATTCACATCTGCTCCCCTGATTTCTTTCAATACCATTGGTGCCAGCGGTGAGGTAAGCCTTATGGAAGGCACCCACGAAAAGTGGATTGACCGCATTAATGTTCCTGAATATGCTAAGACATTCTACAACACGATTTCGGACTCTTCATTCTGGACAAATGAGGGTAATTTCTCTGAAAGCGGTGCAAATCT
>JAZNML010000085.1:0-17404 GCA_045579565.1 Ruminiclostridium sp.
GATCAATTAACAGATAATAATACGGCGCACATTCAAGCGATGTGCGCCGTATTATTATTAAAACAAAGCGCGGAGAAAAACTCCGCGCTTAAATAATATTTACTTAACCTCTGAAGTAGTCTACGCCGCCCTTGAACAGGAGCTGTTCCTTGTTGCCGTCAACATTCTTGCAGCAGTTGGGTGTAAGACGCTCTGTATGGCCCATCTTACCAAGCACACGACCGTCGGGAGAAATGATACCCTCGATAGCGTACATGGAGCTGTTGGGGTTGTAACGTAAATCCATTGTAGGATTGCCTTCAAGGTCAACATACTGTGTTGCAATCTGTCCGTTTTCAATGAGCTTTCTGATAACCTCATCGCTTGCAACAAAGCGGCCTTCACCGTGAGAAATCGGGATTGTGTAGATTTCATCAACCTTACAGTGCATAAGCCAGGGAGTCTTGTCTGTGCAGATTCTTGTGTTGACAAGCTGCGACTGGTGTCTGCCGATTGTATTGAAGGTAAGTGTGGGGCTTTCTTCTGTAAGAGGCACGATTTCGCCGAAGGGCACAAGACCAAGCTTGATAAGTGCCTGGAAGCCGTTACAGATACCCAGCATAAGACCGTCTCTCTTGTAGAGCATTTCGTGTACTGCTTCCTTAACCTTGGGGTTGCGGAAGAAGGCATTGATGAACTTACCGGAACCTTCGGGCTCGTCACCGCCGCTGAAACCGCCGGGAACAGCAATAATCTGGCTCTGCTTGATAAGTTCTGCAAATGCGTCAACAGATTCTTCCATTGACTTTGCGTCAAGGTTTCTGATTACGAACTGAGTGGAGATACCGCCGTAACGGTTGAATGCGTCAGCCATGTCGTATTCGCCGTTTGTACCGGGGAATGCGGGGATAAGTACTCTGGGCTTTGCAATCTTGTTTGCAGGTGCGCAGATATTTGTGCAGCCACCTGTATAGCTGATCTTTTCGGGAGCAGGCATCTTCTTTACACTGTCGCGGAAGATAGGCTCTAAAACAGCATCCCACTTCTTTTCAAGTTCAGCCATATCAATAACAACGTCACCGCTGTAAATCTTGTATTCTTCGATAGTTTCACCAATGAGTTCTGCACCCTCAATTTCATCGTTTGCTTCGATGATGAATGCACCGTAGCAGAGTGAGAATAATTCATCGTCGGAAAGACTGTTAAGCTTTGCGCCGATACGGTTACCGAGAGACATCTTAAAGATACCTTCTGCAAGACCGCCGTTTGCATAAGACCATACAGAAATAGCCTTGCCGTCTGCGATAGCCTTTTCAACAATTTCAAAAGTCTTCTTTACACTGTCGAATACAGGGAGCTTATTCTCGTCGTATTCAGGCTTTACAATATAAATCTTGCTGAAAGGACACTTGAATTCAGCGGAAATAACCTTATCAGCCTTAGCTGTGGATACAGCAAAGGAAACAAGAGTGGGAGGTACATCGATATCTTCAAAAGTACCGCTCATGGAGTCCTTACCGCCAATAGCACCGCAACCGAGTTCGAGCTGTGCCTTGTATGCGCCGAGAAGTGCGCTGAAAGGCTTGCCCCAACGGGAAGGTGTGCCCTGTGTTCTTTCAAAGTATTCCTGGAATGTGAGCCAGCACTTCTTATAAGAACCGCCTGCTGCCACAATCTTTGCAATGGATTCAATTACCGCAAGCATAGCGCTGTGGTAGGGAGACTGAACAGCAACCATAGGGTTGTAGCCCCAGCCCATAAGGGAAGCTGTTGTTGTCTTTGCGTCAAGCACGGGAATCTTTGCAGCCATAGCCTGAACAGGTGTCTGCTGTGTCTTACCTGCAAAGGGCATGAGAACTGTTGCAGCGCCTACTGTGGAGTCGAAACGCTGAACAAGTGCTCTCTGTGAGCATACATTAAGGTCGGTAGCAAGCTTTTCCCAGTCTGCTGCTGTATTCTTGTATTCTGTCTTGTAAGAAACAGTGGGGTTAGGAACAGAGATTTCTGTATGCTTTTCCGCACCGTTGGAGTTTAAGAATTCACGGGAAATATCGCAGATTGTCTTACCGTTCCAGTTCATTCTGAGTCTGGGTTCAGCTTCAACAACAGCTACGGGAGTTGCTTCAAGATTTTCAATGCCTGCAAGCTCAATAAACTTTTCAACATCGTTCTTGTCAACAACAACCGCCATTCTTTCCTGGGATTCGGAGATTGCAAGCTCTGTACCGTCAAGACCGTCATACTTCTTGGGAACAGCGTTAAGGTCAATTGTAAGACCGTCTGCAAGCTCACCGATAGCAACGGATACACCGCCGGCACCGAAGTCGTTACATCTCTTGATCAATGTGGTAGCCTCGCGCTTTCTGAATAAACGCTGGAGCTTTCTTTCAATAGGAGCATTACCCTTCTGTACCTCAGCACCGCAGGATTCGAGAGAAGCTACGCTGTGGGACTTGGAGGAGCCTGTTGCACCGCCGCAGCCGTCACGGCCTGTACGTCCGCCGAGAAGTACGATTACATCGCCGGGAGCAGGTCTTTCACGTCTTACGTGGTCTGCGGGAGCAGCCGCAATAACAGCACCGATTTCCATACGCTTAGCCATGTAGCCGGGGTGGTAAAGTTCAGCAACGTGACCTGTTGCAAGACCAATCTGGTTACCATAGGAGGAATAACCTGCTGCTGCGGTTGTTGTAATCTTTCTGGGAGGTAATTTACCTTCAATTGTTTCGGAAACAGGGAGAAGCGGGTCGCTTGCGCCTGTTACACGCATTGCCTGGTATACATAAGCTCTGCCTGATAAGGGGTCACGGATTGCACCGCCGAGACAGGTAGCAGCACCACCAAAAGGCTCGATTTCTGTGGGGTGGTTATGTGTTTCGTTCTTGAACATAAGGAGCCATTCTTCGTCCTTACCGTCAACGTCAACGGTAATCTTAACGGAGCAGGCATTGATTTCTTCACTTTCGTCAAGGTCGGGCATAAGTCCGTCTGCTTTGAGCTTCTTAGCCGCAAGAGTTGCAATATCCATAAGGCATACAGGCTTATTGCCTCTGCCCAGCTCTTCGCGGTTTACCTTATATTCCTTGTATGTATCAGCAATGTAGGGAGCTTCGATATCAGCCTTATCGATGATTGTACCGAAGGTTGTGTGACGGCAATGGTCGGACCAGCAGGTATCAATCATACGGATTTCGGTGATTGTAGGATTGCGGTTTTCGGTCTTGAAATAATCCTGGCAGAACTTGATATCGTCATTGTCCATAGCGAGACCGTAGCTCTTTACAAAGTCTGCAAGACCGTCTTTATCAAGGTCAAGGAAGCCGTCAAGAACCGCAACCTCTGTGGGAATATCATACTTTATTTTAAGTGTTTCGTATTCTTCATAACCGCATTCTCTGGATTCAACGGCGTTGATAAGATACTTCTTGATTCTGTCAAATTCTTCATCTGTGATGTTGCCGCTTAAAATGTAGATCTTAGCGTACTTTACAGCAGGCTGGTCACCCTGGCAGAGCATCTGGATACACTGTGCGGCACTGTCTGCTCTCTGGTCAAACTGACCGGGGAGGAATTCAACGGCGAACATACGTTCTCCACCGCTTACCTTAGGAAGATCGTAGTAAACATCATCAACAGGGGGCTCGGAGAAAACCGTGGGGATAGAGCGTTCGAGATTCTCCTTGGAGATATCTTCAACGTCATAACGGTTTACAATTCTCGCACCTGTAACGCCTTCGATTCGAAGGGAGGTTTTAAGGTCGGATAAGAGAGACTCGCCCTCTACCGCAAACTGCGGTTTCTTTTCAACATAAATACGATAAACTGACATATACAGTCCTTTCTCCTTGTTATACACACGGAAATGTAATTTTTCAGCGGTTTTCCGCATAAAATATCATTTTAATTTTACCATAACAGTACGATTTTGTCAATAAAAAACATACCCTAAAAACAAGTAAATAATATTTACTATTTTGTCTTAATTTTATTTGAAACTATTGACACTGTGTTGTTTTTGTGGTATAATAATGTAAATTTAATTTACTTAGGAGAGCGTATGAAAAAAAGATTTACTATTTTTACCATATTATCGGCACTTTTGCTGTCGGGATGTTCGGGTAACACGGCAGAAAGCACAGACACAACTCCCACTGTTGATACCACTACTACTGTTGTTACAGAAGCACCTGAAACAACTACTGAAATAACTTCGGAAACAGAAGAAACTACCACAACAAAAGATGACGAGGATACCGAGCCCAGCCTTTATTCCAGCGAAAACGAAACCGATGACGGCTGGCGTTACTTTTTATGGGACTACAACGGAAAGCTGAAAGCTCACATATCAGGTTATACGGGAACAGATAGCGAGCTTGTGATTCCTGAAACAATCGAAGGTAATCCTGTTGTAAGCGTAGGTAGTTTTGCCTGTATGAGTAACGAAATCGTAAGCGTGGTTTTCCCGGATACCATAGAGGTCATCGAAGACAGCGCGTTTGCTTTCTGTGAAAATCTGGAAAATGTTACAATTCCCGAAACAATAAAGAAAATGGATTATTCCAGTTTTATGAACACACCCTGGCTTGAAAAACAGTGCGCCGAAAACGATATTTTCATAATCGGAAATGTTCTTATCAAAGCAAAAAATATAAGCGGTGACTATACCGTTCCCGACAATATCACCTACATATCCGACTCAGCATTTGATGAGTGCGAAGAAATGACTTCGGTAACTATCCCCGAAAGCGTAACGGAAATAGGTGCAAGTGCTTTTTCCCAGTGCTACGAGCTTAAAACCGTATCTATCCCCTCATCTGTAACAGAACTGGACTTTGCTGCTTTTGCGTATTGCTATAAGCTCAACAACGTGGTAATCCCCGACAGTGTAACATATATCGACATGAATGCGTTTTCAGGTTGTTATGAGCTTACAGATATAACCATTCCCGAAACCGTAACCTTTATCGGCTCGGAGGCTTTTGAGAACACCCCGTGGCTTGCAGAAAAGCAGGCGGAAAATCCTCTTGTAGTCGTAAACGGAATACTTATTGACGGTAAAACCGCAAGCGGTGATGTTGTAATTTCCGTAGATGCCGACAGAATAGGCGAATACGCATTCGCACTGAACGAAAACATTACCTCGGTAACAATTTCAGAACCCATAACCGAAATAGGCGCAGATGCATTTTATAACTGTATAAATCTTAAAAGCGTAACCATGGCAGACAGCGTGGAATATGTCCGTTCAAGTGCTTTTACGGATTGCCCCCAGCTTGAAAGCATTACCTTCTCAAAAAATATCAAGGATTTCGGATACGGCGCATTCTACGATTGCCCGAAGCTAACAGGCTTTACCATTCCGGGTAATTTAGATATAGACCTTTTCAAGTATATTTTCGGCACATATAACGAAGAATACCCCATAGAAGCCATTTACAACGGCGACAAGTGGGTTTTCAACGAAGAAATATTCGGTTTTGAAACTACCGTACAATCAGCAGAAAGATAACAAAAAGGCAGGTCATTGACCTGCCTTTTTTATTATTCAATCTCGTCCATAACAGCCTTTAAAACATCCCTTTCAGGCGTTTCTCTGCTTTCTGTTACAATCCTTTCGGTATCGCTTACAGTAAGTCTTGTACCATCGGAGACAATACCCGCAGTAGTCTGCTTTGCCCTGCCTTTGTTCACCGCTACCGCTACCGCAACAGCAATTACAAGAACAGCAATTACACATACCGCAAAAATCCATGTGTTGTCCTGTTTTGCGCCTGTAACGCTGATTTCCGTCACAGCCGCAAGCTCCTCCATAGTTACAGCAGGTGCAAGAGAAGCTACACCGTCGGTATTGTTGGAAGCTCCTCCGTCAGCATTTACGCCCACAGCAAAAAGTCCGCCTCCTGTCTCTCCGCCTATATCATAGTTCTCACCTGCGATTGTAACGGCAGGAGCATCGGAACCGCCTGCGGCGATAATCATATTTTCGGTTGTTGCGTCAAATATATTGCCGTCGCCTGTCTCAAAAACAATCATATCCCCGTATGCTTCAAGAAACTTCCACATAACTGTTTCAGCGTTGGGATTTGTTATGTCGATATAAGCCTCTAACCTGTTTTCCGTTTCATTTACGCCTATACCGTAAATGCCTGTGCCGTCACCCATAATGGAAGTTATTTCATCCTGTACCTGTCTTAACTCTTTATATGAATAGCTCTGATAGGTAAACTTTACAGAATCGTCATTCTCAATAAGGGAGAGGATTTCTTCCTTGCCCTTTTCCCCTGCCTCGTCTTTTGTGACAGCAACCACAAGCTGAGACATATCCCCTGTTTCTGTCCATACGCCGCAGACGTAGTCAGGGTAAGCATATTCGTATTCCGCGTTTTCAAACCATGACTGGTACAGGTCGCCCATAGTTAAATATTTTGCAATAGGAGTACCGTCATCGCGTATGGCAGGTACGATTTCATTTCCTCCCATATAATCGGGTGGGTAGACCTTGGAAGTAGTTTCTTCGGGAATTGCCCCTGTATAATTCTCCTCGGGAAGTGTGTAGCCCGGCTCAATTGATTCATCTATAACCGTGGGAACAAGTCCCCCTTCCTCTGCCATAGATGTTTCAAATGCCACAGCTTCCGCCGAAACACAGACTGAAAAATTAAGGCATAAAGCCATTGATAAAATTGCTGAAATTGTCTTTCTCATTATTCTCCTCCGTTCAGTATATTACGAAGCTTCTTTACCGCTTTTCTGTATTTCCACAGCGCAGTTCCCGTGGGAATATTCATCATTTCCGCTATTTCGCGGAACCTGAACCCGCCGTTCAGATGAAGAGTAACGAGCTGTCTCTCTTCATCACCGAGCCTTGCAAATGCCCGTTCCATATCTATACGCAGGTCGTTGTTTCCTTCCTTTTCAGACAGCATATTATCACATTCATCAATGCTTATATGCTGCTTCGGGATTCTGTCTATGGTAAGGTTATGTACCATTCTCAGAAGATACGCCCTGGGTTTTTCCAAGGGTACTTCCGGCGGTTTTTTATACAGCTTCACAAAAAATTCCTGTATGATATCCTCAGACAGATGCCTGTCCCCTGTAATGCGGTAGGCAATAGTAAAAGATACAGTGCTGAGTTCATGGTATATTTCTTCAAAAGCGTCTTTATCGCCCGATTTTAACAGCATAAGCTTTCCGGAAAGCTCTTTATCGGTCAACTGTATCAACCCCTTTCATAATATAAGACGGAACAGAAGAGGGAATTATTGGCGGTGTTTGAGATTTTTTCAAGCCTTTTGTAAAAGGCTTGACCGAAAACTTTTATTTCTCGATTTTTGAGAAAAGCGGATTTCCAACTCTCAAAATACTCACCGTTCATCAAAAAAGCACCCTTTCGGGTGCTTTTTATTATCTATACACTAACGAAGCAGGTGCGGAATTTTAGTTGATTGCTGCCTTTAAAGCTTCTGTCTTGTCTGTCTTTTCCCATGCTACGCCCAGCTCTTCTCTACCCATGTGGCCGTATGCGGAAAGCTCCTTATACTGAGGCTTTCTGAGTTCAAGAGTAGAAATGATAGCTGCGGGGCGGAGGTCAAATACCTTGTTTACAGCTTCGCTGATCTTTTCGTCGCTTACCTTACCTGTGCCGAATGTATCAACAAGTACAGATACGGGAGTTGCAACACCGATAGCGTATGCAAGCTCAACCTCACACTTTTCAGCAAGTCCTGCTGCTACGATGTTCTTTGCAACATATCTTGCTGCATAAGCTGCGGAACGGTCTACCTTTGTAGGATCCTTACCGGAGAAAGCACCGCCGCCGTGTCTTGCGTAACCGCCGTATGTATCAACAATAATCTTACGGCCTGTAAGACCGCTGTCGCCCTGAGGTCCGCCTACTACGAAACGGCCTGTGGGGTTTACATAGTACTTTGTGTTTTCGTCAAGAAGATTTGCAGGGATTGTTGTCTTGATAATCTTTTCGATAACATCCTTGCGGATCTGTTCGAGAGTTGCATAAGCCTTGTGCTGAGAGGAGATAACAACTGTATCAACTCTTACGGGCTTACCGTCTTTGTATTCAACTGTAACCTGGGACTTACCATCGGGAAGGAGGTAGTCAAGCTCACCGCTCTTTCTTACATCAGTAAGCTTCTTTGCAAGCTTCTGTGCAAGAGAAATAGGAAGAGGCATAAGCTCAGGAGTTTCTGTACAAGCGTAACCGAACATCATACCCTGGTCGCCGGCACCTGTATCCATTGCATTTTCTTCTCTGCCTTCAAGTGCGTTGTCAACGCCCATAGCAATATCAGGAGACTGCTTGTCGAGAGTTGTCATAACAGCACATGTGTTGCAGTCGAAACCGTATTCAGCATTGTCATAACCGATTTCGCGTACCGCTTCACGTACAATTGAAGGGATATCGATTGTAGCCTTTGTTGTGATTTCGCCCATTACCATTACAAGACCTGTTGTTGTACATGTTTCACAAGCAACACGGGACATAGGGTCCTGAGCTAAGAGTGCGTCTAAAACGCTGTCGGAAATTCTGTCACAGATTTTATCGGGATGTCCTTCTGTAACGCTTTCGGAAGTGAATAAAAACTTTGCCATTTTGCATTTTCCTTTCTTTTTTCTGATTGAATTTATAAAACAAAAAAGCTCCCTATTGGGAGCGTAACATTCTTTGCTCCCTCATCTTTCGCCTTTCGGCGCAGGAATTGGCACCATTTTCGGAAAACCGAAGGGTTGCCGCAGCTTCACAGGACCTGTTCCTCCGCTGCTCTTGATAAGGATTTTTTGTTTACCTTAGTATTGTAACACAGGTATAGCCTGTTGTCAATAGCAAATTATACCATAATCAGCTTTTTCTCGCCTTATATTGCTCATATCTGCCCGAAACCTCATGTCTGTGCTTTTCGGGAGAACTGCGCTGGGCTTTCACACGGCGCACAAGCTCCATTTTACCCTCTTCGAGACGCTGTCTTGCAGACTTTTTAAGTTCAAGGCGTTTTATAAGCTTGCTGTTGACAAAGCTGTAATCATTGTAATTGTTAAGCTTGAAGGTTTCTAAAACCGAGCAATACTTATCCACCGCACACACAAGCCAGCTTTCACGGTATTTTGGAATCTTTGTGAAAGTAAGAGGCCACATGTGTTTTCTGATTATGTCAAGCTCACGGGGACTGAGCCTGAACTCACGTACCGCATTCTTTGACGCAGTATAGGGATGGGCAAAGCCGTGGAGTCCGTCGCCTATATTGGATGTTTCGTGCCAGTCGTAGAGGAAGAAATCGTGAAGCATTGCGCCTCTCACAAGGCTTTCGCAGTCATATTTTATGCCAAGCTTATCCGCAAGGGTCTTGCTGTATGCGGCAACCGCCATGCAATGCCCGAAAACCGAAACGTTACCATGCTGGGTAAAGGTTTTGGTAAGCTGCATATTTTCGTTGTCAAGCACTGAGGATACAGCACTCTGGAACTGCGTATTATTCTTCACAATATCACTCCTTTCTACCGGGTTTCCTTTTCCAGATCTTCAAGCAATGTGTCTACATCGTCCTGATCGTCTTCTCCGCCTATTTCAAATCTGAGCTGCTCAATAAATTTCACTATACGTCTGCGTCGGCGCATTACCGCACCGCCAAGACTGATGAACTTAATTGTAATAAGTCTTTTTGCCTTTTCGGGCGTGAACTTTTTAAGGTATTCCTTATAGTGAATATGACGGGATATACTGATTATTATATCCACCGTCATGACAACTATGAATACAGCGTCATAAATCATTGCAAACTCTGCGGATACAAAGGATACCAGCTTATCCACAGGTCCGTAAAGAACATATACCAAGAACAGTGATAACAATCCCCAGAAAAGCGAAGGAATGAGAGAAATCCTGTTCTTGTATGTAAATTTCAGCATACTGTAATCCCAGAATTGTTTCTGGAAGATAGTCTCCATTACCCAGCCTACGAAAAATTCAAGGGCGGTACAGGACAACACTCCCACGATGTAAACGAGAAAGCCGTTGTGCCGGAAGGGCATACAGCAGATGAGAATTGTCATTCCGCCGAAGCCGTAGATGGGTATGTAGGGACCGTTTAAAAAGCCTCTGTTTATGAATCGTCTGCGGTAAAGGGATTCTATGGTGGATTCAATTACCCAGCCTATGTTACAGAAAATAAAAAACAGAAACAGAAGCTCATACCATTCGTAATGAAACATAAATTTTCCTCTGTTTTACTCTGCGGAGGTTGTCTCCACAGTTTTTCTCTGAACAGATGTAATATTGCTGTTGATTTCAGAAACATCAACCTTTACCCATGTGGGAGTACCGATTGAGATTTCACGGTGAGCCGCAGCAATCTGGTCAGAATAATTTTTCAGGACACTTGCCTGAATACGCACCTCGGGGTCTGAGCTGTCACGCATAGCCAGATACTCAGGGCTTGTTTCGTCAAGCTCGTAATATATATTTATTGTGTTCGAGTCTGCTTTATTTACAGTTATGCGGTATTTTGCGGCGGTAACATTATCGTCATACTCAGTTATGGCGTAGAGCATACATTCATCAACTGCCGAACCTGTACGCACATAAGCATCATATACAAAAAGACGCTCATTTATGCTAAGCATACTGTTAAGAGCATTGGTGCTCCTTATAGCAAATTTTTCCTCAGTGGTGTGGGGCGGGTCCATGAAAATGAACATTGCGATACAGAAACCGAGAGCTAAGGATACTACCGTTGCGGCAATTGTCACAACCATAGGGAGAGAAGGCTTATTCCCGTTGTTTTTCTTCTGCTTCTTCTGTTTTACAGGCTTTTCCTTTTTCGCCTTTTTCTCAGGAGCAGGTTTTGTCACCGTAGGTGCCTTATCATCATCTTTCAGCTCAGGCATTTCCGGTTTCTTCGCCTGTTCTTTTTCCTCTATCTCCATCTTTTCGCCAACCTTGGATACAGCGGCATCAAGTCCTGTAAGGTCAACCACATTACCGTCAAGGAGTGCATCTATCTGGCTCTGGGAAATGGATATATTACCACTGTTCCCGGCTGTTGACGAAGCTTCCGCTTCTTCACTGAGCTTCATATTGGCTGCGCTGAGAAGGTCGTTGAATTCTTCCTCCTCCGCATCAAAGCTTGCAAGGTCAAATCCACAGCTTGGACAGACGGTTTCGTTTTCGGGTATTTCGCTGTCGCAATCGGGACAATAAATAACTGCCATAATGACTCCTTTCCTTATTATACAGCATAATCCGTGCTTTTTTTACAATCAAAACAATTATAACACAGTCATTTTCAATTGTCAATTAAAATATATTGGAAAACCGCATTACCAACCCAAGTGTTGATAATGCGGTTCAAACTGTTTTATGCTTCGGTTTTCTTTTCTCCCTTGAAAAGCACCTTCATAAGAATGGGAGTTAAAATCGAGGATACTATGATAAGCAGGATTACCGAGGTGAAATACACCGAATCCAGAAGCCCTACGGAAAGTCCCTTCTGTGCCACGATAAGCGCAACCTCGCCTCGTGTCATCATACCGATACCGACTTTAAGGCTGTCACGCATGCTGTAACGGAACAGTTTTGCAATAAGTCCGCAGCCTATAATCTTCGTAAGAAGAGCTACCGCCACGAACAGCAGCGAGAACACCAGTATATCCGCGGTAAAGCCTGAAAACTCGGTTTTAAGGCCGATACTTGCAAAGAAAACGGGACCGAACATCATATATGAGCTGATGTCCATTTTTTCAGCAATGTAATCAGAATCACGCAGGTTGCAGAGAATGAGGCCTGCAACATATGCGCCTGTAATATCCGCAATCCCGAAGAAATGCTCAGCGCAGTAGGCCATAATCATACACAGCGCAAGTCCTAAAATCGGAATACGGCGCTGGTGCGGGTGGCGCTTGTCGATATATTTGAAAATGTAGTAGCAGATAATACCAGCAAGCACACAGAAAAGGAAGAAAAAGCCTGTGTTCTTTACTACATCCAGAGGATTTGCATCGGGGTTTTTCATGCCTATTACAAATGTGAGTACGATAATACCGATAACGTCATCGATAATTGCCGCACTTACAATAAGGGTACCGATTTCCCCTTTGAGATGTCCCAGCTCTTTTAATGTCTGAACTGTTATACCTACGGAGGTTGCAGTCATTATAGTACCGATAAATACCGCACGGAAAAATTCCTCGCTGCCGATTTCAGAAAAACCGTAGAATCCGCCGTAAAGGAGAGTACCGCCAACAAGCGGCACGAATACGCCTACGATGGCTATAAGCAATGCCTTGGGGCCCGTTTTCAAAAGCTCCTTGAAATTGGTTTCCAGACCGGCACCGAACATCAGTAATACAACGCCGATTTCTGCCATTGCCGCTAAGATATCCGACTGTTCTACAAGTCCTAAAATACTGGGACCTATTAAAAGTCCCGCTATGATTTCACCTACTACCTGCGGTGCTTTAAGCTTTGCCGCAAAAATTCCGCAGACCTTTGCCGCCAGTATGATTATGGCAAGGTCCTTGAAAAGTTCAATAGTCGTTTCCATATCTGTTCTTCTTTCTTTTTTCTTATAATGTATTTAAACCTTTGCTATTATATATCTTTTGAATTTCCATTGCAACACTATTTACTCCAATTCTATGTTTTAACCTTATTTACGACGGAAAAGAGAAAAATTTTAAGCATTTTTACAAATACCTATTGACAAAAACTGTATTACTTGCTATAATACAACTGTACTAAGTGAACTAATACAGTTAAACTCCAAGTAATACACATAATACAGAAAGGAACGGTGATGAAATGTTTGCAATGCAGCTGGAAGGCGGTACACCTATTTACGAGCAGCTTGTTTCACGCATAACAGAGCTTATTTCAAACAACACTCTTGCAGAAAACGAAAAGCTTCCTGCGGTGCGTGAGGTTGCCAAGGCTCTTGGTGTAAACCCCAACACTGTGCAGAAAGCCTATGCCATGCTTGAACAAAGCGGACTTATCTATTCAATCCCCGCTAAGGGCAGCTATGTTGGTAAGGCTGAAAAAACCGAGGAAATCATAAAGAAAAAAATCCTGGGTTCATTGTCGGATAACATTTCCGAGGCACTTAAATCAGGCATTACAGAAGAGGAAATTATGTCGCTTATAAAGAAAATAAAGGAGGAAACGAACAATGATTGAGCTTTCGGATATTGTTCTCGAATTTGACGGAAATAAAATTCTTGACGGCGTTACAATGACCATTCCCGACGGAAGAGCCTTCGGTCTCTTAGGCTCCAACGGTGCAGGTAAATCCACCATTCTCCGTCTCATGTCCGGTATATACAAAACCCAGGGCGGTACCCTCAGAATCGACGGACAGGAGGTTTATGACAACGTACCATTAAAGGAGCAGATATGCTTCATAAATGACGAAACAATACAGTTCACCGACTACACACTTACAGGGCTTAAAAATTACTACAAGCGTTTTTACCGTACCTTCTCGGAGGAGAAATTCAAGAAGCTTCACGCTGTACTTAATCTCCCTCTTGATAAGAAGCTTTCTACCTTCTCAAAGGGCATGAAGCGACAAGCGATTGTTATCTGCGCTATTGCCTGCTGTACAAAGTACCTGTTCTTAGATGAGGCATTTGACGGACTTGACCCAACCATGCGTATCATTGTTAAGAACATGATGATTGACGCAATGCTGGATAACGGTGCTACCGTAATCCTCTCCTCGCATAACCTGAAAGAAATTCAGGAATTCTGCGATACCGCCGCATTGTTACATAACGGAAAGATAGTATTCTGCCGTGAATTAGACACCGTTATGGGCAATATCAGAAAGGTGCAGACCTCCTTCGGCTCACCTGCTTCTGCGGAGGATTTTCCTGAGCTTGAAATACTCCACATAGAAAACAACGGAAGTATTACAAACATTATCGCTAAGGGCAGCGAGGAAGAAATCCGCACCGCTGTGGAGAAATGCAATCCTAAGTTTGTAGATATGATTCCCCTTACACTTGATGAAATATTTATTTATGAAATGGAGGGACTGGGTTATGACGGAAAAAAACTTTAATTACACCCTGAGATATTACCTTTTCCAGATGGGCAGACTTAAAACCCTTACTGTATTCTCCTGCCTGTTTGCTGTTATCGGCTTTCCGCTTCTGAGCGTCGCATACAACCTTTCATTATGGAAAACCGAACTTGACTATATCTCCGTACCTATGTATGTTATTTCGGTTATCGGCGTAATCGGTATGGCTATTCTCAGCTTTATTACCCCCATAGTTGCTTTCAAGCACCTCTACACAAAAACCTCTGCGGATAATATCCTGTCACTCCCTCTTACAACTACCCAGAGATTCATAGGAGACATCGGCGCAATCCTCACCTCATACAGCCTCCCTCTCTTAATTTCAGCAGGTATTACCGCAATTACCGAAAACACTCTGATAACCGTCTGCAAAATCTGGGCAGATGATTTCAGATTCTTCATGTATGCCATTATGGCATTCCTTGCTACTCTGCAATTCATATTCTTAAACTCCGCAATCATCACCTGCTGCGGACGTCTTGCGGAAACTATTCTCTACCCCGTTGCCGTGAATGTTATTATGCCTCTTGCGGTTGTTTACGGCGGTGAGCTTGCATTCCTGAACGCCTTTGGCATTTCCTCAGGCAATATGGATGTAATGCAGTCTCCTGTATTCAATATGTGGCCCCTGGGTTATCTGCTTAATCTGAATTCATGGACCGCATACGCTCCCATAAGTATAATATGCTCGGTAATTTACCTTGCGCTTACATATCTCGGTTACAGAAACCGTCGTGCAGAAAATATCGGTAAACCCTTTGTATTCAAGTATTCATTCCTGATTACAACAGTCGTTGTGGGTATTGCATTCATTATCTGCTACGCATATCTTGCAGATATGGTTTATCTTTACGACCACCCCTTCTTACAGACAGGCACTGTTGTTGCAATGGCGGTTATTCTCCTTATAATGCTGCTTATAATGGAGGTTATAAACTACAAAAAAATACACAATATTCTTAAATTCATTTTACATTACGCAGGAACACTGGGCGGCGGTCTGCTCCTTTGCTTACTCCTCCTCAACAGTAAGGGCTTCGGTATGGGTTATTATGTACCCTCCGTAAATCAGGTAGATAACGTATATATTAACACCTTTACCCGTGAAACGAGCTGGGAAAACGGTGTTGACAACGGTCTACATGTAACGGGAGATGAGGGCAAGGCTCTCGTATGCGAATTACATAAGTACATTATCGATAATGTGAAAGAACATAATGACGATATCTATGACCCGTATTTATCCGTTACAAACGAAGGATATAATGTATTCAACAATCATTTCAGTTACGAAATGAAGAACGGCACATACGTAGGCAGAAATTATTCTACCGGAATTTTAAACCCTGATATCTGGGAAAAGCTGTATCAGACTGAGGATTACCGCGTACACGAGATATTCAGTTTGCGTTATCATGATTATTACCGTGACCAGCCTGCACAGGTAAGATTTGTAAACCGTCACAGTAAGGAAGTATACATGGAATTTCTGCAAGAGGAAATCGGTACAAGCGAGCTGTTAAAGGCTGTGGAAAAAGACCTGAGAGCAGATACCGAGTTCGGCAGACATGATGAGAACACCATAGGCGTTCTTTGTATAGGCCATGCATATGCTGAAAAAGACGGCACATTCTCCCTTAATTCAAGTGAGAATTATTACTCCAATTTTGATATACCCATTTACGAAAGCTATGTAAATACCATCAGCATATTAAGCCAGCATGGTACCGTACCCACAATTGAAAAGGCTACCGAGGACAGCGTCAAGAACTGCGAAGTCTTTATGCTGTACCGTGTGAAAACAGGCGGTATTGATATGGCAGCACAGCATATACTCGGCTCAGATGAAGGTTCCTCTGCAATCTTCATTACCGCTGATGAATTCAAGGAGCTCACTTCAAAGCAGGTAGGCTACAACATCTTTGACGGCGAGGATACCAGCGACGATTATCAGTACACTCTTGTAAGAGGAGCATGGTACATGCTTGACCAGGTAAAAGATAAGGAAGAAATGATTGAGGCTCTGGAAAAAGACGGAATCGACATAGGCAGCTACGATATCTTTGACGATTACACCGGCTCGCTTTTTGAAAGAACTCATGTAAACGATGCTATCAATACCGAATACAATGCATATTGCGACCAGTTATTCGAGGAAAGAACCCAGCTTATCTACTCCATCAATCCAGAAGATATAGAACTGAGAGGCTATGATATAGTGGTAGAAAAATAACAACAAAAAGCCATTACGGATAACCGTAATGGCTTTCGTTTATTTGTAAAGATATTCAGCAATGCTTCTTGCAAGCCATCTGGCTTCCGCCTTGTCGGAAATTTCCCAGAGCCTTACAGTAAGTGCAAGTATCTTACCATTTTCTGTTTCCTGCTCGTAGATAATACCGTAGCGTTCTGCCCTGTGGGGATTATCTATCATCCACACGAGAGGCACAATATCCGTGCCGTCAAGGTTTTCGCAGTGACTGTGCATTATCGGTTCAAACCACTGGGGAGTTGAATAAAACTCAGTGGGGAAGCTTTCAAAAACCGGGTGCTTCTCCTGAATGAGACAGCCCATTGTACCTGTGGGAAGAGGTCTGCCCATGGATTCGGAAATTGACGAGAACATAGGATAGCACCAGAAATCAGTACAATATGTACCTTCGAGCTTACCCTCAGAGGAAGGAACATATACCGCCTTTTCACCGCTTGCTGTAAGCTTTTCGGCTTCTTCAATGCTGTTTGCGAAAACAATTTTCTTGTTTCCGCAGATGATACCCTTTTCATCTATCTGAACGTCAATCTTCGGATAAACCATAAAGTCGTAGCTGTTATGGATTTCCGTGCCGTCAATAAACAGATTCAGGGTGTATTTCTGAGGCTTTAAATTTCTCGGAACAGAAACAGCTGTTTCACCCAGACGGGTAACCTTTGAGGTTACCGCAAAGTCCTGCTCCCCGCTTGCAACATTTTTCTCCCCGCAGGTGAGATTATAACGAACCTTACCCTTTTTAAAGGAGGGATTTGTATTGAAAACGGTAATACCGAAGCTTATCTTTTCATCGGAGCTGAACACGAATTTAGAGAATTCCGCCATAACAATGGTATCGTTACAGAAGCATCTCCATTCCTCCGCTGTTATGGTATCCTTTGGCTCCATAAGTGAATTAAGCACACCCACAAGCGCAGTGCCCTGGCCTGTAAAATCCTGTAAATCAAGGAGCTGGAAGCCTGAAAGATTCTCGGATTTAAGTGCTGTTTCAAGCTCAGCCTTGTAGCAGGCAACCGCCAATTTACCCGAAGCGTAGAAGAACTTGTCCGCATAGGGGAGA
>JAZNML010000086.1:0-36790 GCA_045579565.1 Ruminiclostridium sp.
TAACAGTAAAAATATAAAATTTTATATAAAAAGATTTACAGAGCCGTGAAAACGGCTCTGTAAATGCATTTTTGCTTACTTCGTCAAAAGCCCCTCGACGTACACTCGTACGCCTGCCGGGGCTTTTTCCTTGTCTGCGTGTGCCTATCGACGTCTGTCAGATTGTTGAAAAATACTTTTTCAACAATCTGAAATGCGCCCTCATTACGAGGGCGCATTTGTTTTTATGAAATTGTTATTTCCATTCCGTTAAGCTGAGTTTCGGCAGCTTCACGCCACTGAGGGTCAACAGTCAAGAATTCCAGTCTTTCACATTCTCTTAAAGCCGTGTAATCCTCCGTACCGCAGTTTTGTATGCTCACTACTACTAAATTCATATCTGCAACTTCTACGGGAACTGCATTGATGTGCGCATTGATTAAGCTCAGACTTGACAGAGCGGATAATTCCGAAATTCCGCTGATGTCACAAAGATTCGGGGTATCTAAGATAATGCTTTCAAGGTTTTTCAGACTCAGGAAGGGGGTTAAATCCGTCACCGCTTCACTCTGGCATATTTCAAGACATTTCAGATTACCGAGACTGCCGATTTTATCAACCGTCTCCTTGTTGATGTTGCCTGTAAGGAGCTTTTCCAGACGGTCAAACTCATCTAAAAACGGCACATCATGTACCTCGGTAAAGTTTATATACAGCATTTCAAGAGGCTTGCCCCTGAGCGCGCTGATGTCCTCTATTAAAATAAGACAGGCAATGTCAACATATCTGAGCTTGTCAAGTCCTTCAAGACAGGAGATATCCTCGATAAAGTAATTCGCCGAAAGCAGCAGGTATTCAAGCTCGGTACATGCTGAAACCGAAGAAATATCCGTAAGGTGATTATCCATTAAGCTGAGTCCCACAAGGGTTTCGGGTAAAAAGGGTATTTCGCTTATCCCCTGCTTATCAAGAGCAAGGTATTTAAGCCCCGTCATCATTTTCAGGTCATCAAGGGGCATTGTCTGTTCCTCGGGAGTTGCCATTGCTATGTATTCATTGAACAGAAAGCCGTGGAGATTCTCAACATCCTCCCACTCGTCAAGTACCCTGTCTCCCGAAAAAAGCAGCTTTTCAATCTTCGCCGTTTCATCAAGATATATGGGCTCGTTTTCATCCTTTCCTAACTGGCGGCGTACCTCCTGCTCAATTGCGGGAGAAACGAATACCGCCTCCTTACGCAGAAGGGCGGGTATAAACACAATACCCAGCACCGTAAGGCATAGCAGAACTACGGGGATTACTACTTTAAGCAGGGATTTCTTACCAACCCTTCTGTTTACCGCCCGCTGCATGCAGGATACGTTCTGGTAACGGTCCTTGGGGTTGAACTCGGTGCTTTTTGCTACAATCTTTTTTACACGCTTCGGCATTTCTGCGCTCTTGTCATAACCGCCTGTGGTGATATACAGGAGAAGCATGCCGATAACATAAATATCAGTACGGCAATCGGAACGGGTGAAGCCGAACTGTTCGGGAGCCGCCATTTCCTTTGTGCCTACGCACATGGAGTCGTTGACGGCGTTTTCATCGTATTGCTTGGCGGAATCAAAATCAATGATTTTTATGCTTCCGTCGTTTGCTATAAGTATATTCGACGGGTTAAGGTCACGGCATATAATGGGCGGATTCAGTTTATGGAGCTTTTCTACAATTCCGCAAAGCACCGAGGTAATACTCAGAGCCTCTTTCTCGCTGAAAACGTTACCCATTTCCACTATCATTTCAAGGGTGCTGCCCTTGACGTATTCGCGTAGATAGTAGGAACAGCCGTTATCGGTAAAATAATCTATGGGCTTTAAGACGAAACCGCAGTTCTCCTCTTTCAAAAGCCCCGAAACTATATTATATTCATTCTCAATAAGGAGTGCGCTTTTTCCTTTTCCGCATTTCATCAGAACATGGGCACCGTCGGAAATCCGTTGAAGAAGATACACGCTTCGTTCCTCGGTATGCTTGAAACAGGTGATAATATCGTATTTTTCCAGTATTACCGCGGGAACGACAGAGGAAAAATCATACTCCTCCATGAAACTTCTGTTGATGTCCTTTATAAGTAACACCTCTCCTTGCCTGTATTCAGTATTTCTCCAAAGGGAAATAGATAAAATTCATTGCCTGCTCATAGGTGTAATGATGTTCCAGTGCGAATACAACCTTCGCGTCCTCCACATTACGCACATAGAGACAGTCACGGCCGCATATCCTCAGAAGCTGCTGCATCTGTTCAACGGTGATACCCAGATAGAGACCTATGAGTATTATCTGCTTCTTTGTGGGCACTCTTGTGCCGTTAAGTATCTGATAACCGTAGGTGCGCTCAAAGTTCAGGTGCAGTATCAGGTCGGAACGTTTCAGATTGCGTTCTTTGAGCAGCTCGTCTATCAGAAGATAAAAATCGGGAGCAGGATTCTGTCTTATAAGCTCCTCGTCAAATTCCTCAGCCTCGCTGAGCTGTTTTTCAAGGTCAATTGTTTTCATAGTCTTAAACCGCCTAACATATTTTCCTTATTATATTATACATAATCCTACTATGAATTGGGTGTGCAAATCTGCACAATTTCTGTAAACACAGCAAACAGCCCTTTATCCCATTATACCACGGATTTATCCGAAATGCAACGGAAATTTTGTGCAGAAATGCACACCAACAAAATTTAAAAATATGGTATCATTAACGTGATATAGTTTGTCTTTACGACAGTTATCAATTTCCATGACAGGAGGAATTTTTATGAAATTACGCAGGATTACGGCGTTATTACTATCCCTTATAACCGCTGTAACCGCAACAGTCTTACCTTCGGGCACCGTATTTGCCGAAGGAGAAAGTCCGTGGACTGAGACAACCGAAGGTACATATACCTATACTCACGGCGATAATACCGCAGATGTCCCCGAAGCACTTGACCTTAAAGCTTTAAAGCCAAGCGAAACAGCATGGTCGGATATCTACTATGTATCAGTGGAGGTAACCGCTGATAATGACACAACACCTGCAGTAACAGCAGAGTTCGGCGGAAACTACAAGGAAGTTACAGGCGAAGGAATAAGCGCAGGTGATACCGTAACTGTTTATTTTGAAACAAGTAAAGCCGAACCCGATTACCTGAATCTCGTTTTCTGGCACGTTGACTATGATAACGGCTTCGGTATTGAGGCAGGCACAAACATCACCGTAAGTAACATCACCTTCTCCACCGAGGAAAGAGACTATTCATCCATTAAAAATGAATGGTACAGCCCCGCCGAAAACACATGGTGCTACCGTAACGACGATACCGCTGTAAAGGAGATTCCCGGTCTTGACCTTATGCAGTTTGTTCCCGATACAATAAACTGGGCAGATGTAAAATATATCAGCGCGGATATTGAAACAGAAGGCAAAGCACAGCCTGTTATAGACATAAATTTCACAGGCAATGAAGAGGACTGGAAAAGCGGAACTCCCAAAATCTTCGAAGATGACAAGGTTACCGTTTACTACAACACAAAGGGCGAGGAGCCTGTATGGTCAAGCCTCAGCTTCTGGTGTTATGATGAAAATGAAATTGCCTTATCAGAAAACCAGCTTGTCACCGTAACAGGCATCACCTTCTCCACCGAGGAAAGAGACTATTCAAATTTAACAGGCGAATGGTACAGCCCCGCCGAAAACACATGGTGCTACCGTAACGACGATACCGATGTAACGGAAATCCCCGGACTTCCCATTGACACAAACGGTATTGACTGGGGTACCGCAAAGTACATCAGCGCAAATGTAAGCATCGATAAGGATACCATCGCTGTACTGGGCGGTGATAGTAACGGCTGGATTGACGGCACTCCCATTTACATAAATAACGATACACAGCCCGTTTTCCTTTACACCGAAGGTATGGAATTTGTCGATGTGAACATCGGCTTCTGGCCTGTTCACGAAAAGGAATACGCTGTTCCCGCAAACGCGCTTATTACCGTTACGGATATAACCGTTTCCGACAGCTATTTGTCCGAAACGGAATGCAGAAATGTCAAGGGACAGTGGGTAAAGACAGGCGCAGGACAGTATTACTACAACCACGAGGGCAGAAGCGATACAGCTTATGTCGAAGGACCTGTGCTGAACTGTCCTTATGACATCGCAGATGTTCAGACCATTTCAATTACCGCAAGAACCTTAATGACAGGCGGTACTCCCAAGGGCGTAAAGCTTACCGTTGCGGGCAATACCGCAGACGGCGGCTGGCACCCGGGCTACAACTTCGCTTTCGGTGCAACCGAAAAGACCGTTGAAAGAAAATACAGAGGCTGTATCACAGACAGACCTTCTCTTGATATTTCTTTCGGCGAAGAGGACTTAGCTGTTATTGCAGCAGGCGGTTCAATTGAAATCTACGTTTCTGATATTCAGTACAGCGTTGACCCCATCAACATTATCTACTCAACTCCCAATGACTTGCTGATTGACGACAATGAGACAGAAATCGTAGGCGATAACGAGCATGACATAATGTATAACGGTATTGTGAATATGGAGACCACAGGTACTCTCAAAATCTACACCGAGCATCTTTCAGGCTTCAACACCCACGAAATCCGTGCAGGTTTCAGAGAATGGTCCGATTTTGACAATATCACCATCCTTTACGCAAGCAATGCTCCCGTAGCTATCGGCGACGGCGAGGTGTACGAAATCAGGATTACCGAAGAGATACTTGATATAATTCACAAAAAGGCTCCCTTAAAATCCGAGCTTGCGCTTATGGGTACAGGTTACAGATTCTTAAAGGCTACCTTCACCCCTGACCCCGACGCTCCCGCTCCCGTACCCGAGGAAATAAAGCCTGAGGCTGTTCCCCAGAAGGATAAGACAGAGCTTGAACAGTCAAAGAACAACACTATAACAGAATTTGACGCTCCCTCGGATATTGAGGATTTCGACTACGATAAGGCACAGGGTCATAAATCCGAGCGTAAGAAGAACAAGAAGGGCGAATCTGTTTACGCTCTGCGTATTGTTGAACGAGTAAAGAAGGATACCTTAAAGCACGCAGAAAGTGTTACCATCACCGTTTACAGCAAAAAGGCAGGACAGTACATTACCCTTAAAGCTGATACCTGCTTCTCCTTCTTGAACATCAACGGTGTTAAGGTAAAGGCAGGAGGAAAAGACGCTTTCTTAACGGTTGTTCTTGACAATATCCCTGCGGATGATGAAATCACCTTCACAAACTTTACCATCAACTACAAGAAATAACGGAGGGTATTATGAAAGCAGAATATAAAACTCCATCTATTGAAATTACCAGGTTTTTAACCGAGGATATTATCACAGACAGTAGTATTGACTCAGGCACAACCGCAAGCGGTACTGTTGCAGATGCAGAGATTCCTCAGGTTGTAGACGTGGAAAACTTATTCAATTACAATTAACAAGAAGCTCCCGAACGTAAGTTCGAGAGCTCAGCCTGACGATAAACCCACGCACCGCAAAAATGCTGATAAAAGGATTTATAGCATAAAAATACAAAACTTTATATAAAAGATTTACAGAGCCGTGAAAACGGCTCTGTAAATGCATTTTTGCTTACTTCGTCAAAAGCCCCTTGACGTACCTTTGTACGCCTGTCGGGGCTTTTTCCTTGTCTGCGTGTGCTTATCAACATCTGGCATATTGTCGAAAAATACTTTTTCGACAATATGAACTCCCGGACAATAGTCCGGGAGCTTTTTGTTTTCCGTATGAACGGGAGCTTTTTAATTTCCGTATGAATTTGCTTTGATAATATCAGGATAGCTATTTCTGAATTCCTCAATAAGAGGCTGAGCCAGAGGGGCGAAAGTCTCATACATATGACGTCTCAGCCTGAGAAATCCCATGTAGTCTACGTCATCTATTGTACCGTTTTCTATTTTCTTGTAAATATCCTCGATAATCCTCTTTCGTATGTAAAGAAGCTCATCCTTGTGCTCTTCAAGAAAAGACGCATAGGTTAAATTTTTCTCAAATACCTTTTCCGCCTCTTTCTTATCTCTTATCTCATACACACACTTCATCATATCGCGGTCATCATAGATACCCATAGCGGCTTCAAAGGAAAAGGGCTCCCATATGTTAGTCCAGTCTGCATTCCTGCGGCGTCTTTCACGCCATTCCTCACCGAATATATACTCGGTTATAAGCCAGAACCACATGACGCTGTATCTGTCAACCATATAAAGACACATTTCGCTATAAAAATAATCGGTCTCGTGCCAGCCGTCACAGCTCATACAGGTAGATACACCGATTTCATTAACCGCCCTGCACAGACGGGCTATATACGGGTCAAGCTGTGCTGCGCCCACATAAAAAGGTTTAACATCTCTTGCGAAAACATCAAAAATGTAACCACAGTGAGTGCGTGTAAATTTATTGTTATCCACAGAATCCTTATCAAAGAGATGCATCAGAGTAAAATATTCGTCACAATGAGCAAGCGCTTCCTTTGAGATCGGAAGTATATTCCAATCATACTTATATTCTTCAAAATTCGTTTCTATATCATGCATAGTAAAGCCGCGGTTTAAAAGTATTTTTTCTCTTAGACTTAAACTCATAACATCTTCCTTTGCAGCGGTGATTTTTTAGTTATTATATCATACTCAAAAATAAAAGTAAAGAGAAAATACACAAATTTTCCCTTTTATTTATCAAATTACTTGAATAAAGTCACAAAATATGTTATAATTTCTATGTATTTTTTCACAACAACAACTACATGCGAGGAGAAATTATATGATACCCGAATCACTGAAATATTTAGTACATATGGCGGAAAAATGGAATGCTATATTACCTTCCGATGAGAAAGATGAAGATACAGAGGAAGCTGATGAAGGTATTAAAAACCTGGAACAGAACCAGTATTCTTTTTTCAGACCTCTTTACGAAAATCTCAAATGCCACATAGACAGCTGGGGAGTTTATGTAAGTCCCGTAGCTAAGGCATTTCTGAATAAAAACTATCCGCTGCCCGAGGTTGAAGATAAAGTAGCTCTTGACGAAGTAAAGGGATATTTTAATAACATAGATGCCGCACCCTATGACGCTCAGTTTGACGTTATCTGTAATGCCATAAACTCCCCTGTGTCCATTGTCCAGGGTCCTCCCGGAACAGGTAAGACTGAAACAATCATCAACCTGCTTCGTGTGATACATCTGAAATACGGCAATACCAAAACCGTTGCCGTGGTTTCCAACAACCGCGAGGCTCTGAACAATATCCATGACGCTTTTGATAAATCGGAGCTTCCCGTTGACGTTGAAATAAGAAACAAATTCGCAAAGCTCGGTAATGCATCAGTCCGTGAAGCCTGGTGGAATGAGCATAGAGAAGAGCTGATAGACGGCACAAGATATTTCGAAAGTCAAACCTGCTCATTTTACCATGAATTTCTTGAAAAATACCCCTTCTTTTCCTGTACTCTCCATTCCCTGAGAAGAGCCTTTTACAGTGATGATATCTTCGATTTCGTAATCATCGACGAAAGCTCTCAGACAAGCGTTACTCTCGGTTTTATCGCCATTGCATCCGCAAGACATATGGTTGCTCTGGGTGATAACGAACAGCTTTCCGCTATCATAACCGAAAAGGTCACAGAAATTTCAAACGAATTTACAAAAGAACACTTTGTTGACTCAGACTATACAGAAAAGCCTGAATACAATTTCCTTGCGGCATGCGAAAAGGTTTTTGAAGGCAGGATTCCCTCCGCCTTCCTTAACCGTCACTACCGTTGCCACCCTTCTATTATCGGCTTCTGCAAGGAAAATGTTTACAAGAATCAGGAGCTTATAATCATGAAGAAGGCACCGTCTGATGAATTCAGAATCCGTGCCGTAAAGTATGACGGAAACTACTTCTGTAAGGTGAAAAAGCCCTATTGTATAAATCCCGATACAACCAATAATTACAAGGAAGCTGTTTCATCCCTTTACGGAAACTGGAACCTTCATCAGATAAGAGTATTCATTGAACAGGAATTACCGCGTTTCCTTAAAAAGAACGATGAATACAAAAACAATACAGGTAAAAATCTCAGTATGGGGGTAATTGCGCCCTATAACGCCCAGCTCAACGTTCTCAAAGCCATTCTTGAACTTATCAAGGACAGATGCGCAGAAGCAAAGCCCGAACAAAAAGAAGAAAAAGATAAGACAGCAGACGATTACATGAAGGAGCTTGCCGAAGAGCATTTCGGTGCTTATCTCGATACAAAGACAGAGCTTTTTAAAGTGCTGAAAGAACGTAATTTCCACGAGTATTTCCAGCCTGTAAATCAGAACGACGGCGAAGAGGATGAAAAGCCCGGAACAGAAGATAACTCACTTCCCTGCTTTACCGTTCATAAGTCACAGGGTAAGGGCTATGACTATGTATATTTCCTTACAACCAACGATAATTTTAACGAATGGATACAGCGTAAACGAATGATAAATGTTGCCGTTTCCAGAGCCAAGGAAGAGTTCTGTATCGTTACTCCCGAACGCCTTATTCCCAATTTGAGCAACAAAATTCAAGGAAAAAACAAAAAAGCCGAGGATATCCTCATTGACGACAAAAGCGAGCTTTACATAAGCCGACTTCTTCTCTACGTAAAGAACAACGTAACAGGCAAGGCAAAAAACGAAGGCTACGGCTTCCGCAATGACGCTACCAAGCCCAATGCGGATTTCGACAACATCGGTATAGTGCTTAACGCAAAAAACGGCAATCCTCTTGTGCAGCAGAGAAACGATTTCCTGGCAAAACAGCTTAATAGCTTAAAATCAGAAGACGATACGAAGGTTTTCACAGCGTTCAAAAACAACACATCAAAAAGTAGTCCTCTGGAAATTTCTGCATATCATTGTCAATACACCGCCGCAAATTCCTTTTTGTATGCTGTAATCTGGGATATTGTCCTTCGCTCCTTTAAAAAATACGAAAATAATAACGAGCTGAGAGCATTGTCCTTAAATACTGATTTCATGGCAGAGGCGTGGTCTCTCGCTTATGCCAATGAATATCTTGTGAATAATGACCAGCTGAATATTTCTTTCACAGGAATGTCCTCTTACGAAAAGGAAATGTGCATGCCCTGTCCCGATAACTTCGTAGCAGATAATTCAAGTCTGTCGGAATACGCCCAAAAAATCAATGAAAAACCAAATGTTATTCTGTTTGCTAAAATCATTAACGAAGATAATGCACAAGTTCTTAACAGCGTTATTGAAAATCTCCTTGATAAAGATTCCGCTGTAAGTTATCTGGTTTTCTCCCATGACGAAAAACAGGTAGATAACGACAAAAACGGCAGCAATGGTTTACTCGGAAAAATTCACGATATAGTATCCCGCAAATTATCTTCAACCCATGATATTATCTATTACATTGATGATATGCTGGGCGAGGATGACAAAATAAACTATTCCATTATCGATACAGTGGGAAACAGCGAAAAATATTGTTTATACAAATTCAGTAAGCTTTCTCCCGAACACTACAACGAAATCAACAAGGATTTCGCTGTTTCAGGCGATATTATCGATTTCTGCAAGGCGCATAACAGTTTCCCTGTAACTACCGTAAATCACTTTGCCTTCCAGATTATCGCACTTGTAAAAAAATAAAAAGAGGACTTAAAAATGACCGACTTAATGATACCTGAAAACAGAATTCCCGAAGCGCTCAGAGACGGAAAACTTAATGCTTATTACAATCCCTTCCAGTTCCTGCCCTTTCTTAAAATATTTACATATGATGAAAAAAACGGCTGGGAATGGAATAAGAATAATCTTTTCATTTTCGATGAAAACGGCACAGGTAAAACCATTTCTGCGCTGATTATCCTGAAAGAATTTCTGAGAATCAGACATAACAATCTTTCCGTTCTCATAGTATGTGAGAATTATAACCGCGAAAAATGGTATTACGAATTAAAAAAAGCCGGTCTTTATTCAAACACGGACAACACTTTACCTCAACAGTTTACCGTTATATGTTACGATGATATTTCTGAGTATGACAGACAGGCAGAGCTGATTATTTTTGACGATGCGGATGATGTACCGGATGATGCAAAAAGGCTTATAAATGCTCATAAGGAAGAACCCACGGCTCCTGTAATTTTTATGACTTCATATTTTTACTGTGAAGAAGAAGAGCTGTCGGAAAGAACTCCATATAGCAGGTTGTCCGGGCTTCTGGATGAAGAAAATGTTCCTTTTACCTGTTCTGATTCGTTTGCGGTAAACAGCCCGTATTTAACCGCCGATACACGCTTAATAGAAAACTGCGGAAGCGTGGAAGCCATGACAGAAAATATCATGAATACCATTGATGAAATCATGAAGGCAATAATCATTTATCGTAACAATGATGAACTAAATAAGCTTAATGAAACTATCGGTGATAAATACAAAAGCTACTGTTTTGAAGATGACTACGAAAAACAGAAGCAATCCTTTCAGGACTTTATGAATTACAACGGAAAAGCCGTAGGACTTATGCATGTAAATTATTTTAAGCTTAATGATTACAATGAAAAGTGCAGAAATTTCATATACACCTATTCACCTAAGTTCCATTTCGTTCTTAGTTATAGTGCAGGACTTATGAAGCTGGACAGAAAGTATAATACGGATATTGTTATTTATATCTGTAACGGCGAATATTCAGGCGGCGCAAAAAAATATGTCACAAGACACAATAAAGAAACCTGCAATGAAAAATACAAAGAAACCGAGCGTTATGTGAAAAAGGAATT
Source organism: Ruminiclostridium sp. (assembly GCA_045579565.1). Classification (GTDB taxonomy): domain Bacteria; phylum Bacillota; class Clostridia; order Oscillospirales; family Ruminococcaceae; genus Ruminiclostridium_E. Next base: position 10,813 of record JAZNML010000086.1, read on the forward strand.
GTTTGATATCGAAGACGAAAAAATTCTTACAGGCGATTTAATCAAACAAGCTAAGAAAACGAGGTAAAGACTCAATGGATATAAAAAATGTTGCAAATGATACAGTGGCATTATGGGTTAAAAATTATCTTAATCTTTATGAAGGCAATGATGTTATTGACAAATTCATAAATGATTTTAAGTCATCAGAGATTAACGAGGATAACTACAAATCCCTTATCGATGAATGGGCAAAAGAAAATGACATAAAATTCCGCAGCGGTATGGATTTCATCAAACCCTTTATAACTTATGTCGGGAATATTGTTGTCCCGGAAGGTCAGCGAAAGTTTGTCTTTGATAATTTAAGCAACATGAATGAAGAAGCAACTGACTTTTTCAAAGAGCTTTTGCAGAATGCCGATGACTGTAAATATGATAAAAGACGGGCAGAATTTACCGCAGAATTGTCCGACGAATCCCTGTATATACACTACAATGAAAACGGCATGACTCCTGAGAATATCATTGCTCTGGCGGCTATCGCTGAGTCGGACAAAGCCAAAAGAAAGCTTGACGATGAATCCCTTGCGCCTATCGGTGAAAAAGGTATCGGTTTCAAAACTGTTTTCGAGTCGGTTGACTACGTAGATATTGTAAGCGGAGATTTCTGTTTCAGATATGGAGTTGACCGTGAAAATGCGAAATTTTATGTGTCCTCAATTGAACCAAAAAGTGAAAAGGGCACATCTATGCGGTTTTATTTCGCCGAAAAAATAGACGGCAAAAAAATGTTTGAGGAGCTTTCCCAAAAATACGAAGCCAAAAATCAGAACGACCTTCTCTGCAACTGTCCTGTACTGTTCACAAAAAATCTCCGCTCAATCAAAATAAGCTACGGCGAAGAATATTTTTCCGTAGAAACAGATAAAGAGAAAGACAAGCCTGATTTTAAAATTACCGCTAAAAGCAGCACCCTTGAAAAACCTCTGACAATATCATGTTTCAGCGTATATGAGGATGTTGAACTCGGCTATAATGAAATCAGCGAATACCTGGGTGACAATACAATTCCCGCAGATACAACAATTAAACGAAGAATAGAGATTGTCGGTTCAGAAGATGTCACCGAGGGTAATATCTATATCTATCTCCCCACCCACACAAAAATATCAGCACCCTTCTCTGTTCAGCTTCCTGTAAAAGCAAATCAGAACCGTTCAGGTGTGTATTTCGAAGACGGAGCAACTATCAAATGGAATAAAAAACTCTTACAGGCTTTCATACCCTTGACAATAAAGTTCTATGATAAGCTTCAAGAAAAAAATTATGAGCTTTACAGATACGTACCCGATTTTGAAACCGAAAAAATTCTTTTTCAGGGAAAAGACAGCGATAAATTAAATGCTTTTTTCAGAGGAACAGAGCTTATTAGTGAACTTATAAATTACCCTTATTTCAAAACCCTTGACGGAGGCTACTGTAATGTAAAAGAAGCAATAGCCCTTGATGATTTGTTTAATGAAAATCCTAAGGTAGCAAACAGCTGGTTAAGTCTAATCAAGTATTCAAACAGAAAACCTATTGTAGTCAATGATGAAATTCTCAAATACAGTAAGCGTATAGGTCTTAAAAAATTCGGATACGAAAAATATAATTATACCGATTTATTCAATAAACTCATTGAAGAATTCAGTATGCAAAAAACTGTACCCGAAAAGCTCGACGGCACAAAAATAAAAGAAAAGCTAACCAAAGCAAACCTGAAAATATATCCGGCAATAACCACAAATGGTATCAGATATTTATCTTTAAATAATGATGAATACTGGTTTAAAAGCAACAACCTCAAAAGCCGTGAAAATAGCTTTATTCATTTTATTTCAGAAGAAGATTATGAATATATCAACAAACATATCATTCTGAATGAAAACAATCCCTTTCGTTCCATTCCTCTTTATGAAAGTGAAGTCCAGGTCCTTGAACGGCTGGAACCAAAATACCATTCTTTAACTTTATCAGAAGGCAGATTTATACAGCTGTGTGAATATGTATATGATAATACGCCTGCCGATAAGCGTCTGCATAACGACCCCGTTGTGCATTGCCGCAAGCTCCTGGAAGAATGTCCTGAGGAAACAAAAGAAAATTCTAGGGAAACAAAATATAATGCTGTATTTCTTTTATCGAAGATTGCAGGAAATACGGAGTTAAATATATATAGTAAAGGGGTCCATGTATTATTATTCAGAAGTCTTTATGTAAAGAAATCGAAAATTTCCTATGGTTTTGATTTTAGTTCTGACTGTTTACACAGAAATGACGAAAACTGGATAAGGCTCTTTGAAATTCTTAATTCGATTCCTTTTGAATTAAACCCGGCACAATTAAATCCCAATAATCTCACCCCTCTGCCCGTAGAAGATAAAAATTACAAGGATATAGGAATCAATAATTTTTACATCTTTAATGAGCTGCCCACAAAATTCCTTCGTTTAAAGAATAAAATAATACTCAAAGAGGAGGAATATTTAAACGAATCTCTCGAAGGAATACTTGTAGGAAGTATGAAATCAGGAATTATCGTAGATTTCTTCGAAAACAGCGAAGATTGTCTTAAACCTGCCGTGTATTCGGATAAGCTTAAAGATCTGTCTGCTCTGGCTTATTACCATATCATCAACAGCAGAACTACACCGGGCGAACCCAACAATAACCCCGCGTATGAGCTTTTGCAGAACGCGGATGACTGTAAGCGCAGAAACAGAATCGATGGTATCGGAAAGGATTTTAAAATCAGCTATAACGGAGAAAAAGAAGTAATTCTCAAATACTCCGAAGCAGGCTTTACTCTCAAAGATTTCTACTGTATCACAGGCAGAGGAAAAAGCAGCAACGAAAATTATGCAATGAATACAGGCAGATTCGGAACAGGTTTCGCAAGCATATATAAAATATGTGAAAAGGTTGAGATTTACTCAAATGATATAAAGTGCGAGCTTAGGTCCGGAATAATTCCACGTGCAGAAGATGTTCTCGGTGAAAAAGATGAAATCACCCAAAACTTAAACTTCTATAATTATTACGAAAATGACGACAAGAAGCAAATAAGCAAATATTGTCCTGTCCCTGTTTTCAGCAAATATGACAACCCCGATAAACACATCACTGAAATCCGTCTGACTTTCATTGATAAGAAAGATGTGTGGGGTTTTCTTGAAGATTTGACTGCTCCCGAAAACTATGTCTTTCTTAAAGATATCAAATACCCGCCGGAAACAAACGGCTTTGATTTATCTGAACGCAAAATTTTTCCCGAAGGAACAAACGAAAATCTGAAATTTTACAAATTCGGAGAAAGCGAAAATCAGAAGCCTTTGTGCGAAATTTACTTCCCCCCTGTTTCAGATTCAAGTTATCCCCTGTACTGTAATCTTCCTCTCTCAAAGGAAAATGCATTACTCCCCTTCATGCTGAATATACCTTCTGTTCGGCCATCCGATGACCGTACCAACATAGCAAATGATAACGAGAATAAAAACGTTGAAATTCTGAAAAAAGTTCTTAGCGTCGGTCTGAAAGAATGCTTTGAGGCTTACGCAAAAGACGGTACCGATGTATATAAATATCTGCCTTATGAAAGCCAGAACCTGTATACAAAAGCCGGACAGTCAAAAGAACAATGGGCAAATTACCTTAACACCTTTAAGGTTATCAGATGCAGTGACGGTAAGCTTTACTCAAAAGAAGAAATTCTTGACGGCGTTGTAAAGGTATTTACAAGTGTTTTTTACAAGTTGCTGGAAAACGCAAGTAATACTCCTTCGGTGGTGTATTTAGATGAAAAGACTGCAAGTGTTTTAGGAATCAAGTCTAATTACTCTACGATAATTGATACAATTATCAAAAATAATCTGAAAGTTGATAAAATCTTTGACGCTTGTCTGCCCCATATAAGAACCAGGCTCTATACAAAAGACGAAAAAACAAATTCAAACAGTTTCGCTGCTCTGGATGTGTTTGGCGGTTCTTCCGCTAACAATGTGGTGGGTACAGACGATGCTCTATTGAAAATAATAAGCAAAAATAAGCTGGTTCTTTCCTGCTTCAACGATGAAAAGGAAGCCTGGGAAGGCGGCTTTTTCGAAAAAGGTCTTGTAGCATTCAGAACACCGAAAGGATGCATGGTCTATAATCCAGAATACAGATACTACTTCCTTGAAATAACAAAGAATGAAGAAAAAGAAAAACTAAATGCTTCCGACTTTGGCGGCAGAATAATAACTTCTCCTTCAAAGGTCGTTGAAAAGTGCGGTATAATCAATCTTTCTGATGCTTTTAATGAAGATAATATTGATGATTTCCTTAAAAGCGAGTCTGAAAGCCTTATTGAATTTGCTATTGAGAAATTCCATATCGACAACAATAACAAGCTTTCTGAGATTTTTACAAAACTTCTCACGCTCAGCGATAAGAAATATCTGAATATCATTGATAATCTTATTGGAAAATATGACGCTCCTGATGATTTCTTATCAATCTTTATCGGCATCAGGGATATCAATAATAACCGTGACTATGTTTTAAAGAAAATCAAAAAACTGCTGACAGAAATAAAGAACCCTGATGAAAAAGTAAGCGAATTTATAGATTTCTTCAAGGCCGAGCCTTGTGCTGAGTACTTGTCGCTTTTGAAAACAGTAATAGCAAAAGCAACTACAATAAGCAGAGAATCAATAAAGGCTTTCTGTGATATTCTCAGTCGTAACCCTGAAATTGATAACACTGACGACATTTATGAGGTGGTTAATCAGCTTACAGAAAAAGGTGAAATCGACAATGATTTTGTTGATTTTCTTGCGGAAAAGGCCTGCAATTCAGAAAGAGGCTGTGAGCTTCTCGTGAAAGCAATAAACAGATATAAAAATTCATACCTGGTTCTTTATTCTGATATTCTTAAAAGCGAGCACCTGAATGACGACATTATAAAGAGCCCTAAGCTAAAATTCTTTTTCAGAAACGAAGACGAAAAAGAAAGAATCGGAGAAGTTGATTATCCGCGCCTTTATAAGCTTACGGAAAAAATCAGAAGCAGCGGCAATTTTAATTATAATCTGTTTTCAGGAGATAAAGGCACCCAATATATATATTTCTTAAAGATAAGCAAGGATATTTCAGGCTCAGTTTCCGACAACAAAAACAATACAGTAATTCTGTATAACAATGATGACAATATCGAGTCCGCTTTGATAGATTTTCTTAAAGGAAATGGTTTCCAGCTTGAAGCCTGCAAGGAGTTTGAAGCAATCGAAAGCCTGCCTGTAATTAAGGAGCTTGGTTTCAGAGGAGATATGCTTGAAAAAATTCCGGAAGAGCTTATAGATGAAGCATGTGAAGATGCCGAAAAGCTGAACAAAGCAGAAAAAGATATTCTTAAAAAACATCTTATGGGTACCTATCAGGTACACGTCAACGGGAATTGGTACGATTTCAGCGGATACGGAAAGGATAAGCCTGTTATCTGTCCTGTTTGCGACGGTAAGATTTTATCCCAGTCCTCTTCTCTCGATATAAGATACGCATACAAAGGCGAAAACGCAAGAGTGCCTTTACTTATGTGCCGTAATTGCTGCGAGACATTTGACAAACACATAATGCCCGCGTCAATCACTTGTTCAGATGGTTATGAGTTGTTTACAAAGGATGCAAAAATCACCCTTACCCTTGAATTTGCAAGCGGTGATAAATTTGAAAAAGAACTTGATATGCCATTCTTACACAAGATGATGCTTTATTTCAATCTCAATAAGAGGTGATATGGTGGAGAAATTCAAAAAAGATACCGTTCTGTTTCAGCAATACCGTATTGTAGAAGATAAGGCAACCGAGGGCGGTACCTCATACGTTATAAAGGCTCATCACGACGTATGGGATATAGATATTGCCATTAAGGTGCCGAAAGACCCTGTTCCCGAAAAAATCAACGATTTCTGTGAGGAATGCAGACTGTGGAACAGCCTTGGCATGCACCCACATGTTATACAATGCCATTTTGTAAATGTCTACGATGAAAAGCCTGTTCTTTTCCTGGAATGGTGCAACGGCAAAAGCCTTCGGGAAATGCTTGACGACGGTTCCTTCTACAAAACAGACGACAATCTGTCCGATGAGGAATACAACAGAATCATCACAGCACGCATCATAAGTATTGCTGTTCAGATGCTGTCAGGGCTCGACTATGTGCATCAGCACGGCATTGTGCACAAGGACATTAAGCCCGGTAATATTATGATTACCGAAAAAGGAACAGCAAAGCTCACCGATTTCGGCAGCTCATCAGCTTCAAGAGAATACCTCACCGAAAAATACTGTTCCCCCGAACAGAGAAGTAATGACGACTTAACCGAGAAAACAGATATTTTTTCCTGGGCGGTGGTATGCATTGAGCTTTTCTACGGGAAATGCACATGGGATTACGGCGTTGAGGTGAGGAGATACTTTAACTTTCTCACAAAAAAAGCCAGAATCCCTGTGCCTGAAAACATAATAGCAATACTTGAAAAGGCTCTTGCGGAAAAACCTGCCGACAGACCCTCCGCAAAGGAACTGATGTATATGTTCAGGGAGGCTTTCCCCGATTTTATCAGCCTTACATCCCTGGATATCGACCCCGTAACAAGAGCCGATTATCTCAATAACCGGGGTATCAATCTTATTTCTCTGAACTCAGGCAGACTTGATGAAGCACTGGAATGCTTTGAAGAAGCACTTGAAATCTGTCCCTACCACTCAGCCGCTTTCTACAACGCATATCTTACACGCTGGGTAAAGGGAGATATTACCGCAAATGAATTTGCAGAGAAAATCTATTCAAATTACTCTGATGATAAACTCATTATGGACTCCCTCTGTACCGCACTGGAATTCAAGGTCCTGTATACTGTTGATGTAAACAATTATATTTTTAGCGTTGTAAACGACAATAAGTTTTTTTATCCCTGCTGTTTCAGTAAGGACAGCACACAGCTTCTTTTCAGAAACGACGACGAAGAAAAGTACATAATGGCTGATACGGAAAGCTTCACCAGTATCAATTTCTGTCTGGATAAAGAATATGCCCAAATCAGCGCAGACTGGGAGGAGAGTCCCAATACCGAGTCCTTGAATGAATTCGGTATGGAAATAGGCAATTCCGATAAATTCGGTGCACTCACCTTCCCTGAATATTCCTGTTTAAGCCATGACGGAAGATATCTTGCAACAATGACAGAGGACAAAGACCGTATACTTGTCTGCTCCCGTCCTTCAAGCAATAATTTATCCATGATGCAATGCAAATTGCCATTGATTCATCTCAACAACCAAGGAGGTTAATATGTTCATTAAAGGATTCACATACGGATTTGACGGAAAGCGCGGAGACTACCGCACCCCCGAAGCGTATGCTTCCATGGAGCGCCTTGCGGCGCTGGGAGGCGACTGGGCTGCCCTTGCCTTCGTGGTAAGGCAGGACAGTTTCAGCTCCACCGTTATCCGCCCCGACTACCGCTATACCGTTACAGACAAGGATGTTGCCGCAGCGGCGGATAAGCTTCATTCCTTAGGTCTCAAAGTCTGCATGAAGCCTATGGTAAACTGCGCAGACGGAGTATGGAGAGCAAATATCCGTTTCCCCGAAGCAGAAGTGGGCGATAAGAATTACTGGAAGGAATGGTTTTCTTCCTACACCGCCTTCCTCTGTCATTACGCGGAAATTGCGGAAGAAACAGGCTGTGAAATGTTCTGTGTGGGTTGCGAAATGCTGGGCACGGAGCATAAGACAGAATACTGGCGTGAAGCAATCGCAAGAGTAAGAGAAATCTATCACGGTCCCATTACCTACAACACCAATCACGGCAAGGAATTCGGCGTTAAATGGTGGGATGCGGTGGATTATATCGGTACCTCCGCTTACTACGGTGTGGGAAAGGTGCCCGGCGATACACAGGAGAATATGATAGCTGTCTGGAATGAACAGAAGGAGCGTCTTTCAGAGCTTTCAAAACAGAACGACGGAAAGCAGATTATCTTTATGGAGATAGGCTGCCGCAGTGCTAAGGGCTGTGCAATGATGCCCTATGATTTCAGCCACAGAGAGTTCCCATATGACGAGGACGAGCAGGCGAATTTCTACGAATCCTGCATGAAGGCCATGTGGGGCGAGGAATGGTTCGCAGGCTTCTTCTGGTGGGACTGGTACACGAAAATTCCCGAAAGAAATCCCGAAATGGGCTTCTCAATCGTAGGTAAAAAGACAGAGCAGATTGTAAAGGACTGGTATGGAAAACACTGATTTCAAGGATTATACACAACCCAATGAGGCCGAGGAAATACTTAACCGAATGAAGCTTCTGGGGGTTACCTCAAAGGAGCTGGCGGAGGAATTAGGCGTTTCGGAAAAATCCGTTTACCGCTATCTCCATGTGAAAATGCCCGAAAGTAAGGAGCCGCGCATTAACCGTATCCTTGACAGAAGGTCTGTGTATAAAAAATACAGCCATATGCCGCCCAAAGAACTGGCGTCTTTTTTAAGAAAGCTTTTCTCGGTGCTGGGAGGCGCAGTTACTCAGAAAAGGGTTGCAGAAGCTGTGGGTGTGTCACAGAAATATATCAGCACCCTTATGAAAAAAGACGCAGAGAGCGATGACGATTTACCTCAGACTACAACTAAGATGCAATATGAGATATTGTCCGCCGTTTTCGATATTTACAGCGAGGAAGCAAAGAACCATTCGCAGTATTTCCCTTATCTTCCCCTATATCCTAACCGCACAGTGCATGAGCTTTGCGAAAGGCTGGGGAAAAGGGTTATTTCGGATAACCAGTTTGACGAGTGGAAAACAGAACAGGCTGATTTGCTTATTGATTACCTGGACAATCTGAGCGACAACGAAAAGCGTATCATCATGGCGAACAATCTTGCATTTTTCGATACCGCCTGCCACCTGTGGCTTTATGACCAGGAGGAAAACGTAAGCGTTGTGGAATTTTTCGCGGCTTTTGAATCCTTATCTCCCGAAAACCGCGAGCTTTTCCGCGGCGATTTAGAAAATCTCGTTTACGAAAACAGGATTTTCCAGTATTACGACCACCGTGATAACTGGGATTTGTTCAACTTCGTCACCCAGTACCGCAACATGATGGTTGTAGCGAGACTGATGAGAAACGACGACATGGATTATGAGCCGAGAATCTTTGCGGGTGAAAGGGTGTTTGACATCAACATCAGGTACAAGCCCCCTGAATTCAGCGGTCCCGTTCCCTGTAAGGAGGATTTTGCCCCCGTTATAACAGGGCTTATCCAGTACGCTGATGACTCGTGGAATGACATTCTCTACAAATTCAGAATGGGCGCATATGAGTGGTATGTGTGGATGCTGTTCGCTTCCTATGTGTTTGCAATGGGCGAACAGGACAGCATTTACGAGCTTATGGAAAAATACATGTAACTTTTTAACGACCGCATCCCTTTTGGGATGCGGTTTCAGCTTGTTGATAAGCCCACGCACCGCAAAAATACAATTAAGTAGATTTATAATAGCAAAAATAACTTATATCAACGCACTATTTACAGAGTCGTTTTCACGACTCTGTAAATGTATTTTTGCTTACTTCGTCAAAAGCCCCTTGACGTACCCCCGTACGCCTATCGGGGCTTTTTTCTTGTCTGCATGTGCTTATCAACACCTGCCGTAGTGACAAAAAATTCTTTTTTGTCACTACGACCGCATCCCTTTTGGGATGCGGTTTTTTTGCTTTTTGAAATTTGTCCTGTTTCGGTATATCCAAGATAGAATAAGTTTGTAAGTAGACAACATGATTTTTCCGTGCTATAATGACCTCAACAGCAAGAGAGCTGAAATTCAAACCCACACGGAAAGGAAAAAATCATGGCTACTAATTTAACTCAGAAAATCGTTATGTCCCTCCCCGAAAAAATTACCGAGCGTCACTCAGGCGGTACAGGAGAATATAATACCTTTTCTCTTAATGCAGGAAAGGGCGACATATTCTTATCGGAGCTTATTACCCCCGAAACCGCAGTCCACTTCTCATCTGTAATGAAGCACATGCACAGTAAGGAGCTGCCGGTAAACATCTATATCAACAGCCCCGGCGGCGAAATCAACTCGGGACTTGTAATCTACGACATAATACAGGCTTATCCTTATGAAATCAACCTCTACTGCACAGGAATTGCCGCAAGTATGTCGGCGGTAATACTGGCAGGCGGAAGAAAGGGTCACCGCTTTGTTCTTCCCCACTCCACCGTAATGATTCATGAGCCCCACCTTATAGACGGCTTCGGAGATTCGGCAACCACCATCGAGAAGAAGGCACAGGATATTCTCGCAGTAAAGAATATGGTCAACGGTATCTTAGCAAAGCACACAGGCAGAACCATGGATGAAATCAATGAGGCAACCGCCTTTGATAATTACATGAATGCGGAGGATGCCGTAAAGTTCGGCATCTGTGACGAAATAAAGAACATTTTTTAATTGACGAAAGGCAGGTATTTATTATGTATAATCCCACAAATTACGAAAACAACATCACACTTGCAGGCAAAACAGAAGGCATGCTTCTCCCCGACGGCCGTGTCGTTAGTATGGACGGCTTCAAGACGAGAGTCAACAACAATGTCACGGTTATTGCTACCTCGGGGGGAGGAAAAACCAGAGGATATATTATCCCCAATCTCCTTTCAGGTGTCGGGAGCTACATTGTCTCCGACCCGAAAGGAAACCTCAAAGACAAATACGGCGACTATATGGCTTCCCTGGGGTACAACGTCATTGACCTGAACTTCATTCACCCGGAGCTGTCCGACGGGTTCAATCCCCTGGCGTATATTGATTCCCCTGATGACATCATGAAGATTTCACATTACATCACCTATGCAGGAAAGACAACCGATAACCATGCCGATCCCTTCTGGGACAGGTGCGGTGAGCTGCTGCTCTCCGCAATTATCGGTTACATGGTTGACTCGGAGTACCCCGTGGAAAAACGTACCTTTGACGAAATCGGCAGGCTTCTTTCCACTATCGATATTGACATGATTGATACAAGAATAGGCAGCAGATTCGATGAAATGATGAACAATTTCAAAGAAAGGTACGAGACGGAGAAGGGTCATACTCCCTGGTGCTATGAGCAGTATCAGAAATTCCGCAAAACCCCCGAAAAAACCTTCCTCACCATTATCACCACTATCCAGAGTAACATCGGTGCGCTCTCCACTCCCGAAATAAAGGATATGATGACTCTCCCCACCATGAGCTTTGAAAAGCTGGGTCTTGAAAAGACTGTCGTGTTCGTTGAAGTAAGCGATACCGACAGGTCAAAGGACATCCTCGTAAACACCTTTTACAGCCAGGCTATGAATAAGCTCTGCTCCTTCGCCGACGAAAAGTGCAAGGACAATAAGCTCCCTGTTCCTGTACGCTTTATGCTTGACGATTTCGGCACAAACTGTAAGATTGACGGCTTTGAAAACATGATTTCAAATATCCGTTCAAGAAACATCTCCGCCTCTATCGTTCTCCAATCCGAAGCTCAGCTTGAAAAGGGTTATGAAAGCAGCGCCCACACTATCCTGGAAAACTGCGATACCCTCATTTACATGGGCGGTAACGACATCCGCACCGCATCTCAGATTGCCACACGCTCGGATATGCCCGTTCACGAAATCCTTTCTATGCCTCTGGGTAGCTGCTGGCTGTTCAGACGCGGAGAAAAGGCGGTTTTCTCCCGTACCGTTGACCTCGACGAGTACAGTCTTATGAAAAAGCTGAATGTTCCCCAGAAAGAGAACGCATAATGCAACAAAACCCTTCACCGTGTCGTTTTTCAGGCACGGTGAAGTTGTATTTTTGCGGGTAATTCCACAAAATCAGGGCTTGTTTTTTGTAATATTTGCAGATATTTGCTTTTTTTACCGATTCAGCCTGATAAATTATTGATTTTTTCCCTTATTTATGGTATAATTAATCGGATTGTATAAAAATATATACTTTGTTTTTATGGAAAGGAAATATTATGAAACCAAGCAAAGCATTTCTTAAAAAATCATTAAGCCTTATGCTCGCTTCTGCGGTTGCATTCAATTCGGCTGCTACCGTATTCGCTGAGGGCGAGGCTGCACCTTCTCAGGTGGTCGGAACAGCTCAGCTCCCCGGCATTGACTTAGGCATTACAAATGACGAGCTCCTTTTCGGCTATTTTGAAAACGGCATTTACGGTGTCGAGGGCGGTGCAACTACTTATACCGCTATTGCAGATGATAGACTGGGCGCAGGCCAGCAGAATTTCTACAATCAGTTACTCGAAAAGGCAAAATATGTCTCAACAGGTGAAGCTGCAAGTACAGATTTTGAAGTAGAAAACATCGAACTCACCTTCACTGAATTAGGAATCTCATCAAACGCAAGCGAAGCAGAAATCAAGACAGCTATCTCTCAGGTTCTTGATAATGTATACAAGGCACTCCTTTTTGATAACCCATTTGATTTTTACTGGCACGATAAGACAAAGTCCGGCGGTATTAAAATGTCCTATTATATGTCAACAAACGAAACCGCTGTTACTCTCACCTCTGCTACTATCAGCTTTGTGGTTGACATAAAATACAGAGGTGCAGACAACTACAACACCTCCAATTCAACAGCCAGAGTAAATGCGGCTATCGAAAATGCACAGGAAATTTTCCAGCAATATGAAAGCGCTTCCGTTGTTGAACGTCTTAAAGGCTACAAAGACGCAATCTGCGAACTGGTATCCTATGACGACAATGCCGCAAAGGATAGCTACAGCATCGCTACCAGTGGTATCGACCCCTGGCAGCTTATAAACGTTTTTGACGGCGTCGAAGACACAAACGTAGTCTGCGAAGGCTATGCAAAGGCATTCGAGTACCTCTGTAATCTGAGCGGTGATACATGCTACTGTGTAACAGGTACCATGACAGGCGGTACGGGTTCAGGTCCTCATATGTGGAACATCGTCACCATCGGCGGTACCAACTATCTTGTTGACGTTACAAACTGTGACGAGGGTACAGCCGGCGCACCTGATGAGCTTTTCCTCAAAGGTATGACCGAGGATTCCGCAGCTGTCCAGTATTCAAAGAAATTTGACGAGCTCAACTCTATCAAATATGTATACGACAGCGATACAACAAGCTATTACGGTGACTCTATCCTTACTGTTTCCACAGCAGATTATGACTCCTCTGTTGTAACTTTTGATATTGCAGATGCTATAATTTCTCAAAGTAATCACCTAAACTATGATAGCACAGAATACTATCCTGAATTTACAGTTAGGTATAACGAAGAAAACCTTACAAAAGACACAGATTATACCGTAGAATATACTCCTCAGACAAATGCAGGTACCTATGAAGCAACAATCAAGGGTATCAATACATACAGCGGTTCAAAAGTTGTAAATTGGACAATAAGTCCCACACCTATATACATCTATGAAGCTGGTGGAGTTTTACAGGATACTCCTGCGTATATATATATCGATAATACAGGATTCGACTATACAGGCAACCCTATTACTCCTGAATTTACTATTAATTTGCCACAATATACTTTAATTCCCGACACAGACTATGTTCTTTCAGGCGACATCGAAAAAACAGACGCAGGCGATTACATCCTCACCGTTGAAGGTAAGGGGAATTTCGGCGGTACAGCGAATATCGAATGGACTATCTATAAGATTATCCCCGAATTTACTCCTCCCAAAGCCAAGGAAAATCTTATTGCAAACGGCAGCCCTCAGGAGCTTATTACCGCAGGCTCCACAACAGGCGGTACTATGTTGTATAAGCTTGATGACGGTGAATACAGCACAGAAATCCCCACAGCTACCGAGGCAGGAACATATACCGTATACTATAGGATAGACGGAGGCACCAACTATAACAGCTCATATGCAACCTCTTTCGAAGTAACCATTTTCAGTAATGAAATTACTCTCACAGATGAGATGATTGATAATGATACAGGATACGGCGTATTCTGGGAATGGATTGGTAATTCTAAAATCAAACTTAAGGAAGGTTTTATTTTCGATATTACTGCTGAAATATCAAATAAAACTGTTTATAATTACGGCACTATCCGAAGTGGAAAATGCGAGGCAATTTGGAATTACGGCACCGTTACAGGCGGTACTTTCATTGATTGTTTAAATTACGGCACCGTTACAGGCGGTACTTTCAATATTTTTAATAATTACGAAACCGGAACGATTGATTTATCACAGGGTGTTAATATAGAATACACCAATACAGACGAGGGAAAAATTATCAACCAAGACGGTACAGTACATACGCACGAATTGGCTACTACCTATGATGAGATTACATCCGAAAAGCATGACATAAAAGTATTTTGTGAAGATTGTCCTGTAAAATATTTTAAGGAAAATACGATTTATGTACCACACACATTTACAGCAAAGGCTTCTGATAATAAGGTTATTGTCTCCTGTGAATGTGATTTTGAAGCCGTAGTTACTCTGAACGGACCTGAAAATGCGGTTTATGACGGCACAAAAAAGACTGCAACCACAGACATTGATGCAAATGCACAGGCACTTTTGAATATAGGCACTATCTCTGTTTCAGACATTACCTACCGCGATTCAACTAACGCACTTTTAAACTCTGCACCTGTAAACGTAGGCACATACGAAGCGGAAATGACCGTAAGTATGGGCGGTACAGGCACAGCCGTACGTAAGACATTCACTATTGAAGGAAAGACTCCCACAGCGTCATTCACCTTTGCAGATAATTTAGAATACAACTGTGAAGTACAACCTCTTGTGAAAACAGCAGAAGTTACAGGCGGTACAGCATACTACTCCCTTGACGGAAACAAGTACACAACAACTATCCCCACAGCTACCGATGCAGGCGAATATACTGTATACTATAAGGTAGTGGGCGATACAAACTATAAGAATATCGAACCCCAGACAGTAAAGATAACTGTTTCACCTTATATCATAAATCAGGGTACACAGTTCACTGTTCAGTCAAGCGGCGAACTTATCTACAACGGTAAAGAACAAACAAAAATCACAGGCGCAACATTCATGGGCGCTGGGCTTACAGAAGGTAAGGACTATACATTAAGCGGAGATATTGCCGCTGAAATTCCCGGCAATTATACTGTTACAATCACAGGTATTGGTAACTTTACAGGTGAAATAAATAAGGACTACACTATACAACAGCGTGAACTGGTTATTACACCCCTTAACCAGAGTGTTGTCAAGAACGGCACACCCAACCCTGAAAAAATCGAAGTTTCAGATCTTATTAACGGTCATAAGGTTATCGTTACATTTAAAGATGGCAATTATTCAACAATCGGTAATGTTATAACACTCGAAATCACCACAGCAACAATTCAGGATGCAGAGGGTAATGATGTAACAGCTTATTACAACGTAACCCACTCTGCTACCGCTACCGCTACTGTTATCGAGCATACCCACGAATACACCATTACCGCAAGCGGTGATACCATTACCGCAATCTGTAAGGATACAGACGGCGGATGCCCCAGCAAGACACAGACCGTAAAGGTTACTGCGGCTGAAAACCTCATCTATGACGGAAAAACAAAGACCGCAGAAACAGAAGGCACTATCGATGGTGTTGATGTTAAATTAACATACCGTGATGAAGATGGAAACATACTTGCTTCAAACCCCAAAAACGCAGGCACATATTCTGCTGAGATTTCCGCAGGAGATGTAACCGCAAGCACAACCCTCAAAATCGAACCCAGAAGCATTGAAAACGCTACATTAAAAAGCATAGACTTTTATTTCGGTGTTTATTATAATCCCAGTGCAGACGTAACCGATGATCTCGGAAATCCACTTTCTCTCGTCGATTACGAGATTGTTTATACAGAAGCAGACACAAAATATCTTGTAGGTACTTATCCTGTAACAGTAAAGGGTATCGGCAACTACACAGGTGAAGCAACAGGAGAATGGTCTATCATCCCCACTGATATTACAGATGTTGATTATGTCTCTCCTGCTCTTGATACAATTCTCACTAAGACCTATGACGGAAAGACTGAATTTGACAGCTCGAAAATAACAAGCTTGCACTTCGTTAATAACTCCATGACTGTATTATTGTATGGCTTTACATACGGCACAGACTATACAGCAACCTTTACCGCAGACAGCGCAGATGCAGGCGAGAACAAGACTGTTAAAGCCGTTATCACTTTCCTTACAGATGACATCAAGAAGTGCTTTAATCAGGAAAGCTACAATTTGACTCTTACACAAAAGGGTGTAATCAATCCCGCTAAGGCTACTGTTTCCGCTGCTCCCACACCTAATGATTTAACCTACGACGGTGAAGCACAGTATCTTATTGCCGAGGGTGAAGCAAACGGCGGTACATTCGCATACAGACTCAGCGAAAACGAGTCTTACAGCGAGACAATTCCCCAATCAACCGACGCAGGCACATACATTGTTTATTACTCTGTAATACCCGATACCAACCACACAGAATGTGAATCCGGTTCCGTTGCGGTAACTATCAAGCCCAAGAAAATTAACTACACAGTTGACAATGCTGAAAAGGTATACGGCGACGATGACCCTGTATTCACAGGTACAGCAACAGGTGTTGTGGTCACAGACGAGCTCTCCTTCACCTTTACACGTGAAGAAGGCGTAAATGCAGGCACATACAGTATTACAGCAGAGCTTACAGGCGGTGCGGACAAGGATAACTACACCGTTACCGTTACAGACGGCACACTTACCATAAAGCAGGCAGACCCGAATAATGTTCCTCTTCCACAGCCTGTGGCATCTACTATCACATACGGAATGAAGCTGTCCGAATCCACCTTTGACAGTGGATGGAAGTGGGTTGACGATACAATCGTTCCCGCTGTCAACGACATCTGCAAGGCTTATCACGAAGTAGATGATGTAAACTACGATTACAGCAAGGTTGAAGGCTATGACGCAGAGTTACACGCTGTCGTGGAAAATGCGTTAATTACAATCGAACAGGCAGAGCTCACAATCACAGCAGATGACAAGTACATTATCGTAGGCGCAGAGCTTCCTGAAACAACCTACACAGTAAAGGGACTTGTAGGCGGCGACAAGCTTGTTACCGAACCCGTTATCGGCTACTCAGGTGCAGATAACAAGACAATCGGCGAATATGAAATTGTTGTTACAGGGGAAGCAGACGCAGGCGACAACTACACCGTAACTTACAAAAACGGTACACTTTATGTAGGTCTCTGTGACCACAAGGGCACAACTGAAATCCTTTATGACAGCGATTCTCACTGGGAACATTGCACAAAGTGCGGCCAGGACAACATGAACGACGCCGGACACATGGGCGGTACAGCTACCTGCACAAAGCAGGCTGTTTGCGAGACATGTAAGATTCCTTACGGAAAGGCGCTCGGCCACGACTGGACAGATTTCTGGATTCAGAGCAATACTCACCATTGGCACGACTGCCAGAATGCAGACTGCCCTATAACCGAAGCTGCCAATAAGGACGGCTACGAAGCGCATACATACGGCGAATGGACTGTTGTTAAGCCGGCTACCGAAACAGAAGAAGGCTTAAAGGAAAGAACATGCTCCGAATGTAAGTACACTGATGAGGAAGTAATTCCTCAATTAGAGAGCGAAGAGGTGCCCGAGGAAACAACGCCCATAACTCCCGCTCCCGAAACAACAACAACTACTACAACTACTACATCTCCCGTAAACACAGGTATTCCTTCATGGGTAACCTCACCCTCCGTTACAACAACTCCCGCTTCTACAACTACCACAACCGCTCCTGCAACAGAGGATGACGAGGATGACGATCTTGCTCCTCAGATAAAGGGCGAAAACGGTAAAATGGGCTGGGAAGCTATTGCAGACGAAATTCTTGACGCTAAGGAAGGCGAAAAGGTTATCGTTGACATGAATGGTGCTACAAAGGTTCCCGAGGAAATCTTTGAACAGGTTATGGGACACGATATCGACATCGTTATCGAGCTTGAAAACGGCTTCAAGTGGACTATCAACGGCGAAGATATTACCGAGCCTATGGATATTGACTTAGGCGTAAACGAAGGCGCGGATAATATTCCCGTTATGATTATCAACGAAGTTACAGGCGATTGTGATTACACAGAAATCACATTGAGCCATGACGGAGACTTCGGCTTCACAGCTGTTCTTACAGTTGATATGGGCGAAGAAAACGAAGGCTTCTATGCTAACCTCTATTACTACGTTGACGCAGGTCTCGACTTTATCTGCGCTGATAAGATAAGCTCCAAGGGTATGGCAGACCTTACCTTTACACACGCTTCTGAATACATTATCGTAATCGATGATGAAAACCACGGCAAGCGCGTTGAGGAATCCACAGATTCCGACGTTGACGGAGATACTGATGAGGTTATAACCGATGACGAAGAAGAGGATAACAACCCATTTACAGCTGTTACACTCAGCTTTACAGGTGTGATTGTTTCCGCAGCTGTTACTCTTCTCACAAGAAAGAGAAGAAAGTAATTCATACAAATAAAAATGCTGAGGCTTTTGCCTCAGCATTTTTTATTCCAATAAACCGTTTTCCCAGTCACACAGAAGATTATACAATCCATCTTCCGACAGCACTCCCCTTTTCATGTCTCGGGGTAATTCCCCTCGCTCGTCTGCCTCGTAATCCGAAAGCCACAGCCCGCTGTCCATGTAATAGGAAAGGGTGCGTATCATTGAGGATATTTCGGGAGTATTGGTATCCTTATTCTTTACAGCGGTGCTGACCGCGTCAAAAAGCCGTTCCATTTCACGAACACGCATTATTATTTCAGTTTTCATATGACACCTTATTCTTCATCAGCGCTGTATTCCAGAATATCTCCCGGCTGGCAGTCCAGCACCCTGCATATTGCGTCAAGGGTTGAGAAACGGATTGCGCTGACCTTACCTGTTTTCAGCTTGGACAGGTTCACGTTCGCAACCCCCACCTTTTCCGAAAGCTCATTGAGGGATATTTTCCTATCCGCCATTACTCTGTCCAGTCTTAGTATAATAGCCATAATTCCCCCTTATAATGTCTCGTCGGATTCCTGCTGTAATTTACAGCCGTAGTTAAAAATATAAGCAACAGACATAAGGACAACAGACAATATCAGCATATCTTCACACCCACTGATTATTCCGATAGTATTTTTTCCTAAGAAAACATTGTTGTCAATAAGCACAGTATAGATAAATTCTGTTAAAGAACCAAAAAGCCCTGTTATAATCAAAATTATTCCTGCGCCCTTGATTTTATCAGCAATATCATACTTAAAAGGCGTATCTCCTGTTTTGAGTTTATTAAAGATCTTTACAGAAAAATTGCAAGCTATACCCAAGCCAAGACTTATGCAGATTCCGTTTATCATGCAATAGATTTCTTCTGCAACATGAGGAGTTGCAAAATTACTATCAATGGCAATCCCTAAAATGTACATAAGTGACATAAAGCATGCTGCCAGCGCTCCTATTATGCACATTACAAGTATAAGTATAGAAAACACCTCGCCCATTTTACACACAAAAATAAAGCTCTGTTTTTCCTTTTCCAGTGTTCTTTCAACTGTGTCAACCGCTTTTTTCATTGTTTTTTCCTCCATAGTCACGGGACTTCCCGTATAATACACAAATTTTCAATACGATAGCGCTTATCATGGTTAGAGTATAGCACACAAATTTACGTTTGTCAATAGTTTTTTAACGATAAACGTTAATTTTTTTATGTTTTTGAGATTTCACACAATAAAAAAGGCAGGTACGAACCTGCCTTTTTATGTTTAATTTCCGCTGATTCTTCCGTTTTCTTCCTTTACAAAGCCCTTTTCAATTGCACAGGTAATTCCCTTTTCCACCGCGGATTCGATTGCGCCACCTATACGGCTGTAACCGAACACCGACGCTGTAACACGCACAAGATCAGCTCTTGTCATACTGATCTGGCTCTTTATTATCTCATTCACCGCATTTGCGATTTCCTGAGGAGGAATATCACCCATGCTGCGCTTTTCGTCACGTTCATCGGGAGTTCTGTAAATTGTAAAGCTGTCGGGCATTACCTCATTCTGCCAGATAAAGCCGTCAATTTCCGTTACGGGAAGCTCGGAAAGTATTTCTCTGATACGCTCCTCTGCCTTTTCGGTGACACGGGTTATATCAAAGGCAGAGATAACCTTTCTTATAAGCACATCCGTGCTTACGGGGGCTTCGGTACCGATTACCGCCTCACATATCCTGCGAAGCTTTGTGTCGGATTTCGGTTCATAGAAATCCTCAGCCTTACCCATTACAGAGGGGTTGTAGCTTTCGTAAACCACTGAATTTGCCGGCTTTTTAGGTGCCTCCTCAGGCTCCTCTTCAACCGCCGGAACAGGCTCAGGCTTTTTCTCCTCTACTACGGGTGCCGGGGGATTGCGGTAGGCTTCAAGCTCCGCTTCAATGCGGTTTCCGATACCTGCAAGCACCTTAGCCGCATTATCATAAACGTCAAGAATCCATACATTGTGGATATTCCAGCCAAGCCCCGAAAGTACCGAGGGCTGAGAGATACAGCGGTCACGGGCGGTACCCGATTCAAGATAACGCTGTCCGTCACAACGGATACCCAGAATATAGCTTTCAGGGTCATCAGGGTTAATAACACCAATATCGATTTTGTATTCGGAGCAACCGATATTGCAGCGGGTCTTATAACCCATTTTCTCAATCTCTGCCGCAAGAAATTCTGCCAGACTGTCATTTTCCATTGTAACAGCTGTTCTTTTGGGAAGTGCGGCTGTTCCTCTCTGAGCAAATTCAAGGAAGCCTCTGAGCCCTGCAACACCGTCTGCATCTGTACGGTCAAGGTCAATCATATCAGGTGTGATTGTTGCAAAGACCTGCATCTCCTTACGGGCACGGGTAATGGCAACATTGAGTCGTCTCCAACCTCCGTCACGGTTAAGGGGACCGAAATTCATGGAGACATTGCCATCCTTGTCGGGACCGTAGCCTATGGAGAACATGATTACGTCACGCTCGTCGCCCTGTACGTTTTCCAGGTTCTTGATAAGAATAGGCTCATACATACTGTCTGCCAGAGTTTCAAGCTCGGGATTCTTTCTGTATTCCTCGCTGAGCAGGTCATCAATAAGTATCTGCTGAACAAGGCTGAATGTAACAACGCCGATACTCTCCTGTCTGAGCTTTTCATCACTGATACGGCGGACAATTTCCTTTACAACCGCCTCAGCTTCCGCCCTGTTCTGTCTTGTACCGCTCTTGTCATAGAAGCCGTCAACATGGATATATTTAACACGTGATACAATATCATCAGGCGACGGGAATGTGAGAAGGGAGTTTTCGTAGTACTTCGCATTACTGTACGCAATAAGGCTCTCGTGTCTTGAACGGTAATGCCATTCAAGTTTCTGCTGAGGCATTGCAAGGGCAAGACAGTCATCCAGCACGCTTTCAAGGTCCTCAATTTCCAGATTCTCCTCGTCAACATGCTCCGCTGTAAAGAAGCTGGTGGGAGGTAACTGGTTGGGGTCGCCTACAACTACCACATTCTCTCCTCGTGCAATTGCACCTACGGCTTCGCTTGTGGGAAGCTGTGATGCCTCGTCGAAGATTACCAGGTCAAATTTCGGGAACGCAGGGTCAATGTACTGAGCTACTGAAATAGGGCTCATAAGCATACAGGGACACATGCGGGGAAGCAGGTTCGGGATATTGTCGAAAAGCTTTCTTATGGGGGTCATTCTGCCCTTGTTCTTGATTGTTTTGAGTAACATTCCTATTTCTGAGGAGTCCGCCGCATTGCCCGATACCTCGGGTACATTTGCGGAAAGCTTCGCTACAAGCTCACGTTTTGTAAGCTCGGCGAACTGTACGTCAAGCTCCTCGAATTTCTTTATGCTGTCCTCAAACGCAGCACCTCTGAACTGAGACAGTAATGGCTCGGCGGAAATAACGGAATTTGCCGCTGTGTAGGTAAAGCCCGCAAGGAATGAGGGCATGATTTCATCTGCCGAAATTTCTCCTGTCATAAGCGCCTTTGATACATTTTCAAGTCCAAGTGCATTTACCTTATTAGCCGAAGATACCACAGCAGAGTGCTCGCGTAAGCTGTCGGCATTGGCTGTCCATATACCTGCTTCCTCGACTGCACCGCTGAAACAGGAAGGATATTCGCCGTAAACCTTAGTAAAGTTCACGCCGAATTTTTCCGTAAACTGTGCGGTAATCTCCTCATAAGCAGAATACTTTTCCCAGTACGCCTTCATCTGCTCAGGCTCAGACTTTGACATAAGCTTTTCCTTTATGTCATTGTCCTTTATCCAGTTAAATGTTTTCGCAAGCTCAATGCTGTCCGAAAGAGACTTATTCAGCCTGGGGAAATTAGTATCCTTTCCTTCCCAGAGGTCTCCGAAAAGCGATGTGGTACCGGTATCAGCGGAGGTTATGCTCTCTGCAAGGGTCTGTCTGCGTGCAAGTCTTTCAATTGCCGCTACGAATTCTTCATCTGTGGGCTTACCTTTTTTGCGGTAAAGTCCCATCTGTTTCAAAAGCTTTGACTTACCCAGCATCTTACCCAAGAACCAGCTCTGCTCCGCCTTTTTCCATTCAAGCGAAGCCTGTACTGTGTTCCAGCTGTCAACAGTGTCCTCAAACTCCTCTTTTACAAGGCAGGAAAGCTGTTCGTATTCAAGTCCTGCTTCAATTATCTTATCCGCCTTTTCCTTTTTAAGCTCATACGAATCATCACCCGCAACCGCCTTCATTATGTATTCCGATTCAAGCACGGTTTTTGACGCATAAGCTATATTTTCCGCCTGGGAAATGCCTGTGGGGGCGGTTCCTGTAAGGGCGGTATATGCGCTGTGGGCTTCGTTTGCGGCGGCTATGAGCTTACCCGAAAGGGCAACAAATTCATCACGGAGCTTTGGTGTATATTCTGTAAGCTCAACAGCTTTCAGCTTTGAATTTACATAGCCTCCCGCCTGTTTATCGGCGTTTACAAGCTCGCTTATTGCTGTGCGCTGTTCATTGAGCTGTTCGGCGGTAACATTTGAGGCGGAAATTGTGAGCTTTCCCTTATGTGCGGCGTTCTGCTCAAACAACACAAGAAGCTCATAAAGGGACATTCCGCAGAGCTGTTTTTTATGTACCGCAGATATGGTGGCATTGAGCTTCTTACGGGTTTCAAGAAGCTGTGCGGCAGTTTTCAGATAATCCTCCGGCTCCTTTGTCCTGCGGATATTCAGTGTTTTTTCAAGCTGTGAAAGTACCGTTTTCTTCTGTGTCTTATTTGAATGAAGTTCAAGACAGAACGGGTCAAGTCCCAGCTTCGCAAGTCGCTTCTGTACTACCGATAAGGCTGCCATCTTTTCCGCTACGAACAGTACCGTTTTACCCTGATACAAGGCGTTTGCAATCATGTTGGTAATAGTCTGGGATTTACCTGTTCCGGGCGGTCCGTGAAGTACAAAGCTCTTTCCGTTGGAGGCTTCGTAAATTGCGGAAAGCTGAGATGAATCGGCACTTGTAGGCACCGCAAGTGATGAGGGGTCTATGTCATCAGGGTCATTTACAGGCGGTATGTCGTCTGTAAAGGTGATTCTGCCTTCCATAAGACTTGCAACAACCTTGTTCTGTTTAAGGTCGTCCGAACGGCTCTTTATATCGTTCCACATAATGAAACGGCTGAATGAGAAATGACCCAGGAACACGGCATTGATAATCTCCCAGTTCTTCATTGCCGAAACCGATTCGGCAACACGGCTGAATACCTGGGGCAAGTCAACTCCCTTCTCGTCTGCGGGAAGGGGTGATAACCCCTCGGCAACAATGCCGAAATCCTGTCTGAGAAGTTCAAGAAGTGTTACGTTTATCTGAGGGTCTTCATCACGGCTTCTTATGGCATAAGAGCGGTCAAGGTTCTTACGCACAATGTCCACGGGGATAAGAAGAATGGGGGCAATACGGGGCTTTTCGCACTTGTCGTTTTCGTACCATTTCAGAAAACCCAGAGCAAGATAAAGGGTATTTGCACCGTTTTCCTCTACGCTTACCTTAGCCTGTCTGTGTATTTTTTTCAATGCCTTTTCCAGCTCGGCGGAGGTCATGAATGTATTTATCTTCTTTTTGTCAAGGTCTGCAATTATATTATCAGAGGGGCGGTTTTCCACATAGAGTTTCAGCTCGTTCTGAACAAAATCAGAGCCGTCCTCACAGGGAATAATCTTAAAGCTGTCATCGGAAAGCAACCTGTTTTCAAGCTCCGCAGTATTGCCCGCGGAAAGCTGTACCGATGAACTCAACGGGCGGAAATTCAGCAGGCTGTTGCGAAGGCTCAGGTCAAGAAGCTTTCTCTCCCACAGCTCCTGCTTTGTAATTGTATTGTTACGGGTGGTCTGTTCCATGATTCATGCCCTTTCTTTATTGATTCAGTTAATTACAGTATACCATAAAATACGGAAAAATCAAGATTTTTCCTTGCATACAGGATAGAATGTTTGCTTTTATCACAGGCGGCATTGTTGAAAATGATGAAAATTTCTTTTTTTAGAAATTAATAGTGACATTCGTGTAAAATTATGGTATAATTATCTGGATATTTTTGAAGCAATTATCGAAAGGAATGTTATTATGAAATCTCATAAGCGTATTGCCGCAAGAGCTGTTTCCGTTATCCTTGCGGCTGTTGTAATGCTCTCCGGTTGCCAGGAAGCACCTGTAATTGTAGAAAACGGTGATGTTACAGAAGCAACAACAACTACCACCGAAGCTGCTACTACCACAACCACAGAGGCTACTACCACAACTACTACAACAAAGGTTACCACAACCACCACCGAGGCTACCACAACAGAAGCTACAACAACCTCCGCTGAGGCTACAACAGCTTCCGCCGTGCAGCAGACTCAGGCTCCCTCCACAGCTGCCCAGACAGCAGCTCAGACAGCCGCTCCCACTACAACAAAGAAAAAGAAAATCACTACCGTCAAGGAACATGTAAGCGGTTACAGAGGCGGTAACTCCTACCCCGCTATCAAGCATGACCTGGAATACATGTATAAGCTCAATACCGACTTTATAGGCTGGCTCAAAATCGAGGATACACCTATCGATGTTCCCGTTGTTCAGGCTACCGACAACAAGTTCTACCTTGAACACGATTTCTACGGCAGATATGACAACACAAAGGTTGGTACAACCTTCGCAGACTGGCATGTACCGGTTACCGAAGACGGCGGCCCTGATAACCTGGTTATCTACGGTCACAACATCAGAACAGGTGTTGGTCTTGCTAAAATCACAAACTACTATCCCGACCGTTACGGCAGCCTTAATTTCTACCTTACCCACCCCACCTTTGAATACGAATCCATTTACGGTGGTGAAAGTACATATGTTGTTTTCGCAGGTATGTATGTAAACACACAGACAAAGCACGGTGATGTTTTCAATTACTACAAGTTCCGTAACTTCGGTTCAAAGGACACCTTCTATCAGTATATGGAAGCTGTTTTTGACAGAAGCGTATTCTACAACCCCGCTATTAACGTAGCATATGACGATGAGTACATTACACTCTCCACCTGCTACTATCCTATGGGTATGAATGTTGATACACGTTTTGTTGTGTTCGCAAGAAAGCTCCGTGAAGGCGAAAGCGCAAAGATTGACGTTTCAAAGGCATACATCAACAAGAGCCCTCTTTACTTTGATTACTACTACGCAGCAAACGGCGGAAGCTGGGCCGGAAGAAAGTGGTCAAAGAGTCTTATCAAGGGTTACAGCTCATGGCTCGAAAACCAGGGCAATTAAAAATGTCGAATTTTTTAAAAAA
>JAZNML010000087.1:0-66786 GCA_045579565.1 Ruminiclostridium sp.
AGCTGGAAGCCCGAAAGATTCTCAGACTTGAAGGCTGTTTCAAGCTCCGCCTTATAGCAGGCTGCCGCAAGCTTACCCGAAGCGTAGAAGAATTTATCTGCATAGGGAAGCATTCCCTTTTCCTCTGCTCTTTCACGGTAGATTGCGATATTTTCCGCCTTTATAGAGCCTGTATAATGGGAAATTTCGCGGTAATCGGGATAGGTTTCGTACTGTCCGATTTCGTGGGAGATAACAGGTACATCGGGGATAAGTCCCTCTCCGCCGTCTGCCTCGACTTCCTTTACGCCTGTGCCGAACTGGATAAGGATTTTTCCTCCTGTACCGCCCTCTGTCTCGATTTTCTCAGGCTTGATAATAGTATCGTAATTGTGCACCGAATTAGGTGCATCTGTCTGGATATGACCGAGAGGTGCGTCGCACATTGCGTAAGAGCCGCGGTAGAGACGTTCCTTTGAAAGTCTTACACCGCTCAAAAAGTCGGAGTTTTCAAGTACCGCAGGCCAGAACTGGAAATTGTTGGAGCCGTCGGTATAAAGATGCCGGGGGTCTGCCGCACGGTAGTCTTTGAGTATCTTATCCATTACCTCTTTACTTCCCCAGAGCTCATTTCCCAGAGACATCATGGCAAAGGAGGGGTGGTTGCCGAATTCTTTCAGCATTCTGAATCCTTCGTCAATAAGGAATTGCTGTTCGGCGGTAATTTCATCGGGTACTGTTCCCCAGAAGGGAAGCTCGGGCTGCATATAGATACCCAGCTGGTCGGCGGCTGTAAATGCAGCCTCGGGAGGACAGCAGGTATGGAAACGATAGTGGTTTATACCATAATTCTTTGCGGTTTCAAGTACCCTGCGCCATTCGGAAACGGTTGTGGGAGCATAGCCTGTTAAGGGGAAGATAAGACCGTCATGCTTACCTCTCATAAAGGTTTCAATGCCGTTGACATATATTTTGAGGCCGTCTGTCCAGATTTTTCTCATGCCGAAGGTGTGGCGCTGTTCTTCACCACCGAACTCCGTTACAAGAGTAAGTACCTCAGGGTTATGCTCGCTCCATAAGGGCATTTTTTCAGAGGGGGAATAGAAGAAATTTCCCTTTCCTTCTCTTACGGGGAAGTCCTGTTTTTCGTACCCCTCAACATAGGCTGAAACAATACCGTCTTTTGACGCATTGAAGCTAACGGAAATACCGTTCTTTCCCACATCGGAGATTATCATAACGTCATCAATGCGCTTTTCGGGTCTAACCTGAATCTCAATACGGCCGGTAATACCGTTCCAGTTTGTCTGTGTATCAGGGGAGGTTAAATGACCGCCGCCTGTTATATAATCGGTGTTGTCCACGCAAATTGTGATTTTATGCACGCCTGCGGGAAGCTTCGGCAGGGTGTAACGATGGGGAGCACATAAGCTGTCACAGGCACCTATGGTTTTCTTGTCTATGTAAACAATAGTCTTTCTTGTGCGTTCAAGAAAAAGTACCAGCTCACACTCGCGCATTTTCTCCGTAACCGTAAAGGTACGCTCAAACCACGCATGACCCTCAAAACGATAAGTGTCGGTAAGATAGCCTGTATGACGGTCTGTGTTCTTCTTACCCTTTCGTGCATGGGAGGTAGTGTCGGGAAGGGTGATTGTATCACTATACCCTGAGGGAATCACGCCCTTGCGTTGGCTGTCCATATGCAGTTTCCATACACCGCTTAAATCAATTGTCTTCATTGTTATAATTCCTTTATGTATTCAAAGTTAATGCCGCAGAAAAAATTCTACGGCATTGTTATTTAGTCACCGAAAGAAACGCCTATGCTTCTTCCTGTTACAACCAGCTTGTCATCTGCGGGAACAAACTTTGTCTTCATTGTAACATCGCAAAGCTTATTCTCGGTTATTTCATTGCCTATCTTTGCAACGGTATAGCCGAAGCCTCCGTCTTTGATAAGCTGAGCTGCTCTTGCGCCGAACTTGGTAGCAAGTACTCTGTCATATGCAGAGGGACTTCCGCCGCGGAGCATATGACCGGGGACAACGGTTCTTGTTTCAAAGCCTGTTGCCGCCTGGATTTCCTTTGCAACACGCGATGTTACGGTTGTATATCCTTCTTCCGCACGAAGAGCCATGCGTTCCTTTTTCTTCATCTTTGCCTCAGCCTTGCTCATTGCACCCTCGGCTACGGCAATAATTGAGAAGTTCTTTCCTGCTTCGTTGCGCTCGTTTACGGCCTTGATTACCTTCTTTATGTCGTAGGGAATTTCAGGGATAAGCACAATATCCGCACCGCCTGCAATACCGGAATAAAGAGTGAGCCAGCCCGCCTTGTTGCCCATGATTTCAATAACCATGATTCTGCTGTGAGAATCGGCGGTTGTATGAATACGGTCGATTACATCAGTAGCAATATCAACAGCTGTATGGAAACCGAAGGTTACATCAGTACCCCAAATATCGTTGTCGATAGTCTTGGGCAAGCCGATGATATTAAGTCCCTCTTCGGACAGCAGGTTTGCTGTCTTGTGTGTACCGTTACCGCCTAAGGTGAGGATACAATCGAGCTTCTGCTCCTTGTATGTCTTTTTCATTTCGGAAACCTTATCGATTTCGTCATCTTCAATAACCTGCATCATTTTGAATGGGGTGCGCTTGGTACCTAAAATAGTACCGCCCTGGGTTAAAATGCCCGAAAAATCGGAGGGCTTCATTTTCTGGCAATTGTTGTGAATAAGACCGTAAAAACCGTCCTGAATACCCACAATTTCAACCTTATTTTCTCCGAAAAGCTGATAACATGCCTTTGCCGCACCTCTGATTGTGGCATTAAGACCGGGGCAGTCGCCGCCGCTTGTAAGTATACCGATTCTAAGCTTTGCCATAAAAATCGCCGTCCTTTTTATTAAATTTCTATATTTTAATTATACTCATTCTTGCATAAAAGTCAAGATAATTTTATAATTTATTTGTGCAAAGTTTACAACTCTTTACCGCATTGAGTACAGAATCTGGCTTTGTCTTCAAGTTCAGCGTTGCACTGGGGACAACGGGGTTTCCTGTTCATTGCCACGATTACAATAACAGCCACAGGCACAAGTACCGCAACACAGCAAAGAATTATCGCTGTCATGGAGCCTGCGGGCTTGTAGGTTGCGGGGTCGTAATTATAAACAATTCTCGAATTTTTAATGTAGCGGTTTTCCGATTCAATATGGATACGTTCCCACTGTTCCTGGCTGCCTGTGTAGTAAACAGTTTCAATATCGGAACAAGAGGAAAAGGCACGATTGTGAATTTCCGCCACGCTGTCGGGAATAACAATTTCTTCAAGACAATAGTCGTTGTAGAAAAGATAATCTTCCAGAATAGTCACGCCATAAGGAATTTCAATCCTTTCGAGACGGTTACAGTATGCGAAGGCGTACTTGCCGATATCCCTTACATTTTTGCCTATTGTGACCTTTTCCAGATTTTTGCAATTGTCAAAGGCGTGTTCGCCGATATAAACCACACTATCCGGAATAACTACCTCTTTTATATCACGGTTGTACTGGAAGGTGCTGTCCGCAATGGAGGTAACAGGACAGCCGGCGATCTCCGAGGGAATTTCCACATATTCCTTATCGTTTCCCGAATAGCTGTTTATAGCAACAGTACCGTCTGTTCTGATTTTGTAAAGATAGTCTCCGTGCTCGCCATAAGGCATGTAATCAGGTAACTCCACCTGATTTTCCACAGGCACACCGCTGATATTAAGTCTTATATCCGAGAAATCAGCTTCATTCTTCTTCACCTTTGCCCAATCAGTGCCTGAGCCTTCGTAAAAGACCGTAAGATTTGAAGGACAACCGTCAAAGATACCGTCACCCAGCTCTGTTACACTTGCGGGAATGAAAACCATCTGCAAGCCTGTGCAACCGGAAAATGCCTTTTTGCCGATTCTTTCAGTACCGTCGGGGATTGATATTTCAAATAACCCGGAACAGCTTTCAAAAGCTCCGTCGCCTATGGACACAAGTCCTCTCGGCAGTAAAATTTCAAGAAGCCCGTAGCACTGGCTGAAAGTATAGTTGCCTATATTTTTTATACCATTTTCCAGCAGAACACAGTTGAGTCCGTAGCATCTCTGGAAAGCATAATCCCCTATGTCTGTTACAGTATGGGGAACAAACACAGTGAACAGGCCGGCTTCTTCCATAAAACAGCGGGGACCGATGCCTGTAACCGTGTAGCCGTCAATTACTTCAGGAATTTCAACCAGACCGTCGCTCTGAGACACCGACATTGTTCCTACGGTTATGGTTGCTGTTTTTCCGTCTTGATTCACCGAATAAAGCCAGCGCATATTCTCCGAAAAGCCCTCGCCGTAAGCCGTTACGGTAAAGGCAAAAATAACCCACAGACTTATAAATGCCGATAAAATCCTTTTCATTATTACCTCTCCTTTTTCTGTTTTCCTTAATTATACAACTATATTCCCTGCCTGTCAATAAATTATGCCTCTTTCATTGTGCAAAAGCTATAATTTCCCTTGACATTTCTATTCCTTCATAGTATAATTAGTTAGAAGAAATCGTTTTCAAACGATAATTAATTACGAAAGGAATTTATTGCCATGGCTTACATTTTAGGCGTAGATATCGGAACCTCGGGTACAAAAACCGTTCTTTTCGCCGAAGACGGAACTCCCGTTTCCTCCGCTACATACGAATACCCCCTCTACACTCCTCAGAACGGCTATGCCGAACAGGATCCTCACGACTGGTGGAATGCGGTTGTAAACAGCATTTCCGACGTTGTAAGAGAAAGCGGTGTGCCCGCACAGGATATCAAGGGTGTTGGTCTTTCAGGACAGATGCACGGTCTTGTTATGCTTGACGGTGACAACAAGGTTCTCAGAAACAGCATTATCTGGTGCGACCAGCGTACAGGTAAGGAAGTTGTTGAAATTACAGAAAAGGTTGGTGCAGACCGCCTTATTGACATTACCGCAAATCCCGCAATCACAGGCTTTACCGCCGCTAAGATAATGTGGGTGAAGAATAACGAGCCTCAGATTTACGAAAAGTGCCGTCATATCCTTCTCCCCAAGGACTATATCCGTTTCATGCTTACAGGAGAATACGCTACCGAAGTGAGCGACGCTTCCGGTATGCAGCTTCTCGATATTCCTAACCGCTGCTGGTCTGATGAAGTCCTCGAAAAGCTGGGAATTGACAAGGCTCTTCTCCCCAAGGTTTACGAAAGCCCTGAAATCACAGGCGAAATCACCAAGAAGGTTGCTGAAATGACAGGCCTTGCAGAAGGAACCATCGTTGTAGGCGGTGCAGGTGACAACGCTGCGGCAGCCGTAGGTACAGGCGTTGTTGAAGACGGTAAGGCATTTACAACTATCGGTTCCAGCGGTGTTGTTTTCGCTCACACATCTGATATTTCCATCGACAAGAAGGGCAGAGTTCATACCTTCTGCTGTGCTGTTCCGAATTGCTGGCATGTAATGGGTGTTACACAGAGTGCAGGTCTTTCTCTCAAATGGTTCAGAGACAATCTTTGCTGGGGCGAGCTTGAAACAGCTATAAATATGGGTGTTGACCCCTATTATCTTATGGATAAGGCTGCTATGGAAGTTCCGATTGGCGCAAACAAGCTCCTTTATATGCCCTACCTCAACGGCGAAAGAACTCCCCACCTCGACCCCAACGCAAGAGGCGCATTCGTAGGTCTTTCCACAATGCACAAGAAACGCGATATGCTCCGCGCTGTAATGGAGGGTGTATCCTATTCACTCCGTGATTGCGTTGAGGTTATGCGCGAAATGAATATCAACGTAAGCGACATGATGGCTTGCGGCGGTGGTGGTACTTCCCCCTTATGGAGACAGATGCTTGCGGACCTTTATGAATGCCCCGTAAAGACAACTCAGAATAAGGAAGGTCCCGCTCTGGGTGTTGCACTTCTTGCGGCTGTTGGCGCAGGTATTTACAGCAGCGTTTCCGAGGCTTGTAAAACAGTTATCGCACCCGATAAGGTTCAGGAGCCTATCAAGGAAAATTCTGAAAAATACGAAAAGGTTTACCGCTTCTACACAAAGCTGTATCCCGCTATGAAGAAAACTTTTGAGGAGCTTTCTGAGTTATAAGAAGAAAACGGACTTACCGAAAGGTAAGTCCGTTGTTTTTATCTGTACTCTCCACAGTCTTTGCAAGTCATATCAGCCCTTAAATTAACTCTGCCACATTTTCTACATGTCCAGGAATCCGATACATAATTATCATTATTGCCTGAATTAAGTCTTTCTGATAATGAACGTTTTGGTTCATGTGAATTATCGCTACTGTTATTTTTTCTGATCAATGCACAAATTTCTTCGGTAGCATCTGCTGTTCTTTCCAAATCAAAAAGTGCATTACCAATAGCAAAGCAAATTATAAGTATTCCGAAACCTACGATACAGCCTATAATAAATCCAAAAAAACCATACCCTACTTCATCAGAAGATGAACGAGCCATACTCGAACCTAAATTCGCCCCATAAATCGCCAATGCGATAGTGTCAATAATACCTAACACTGTAAGAATAGTTTTGATTGTTTTACTTGACATAATTTTTCTCCTGTTTTTAAATTATTTGCCTTATGGCATATTAAAATTATACCACTCATTTTGAATATTGTCAATAATTTTATACGCATTTTGAGTAATAGCAACAATCACATCCAATAATTATTGTATAATATGTTAAAGGATGTGATTAAAATGGTTTTTGGCGAAAGATTACTCGAATTGCTCGAAGAAAGAGAAATCACGCAGAAAGAATTTGCAAATATGCTCAATATAGCTCCAACCACACTGAACGGTTATATAAAAAGTAGCCGTCAGCCTGATTTTGAACTTGTTAAAACCATAGCTTCTGAACTCGGCGTTTCAATAGATTATCTTCTTGATTTCAAAGGCGAAGGGATAAATCTTTCTGCCAAAGAGCTTTCTGCCATCATGAAACTACGTACACTTGACATAAAACAGCAGGAAATTATTTACAAGCTTATTGAACTTTCAGCTAATAACAAATGAAAACAGGCGGTCATCCGACCGCCTGTTCTTTATTCTCTATTCGTTTCTCTTTGTAATCTTTCCCACTATTGCCGCAACAAGAAAACAGATAAGATTCAGCACCACTATTCCTGCTCCTGTGGGAATGTCAATATAATAGGATGCAATAAGCCCCGCTGTAAAACAGCATACCGATACAATCACCGAGCAGATTGTTACTCCCCTGAAACTACGGCAAAACCGCATTGACGTAAGGGAGGGGAATATCATCAGGCTGGAAATCAGCAATGCTCCCATAAGACGCATACCAACAACAATAATTATCGCCGTAAGCACAGCAATAAGAGTGTTATAAACACCGGTGCGGATTCCTGTTGCACTGGAAAAGCTCTCATCAAAAGTCACCGCAAAAATTCTGTGATAGAACACAAGATACATTACGCAGACTATGACGGAGCAGATTACCGACAGGATAACATCGTTGTCCGTAAGTGCCAATATGCTGCCGAACATATAGCTGTTTACGTCAATAGATACCTTTGTCACCGACAACACTATCATGCCTATGGCAAGGGCACTTGACGACAGAATGGCAATTGCGCTGTCACCGTTTATCTTACTGCTTCTGCTGAGACGAAGCAGTAAAAATGCCGCAATAACTACCGTAGGGATTGCCACATATAAAGGGGTAAGATTTGCTGCCGCGGCAATTGCAAAAGCACCGTAACCCACATGAGAAAGACCGTCGCCAATCATAGAATAGCGTTTAAGCACAAGGCTTGTGCCCAATAGCGCCGCACACAGTGCCACAAGCACGCCTACAATAAGAGCACGGAGCATGAAGCTGTAACTGAAAATGTTAATTATCTCATTTATCATTCAGACAACCTCCTGCCATTGTTTTGAATTCGGGAATCTGCTTATACTCTTCCTTTGTGCCGAAGAAGTATCTTCCCTGAGCCATGTGAAGCATCTTGTTGCAGCAATGAAGAGCATTGTGAATATCGTGGGAAACCATGATAACGGTAACTCCCTTTTCGCGATTGAGACTCTTTATTGCGTCGTACATCTCCGCTGTTACCACAGGGTCAAGACCCGATACAGGCTCGTCAAGAAGCAACAGCTTTTCTGTTGCACAAAGGGCACGGGCAAGAAGTACTCTCTGCTGCTGTCCTCCTGAAAGTCCGCGGTAACTCTTACCGATGATATTTTCAAGTTTCATCAGCTTTATCATCTCATCCGCACGCTTACGGCTTGCCTTTGTATAAAAAGGATTGAGGCTGTTTCGGTTGAGACAACCCGAAAGAACAACCTCGCCGACAGTTGCGGGAAAGTCCTTCTGAGCAGCTGTCTGCTGGGGAAGATAGCCGATTTCACGCTGTTTTACACCGCTGAAAGCAATAGAGCCGCTGCTGTATTGTTTAAGCCCTAAAAGTCCCTTTATAAGCGTGGATTTCCCTGAGCCGTTTTCACCCACAATACAGAGAAAATCCCCTTCCTCAACTGAGAAGGTAACATGCTCAAAAGCGCTGATTCCTTCATATTTCATACAAAGGTCCTTACATTCTATAAGCTTCATACCGCACCTTCCCTTCTGCATTTTGAACAAGTGCCGTAAAGTGTTATCTTTGTTCTGTCAAGAAGAAAATTGTGATGCTCCATCAGGTGCTCGCTGAGTTCACCGAGATAATCACATTCCAGGTGAATGACCTCACCGCAGCCGACACATTTCAGATGATAATGCTCATGGCACTCACCGCTAACATATTGATAACAGGCAGGCTCGCCTTCTTCAAGGCGGTAGCGTCTGATTTTACCCTCGGCAATAAGCTTTTCAAGATTGCGATAGACGGTGGTTGTACCCACAGCGGTACCTTCCGCCCTGAGCAATGCGCAGATTTCCTCGGCGGTCAAATGGCGGTCTGCGTTCTTTTCGAGAATCCCGAAAACAAGTCCGCCTTGTTTTGTTTTATATCCCATAAAATTTCTCCAAATCTGAAATTGATTTTCATTTTCATATTGTAATACATTTCAGATAAAAAGTCAACCCCCGCTTTTTTGGAACGCACCTTGACACATCATTAAAAAAACATTATCATAAAAATACCGAACCTTTTTACAGATTTTCAGACTTATTAAGCGTAAATCGATTTGCAAGAGGTAAAACCTATGAATGAATTTATCACAAATGAGCTGATTGAAGCTACATATCTGTTTTGTGTAAAGCGGATTTCCGATACCGAAGTCGCAAAGGATTTGTCCCAGGATATTCTGTACGAAGCCCTGCGCGTTATTGCAAGCGGAAAGGAATTTATAAGCTTTTATTCGTGGTACTGGAAAATGGCACGTAACAAATATGCAGACTATATCGCAAATAAACAGAATACCATTTTGCCCATTGAAACCGCAGGCGGTATGGCGGCGGAAATACCACAGCCCATTGAAAACATTATCGCCGCAGAGGATATCTCTCAGCTTAATTTCTCACTGTCAAGACTTGCTTCAATTCACCGTGAAATCATTATACGCTTTTACCTCAAAGAGCAGACGGTCAGGCAAATTGCAGAAGAACTGGATATTCCCGAGGGAACAGTAAAACGCCGTTTGTTTGACGCAAAGAAAAATCTGAAAGAGAGGTTTCAAAATATGAATAATATAGGTAAAACCGCTTACGCTCCCGCTGATGTAAACTGGTCCTGGGGATATTCAGCAATGAAGGCTTCACTTCTTATGCACAGCTCTAAAATATGTCCTCAGGTTATGGTTATCTGCCGAAACGAAGCAAAGACGATAAATGAAATTGCAGACGAAATGGGTGTAGCGCCCCTTTATCTTGAGGAAATAATAGAAAAGCTTATAAAAGAAGGGCTGCTTATTTCGCCCGTAAAAGGCAAGTATATCGCAAACCATTGCGTATTTCCTCGCCAAAAGTATATCGAAGCAAAAATTTTAGCATGCGACATTTTTCACGATGACGGCTATGCAGAAAAAATCAACAACATCCTTTTAGGGCTTAAGGATAAGATTACGGCTCTTGATTTTTACGGAAATGATTTTGATTACGGATATCTGTTATGGCTTTTATACGTATTGGCAAGCTATTCCTTCGGTAATCATGGAAAATATCATTATGCAAAGAAATATGGCATAAAGAATGAGGTAGAAAGAGAATACCGATTAACAATGGAGTACACTCTCGCTGATGAAAGCTTCGACAACTCTGTACGGGAAAGGCTTAAAGACCACGGCTGGTC
Organism: Ruminiclostridium sp.; assembly: GCA_045579565.1. GTDB lineage: Bacteria > Bacillota > Clostridia > Oscillospirales > Ruminococcaceae > Ruminiclostridium_E. Next base: position 10,292 of record JAZNML010000087.1, read on the forward strand.
ATGCCTTCACCAAGATTTTACAACCTCAGAATACGGCAAAATCGAATTTATAAACAATTATGAGATTGAGCCGTTTCCCAACGACTCAGATGACGAAAACGACTGGCGCAGAGGACGTGACAGATGGGTAGACGGAAACAATATTTCTCTGCTTATTGCATTATCAGAAAATCCCGATAAAAAGCTGTCTGTTCACGAGGAAGCTATGGCGGCTGATTTCCTTAAAAACGGTTTGCTGAAAAAGGAAAATGATAAGCTTATTGTTCAGCTTCCTGTTATTAAGCGTGAAACCTTTAATAAAATCTGTGACCTTATATATGACGAAGTAAAGCTCCTTGCCGAAGAATTTGTCGATAAGGTAGGGGCGAGCGTTGAGAAAATTCTTCTTCCTTATGTCCGCAAGGATTTAATGAGCAACTTTATTCACTGGGATATGTCGATGTTTTTCCAGCGGACAGATACACTGTTCCGTTACGGCTGGGATAAGGCATTGGCACAGCCTGATGATTACTCAAAATCAGCTGCAGGACTTTATATTTTAATATAATTCAAAAGCCATCGTATTATCTACGATGGCTTTTATCATAAACTGAATTATTCACATAAATACCCGAAAATAAATACCGCAGGAGAATTCCAGTAAATAGTAATTTCATTAAGGGAGTAGCATCCCACATCATCCGCATAGCATTTCATGGGCGGTGTTCCTTCGGGAATCAGAATTTTTGCGTCGGGGTCGTTGGGATAACGGTTAGGGCCTCCGCTTACCATTCCAGGAATACATTTTTCTATTCCGTCGGCATGGGCAGGTCTTAAATGAGGATAGTTGCAGCAATATTCACCTGTACCCGTAACATAGCTTATGCCCATTGCATTTACACCCAGAAGGTAATCTGCCTGTTTTTTTACATAATCCGCATATCTGCGTTCACCGAGAATATAATCAGCAATAGCAAAGGTCATGCCGTGTTTGAGAAGGGTCATGTTGCTGCCCCAATGAAAGTCATTTTCTGTCATTGCCGCACCGTAACCGCATTTGTCCGAAGCTTCCGCAAGCTCCTTAGACTTGTAGATAAAAGTATCCGCAAGTCTTTTTGCTATTTTTTCATCCTTGTTTTCTGCAAATCTCAGGTATGAAACAGCACCGAAGCCGCCCACATCAGCATAACCCAGCCCTGCAAGGAAGAAATCGTGGGTGAGATATTTTTTCACGTCATCGTGATACTTTTCCTTGCCTGTAAGAACATACATTTCCACCGCTGCCCAGAAGCGATTGGACTTATCCTCCCACTCACCGTAACTACCCGTGTTACAACCCTCGGGGTTTTTAAATCCGGTAAAATCGGGATTGTTTTCGAGCCATTCATAAGAGAGGTGAGCTGCCCTTGAAAGTCTTTCGGAAAACTCCTTGTCAAAGGCATATATTCTTGATGCCATAGCGCAGATTGCCGCTGTGTCGGCTACCGCTATCGAGGAAACAGGGAACACATACATCTGTGCCTTGTCCTCCTCGGGCATTATAAAGGGAGCATGCATTTTTGTGGTTGCCTTATGGTAAACGCCGCCGTCTCCCCTCTGCATTTTAAGTATCCATTCCAGCTCAACACGGCACTCGCTGAGTATATCGGGAACACCGCTGTTGCTTTCGGGGATATTGAGTTCAAGTTTTTCAAGTGCAGGATACATAAGGTATGCGTTCAGAATGTGCGCAAGTGCACAGGCACCTGCGGTAACATATCTGCCATAGTCTCCTGCGTCATGCCAGCCGCCGCTTACATCAAGGGAAATGCTGTTATCTTCCCATAGTATTGCTTTTTCCGTGTGACAAACGTCATGCACATATTCACCGGCATGATCCTTGCAAAGCTCGGTACCGCATCTTAAAAAATAGAAGGCTCTCATAAGGTCTGCAAGCACAGGCTTGTTGACATCATTGTTTATTTCAAATAACGCAGAGATTTTTCCCTCCGCACTTATACGGTATCTGCCCTCATTCTGAAATCCACTGAAATCAGCAACATATACTTCATCACCCGAAAGCTCGTCAATTCCTGATTTTTCAGCTTTACCCGAAAAAACAGTATTGCCCTTTTCATCAGTAACATCAAAGCTTTCACAAGAAAAAGGCATTACCGCTCTTTTCTTGTCGGAAGGCTTATAGCCAGCCTGATTCACATAAATGCCGAATGGAGTTCTGCGGATTTCTGCCTGTTCTCTGTCAAAATAGGTTTTATCCATAGCTCAGACCTCCGAAGCAAGCTTTTCAGCCATGAGGCCTGCTTTATAGCGAGCCATGAATTGTTCAAAGCCCTTAACCGATTCAGCACAGGGAGAAAGCGTTGTTTTTTCCATGTCTGCAAATACACAGCTTTCAAGCCAGCAAGGAAGGGTCTTGTCCTTATGCTGCATATATGCCGCAAGAAGCGCCATACCCCACGCTCCGCCCTCGCCTGCGGTTTTCATAACCGAAATGGGAGTGTTCATTGCGTCTGCAAGTATCTGCTGTGCCACACCCTCAACCTTGAAAAGTCCGCCGTGGCCAGTGAATTGCTGAGCAGAAGCATGCTCCTTTTCAAAAAGAATATCATTGCCGATTTTGAGTGCCGCAAAGGCGGACATAATCTCAGCTCTGAAAAAGTTTGCAAGTGTGAATTTTACCCCAGGTGTACGGAAATACATAGGCTTTCCGCTTTCGAGATTTGTTACAGGTTCGCCGGAAAGGTAGTTGTATGCAGTAACTCCGCCGCCGTCTGAATCACCTGTCATTGCATTCTTATACAGCAAGGTATACAACGCGGTCTTGTCCATGGGGTTGCCTGAAAGAGTGGCAAATTCATCGAATAAATTAACCCATGCGTCAAGCTCCGAGCAACAGTTGTTGCAATGCACCATTGCAACGGGAGTGCCGTCGGGAGTTGTAACCATGTCGATTTCGGGATAAACGCCGTCAAGCTGTTTTTCCAGTACAAGCATGGAGAAAATAGATGTACCGGCGGATACATTACCTGTTCTGGAAAGCACCGCATTTGTAGCAACCATACCTGTACCTGCATCACCCTCAGGAGCGCAGAAGGGGATTCCTGCTTCAAGGTCACCTTCGGGGTCAATTGTTTTTGCACCCTCTTCTGTAAGGTATGCTCCGCCCTCACCCGCTGTCTTAACATTGGGAAGAACGGTGGATATACGGATAGAAAGACCCTTTTCCTCCATAAGCTTGTCGAATTTTTCAGCCATTACCTTATCATAGGTACCGTCGCTTACAGGGAAAATTCCCGAGGCTTCGCCGATACCCACGCTGTTGTCTCCTGTAAGAAGACGGTGGATATATCCTGCGAGAGTTGTTATATATGAAATCTGAGAAATATGCTCTTCGTTATTGAAAATTGCCTGATAAAGATGTGCTATGCTCCATCTCTGAGGAATGTTGAAGCTGAAAAGTGCTGTAAGCTTTTCCGATGCCTCTGCGGTAATGGTGTTGCGCCATGTTCTGAAAGGAGTAAGAAGCTTACCGCTTTCATCAAAGGGCATATACCCGTGCATCATTGCGGAAATACCGATTCCCGCAACCCTTCTGAGAACAACGCCGTACTTTTCCTTTACGTCGTTTTTCAGCGCCTTGTAACAGCTTACAAGCCCGTTATGTATATCATCAAGGGAATAAGTCCAGACCCCGTTTTCATAACGGTTTTCCCAGGCATGACTTCCGCTTGCAACAGGAGTGAAGGTGTCGTCAATAAGTACCGCCTTTATTCTTGTTGAACCGAACTCAATACCCAGATTAGCTTTTCCGCTTTCAATTATTTCCTTTATTGTCATGATACTTTCCTTTCACCAAAGCTCTTTTTAAAAAGTATATCACAACACACAGAAAAGGTCAATCTAAAAAGCGCACTTTTTTAGCACAAATAAGACATTATCAAACCTCTACACGAGGGAAATATTGAAGTCTCAGTCTGTCCGCAACCAGTGCCACAAATTCCGAGTTGGTAGGCTTACCGCGAAGGTTATGAACTGTGTAACCGAAAATGCTGTTGAGCACATCCACATCTCCCCTGTCCCATGCGATTTCAATTGCGTGGCGGATTGCTCTTTCCACACGCGAGGAGGTTGTGTTGTATCTCTGTGCAACAGTAGGATAAAGAAGCTTTGTAACACAATTTATCATTTCCTCGTCATTGATGGAAAGAATAATTGCTGTACGTAAGTAATGGTAGCCCTTGATATGTGCGGGAATACCTATCTGATGAATGATATCCGTAACCACATACTCAATATTCACCAGCTCATTCTTCATTGTGGCAAGAACATTTCCCGACTTGAAGTTGTAGAGTGACATAACCTTACGGAGCATGATTGATGGGTCAAAGGGTTTTATCATAAAGTAGCTTGCACCGGCGTCCATTACTTCTTTTTCAAGCTGAGGAGATGAGTAATTTGAAACTACAATTACCATAGGAGGCCTGGGAGTGAAATCCCTTATCTGTGCAATAAGCTCAGCCGCATCCATTTCAGGCATCTTTGCTTCAATAATAAGAAAATCAGGCACATCTGCCTTTACACAATCGAGAATAACTCTGCCGTTTTTCTGTCTTGTTACAGCAAACATACCCTCGTTTTTGAGAAGGCTTGCCCATGCAAGTCCGCCGTCGGAGCTGTCGTCTCCGATAAGTACTTTGATTTTTTCGTTTCTGTTTTCTGTCTTTTCTGTCATTTTTATAAGTCCTCCATGTTTTTTTTGCGGAAATACAAGTTTTTCCGTGGTTTTATCTTAGCAGAATAACGGGAATAATTCAATATTATACAGGGAAATGACGGCTCAAAACCGCCCTGTATATTTCCGGACATTTTTCAGGATTTTTCCGCTATGCTCAGCAAATGCCTTATTATTCCATAATTTCCGCTTTTTCCGAGGCGTGCAATATTTGTCGTTTAATGTCGGTTTATGAATGAATATTTCCTGTATATTTTATGCATAAATGAATAAAACCGCCAAGCTTATGCTTAGCGGTTTTTTGATATGAATTTTAACCCATTCTGAGCTTTCTGATATGTGAATCCTCAGAGAAAGTTATTGAATTGTAAAGAATCAGAACACTGTCATATTCCTCCATGTTTACAAGACTGCTGTAACTTGCGTTGATATAACGCATGTCAAGTACCGTAATCTTGCTGTAATGCGCAGTAAGGAAGGGAATGAACGCATGTGCGTAGCTATCCTTGAAAATAAGGATTGACTGACCGTTATGGTTTTCCTCAGAGGTTATTGTCATAACAGGTGAGTTTGTTCCCATGAATGAGGAGTACTTATCCTTTACATCAAGATACTCACGGAAATAAAGGGAATCATATTCCTTTACTGAATCACCGTCGTCAATGGTTAGTGTAAGGTCGCTACCTGCGGTGTGGTGATAGTAGTCGATAATATCAGGCGTCACACCGTCATCAAGTGTCTTCGAATAGAGCGTTCCTCTGAAATCGCTGCTCGCATGCTCAATATCAAAGGAAGAAAGAGGAGTTGCCTGATAACCAAGATATTTTGCTGCTTCCGCATAGGCAAGATATGCGCCGTAGCTGGTCCAGTGATGGTCGGTGCGGTAGTAGATGTATTCCTCGGCATTGCTCTTTAAGGCGGGGAATATATCAATATATCCGCAATCGAGATTTTCACGGCAATAGTTATTAAGTTCGCTCTGGCTTCCTATGGGTGTGCACTCAGGAAGCAGGTTGGAATAAATTTCCTGTGATGTGGGAGCAAGCATGAAATATACAGGGATAGATGAGTTCTTTTCAGTGAAGGTATTTACTGCGTCAAGGTTCTTGTCGATAAATTCCTTGTCATAGCCCTTCCATACCTGCATCATCTGGTCATCAACGGTAAATACGCCGTTTACCTCGGTTTTACCGATAAAGCGTTCAGAACCGTTTTTAAGCTTTATCCACCATTCTCTGCCGAAGAATCTGTCCGAGAACCAGTCCTCAAAGCCGGTCATTGCGGACTTATCAACATAGCTCTCAAAGGATATTTTCGGAAAGCCGGAAAGATAACGGTTTTCATTCTCCGAAAAGGGCTTGTCCTCTTCGGGAAGGTTTATAAGTGTGAGTATTGGCATTGCCAGTAAGAAAAGGAAGAATGCCGCAACTAATACTATTTTATGAATTTTCTTTTTCATGCGGTTACCTCCTTAGAAATTAAAGTATAAGAACGGGTTGTAGGTTGCGTCAGCAAGGTATGCAATGCAAAGCACAAATATTGCAATCTTAGCTATGGGGGTGATTACATTTACCGCTGCGGGAGCCTTTCCGGAAACCTTTTCAACGATAATCTTCCATGCGTCTGTGCTTGCGAAAATACCGAGGATAAGCATTACACCGTAATTAATGAGCAGGTAAAGTGCTGTGCTGTCTGCAAGGATACCTGTACCGCCGAACATTATTCCCATATAGCCGAGGGCTGTTGAGAGGTCGGGAGTTACGAAAAGCACCCAGCCAAGCACTACAAGGAGCATTGTATATATCCAGCGTACCGCTGTGGGAAGCTTTTCCAGAAGCTTTCCGAGGAAAAGCTTTTCCATGATTATCAGCACACCGTAAAGACATCCCCAGAGGATGAAATTCCAGCTTGCGCCGTGCCAGATACCTGTAAGAAGCCATACAACTGCAAGATTGAATACATTTCTCCACTTGCTGCAACGGTTACCACCCAACGGAATATAAACATAGCTTCTGAACCATGCACCGAGAGTCATGTGCCAACGGCGCCAGAACTCGCTTATGCTCTTTGAAAGATAGGGGTAATCAAAGTTTTCGGGGAAGTTGAAGCCCATCATCTTACCGAGACCGATGGCCATATCCGAATAACCGGAGAAGTCGAAATAAATCTGTAAGGTATAACCGATAATTCCAAGCCATGCGGTGAGAACGGACATTTCCGCGCCCATAAGGGCGAATGCTTCATTCCAGAGCTGTCCGATACCGTTTGCAATCAGAACCTTCTTACCTGCACCTGTGATAAAGCGCACGATACCGTCATAGATAAGGTCAAGGTTTATTACTCTGTTGTCAAGCTCCGCAGCTACATCGTCATAACGGACAATAGGACCTGCTACAATCTGCGGGAACAGGTTTACAAAGGCTGTGAATGAGATTACGTTCTTCTGTACCTTGATTTTGCCCAGATACATATCGATTGTATAGGACATAGACTGGAAGGTGAAGAAGCTGATACCGATAGGCAGAGGCAGGTAGCTTTCGGGCTTGGCACCGAATACCGCACCAAAAACATTGTTGGTAATATCGAGAAATGGATTTTCAAGGGTAAGTCCGAAAATATCATTGATACTTCCGAAGATAAAGTCGCTGTACTTGAAAATACCGAGTAAGGACAGATTCATTACCAGCGAAACAATGAGGGCAATACGTTTTATAACTATCTTATCATGGTATTTATGCATGGTAAGTCCCGCAAAATAGTCAATAAGCGTAGATATAAGCATTACTGCCACATATTTGGGTTCGCCCCATGCGTAGAATATAAATCCGCTTACGAATATTACAAAATTCTTGAACTTAAAGGGTACTGCGTAATATATTCCAAGGGTTAGTACCAGGAACAAGAACACAAATACCAGACTTGAAAATACCATTTGTTATTCCCCTTTGATTTTATTTATTATATTTTCGTAGGTCTCCCTGTCATAAAGACGGTTAAGCACCTCCGAAAGCGCATTAACGCTTATTCTTTCGGGCAGCGACAGCTCCTCACAGAGCCTTTTTCTGAGAAAGCTGCTGTTTTCTCCCCCTGTAAGCCCGTCATCAAGAAGATCCGCCTTTGTAAGCCATGGCTCACGGGCAACACCGTCATCAAGAACACCCGCTTCAAGAAATGCCTTTTTCAGAAGCTTTGTATCCATTCCCTCAACACCCAGCTTACCTTCCTTTGAGGGTTTATCCTTACGCTTTTCCTTGCCGAAAATGTCGGGTATATAGATGTTTATCAGCTTTCCGTTCTTTATACAGCCTTTGAGGTGATTGCGTATCTGAAAGCCTGCACCGTCGCTGTCCGTAAGGATAATTACTCCGTCTTTTTCAGCAAATGCACGGATAAGGGACAGCTTTTCCTTATCCCTGTATATCCTGAATCCGTCGGTTGTGATTATCAATCCGTCAACCACGCTTTCAAGCTTTATTTTATCGTACTTTCCCTCAACTATTATGGGCTGTTTTACACGAATCTTTTCATCAGGCATATCTTTTTTCTCCTGCAACAAACAGCTTTGTAACTGTTTTGTCAAGAATTGTTCTCGTATCAACAGGCGAGGACTTTATTTCAAGGTCGGCTTCGGAAAGAATGAAAATAGTTTCTCTGAGATAACCCAGTCTTAGCTTGGTGACTGAATTCATAGCACGTTTTATAGCCCAGTCTCTTCCTTTATAACCGAATTGCTCCGCTATCTGTGCAGGAAGCACGCCTGTAAGCTTACCCAGTTTGGCACGGTAGAAATCAAGATATGTTGTGGTCATTGCGGAAAGTATGTTTATTGCATCAATTCTCTCAGCAAACAGGTCATCAAGTATTCTGTACGCCTTTTCGCGCTCACCCGCATTTATAGCTGTTGCAAGCTCGAATACACCTGTATCCAGAAGCTTTCCTACCAGCTTGTCAATAACGTCTCTTGTAATAACTCCGCCTGTACCCACGTAGTCAATAAGCTTTGCTGTCTCGCTTACAACCAGGGTCATGTTGCCCAGTACACGCTCACACAGATATGACGCATCCTCGGGAGAGATAACCACTCCGCTTTTAGCGGTCTTACGCATTATCATTTCGGTAATCTTACCCTCGGCTACTCCGTCAAGTCTGCATACCACACCTGCTTCACGCACAGCTTCGATAAAGCTCTTTGATGCCTTTTTAGTCTCGCTTATTTCCACACCTGTTATACTGAAAACAAGTATTGTTGTATCAGGCATGTTTTTAATCATCCTGATGTACGCTTCAAGCTCATCAGGTTTGAGTATCTCGGGCTTCATATCGTTTACTACAATAACCTTTGTATCCGCGAATACAGGAAGTGCCTCAACGTAATCTATAAGCATACTGATATCGGGATTTGAGCCCAGCTTTATAAAGTTGAAATCCAGGGGGTCGTCACCCACGGCTTTTTTTATGATTCTGTCGGTGTATGTCTTTACAAGAAACGGCTCGTCACCGTAAAGGAAATAAACGTTGCTTATTCTTCCTGCGCGCACATCTGCGCTGAGTCTTTCTTCTGTTACTATCACGCTTATCCTCCTTTATTCTCTACACAAAGAGTATATTCTCCCTGTGAGTTTATGATAATTTCTGTCTTGTTATAGAAGGCATTTATTGCCTCCCCGCAATTATAATACTTTTTATGGCACAAAATGGTTGCAATATTTCCATCCTTGCCGTAATTTTCTTTATATCCTGTATATATGGGAATATCGCATTGCAGCTCGCTGCCTGCAGGAAGTATTCCTATATTAATTCCCCTGACGGTGAGCATTATTCCCGTATCATCAACAATTACACTGTGCTCTCCCGCTAAATAACGGGCGGAATCATCTTCCGGCAGATGTATAACAGTACTCAGTGCCGAAAGCTCCTCATAGCAGGTGGTTTCATCCTTAACGCACAGAAGATTTGCTTTATCCGTGAATAGAAGTTCGTAGATAACACCGGGAGTCTTGCTGTTAGTCGAGAGCATGTAGAAGCTTTTACCCGTCTTTTCGCTTACGCATACAATGGGGTTATTGCTATTGGGGATAATGCTTATTTTAATATCATCAAAGCTTATAATACTTTCGATACTAAGCGAAGCAGCAAATGCCAGAAACATTACTGCCCCAAAAAATGCTGTACTTTTTATCTTCCTTGTAACAAGTGCAGTTATAACAGTGCCCGAAACAACCAGCACCATAAAGGCGGTCATAACATCCGGGTCAACCGAAACATAGGAAATATCAAGTCCGCCTGTTATGTGCGCAATCCCTTTCATCATCTCCGCCGCCCAGCCTGTTACAAACATCAGCGGCTCTGATACAAAACCAAGTATAACCGCCCATGGTACCAGCAGAAGAATCAGTGTAAAAAAGGGCTGTACCAGAAGGCAGGTTATTGGAGCTGCAAAGGAAATTCCGCCGAAATATAAAGCGCCTATTGGCATTGTGCAGGCAGAAGCGCATAAAGACGGTAATACGGCGTTTGAAAAGACCGTATCCTCCTTTATCCCGAAATGCTTTGCAATCATGGGAGAAACCGCTCCAACACCCAGTGTTCCTGCTGCGGAAAGAAGAAGTCCTATATCACGGCAGGCATAAGGATTAAAAAGAAGAATCACCATAAGCGCGTCACCCACCGAGCTTACTGTTCCTGTTTTGCGGTATAAAAGATGCGAGCTGTAATAAACCAGCATCATAAAGCCTGAACGCATAACCGATGCTGTCATTCCGAAAAAGAACATAAGAAACAGCACGTATATCCCCACAATAACCGAATACACTCTTCCGCCCTTACGGAAAAACAGTGCAAAAACACCGGCAAACACATGCACCATAATTGAAAGATGCATACCTGAAACTGCGGTAAGATGCGATATACCTGAATGCTTTATATCAGCCCGTGTTTCATAGGACAAGTCCGTCTTGTCGCCGAAGAACATTGCCTTTATTATTCCGCCGCCTTCACCTGAAAACAGCCTGTCAACCTGATGCCTGAAATATCCCGTAAGACCGTCAATATGTTCTGTTAAGCTATCTCTTACACCCGTAACTATAATATCACTTACAGCATACGCTTTTACAAAGATACCTTTTGAAAAATAATAATCGCTTTCAGAGAAATCAACGGAATCATTAAACTTAGAAAATACCGCCTCAAACTCAACCTCATCTCCGGTGCTTACACCGTAATCTGCCGTAAAAAGCGTAAATTTCACCCTTTTCCCGTCTGCCGTTCCTGAAATGGTAATACCCATCGTGTCATTATCATTGCCGCGGCATTCGGTTACAATACCTTTAACCAGGTATTTGTTCCCTGCAAGCCTGCTGTTCGGTTCCTCAATTATAGCCTTGCACACACCCATAATCAGAAATGAAATACCGAGAAAAAGAACACCTGCGCAGATAGAGTTATGACGCTTTTTCAGAGCCAATACAAATACAACCGCAGCAGCTCCGAAAATAACGAAACAAAGAATGCTGTTCAAAAAATAAGCACAAATAAGCCCGAAAAGGTATACATAACCCATCAAAGCGTATTTGTGCTTTGCTTTAATCTTCAAAACAGAAAATCAGCACATCTGTTCAGAAAGCTTCTTTCCGCCGATAAGATGGAAATGAAGATGATGAACAGTCTGTCCGCCGTCATCACCGATATTGGTTATAACGCGGTAGCCGTTTCCGAGGCTGAATTCCTGCGCAAGCTGTTTTGCAACAAGCATGATTTCCGCGGTTACGCCCACGGTATCCTCTGTAATTTCAGCCAGACTTTCAATATGGAATTTAGGAATAATCAGAATGTGGACAGGTGCCTGGGGATTGATGTCCTTGAAGGCTAATACTGTTTCACTTTCGTAAACCTTCTGAGAAGGGATTTCTCCCGCAATGATTTTACAGAATAAGCAATCCATAATAACTCCTTTTATCTTAGCCAAGCATTTCCTTTGCAATACCGCTGAGTGCGGCAAGTGCTTCGTCAATCTTGGAAATATCAGCAATACCTGCCATTGCGCTGTCGGGCTTTCCGCCGCCCTTACCGCCTGCGATTGCAGCAATCTGCTTTACAATCTGGCCTGCATTTGCACCCTTTTCAATTGCTTCCTTGCTGCAAATACAGAGGAAGTTACCCTTACCGTCTGCATGACCTGCAAGAACTGCGATAAAGCTGTCATTCTTGGACTTTAAGTCGTCTCCTGCCTTACGTAAACCGTCACCTACTGTGCCTGCAAGAACTGCGGAGAATACCTTAATACCGTTGATTTCTTCTGCGCCGCCTGTTACATCAGCCATAGCAGCTGCGGAAATCTGTCTTTCAAGCTTATCAATTGTTTTCTTTGCATCGGAAAGCTCGTTCTGGATAGCTTCACAACGCTGAACCAACATATTGGGATTAGCAATTTTAAGTACATCAGCAGCAGCCTGAACTGTGTTCTTTGCTTCTGCAAGTGCTTCAAGCACGCCTGCGCCTGTAACGGCTTCGATACGTCTTACACCGGAAGCAACAGATGTTTCGGAAATAATCTTGAAAAGACCTGCCTTTGATGTGTTGTCAAGGTGTGTACCGCCGCAGAATTCTGTGGAACAGCCGTCTGTAACGCTTACAACACGTACAACATCGCCGTACTTTTCACCGAAGAGAGCCATAGCACCCTTCTTCTTTGCTTCTTCTATGGGAAGTTCCTCAGTAACTACGGGAACAGCCGCTAAAATTTCCTTATTTACGATAGCTTCAATCTGAGCAAGCTCATCAGCGGTAACTGCGCTGAAATGAGAGAAGTCGAAACGGCATCTCTGGGGGTCAACATAAGATCCTGCCTGGTGAACATGGTCACCGAGAACAGTACGGAGTGCTGCTTGGAGAAGATGTGCGCAGGTATGGTTTCTTGCAGTTGCCATTCTCTTTTCCTTGTCAACCTCAGCTGTAACCTTATCGCCTGTCATAAATGTACCGCAGTCAACTGTACAGTAGCATACGAACTGGCCACCGCCGATCTTCTTTGTATCAAGAACACGGAGAACATTATCACCGTTTGTGATTGTACCTGTGTCGCCTACCTGTCCGCCGCTTTCAGCGTAGAAGGGAGTTGTTTCAATTACAACAGCAACGTCATCCCCTTCGGAAACACTGTCTGCAACAACGCCGTCTTTAAGCATAGCAAGAATCTTTGTTTCAGCAAAAAGCTCCTTATAACCTACGAATGTGGTTGTAAGACCGCTGAGTGCATCAGCCGCAGCGTCATCCCAGCCGCCCTTGAATGCCTGGTTTGCACGTGCGGTAAGCTTCTGCTCCTTCATAAGCTCCACGAAACGCTCTTCGTCAAGAGTAAGTCCCTTTTCTTCGAGGATTTCCTTGGTTAAATCAAGAGGGAAGCCGTATGTGTCGTGAAGCTTGAATGCGTCATCACCGCTGAGTACACCCTTTTCGCCGAGCTTTTCAATAAGTTCGGAGAGCATCTGTGAACCCTTTTCAACTGTACGGTTGAAGCTTTCTTCTTCTGTTGCGATAACCTTAATGATATATTCACGCTTTTCTTCAAGTTCAGGATAAGCGTTCTTGTTTTCAAGAATAACCTGGTCAACGATTTCTGTAAGGAAGGGCTTTGTAACGCCTAAGAGTCTGCCATGTCTTGCGGCTCTTCTTAAAAGACGTCTTAAAACATATCCTCTGCCTTCGTTGGAAGGTCTTACGCCGTCACCTACCATAAAGGTAGTTGCTCTTGCGTGGTCGGTGATTACACGGATAGATACATCATCCTTGTAATCAGCGCCATATGTCTTGTTTGCTACGGAGCAGATACGCTTGATAATATTCTGGATTGTGTCAACCTCAAACATATTATCAACACCCTGCATTACGCAGGCAAGTCTTTCAAGACCCATACCTGTGTCAATATTCTTGGTTGCAAGCTGTGTGTAGTTGCCGTGGCCGTCGTTATCAAACTGAGTGAATACGTTGTTCCAGATTTCGATGATTCTGTCGCAGTCGCTTGCCTGTTCAAAGCTTTCAAAGGGACCGTACTTTTCGCCTCTGTCGAAATGGATTTCAGAACAGGGACCGCAGGGACCACTACCGTGTTCCCAGAAGTTCTCGCTCTTTCCGAGCTTGATGATTCTGTCGCGGGGAACACCTACCTCAGTAGCCCAGATTTCACCGGCTTCATCGTCTTCTTCGTATATGGTAACCCAGAGCTTTTCAGGTTCGATTTCGAGAGTCTTTGTAAGATACTCCCATGCCCATGCGGTAGCTTCATGCTTGAAGTAATCGCCGAAGGAGAAGTTACCCAGCATTTCAAAGTAAGTACCGTGTCTTGCAGTCTTACCTACGTTTTCGATATCGGGAGTTCTGATACATTTCTGGCAGGTTGTCACTCTCTTACAGGGGGGAGTTTCGATACCCTGGAAATACTTTTTGAGAGGGGTCATACCCGCATTGATTAAAAGAATGGAGTTATCACCCTGAGGTACGAGGGGTGCGGAGTCCATTCTAAGATGTCCTTTGCTTTCAAAAAATTTAAGATAGCTTTCTCTTAAATCGTTGAGACCTGTCCATTTCATTGGCTTTGTCTTCCTTTCGTTTTGTGTAGAAAATATACGCTAATATTATACTAAAAACCTCGTAAAAAGTCAATAGGCTGTGCCGTTTTATCAACGGTTACAGCCTATGTTTTTACCAAATATTTAATTTACGGTTCAATTCCTAAGAATTTGCAGATATTTTTATAAAAAATCTTTTCTCTTGTGGTATCGGTGAGGTCAAGTCTGTCTATTCTTTCAAACTCATCGGTAGCGCTCCACATGGGGTAGTCCGTACCGAAAAACACCTTGTCCTCAGTGTAGGCTTTTATACATTCCTTTGCCTTTTCGGGAGTAATGAACGCCAGAGAGCTGCTGCTGTCCACATATACATTTGGAAGATCAGGCAGGCATTTAAGTGCATCCTCCACCTCGGTATAACCGCCGAAATGGGCACCAATCATTTTCTGATTGGGAAAACGCTTTGCCGCTGCCGCAAGTCTGTGGGGATTAGAATAATTATATCTCTTGTCACCTGTATGGAACAACAAAGGAAGTCTGCCGTCAATTGCCTCATACATTTCCATAGCATGCTTATCGTCTATGGCAAAGTACTGGAAATCGGGATGAAGCTTTATACCCATAAGTCCTATTTCAATCATTCTCTTGACCTCTGTATCAACCTCGTCGGCGGACATTGACGGGTGAAGAGAACCGAACCCCACGAATCTGTCGGGATATTCATTAACACTGGTACTGATAAAGTCATTGATTTTCTGCACCTGCTCATGTGTGGTTGCCACGGAGTGAACGAGACAGCGGTTTACACCTGCCTTATCGCACTCGTCAATAAGCGCGGAAATACTTCCATTGAAGGTCATGGGTATATCGTAGAATTTTCCTATTGTAACAGAAGCCTTATCGGCTATTTTTTCGGGATAAATATGAACATGGCTGTCAAAAATATACATTTTTATGTCCTTTCACTTTATCTCTCCCTTTTATCTCTGATTAAAGTATAACACTATTTTTCCCTGTTTTCAATGGTTTCAACAATAAAAGTTAAACAAAAAACAACCGCTTAATGCGGTTGTTTTGGTTTATTTTTCTTCTTCATAATAAGAAACATCATAGATTTCTCCACGCCAGTCAAAGCGTTCATCATAGGAGACCATAGCATATGCGTATTCCTCATCGGAAATACCGAATACCGCCCAGCCAAGTCTTGTGCAGTCTGCATTTGGCTCGCCTATTTTTTCAATCAGCTCTTCAAGAGTGCGTGAATCCTTTGCCGCTTTATCCATCTGCTCCTTTGTAAGCACTCTGTCGCTTTCCACATAAGCATAGGTGTGGGGACCGATTACACGGGCTTCAAATTCGTCATATTCCTTGAAATTACCGCGGATAAAGGTTCTTTCCGAATCTACGGTATAATCAGTATCATATTCATAGGCATAGGCCTCTTCGGATTTTAAATAAATATATTCAATTCCCACAAGATCCGGCCGCGCGCTGTTCTGATAGCAAAGACCGATGGAAATATGATAAACCTCTCCGTTAAGCTCAATTTCTCCGCTCTGGTAAAGATCTGCCGGATCAAAGCCTGCGCTGGCACCTCCCCAGCTTCCGGTCTTACCCTCCGAAAGCCCGCCGGGATACACCGCTAAAAATTCATCTATCTGCTTATCAAGTGCCGAGCTCAGCTGTATATTGTCGGTAAACATATCCTTGATAGCTTCCTTATCACTATTGTCCGCCGCTTCAAGAAAGGCTTCCACTGCGTCGTGTCTTGCACCTGTATCGGTGACGTAGCTGCTGTTTTTCCACTCGTCACGGAAATTCACCCAGCTCATACGCTCAAAGCTGTTGGCAATAACCGATATCAGAAACCATAGTATTGCGGCAACAGGCGGAATAAAGAATATAATCGACGCTATAAGCGGTGCCTTACTTGCCTTTTCGCCACGTTTTTTCTTCTTACTGCGCTGAACAAAATACACTATCAGCAAAGCAATACCCATAAGAAAAAATCCGCCAAGTATTGCAACCACAACAGCCGCTATACCAAGAAATGCCAATGTAAATGCTACACCCATAATATTTCCTCTCTTTCTTCTGGAAATATTATACATTACATATAGGCAAAAGTCAAGAAAAAGCCTTTATCAAAGCACGATTTCAGGATTATATTCCCTAAGCCATATTTCAAGCTGGATAAGATATGCAAACATCTGGGGAGTGCACATAAGCTGGCCGTACCAGTTTTTGCTGAAACTCTTTCCCTCACTTCTGATAAGCTCGTTTATCTTATCCCTGTCAAGAATTTCTGTAAGGCGGAAATCCTTTGATTGAGACAGTTCTCTGAACCTTCCGAACACAAGTCTCATATAGTCGGGATTGTGGGTTTTGGGGTAAGGCGATTTCTTCCGCCATACCACATCCTTCGGCAGAAATTCCTCTGCGATTTTCCGCACAAGCCCCTTCTCCCTGCCTCCCAGAGCTTTCAGCTCCCAGGGGATGTTATAGGCATATTCAGCAATTCTGTGGTCGCAGAAAGGCACCCTCACTTCCAGACCGTGAGCCATTGAACAGCGGTCCTTTCTATCAAGAAGCGTCTGCATAAACCAGTAAAAGTTCAGCATGAACATACGGCGCATTGCCTTGTCGTCATCCTTGTCTGTATCAAGATATGAGGTTGAATCCGTTGTACGTTTCATTGCGTCTTTAACATATTCATAAGGGGTAATATCACCCAGAATACCCGCTCTGAGAAGTTCTGAACGCTCAGCTGTTGCCTGAGACCAGGGGAAGCTGTCTGAATACAGAAGTTCTTTCTTGTGATACCAGGGATATCCGCCAAAAAGTTCGTCAGCGCACTCGCCGCTGACTGCCACAGTAAAGTTTTTCTTCACCTCGCCGCAGAAAAGGTACAGGGAGCTGTCAACATCTGCCATTCCGGGCAAATCCCTTGCTCTCATAGACGGAATAAGCGCATCTGCAAGCAGAGGCGAATCTATCTCCACATTTGTATGAATTGAGCCGATATATTCGCTCATTCTCACTATCCAGGGTGCGTCTTCATCAGGCTGGAATGAACTTGCAACAAAGTTTTTGCGGTTGTCCTTATAGTCCACCGAATAGGTAGAAAGCTGTCTGCCCTCTTTTTTGTACCGCTCCGCCGCAACAGAACTGATAAGACTGGAATCAAGTCCTCCCGAAAGAAATGTGCACAAGGGCACATCGCTTACAAGCTGGCGGTTTATACTGTCCACAAGGAGATAACGAAGATGTCCCAGGGTATCGGAGAGACTCTCTGTATGCGGCTTTGCTGTAAGGCTCCAATATTGCCGTTTCATAAAGCCCTTGACTGTTACCGCACCGCACTGGGCAGGCTCCAATTCCTCAATCCTCCTGAATACGCCAAGACCTCCCTTACGTGCAGGGCCTAAGAGCATGAGGGAGGCAATTCCCTCACGGTCAAGCTGAGGTTTCACATAAGGATGTGACAGAATGGCTTTGATTTCAGATGCGAAGATAATTCCGTTATCATAGGCGTAATAGAAAAAGGGCTTCACACCTACTCTGTCGCGGGCAATAAACAGCTTTTCCTCCACGCTGTTCCACACCGCAAAGGCATAGATGCCGTTAAGTCTGTCGAGACAGCGTTCTCCCCAGGTAACATATGCTTTCAGCAATACCTCGGTATCACTTTTCGTCTCAAACTCACAGCCTGCTTTTTTAAGGTCATTCCTGATTTCTCCGGTGTTATAAAGCTCACCGTTGTAGACAATTGTATAACTTCCGAAGCTCATGGGCTGTCTGCCTTTTTCCACATCAATTACCGCAAGTCTTGTATGGGAAAGACAACAGTGTGTATCAAGAAAATCCCCTTCACTGTCGGGGCCTCGGTGTGATATACATTGCCTCATGTTTTTCATTATTTCGTTCTTGTCGGATAAATTAATACGGAAATCTACCCAGCCTGCAATACCGCACATAACAACACCTCCACAATTAAGCGCTGTTATAGTATATTCCGAAAGCATGGTTTTGTTACAAGAAAACCCGCAGTTAATAACTGCGGGTCAAACCTGTTTTATTTACCTGTATAAGAGTACAGTCTGCAAAGAAGCATGCCGTTATACAGCTTTCTGTTCTTACTTGCCTTTTCGCCGAAAAGGGTCTCGAAATCCTCTACGGAGGTAATTGCATAAAGCTCGTTTTCACCTAAGGGCAGCATACGCTTACCCATAGTTCTGTAAATTTCCTTGGCTTCGTTGATATCACCCATTCGCTCGGCATAGGGGGGATTTGTGATTATCTTGGACTTACCTTCGGGGTAAACAAAATCCTTCACAGCTCTTTTTTCAACCTTGATGTACTTGTCAACTCCCGCCTTCCATGCGTTTTCACGGGTAAGCTCACACGCCGCCTTGTCTATATCGAAGCCGAGAGCGGTAAATTCACAGTCCTTACGGATTGCTTCTCTTGCCTCGTCAAAGGCGTCCGCCCACACTCGTCTGTCAGTAAAGCCCCAGTCCATTGCTGCGAAATTACGATTAAGACAGGGGGCGATATTTGCCGCCTTGAATGCCGCTTCAATAAGGATAGTACCGCTTCCGCAAAAGGCATCGATTACTCTGTCATTGCTTCTCACTCGTGCAAGGTCAACTATTCCTGCCGCAAGAGTCTCCTTGATAGGAGCGGCGTTTGACATTGCGCGGTAACCACGCTTATGTAATCCTGTTCCCGATGTATCAAGGGTAACCGTCATCTGATTCTTCATCAGCAGAAAATGAATGGGCAGAGTTGCGCCTGTTTCCGAAAGGGTGTTTATCTTATACTTTTTCTGCATGCGGATAACAAATGCCTTTTTTATGGTGCGCTGAATTGCAGGGATACTGGTAAGCTTTGAATTAAGGGAATGACCCTTTACGATATGGATTTTATCGTCTTTTCCTGCGTATTCCTCAATAGGCACATTTTTCATATGCTCGAAAACATCATCAAAGGTGTTTGCTGTAAAGCTGTCCAACACGATACCGATTCTTTCGGCTACGGAACAGGTAATATTTGCCCTCGCAATAACGCCTTCGTCACCTGTAAAATCAACACGGCCGTCACTTGCCCTGATGTTTTCGCCTCCGGCTCTTTTTATCTCGAAGGACAAAGTCTTTTCCAGTCCGAAATGGCAGGGTGCAGTAAGATTATATATCATAATATTTTCCTTTTCTCTCATAAATTTACCGTGCAGTAGTTTCACCGCACGGTAAAAGAATTATTCAAACTTGGGTGGTTCTTCTTCATCATGCTCAGCCCAGTATGTTCCGTCATGCTTTGAGTCACAGCTCATAGGAATATTTGACTGGCGGTAGTAACCCACTGTTGTCTCAGGGCACTTTGATGTAGAAAGGAGACCTGTTTCGTTACAGTAGTTGAGCACAAGAACATCGCTGTCGGGAACAAAGCTCTGTTCAACGGTTGTATCAACCATTTCAACCATTACGTCATGCCATACCTTTGCAAGTGTACGCCATCCCGCATAGCCCGCTTCACTCTTGGTTGCAATTTCGTGGTTATCATCGTGGGCAATACGATAACATGCAACATACTGAGGTGTAAGACCTGCAAAGAGAAGGTTTGATTCGTCGTTTGCGGTACCTGTCTTGCCTACAACCTCAACGCTGTCCAGTTTTGCATGCTGACCTGTTCCGTATGGGTCATCAATAACCTTCTTCATCATACGGTTGGTTATCCATGCGCTGTCCTCTGCGATTGCACGCTTACCGTTTGTATCCTGTTCAAGTACAGTCTTACCGTTGCTGTCCACAACCTTCGAGTAGAAATAAGGCTTATAATACATACCGCCGTTACCGATTGTCTGGAATGCGGCTGTAAGCTCAACCAATGTAGCACCATTTGTAAGGGCACCTGTTGCCAGAGGAGCGTATGCCATATCGTTTGTACTGTCAAGATGTGAGAAGCCCAGCTTATTCACAAGGTGGTTGAAAGAGTTTGCAAGACCGATTTTACTCATGCTTCTTGCGGCAATGGTGTTGGTGGATTTCTGAACCGCATACCATGCGGGATAATAGTCGCCTGTACCGTAATTTCCTTCATAGTTCATAGGCCAGTTGATAGTGCCTTCTTCTTCGTCATATTCCTGTGCCTGTGTATATTCATCTTCAAGGCCGTGGCCTACAAATACTCTGCCGGATGCATCTTTGAGGAATGTGGAATATGTGATTAAATCCATATCTACCGCAAGTGAATAGTTACCGATAGGCTTTATGGTAGAACCGATGGCGCTTACTGTCTGGGTAGCACGATTAAAGCAGTTATCACCGGGCTTTTCACCGATACCGCCTGCGATAGCCTTTACATTTCCGCGGTAATCCATGATTACGAATGCGCCCTGGATAAGATCATCACTGTCGGATGTGAGGGATGTATCATATTCGGAAAGGCAGGTATAGGGGTCTTCAAACTTTGCGGAAAGTTTATTCTGCATATCTATATCCATGTTAAGATATGCGGTGTAACCACCGCTGCAAAATTTTTCCCACGCAGCAGAATAAGAAATATCAAAAAGCTCTGCTAAATCTGTTACAATCTGGTTAAGGGCAGCGTCCATGTACCAGTTCTGACTTACTTCATAATCGCCGTTCCACTGATATGCGAAGGCTACGTCCTCGCCTAAGATTGTATCCCACGGAACTTCTTCGTAGTATAAATCCTCGGTTTCTTCAACCTGTTCGCTTCTTTCGTCAATGTAGCCGTACCAGTCGCCCTCAACAGGAAGTCTGAATCTTACCTTTTCCGCTACGGCATCCTCATATTCCTGAGTGGTGATGTAGCCGTTTTCGTACATGTGGCTTAAAGCGTATTCCTGACGGGTTTTTGACTGCTGTAAGCTGTAATAGGGATTGTACTTTGAAGGAGAACGTACCACTCCCGCTAAGATTGCCGCTTCGGCTATGGTTAGCTCGCTTACATCCTTGTCAAAGTAGTGGTATGCGGCGGAGCCGATACCGTAAGCGGTACCGCCGAAGCCAATACGGTTAAGATAGCTTTCTAATATATCGAATTTTGTGTACTTGTTTTCAAGGGACAGGGCGCGGAAAATCTCACGGAGCTTACGTCCGAAGGTAGTTTCCTTATCCTGCGTAATGTCACGTACAAGCTGTTGTGTAATAGTAGAACCGCCGGCTGTACCATCGGAGAAAACCGCCTGAACGGTTACGGTGAGGGTACGCTTCCAGTCAACACCGTCATGCTCGAAGAAACGCTCGTCTTCTACCGCTACAAATGCGTCAAGAACGTGCTGGGGAATATCCTCGATTTCTACCCACACACGACTTTCGTCGCTGCTTATCTGCTTTAAGAGGACATCCTGATTGTTCTTATCCTTTGCGTAAACGAAGCTGGAATAAGAAAGCTCAACGTCTGTAAGGTCAACGTCAAAGCTGCTTTCCGCAAACTGCATTACATATACACAAAGAGCCGTAGCTACAATACAGAGTGTGATGATAAGTATGAGAATCATACTTAAAATCGCAGTACCCGCCATGGAGAAGATTCCGCCGATTGCATTCACCACAGGGTGTCTGCGAACACTACGGTACTTTTCGGCTTTTTCCTGGCTTTTACTCTTTTTCTTAGGTCTTGTATCTGCTACGTAGTCCTCATCTTTGATTTGTACGTATTTTATCTTTTTATTTTTACCCATATAATTTCCTTTTTCCTTTGTAAAAACACCTTTGATTTTATTCTATCATATTATTATAACATACTTTTGACCAAATGTTAATACCTTATTGAAAATTTTATGTGTTTTTTAAAAAATTAACGCTTACAGTAATACAAATACCGCTCCTGCGCCGTTTATGTTCACCTTTCCGCCGCCCAGAACAGCCTCTGCACCAACGGAATATATGATTTCCTTACCGTTGCAGTCTACCGAACAGGGTGCATCGGCAGGGTTGATTATTACCATGATTTCCTGTTCATCACAGCTTCTCTTGTATACAAGAGGATAACCGTCACTGATAAACTCGATTGAAGCATTGCTCTGTAAAGCCTTGTTCTTCATTCTTACGGCAATAAGACGCTTTACTCCGCTTCTAAGGGAGCTTTCATCATTCATCTGAGTCTTGGCATCAGGTCTGTCCTTACTGTCATCCTGCTTTATGTAAAGCTTTTCCTTGGGAGCTGAGGAGAATCCCGCATTTGTGGTCTTATCCCATTGCATAGGAGAACGGGAGCCTGTTCTTCCGTAACCGCCTTCCACGGAAATAAGGTTTTCAACGTATCTCATACCGATTTCGTCGCCGTAATAAATAAACGGTGCACCGGGTACAGATAGCAGGAATGCGAAGGCTATCTCCATTTCCTTATAATCAAGCCTTCTTGCAAGTCTGTCCATATCGTGATTGCCCGAAGGGATACAGATAAGGCCCTTACCGTCTGTCTTTGCGTAATTTTCCTTGTATGCGGCTACAAATTCCTTTATGCTGCCCTTTCCCCTGCGGCTGAAATAAGGCTCGTCACAGCGGAAAAGGTCATTATAGTGTGAAGGTCCGAAATGTAAGAGAAAATCCATGTGGAATCCGCCAAGAAGGGATTTGTCCGGCTCGCCCCATTCAGAAACGATTGCCGCTTCGGGAAATTCAGCATCAAGGAATTTTCTGAAATCCTGCCACAAAGCTATGGTGCCCTTTCCGTCCTCATCGTTCTTTACAAGGGAACCTGCCATATCAACTCTGAAACCGTCACAGCCGAGACCTAACCAGAAGCGCATTACATTCTTCATGGCTTCTCTTGTTGCCATGGGACCCTCGTCATCCATTGCCTGATGCCAGCTCTTGCCGGGCTTATAATAGCCGTAATTGAGAGCGGGCTGCATGGAAAAGAAATTGAGTGCAACCGAGCCGTCGCGCTGGCTTATGCCTCTGAGACAGTGAAGCTCGGTGGATTCCCAGATGCTGTCTGTCCAGATATATCTGTCGCTGTATTCATTGCGGGTAGGTTCAGCGGATTTTTTAAACCATTCATGCTCAACAGAAGTATGCCCGGGTACAAGGTCAAGTATAACATGCATACCGCGTTTGTGTGCTTCATTGAACAGATTTACCAGGTCCTCATTTGTACCGTAACGGGTAGCAACCGTACAATAATCCTGGACATCATATCCTGCGTCGCCGAAGGGGGACATAAAGCAGGGGTTTATCCAGATTGCATTACAGCCAAGGTCAAGAATGTAGTCCAGCTTTTCGGTAATACCGTTGATATCGCCGATACCGTCGCCGTTGGTGTCATTGAAGGACTGGGGGTAAATTTCGTAGAATACCGCATTATCAAGCCACTTAGGCATAAAAATCATTCCTTTCTTTATTCGCAGGCTTCAAGATAAAAATCTGTTATCCTATCAAAAATCTCATAGTCAAGCATATAACCGTATGCCTTCTTATCAAAGTTTTCCGCATAGAAATCCGCCATATCGGATTCATAGCGTTCCTTATTTTCTTCCGCTTCGGTATCATAACCGAGAGCTTCCTTCCAGGCTTCGCCCTTTGCCTTAAATTCCGCCTGATATTCCCTTGCTTCTTCCGACTGCATTATTGCACTGTGTCCCTTGTTGGTGAAGGGGATAAATGTAAAACGTGAATCATCCTTGTACTTTTCGTACCAGATGTCATAGCCGTATTCCATAGGTACAGTGGTATCATCGCTGCTGTGAAGCACCATGACCTTTGTCTGAGTTGATGCAAATCCCTTTGAAGCGGTGTTGGAAGCATATTCTCCGAAGGTAATGCTTTCATAGAAGTTCATAAAGGGAAGCACCATGTTTACAGCTTCACCTGCCATAGCCTTACCCTGTGAATAGATAAGGTCGGTGGACTTGTCAAAGCCCGCAAAGGAAACAACCGCCTTTACCTCGGGATGATATGTAAGTACATTCGTAACAGAATATCCGCCCCAGCTGTGACCCAAGAGCAGAATATCAGAATCCGCCGAGCCGTCAAGACTCCTGAGATAATTCAATACATAATCAAGGTCAATAACTCCCTGAGGTAAGCCGTAGCAGGATTCGCCCTCGCTGTTGTCATTACCTGTTACGTCATAGGTGAATACCGTAAAGCCGTTCTGCGCAAAGTAATTGCAGACATCCATGTAGGAATTGTGTCCGCCTCCGCCGAGGCCGTGGGCAATAACCACAATTTTATCAGCATGCTCGCTGTTATCACTTGTATAGCAATATCCGGCAATTTTCTGTCCCTTATCAGATGTTAAAAAATGTTCCTCGCATCTGAGTCCCTCGAAATCCGAAACGCTGAACGCCATAAGCTTATTGGTTTCATATCTTATTCCGAAAAATTCGTTGTATATCATTACAGACAATGCGTACAATCCTGCTGTTATAAGCACAGCAAGAACAACAAACACGATTATCACTATTTTTAACGTTTTTTTGTTTTTTCTTGCCTTTTCTGTCATTTTTAATACCGCCTTTCTTTTTCTGCTAACATAATAGCACATTTTTTCCGTAAAATCAAGCAAAAAAGGACATTATCCGTTGACTTGAACATAAATAAATGTTATAATAATCAGTAGATATTTAACGGGGGTGAGAATACTGGTATTGCTCGTTTATTCCCTTCTCGCTGTTGTGGGAACAATTATAACAACCCTGCTTGCAGACTTGCCTGTTTTGTGGGCTGTTCTGCTGTTTTTTGGGTTCATTCTGGCATTTCTGGTTCTGCACGTACTGGTGCTTCTTATAGGCTCCCTTTTCATTGACCCTGAAAGGTTGCCGGAAAAGAACAGCTTTCACCGTTTTATGACCCTTGCTACTATCGATGTCATGCTTACGGGCATGAGAATACACGTGACAGTGAACGGTAAGGAGAAATTACCGGATAAGCCCTTCGTCTACGTGTCAAACCATCTGTCCGTATTCGACCCTATGATCGCCATGATGCACCTTAGGGAGCATAAGCTGGCATTCGTTTCAAAAAAAGAAAACATACAGATTATCGCTGCAGGAAAATTCATGCTTGCCAGCGGATGCACCTCCCTTGACCGCGACAACAACCGCTCCGCCGCAAAAGCTATTATCAAAGCGGTTTCAAATGTCACCGAGGGGAAGAATTCCATGGGCATCTACCCTGAGGGCAGGTCCAACAAGCACCCTGAAACAGCAAAGCTGTTGCCCTTCCACCACGGCTCATTCAAGCTTGTGACAAAGGCAAAGGCACCTGTTGTAATCGCCGTTATCGGCAATACGCGAAAGGTTTTCAGACAACTCTTCACCCACATTGATTTGGACATAGTTAGAGTGCTTGAATATGACGAGTATAAGGAGCTTTCTACGGCAGAGCTCAGCGATCTGGTGTATGACATAATGTTGAAAAATATAAAATTCTGAGGTTAAAATAATGAAAATTTATTTTATTGTAAACCCCATGTCGGGACAAGGAAAGGCTTATCGTACAATTGAAAAGCTGCTGGAAAATGCCGACTTTGAACACGAGATATATCTTACTGAAGGTCCCCTTGACGCTACCCGTTTTGTTAAGGAAAAATGCGAGGAATTCAAAGACGAAACAGTGCGCTTTGTTGCCTGCGGAGGCGACGGAACTCTTAACGAGGTTGTAAACGGCGCTGTAGGGTATGAAAACGCAGAGGTTACCTGTTGCCCCTGCGGAAGCGGAAATGATTACGTAAAATATTACGGCGGTGCGGATAAATTCATGGATGTGAAGGCACTTGCCACAACTCCCGCACACCCCGTAGACCTGATAAAAGTCAATGACACATATTCAATAAATATCGTAAATTTCGGCTTTGATACCTGTGTTCTCAAAACCATGCTCAAAGTAAAGCGAATGAAGATTATCGGCGGAAAAAATGCCTACAATACAGGTGTTGTAACCGCTGTCCTCACCGCTATCCACAATAAAGCCGAGCTTTACGCAGACGGCGAGCTTCTCAACAAGAACGGAAAATTCCTTCTCTGCACCGTAGCAAACGGTCAATACATAGGCGGAAAGTTTAAATGCGCGCCGAAATCCGTGAATAATGACGGTTATCTGGATGTTTGCGCTATAAAGCCTATCTCACGTTTCAAGCTTGTAAAACTTATTGAAGCTTATGAAAAGGGCGAGCACCTTGAAGACGCAAGGTTCAAGCTTATTGTAAAATACCGCCGTTGTAAGAAATTAGAGGTTATTGCTCCTGAGGGATTCTCAATTTCCGTTGACGGTGAGCTTCGGGAAATCAACAGATTCACCTGCGAAATTGTACCTCTCGCTCTTAAATTTGCCGCACCCGGCTATAAAGCCGAAAATTATGACGATGAAGAAGCAAACGCACACGTATAACATGTACCGCACAGTCTGAACTGTGCGGTATTACTTTTTTCACTAAAAAATATTGTTTTTCAGGTGATTTTTTAATATATATCCTATTGAATTTTTCACATATATATGGTACAATATTTTATGTATAATTTTGTATAGACAGAAAGGACAGCAGGAAATGGCAAAAACACGAGTAGCCGTACTTTTCGGCGGCGCAACAAAGGATCATAAACTTTCATTACAATCAGCATTTTCTGTCCTTAACGGACTTTCACCGGATAAATATGACATTACCCCTATCGGTATCACCAAGAAAGGCAGATGGCTCTATTTTCCCGGCGATTACGAGGAAATCATAAACGGAACCTGGGAAAACAACAGCGACTGCTGTTCCGCTATAATAAGTCCCGACCCGCTTCATTCCGGCGTAATCACCATAATGAGCGATGGTGATACAGCCATAAAGCGTATTGACGTAGTGCTTTCCGCACTTCACGGAAAATACGGCGAGGGCGGACGTATCCAGAGCCTTTTGAAGCTCTCGCGTATCCCCTATACCGACTGTAATCCCGATACCGCAAATCATTGTATGGATAAGATAATGACCCACTCCCTTCTCAGTGACGCAGGTATTACGGTACCGAAATATACAGTGCTTTCACGAAGTGAGCTGAGCCGTATCGATGAAAACATTGCAGAAATTGAAAAGAATTTCTCATACCCCGTATACGTTTCTGCATCAAGCTGTTCATCAACTATCGGCGCTAACGTGGCGCACAATGCTGACGAGCTTAAAGCGGCGGCGAAAATTGCCTTCTCCCACCACCATACAGCTATCGTTGAGGAATTTCTCTCAGGCAGAACTCTTTTCTGCGTAGTTTCAGGCGGTGCATATATTACAGAGGTTTCCGAAATCGGCGAAACGGTAAAAACTCCCTGCGACAGCGATTATGCCTGCTACACAGCGGATTTTATGCCAAATGCCCAGCTTACCGAAGAGGAAAAGAAGCAGGTAAAGGAAACTGCCGCAAGAGCATTCAGAGCTCTCAACTTCAAGGGCTATGCAAAAATGTGCTTCTGTCTCACCGAGGGCAGAGTGCTTCTCAGACGCATTTCCGCAATTCCCGGCTTCTCGCCCGAAAGCGCAATGCCGCTTCTCATGGCTCAGAGCGGATATACTTATTCAGAAATGCTGGATAAATTTATCACTCAGGCAATCGAATCTTAATTAAAGGAAAAACAAATGAACAACGCAGATATTACACTTATCAGTGCGGCTACCACAGAAGAGGGCCGTGACGAAACCGAATTCTTCACTGTAGGCAGCTTTACGGAGGAGGATGACAGCTTTGTTATCAGATACGGCGAAAATGCCGAGATAGGCTATGAATCCTGCCAGGTAACCATTACCATAAAGGGCGAATCGGTATATATTGAACGCTCTATGCCTGCTCCGTCATTGCTTACAATCGAAAAGGGTAAGAAACATCACATGCTTTACGGTACTCCCTACGGGGACTTTATGATGGGCATAAACGCTTTCGAGGTAAAGAACGAAATGACCGCAGAGGGCGGTAAGCTGTACCTCAGATACAGCATAGACATAAACTCGGATTTTGTATCCGAAAATGAAATCAATCTTACTGTAAAAGTAAACTGAAATACAAAAGAAAAGGAACGTACAGAAAAATGAACGACATGATTGAAAAAGCAAAAAAAGAGGTAAAAGAAATTGTTTTAAAGGCAATGGGTACAGCTATTGCGGAAAATGCGCTTCCCGCTGAGCCTGTTCCTGATTTCTCTGTTGAAATCCCCAAGGATACCGCTCACGGCGACTTCTCCTGTAATGCGGCTCTCGTTTCCGCAAAGGCATTCAAGAGCAACCCCAGAGCTATTGCAACAGCTATTTCCGAAAGAGCATATCTTGACGGTACAATGTTTGATAAGATTGAGGTTGCAGGCCCCGGCTTCATCAACTTCTTCGTAAGCGGAAAATGGTTCTCCGAGACTGTTGAAAAGGTAATCGCACTGGGACAGGATTACGGTAAGGTTGAACTGGGTAAGGGCAAGAAGGTACTTGTAGAATTCGTATCCGCAAACCCCACAGGCCCTATGCATATCGGTAATGCAAGAGGCGGCGCAATCGGTGACTGTCTCTCCTCGCTTCTTGAATACGCAGGCTACTATGTAGAACGTGAATTTTACATCAATGACGCAGGAAACCAGGTAAATAAGTTTGGTTTAAGCCTTGATATCCGTTACAGACAGCATTTCGGAGATGATATCGAAATGCCCGAGGACAGCTATCACGGACAGGATATTATCGACCACGTGGTGAATTTCGCAGAAATCCACGGTGACAAGTACATGAGCGCTTCCGAAGAGGAAAGACGTGCAGCTCTCGTTGAATATGCTCTCCCCCTTAACATCGAAGGACTTGAAAGAGACCTTGCAAAGTACAGAATCCACTACAACACATGGTTCAAGGAAAGCGTACTCCACAACAGCGGAAGAGTAAATGAAATCGTTGAAATCCTCAAAGAAAAGGGCCACACCTACGAAAAGGAAGGTGCAATCTGGTTCAAGGCAAGTGATTTCGGCGATGACCAGGACAGAGTTCTTGTAAGAGCAAACGGCGTTCCCACATATTTTGTGCCTGATATTGCATATCACTACAATAAGCTTGTTACAAGAAACTTCGATGTCGCAATCGATATTCTCGGTGCAGACCACCACGGCTATATTGCAAGAATGAAGGCGGCACTTTCCGCTCTCGGCGTTGAGCCCGAAAGACTCAATATCGTAATCATGCAGATGGTAAGACTTGTAAGAAACGGCGAAACTGTAAAACTTTCCAAGCGTTCAGGTAAGGCTATTACATTAGCTACCCTTCTTGATGAAATTCCTATGGATGCGGCGCGTTTCTTCTTCAACCTCCGTGACCCCGATACACATTTAGAATTTGACCTTGACCTTGCGATCGAGGAAAGCTCAAAGAACCCTGTATTCTATGTACAGTACGCACATGCAAGAATTTGCAGAATCATCGAAAAGATGAAGGAAGAAGAAGGTATCACCTTAAACAGCTCCAAGGCTTCGGATATCAGTTTCAGCGAACCCGCCGAGCTTGCAATTATCCGTCATCTTGCTCTTCTCCCCTCTGAAATTACAGATGCAGCAAAAACATACAACCCTTCTGTTGTTACAAGATATGTCCAGGAACTTGCACAGCTGTTCCATAAGTTCTACGACACCTGCAAAATCAAGGGTGAGGCTGCTGATGTCATCAATTCCCGTCTTGCACTCTGCGAAGCTGTAAAGACAGTTATCAAGAATATGCTTGACTTACTTAAAGTTGAAGCACCCGAAAAGATGTAATTACGTACCGAAAGGGTAGTTTTGCAGACTTTGAATTATCTGAATTTTTTACGGTGATTGCCGGAATAATATAAATAAGAATTGAAAGGAAAAAATATGAATAGTGACGGGTGTAGTACGATAAACGTACCACAGCTTAAAAACGCCGCAGTAATTACTCCCTGCGGTATGATGATTGAACCATACGGAGAACATAAGTTCTCAGAAATAAAACAGGAATATTCCGCTCAGGCGGAAAGATTTTCCGATTCCCCCGCATTTATCCTCAAAGGCATGACTATGCTCTCAGACCTGAGAGCAGCCCTCCTTGCCTGCAAGAAAACAAGAAAGCCTGTATATGCCGTGCTGGATATAGACGAGGAACTACGCACCACAGCGGAATTACCCGCAGATGCGGCGCTTATCACCTTACAGAGCATGGGGCTTTCAGGCCTCGGTATAAAATCAGACAGCGAGGAAAACGTAATTACAGCAATAAAGCGGCTTGTTCATTTCTCTCGTATTCCTGTATTTGCACAGGTCAGCGAAAGCGGTATCGAAGAACTGTCCATGGCAGGTGTTTACACCGACAGAATCGAAAGCTTCTGCTTCTTTACCGTCCCCGATGAAGAAAAGGAAAACGCAATAATGCTGGCAAATGAGCGTGAAGCGTTCTTCCTTGAACCTGATACAACGGAATTATCCGACCCCATTACCTGTGAAGCGAACATTGACGAGCTTCTCTGTGACTTGTCGCAGGAAAGCTTTGATGTGCTCAGAATCGAGATAAATTCCCCCGATGACGCCGTGGCGTTCACCGAAAACGCACATATGGCGACGCTTCCCGTAATGATTTCCTGTGAGGATGATATTTCGGTAATGCTGGCACTTATGCTGTATCAGGGCAGAGCACTCCTTGACAGCACCTGTACGCTTGACGAAGAAACAATAAGAAAGGCTACCGCAAAATACGGTGCCGTAATATATTAAAGGAAAAAATATATGCATCTTGATGAAAAAACAACAGAAAGCACCCTCGTATACAAGGGCGGTATCCTTGAAGTTTATAAGGATACAGTACTTCTCGAAAACGGAAAAACCGCAAGCCGTGATGTCGTAAAGCATTCAGGCGGTGTTTGTGTGGTTGCGGTAAACGAAAATAACGAAGTTTATTTCGTAAAGCAATTCCGCTACCCTCACAAGAAGGTGCTTCTCGAAATCCCAGCAGGAAAGCTTGAATGGGGTGAAAATCCCCTTGAATGCGGTAAAAGAGAACTGAGAGAAGAAGCCGGCTTTACCGCCGATGAGTTTATTTATCTGGGCTGTCTCTACCCCACTCCCGCTTATGACAGCGAGGTTATCCATATGTACCTTGCGAAAGGACTTCACAAGGCGGAGCAGGAACTTGACGAAGATGAGTTCCTTGATGTTCTTACCATTTCACTTGATGACGCAGTTAAGATGGTAATGAACGGCGAAATCGAGGATGCCAAGACACAGCTGGCATTATTAAAGACTTCCGTTCTCCTGGGGTGAATCAAGAGTCCTGAGCCGTTCCTCGTATGCGGCAATAACTGATTTTTCAAAATACTCTCTGGCTTCGACGCTTATAGGATGAACTATATCACGGAAGATTCCTATTTCGTCGCGACGGCTGGGCATCGCCACAAAGAGCCTGTCATCACCCTGTACTACCTTGACATCATGTACAGCAAGCATGTCGTCAACGGTAACGGATACTACCGCTCTGAGTCTGCCGTCGTCCAGCAATTTTCTTATACGTATATTTGTAATATTCATTCTTGATGTTTCCTTTCGGGTTATTGCTTTATTATTTTAAGCATAACTGCGGTAAATATTCATAGAATCTATTGTTTACAACGTCTCCTCTGAGGCAATAATCAGCAGGAGAATATTTTTTAAGAGGTTATACCATGGAAGATTTTTTAACAGGTAAAAAACACATACACTTTATCGGTATCGGCGGAAGCGGTATGTACCCTCTGGCGCAGATACTTCACGGCCAGGGCTTTTATCTTACCGGCTCGGATAATAACGAAACCGAAACCTTACAGCTTGTAAGAAATATGGGTATTCCCGTATTCCTCGGACAACGTGCCGAAAACATTGAAGGAGCCGACCTTATTGTGCATACGGCGGCTATTATGGCTGATAATCCCGAGCTTATTGCCGCTAAGGAAAGCGGTGTTACTGTAATAGAGCGTTCCGTTCTCCTGGGGCTTATTACCAGCCGTTACAGTAATGCTGTCTGCGTGTGCGGTACCCACGGAAAAACCACAGCTACATCAATGCTTACACATATTTTCCTTGCAGACGGAATCGACCTTACAGCAGTTATCGGAGGAAAGCTTAAAGCAATCCACGGAAGCGGTATCTGTGGCAAAAGTGAAACAATGGTATGCGAGGCATGTGAATTTGTTGATACGTTTTTAAAGTTATATCCTGATACTTCTGTTATTCTTAATATTGACTGCGACCATCTGGATTATTTCAAGACCATGGATAATCTGAGGCTTTCATTTACAAAGTTCTGTAATCTTACATCTGAAAGACTTGTATACAACGGCGATGACGAGAACACTCTTATTGCCGTAAACAACAGCGAGTTCAAGGGTAAAAAGGTCACCTTCGGTCTCGGTCACAATAATGACTACTATGTTGATAACATTGAACAGATTTCTGATTTTCACACTCAGTTTGACCTTTACCACAAGGGCGAAAAGGTGGACAGAATCTCAATTCATGTTCCCGGCGCACATAACGTGCTCAACGCTCTGGCAGCCTGTGCGACAGCACTGGAAAACGGATGTAAGACCGAGTCCCTGAACAAAGGGCTTTCCGATTTCTTCGGCGCTGTAAGACGTTTTGAACGCATTTCCGAAGTAAAGGGCATTACTATCGTTGATGACTACGCTCATCATCCCACCGAGGTAACTACCCTTCTCGAAACAGCAAAGAAAATGAATTTCAAGCGTGTATGGGCGGTACACCAGCCCTTCACCTACTCCCGTACAGCAACTCTTTTAAACGAATTTGCAGAATCACTTAAAATTGCAGATAAGGTTGTACTTACAGAAATCATGGGCAGCCGCGAAAAGAACACCTACAACATCTATTCAAAGGATTTAGCCGAAAAGGTAGAGGGTGCTGTACGCGTTGAGACTTGTGATGACGCGGCACAGTATGTTGCAAATCACGCAGAAAGCGGTGACCTTGTAATTACCTTCGGCTGCGGTGATGTATATAAGGCAGCATATAAACTCACAGAATTGCTGGGCGGTACTGTTGAGCATTTCAGTTAAAGAAAAGGGGTGGCGTAATGCGTATTGCGGTATGCGATGACGAAACAGCTATGCTTAAACTTATTTCTGTTTTTGTAAGAACAGAATTTGAAGCTCGCAGGGAATCTGTTACAGTCTCTTCCTACACAAATGCAAAGAAGCTCATTTCAGACTTTTCCACAAAACAGTTCGACGCTGTTCTACTGGATATAAAAATGCCTGAAATTGACGGCTTTGAGGCAGCAAAAGAGCTGAGAAAGATCTCTCCCGATATAAAGATTATCTTTATTACTACCGAAGATGAGCTGGTTTATGACAGCTTTGATTTCAGCCCTTTCGCATTTATTCCCAAAACACCTGCCGAGGTTATGAAGAGCAGACTGTCACATACAGTTGATAATCTTCTTGCCGCATGCTCTGCTGTAAGAAAAATCTGTATTGACCTTCCTTATAATGATAAGATTTATCTTCGCCCGGAAGAAATTATCTATGTAAACAGCGAAAGAAACAATCTTATCTATCACACAAAGGAAAGCGGAGAAATAATCGTAAGGGCAAAGATACAGGATATTGAGAAAGTACTCCCATCGGAAATCTTTGTCCGTATACATAACAGAATTATCGTTAATATGTCCCACATTACCGAGTTGGAATATACCCACGCCTCACTTACGGTTACAGGAGGCGAAACCCTGGGTATCAGCCGTACAAGAAAACACGAATTTGAGAAAGCATATAACGAATATCTGAGAAAAAAGAACTAAAATCTTCCAAACTTCACAAAATTTTACAAAACTTCACAATAAATTTGACATTATCGCAATCTATGGTATACTGAAATCACATCAAGGATTTCTTCATGACTTTTACCAATAGTCTACATAGATTGAGATAAGATTGATGAAAATGGGAAAACAAACAGCTTCCGAAAGGGAGCTGTTTTGTTTTTTTGACAAAAGATTGTTAAAAGATACACAAACTCCCTTTATTGTTTTTGTATAAGTATACAGAATTGCTTTTTTTAGTTGAATTTTCCTTACCAGGCTGATATAATATAAAAGTATTATTTTCAGAAGGGACATAATTCATGAATGATTTTTTCACGGTACTTACTGATATAAACAAAGTTATCAACGACTTCGTGTGGGTAAAATCCGGACTTTTTCTTTTAATCGGCACAGGCATACTGATGACCGTTCTCACAAAATTCTTTCAGATAACACATATAAAGGAATGGGTCAAATCCACTATCGGAAGCCTTTTCAACAATAAAACCCACAAAAAAGAGGGGCACGGTTCTGTTTCGCAATTTCAGGCACTTTGTACCGCCCTTGCCGCCACAATAGGTACGGGTAATATTGCAGGTGTCTCCGCGGCAATCGCTATCGGCGGACCGGGAGCAGTATTCTGGATGTGGATTGCGGCATTTTTCGGAATGATGACTAATTTCGCTGAAAACGTACTTGGTATCTACTACCGCAGAAAAAACGAAAAGGGTGAATGGTCCGGCGGTGCTATGTATTATCTGCGTGACGGTCTTGGCAAATACAAGGGCTGTAAAACCATAGGCAAGGTACTTGCCGTTGCCTTTTCAATCTGCACAATCTTAGCCTCCTTCGGCATAGGAAATATCGGCCAGATAAACAAGATTACAATTAATCTGGAATCCGCATTTCTTGATGGAGGCGAACAGTTTGGCTACGTCTTCGGAGATGTGAAATGGACCTCTCTTATTATAGGTATTACACTTATGGTATTAGCGGGACTTGTAGTATTCGGCGGACTTCAAAGAATTGCCGCCACTACCGAGAAGGTTGTACCATTTATGGCAATTGTATATATCGTCGGCTGTCTTGTGGCGGTATGCTTTAATGTAGATAAGCTCGGAGCTGTATTTGTATCTATTTTCAGATTTGCTTTCGGAGTCCCTGCATTATCAGGCGGTATCGCAGGCATTGTAATCAGTAAGGTTATTACAGAAGGATGTAAGCGTGGAGTTTTCTCAAACGAGGCAGGTCTCGGCTCATCAGTTATGGTAAACTGTGCGTCAAGCACAAAGGAGCCTGTGGTTCAGGGAATGTGGGGTATCTTCCAGGTTTTTGCGGATACTATCGTGGTCTGCACAATGACAGCTATAGTTGTTTTAACCTCAGGAGCTATCGACCTTGAGACAGGTATGAGAGTTGACCCCGGCGCTGACGGTTCCACCTTTGTAGCGCAAGCATTCGGTAATATTTTCGGTGTTCCCGGCGAAATGTTCATTGCTCTTTGTATTCTTATGTTCGCTTTCACCACTGTTCTCGGCTGGTCTCATTACGGCACAAAGGCTGTGGAATTCCTTATGGGTGTTAAAGCCGGAAAAATTTATAAATTTATTTTTATTCCCCTCATCGTAGCAGGAGCAATTATGACTTCCAGTATTGCGTGGGACATCTCCGATACCTTCAACGGTATGATGATGATTCCAAACCTTATTGGTGTACTTGCTCTTTCCCCTGTTGTAATTAAAATTACAAAAAATTATATTGACCGTAAGATAAAGGGCAAAAAGGAAGTTGTGCCTATGCTTTCGGCAATCCCCGAAATCCAGAACGAACATGCTGCGCAGATACTTCTTGAAGAAACAGAAAATACAGATAATTAACAAAAAAACAATCGGACGGTTTTACCGCCCGATTATTTTTTAAAAATTTTTTAAAAAGCTATTGACAAATGTTATACAATGTGGTATATTGTGTATATCGGATATACACATTCAAAACAATATGCATATCCATTCCAAAAAAATCATGATTTTGATAAGGTTGATTGCAACAGCCTTATCCCAAAGGAAATTAAAATGAACATTATTATTACAAACTCAGGCGGTGTTCCTATCTACGAGCAGATTGCGAATCAGATAAAGGGACTTATTTTAAGCGGAGATCTTAAAGAGGGCGAGCCGCTCCCCTCTATGCGTAATTTAGCGCAGGATTTACGCATAAGCGTTATTACAACAAAGCGGGCATACGAAATACTGGAAAGCGAAGGTCTTATCGAATCCTATACAGGTAAGGGTAGCTTCGTTTCCGCACAGAATCCCGAGCTTTTAAGAGAACAGAATCTCCGCGAAATTGAGGCAAATCTGCAAAAAGCTGTGGATATTGCCAGAAGAAGCGGTGTTGAGCTTTCGGAAATGACAGAAATACTCGGTATGCTCTACAACTAATATTCTGAAAGGAAATTTGATTATGGAAAACGTTATCGAAATAAACGGACTTTCTAAAAGATATCAGAAATTCGCACTTGACAATGTAACACTGAACGTACCTATGGGCTCTGTAATGGGCTTTATCGGTGCAAACGGCGCAGGTAAATCCACAACTATAAAGGCAATTTTAGGTCTTTACAAGCGTGACGGCGGTGAAGTAAAGGTTTTCGGCGAGGACAGCGAAAAAATGGCCAACGATACAAGAGAAAAAATCGGTGTTGTGTTTGATACAATGCCCTTCCCGAAAAATCTTACAGTTACAATGCTGGACAAAGTATTTTCAGGCATCTACAAATCCTGGGACAGCGAAAAGTTCTTCAGCTACATCACACGCTTTGAGCTTCCCTTAAAGAAAAAGCTTTCCAGCTTCTCTCGTGGTATGGAAATGCGTCTTTCCATTGCCGCTGCCCTTTCCCATAACCCTTCTTTACTTGTTCTCGACGAGCCGACAGGCGGTCTTGACCCCGTAATGAGAAGCGAAATCCTTGATATTTTCCTTGAATTTATGCAGGACGAAAGCCACTCTATCCTTATGTCAACACATATTACCAGCGACCTTGAACATATTGCAGACTACATCTGCTTTATCAACAAGGGAAAAATAGTGTTCACAGAAGAAAGAAACGAAATGCTGGAAAAATACCGCATTATGAAATGCACCGATGAGGATTTACAGCAGATTGACAAGAACGACATTATCGGCATGAGAAAGGGCCGCTTCTGTAATGAAGTACTCACCATGAATGCGGATAAATATCCCGGTATGGTTGCCGACGCTCCCACAATAGAAGAAATTATGGTCTACTATGTAAAGGAGCAGCAGTCATGAAAGGATTACTTTTAAACTCTGCCGTGCAGAACAAGACGTATTATATTGTTACTCTCTTTGAATTTGCTGTATTTATGACGCTGATTATCGGTATTTTCGGAAATTTCAGCAACAATCCCGATGTTATGAGCGTTGCTATACTGATACCCTATCTCGGAATACTCTTTATCCCCATTACCCTTTCCGAAGGCATTTCAGGAAGAAAAATCCAGAAAATGTTAGAATGCGGATTTTTGAAATACACCTTGACCTCAGGTGTATCAAAGACAAAATACGCTGTTGCCGAAACAGTTGAAAGCCTTATTTATATGGTAATTGCATCCATTCTGAACATTATTATTTTCTGGACAGCAGGACTTTTAGCACCTGAAATTATTCCCCCTGCCGAAGATTATATCAGAACAATTATTCTGTTCTGCCTTTTCGCAGGAAGCTTCAATGCTATTGTAAATACTCTTACACTTTTCCTTAAAAACCATGAAATTGCAGGGCTTATTGTAGGCTGTGTTTTAGGTCTCGGTGTAGCCATAGTCATAGGCATTCAGAATATAAAGGGCGAACATCTTGTAATAACCGTTGATAATACCTTTACAGTTATTGTGGCAATCGTATGCCTTGTACTTTATGCCGTATCCGCTTTTGTAATGAAGATGAGATTAGAGAGATACAGCGGTTAAGGAGGAAATTATGAAGGGACTTATATTAAAGGATTTATATACAATAAAAACGCAGATTATAGTCGGCTCAATCATCTGTCTTTACCCTGCGGTGCTTTTTCATCTGGGACTTGCAAACATGACCGCAGAAATGGGAAATCCGAATGGCGAACCTCTGCTTTCCTTTATAACGCTTCTTATCAGCTATTGCTTTATTGTACCGTTCAGCTCATTCCTGCTGAACACCATGAAAAGCGACTATGAAAGCGGATGGCTCAAAATCCAGCGTACAATGCCCCTGAATGCAGGGGAAGCAATCGGCTCAAAGCTTGTCTGCACAGGTATCGTTATCGGTTTTTTTACACTCTTTGCACTTATCGTGAATGTAATTCTTCTTATCAGAGAGCCTGACACTTTTATTACCGAAGTTGTTATTGCAGGACCAATTTGTATCGGCTTATTGCAGGTTATCGCAATTGCCCCCTGCTTTCCGCTCGGTATGAAAATAGGCGTCAAGAAAACCGACGGACTTTATCTTACATTTGTAATTTTAACAGCCATTATTCTTGTAATCTTCGGCTTTGCGGCATTTTCAAATGAATTTTCCGCAGCCACAGTAAGAATCATCTGCTACGGCGTGCTTCCCGTTATTGCGGCACTTGTAACATTTATTTCCTATAAAGCAGGAAAGAATCAGATAGTAAAAGATTTATAAAAAGTATAAAAACCGTGCATAGCACGGTTTTCTTTTTTGCAACCTGTAACAGTATCTTGTCAAAATTATATAAATTTTAGCATACTATTTCATTAAATCAAACGTTGTAATTTTTTTAACAATGTGTTATAATTATATAAATAAACTTATATAATGGAGAGATAGAAACTGAAACAGAAAAGTCTTGCTAATAAAGTTGTTTTTCTTATATTGTCCGCTATCGTTCTTGTCTCCTCTCTGATTACAATCGTGGGGGCAAGCCTCATTTACAACAATACCAAGAAAAGCATTGAAAATGAAATAGTATCAGCTGCACATACTCTTGAAAACCTGTTTAAAAAAGAATACCCCGGTAACCTTAACAGTTCGGCATATTTTATTTACCGTTTCGGCGAGCGGATTGTAGTTGCCGAGGACTTTTACAAGCAGGTAGGTTACATAAGCTGTTCTGAGGATATAGAGTTCACCGTGTTCTACGGCGATACACGTATTTTTACCACTATCGTGAACCCCAGCGGAAGTACTCCTGTCGGCACAAAGGCCATGAACTTTGTGGTAGATGATGTAATCGGTAAAAAAGAAACTCGCGTATATGACAACATAGATATAAACGGAGCGGCTTATATGGGTTGTTATATTCCCATAATCTCCGATGACCAGACCGTTTCGGGTATGTTCTTTGCAGGTAAGCCTATCGAACTTGCAAATCAGAATGCAGCAACGGTTATTATGAGATTCGTACTCGTATCTGTTATCACCGCAGCTGTTTCCCTTGTTTTCTGTATCATTTTTTCCGAAAAAATGATAAAGGATTTACGGGATATCAAACAGTATATCAATAAGGTTGCTGAGGGTGATTTCAGTGCACAGCTCAATGAAAAAGCACTTAAACGCGATGACGAAATCGGCGATATTGCAAAGCATTCACAGATACTCTGTTCAAATCTTCGTGATATGGTTGAGCGTGACCCCCTCACCATGCTGCTTAACAGAAGAAGCTGCCGCATGAAGCTGGATGAGATTATTGAACATAAGACGGGTTATTCCGTTGTTATGGCTGATATTGACTATTTCAAGAAAATCAACGATACCTACGGACACGCCTGCGGCGACTTTGTGCTTAAAGAAGTATCAGACCTGCTCAAAAAACACGCAGGTAAGCACCATTCCTTCGTTGCACGCTGGGGCGGTGAGGAATTTCTCATGGTCTTCCCTGAAAAGAACTCAGCCGAAACCTATAAGATTGCAGAAGATGTATTGACAGAGCTGCGTGAAACAAAATACAGCTTCAACAATCAGGAATTAAGTGTTACCATGACACTGGGTATTGCCGAGTCAAAGGAAAACGAAACCGCAGATGTCACAATAAACCGCGCCGACGCACTCTTATACAAGGGTAAGGAAAGCGGCAGAAACAGAATAGTAATTTAAAAAAATAAACACGGTATCTTTTGATACCGTGTCTGTTTTTTATAAGGTAATTGCCGCAAAGCCCTTTTCAATATCAGCGATAATATCGTCAACATTTTCAAGGCCAACGGAAAGTCTGATAAGACCGCCATCAATACCTGCTGCTGCAAGCTGTTCGTCTGTAAGCTGGCGGTGGGTTGCGGAAGCGGGGTGAAGTACGCAGGTACGGATATCTGCAACATGCACTTCATTTGAAGCAAGTTCAAGAGCATCCATGAACTTTACAGCGTTGTCTCTGCCGCCCTTGATGGAGATGCCGATTACACCGCTTGTGCCGTCGGGAAGGTACTTCTTTGCCCTGTCATAATACTTATCCCCTTCGAGACCGGGATAATAAACTGCTTCAACCTTATCGGACTTAGCAATAAACTCAGCAACCTTCATTGCATTCTTGCAATACTGAGGCATACGGATTGCGAGAGTTTCAAGACCGAGATTCAAGAGGAATGAACTGTTAGCCGCAGGGTAACAGCCAAAGTCTCTCATAAGCTGCATTCTTGCCTTTAAAAGATAGGGCGCGAAAGCATAGTCTCTTGTATAGATGGTACCATGGTAGCTTTCATCAGGCTCGGTGAGACATGGGAACTTACCGTTTTCCCAGTTGAACTTACCGCTGTCTACAATAACACCGCCTACCTGTAAAGCGTGGCCGTCCATGTACTTACTTGTGGAGTGGATAACGATATCTGCGCCCCATTCAATAGGACGGCAGAGTACAGGAGTAGCAAAAGTGTTGTCGATAATGAGAGGAAGTCCGTTGTCATGTGCTGCCTTTGCCCATGTTTCAATATCAAGAACAGTAAGAGCAGGGTTTGCAATTGTTTCACCGAAATAGCACTTTGTATTGGGCTTTGCTGCCTTTACAAGAGTGTCATAATCAGCGTCACAGTCAACGAAAATGCACTCGATACCGAGCTTTTTGAGAGTTACGGCAAAAAGGTTTACTGTACCGCCGTATATGGAAGCGGAAGTAACAAAGCTGTCACCTGCTTCGCAGATGTTAAGGATAGAAACCAGTGATGCTGCCTGGCCACTGGATGTGCACATTGCTGCCACACCGCCTTCAAGCTCAGCAATCTTCTTTTCAACTGCGTCTGTTGTGGGGTTAGCAAAACGGGAGTAGATAAGACCGGCTGTGGGGTCGTCAAAAACGTGCGCAACCGCTTCGGTAGAGTCATAAACATAGGTAGTACTCTGATAAATCGGTACTACTCTCGGCTCACCGTTTTTTGGTGTATAGCCTGAATGAAGGCATTTTGTTTCAATATTCATTTGTATACTTCCTTTCCTTTGTTTATATTTTTTATATTATACCACAAGTGTGTGGATTTGTCACCATATTTTTAAAACTTTTTAAAAATATGCAGAAAAAATAGTCCGTAATCCTTTTTTATAACGCTTGCAAGAATTGACAACAGATTTATGATGTGCTATAATTTAGAAAAAATAAAAGGGAGAAAAAATACTATGCCGTTTTGCAATTTATGTGGAAAAGCACTTGCAGAAAACGAAACCTGTAATTGCTCAGTACAAACAAACACTCAAAAGCCTGCGGAGGTTCCGCCCTATAACTACCAATACACTCCCTATGCCCCACCGCCCAAAAAGAAGTTCGGCATCGGTCCTTTCATTCTTTTTGCGGTTGTATTCGTTATTACTATTCTTGTTACCACAACAGATATCTTTAAAAATAAAGGCCACAGACCCGAAGAAGATTACGAATTACCTCTTCTCCTGATTGAAAAGGCATATGAAAAATCTGATTATGAGTATTGTCTTAACGCTGTGCTTCCTCAGGTATGCTATGATTTTCTGAAAAGAGAGTTAGGCTATGCCTGGGATTCGGCTTTTGAACAGACTCAGGAAAGCTTTGATGACTCAATAGACCGGCTTGAAGAATCAATGGGCGGTTATCCCAGTGTTGAGTTTTACATAAAAAACGCCGAAGAAATCACCGATTCTTCACTTGCAAACAGTATGCATGCCAAATACTGTTCCTCCTTCGATATTGATTACCCTGATTTCCAGGTAACCGAAGCTTATGAGCTTGAATGTACCATGGAATTATCAGGCGGTAA
Source organism: Ruminiclostridium sp. (assembly GCA_045579565.1). GTDB lineage: Bacteria > Bacillota > Clostridia > Oscillospirales > Ruminococcaceae > Ruminiclostridium_E. The sequence continues at coordinate 52,564 of JAZNML010000087.1, forward strand.
AAAATCAGCGGATACTACTATCGATATCCTCGTATTCAAAACTGGCGGAGAATGGTATGTAGATATTAACAGCTTTATGGCATTGCTCCGATAAAACATATGGGCCGATTCCCTCGCGGGATACGGCTCTTTTTTGTTTATGAATTTTTCAACGAAAAATATTGCATTTTCGGTTGTTATATGCTATACTAATAAAAATAAATATTTACGGGAGGTTTTTCTCATGGAAAGACGTACACAGGAACTTGTTTCAAGTAAGAACAAGAGCATCAAAATCGGCATTATCCCCGGTCACTTTGCTACAAACCACTCTCACATCAACTACTATGTTGACCTTAACAGCATCAAGAGAAGCTTCAAAATGGCAAAGGAAACCGCTAAGGAGCTTGCCGCTGAATACATGAACACACATATCGATACCATTATCTGTATGGAAGGCACTTCCATGCTGGGTACACTTTTGGCTCAGGAGCTCTGCGAAAGCAACCACCACTCCATCAACAGCGGTAACGATATTTACCTTATCAACCCTGAAATGAACTCCAACAACCAGATCATCTTCCGTGACGACAGCCAGGGCAAAATCTGGAATAAGAGAATCCTTCTCCTTATCTCCTCTGCCTCCACAGGTAAGACCATCAACCGCTGTGTAGAATGTCTCAAATACTACAACGGCGTTCTTGTGGGTGTTTCCGCTGTATTCAGTGCTATCAAGGAGCTTGACGGAATCAAGGTTAACTCCGTGTTCACAAGCGAAGATATCCCTGATTACAACACATTTGCTACCGGTGAATGCCCCGCGTGTAAGGACAGACAGAAGGTTGACGCTATCGTTAACGCTCACGGTTATTCAAAGTTATAATGCAAACAGAAAAGCCTCCCATTCGGGAGGCTTTTGTTATTATTGCTGATTTGTCATTCTGCGGAGCTCATCAGTTGAAGTTGTGATTTCTTCGGCAACTGTTTCAATGGTCGCACCTGTACGGTTTGTTTCGTTGAGGTGGTTTTCAACCTCTTCCATAACCTTTGCAAGCTCGTTTACCATTTCTTCGATTTCTTCCGCAATCTTCATAACCTTGGTCGTTTCGCCCTTTACAAGAACGTCGTTCTCATCAACAACCTTTGTAGTAGCCTTTGTGTTTGCAGCAAGAGTACGGATTTCACCTGCTACAACCTGGAAGGTCTTACCTGCTGCGCCTGCTCTTGCAGCTTCAACAGAAGCATTGAGGGACAGGATATGAGTCTGTTCTGTAATTGTACGAATAGAATCTGCCATCTTATTGTAAAGGTCGTTAACGTGGATAATACCTTCTACCGCCTTACCGATTTCAGCGCACTTGCCACGTAACATTTCGAGCTTCTGTTCAACGGTAATCATAGAATCCTTGTTACCTTCGCACTGTTCACCGATACGTGTTGTATTTTCACGGATAAGAGTAACGTCGTTTACGATATCATCAATTACGCCCACAATCATCTTGTTCTGTGCTCTTACAGCATCACCGGCTGCAATAGCCTGCTGTGTAGCTATACCGGACTGGCGGGCTGTGAACTGGTGGCAGTTCTGAGGAATGTTGATACCCTTGGCGATAGCGGCAGCCATCTGTTCGCAGGTTGTATAACCGCAGGCGCCACAGTTGAAATGCTGTTCTGCCTTTGTGGATTTAAGAAGCGCTGCATAAGCGTCCTTCATATCCTGGTCAGTAATCTGTAAGCGTTCAATCTTCTTGGGCTCATACTTTCTGATAAAGTCTTCAAGTCTGAGCTTCTTTTCAAATATTTCAAACTGTTTATCAGTCTTTTTCTTGAAGCTTACAGTTGTCTGCTTTTCACGTTCCTCAAAGCTCTTTGCGGAAAGTCTGTCCGCTGCGGAAAGATAACGGAACATATCCTTTTCTTCAAAGTTTGTTCCGGGACCGGAGATACAACCGTTAGCACAGCTGAGTACGTCAAGAACCGCAGGTCTCTCGTTTTCCTTAGCATTATAGTAATGGTCAAGGGCCTCATATACGTGGGATACGCCCTCACAGTTTCTAACGCTTAAACCGGGTTCTGCATGAAGGAGACATTCTTTAAGTCCGCCGGGCTTGGGGTAAATGCTACCGCAATAGCAATCGGGGTTATCGAACTTGAACTGAGCTTCCTTGTTAAAGTTTGGATAATGCTTACGGATATATTCAGCAAAACGCTTGAATGTAACGTTATATTGGAGAAGTCCTGTTTCTTCAAACTCGAATCTCTTTGCGATACAAGGTGAAATACAAGCGATATCGCCTGTAATATTCATATACTTGCGCAGGTAAACCGCTGTGCAGGCAATAGGAGAATGAACAGGAGAAAGAGAAGGAATAAGGTCATGGCGGTGCTTTAAGATATACTCTGTAAGAGCAGCACAAGGCTGAGAAACAATCTTTCTAACCACCTTTTCCCTTACTGCCTTTAAATGCATATATGTACAGATATCTGCGCCGAATGATACATCATAAATGAGCTTTACGTTAAGCTCATCACGAAGGAATGCAAGCATAGCATCAGCATCAGGCTCTGTAAGACGGAATGCGGGAGCTACAACAACAGTAATATTTACTCTGCCCTTGATAGCTGCGAAAAATCTGTCGGTGTCGTCTTCGTATAAACGCGCACCATGGTCACACTTCTTCACGCACTCGCCACAGCTTATACACTTATCCTTATTTATGTTTACTATGGAATGAATACCGTCTTCTGAAAGATACGCCTCATTGGCATCCTCTACGGGACATGCTCTTACACAGGCATTACAACCTACGCACTTATCCTTATCAATAGATACAAACATAGCAGACCTCACTTGTCTTATTTTTTTATCGAGTATCTCTCCCTGATACATTTTTCATATATCTATACAGGTTAATTATATCAGTTTGCTATATTTTTGTCAATAGAAATATCAGTTTTTGCCAAATTTTATCCATTTCTGCCAAATAAATATTTACATAATGCACTATTTATACAAAAGGAATACCGCGTTTTAATAAAAATAAAAGGAGGTACATACGTACCGCCTTCGTATATTGCTGAATAAGTATAATTACTTGAGTTCAACAGTAGCGCCAGCTGCTTCGAGCTTAGCCTTGATTTCTTCAGCTTCTGCCTTAGCAACGCCTTCCTTAAGAGCCTTAGGAGCTGCTTCAACGAGTTCCTTGGATTCCTTAAGACCAAGACCGCAGATATCCTTAACTGCCTTGATAACGTCCATCTTCTTTTCGCCGAAGGAAGCAAGAATTACGTCGAATTCTGTCTTTTCTTCAGCAGCACCAGCAGCAGCACCGCCAGCAGCAGGACCAGCAGCTACCATAGCAGCAGCGGATACGCCGAATTCTTCTTCTAATGCCTTTACTAAATCGTTGAGTTCTAATACTGTTAATTCCTTAACGCTTTCTACTAAAGCTAAAACCTTTTCTGAAGCCATTTTAATGTTCCTCCATAATTAATAAATTTTGTTGATTGTTTAAGCAGCCTTATGCTGCCTTGTTGCATAAATTAAGCAACGTCGCCGTTTTCCTGCTTCTTTGCAATTTCGCTTGCTGCGATTGCAAGTCTCTGCATAGGAGACTGAAGCATGAAGAGAAGCTTGGAAACAAGTGTTTCCTTGCTGGGAAGCTTTGCGTATTCTTCAACTTCGGAAGCTGTGATAGCGTCCTTACCGATGAAGCCTACCTTAACTGCAAATGCACCCTTGGACTTTTCTACCTGCTTGAAGAGAATCTTAGGACCAGCAATGATGTCTTCTTCGTGAAGAGCGATAGCTGTTGTGCCTTCGAGATGCTCGTCAAGACCTGCGATACCAGCCTTTTCAGCAGCTCTCTTTAAAAGAGTGTTCTTTACTACAAAGTATTCAACACCTGCTTCTCTGAGCTCCTTACGAAGTACGGTATCATCAGCAACTGTGATTCCACGGTAGTCAACGATAACACCACCAGCAGCCTTTTCAAGCTTTGCTGCGAGTTCGTCAACGTACTGCTGTTTAGCCTGTAAAATCTTCTCGCTTGCCATGAATTTTCCTCCTTGTAAATTTTTGCTGTTACATAAGCAGGAAATATAAAAAATCCCACCGCTAAAGACGGCAGGACGATAATTTCATATCTTCCTATTCCTCGGCAGGCGGTAAAACCGTTAGTGCGTAACGCAACCTGCTGTCTTTAGAACAGCTTGATTATTATAACATATAAAATATAGGTTGTCAAGGGGTTTTGACAACTTTTTTCAAAATATATTGCAGGGCACGGAATACCGCGCCCCGCAGCTTTTTTCATCAGGACATAAGACCGCAAACCTTATTGCAGTAGTCAACCGGGTCTTCGATTGCCATACCTTCGATAAGCATAGCCTGTGTGAAAAGAATATCAGCGTAAACCGAAAGCTTTTCCTTGTCATTGTCACAAAGGAAGCGGAGCTTTTCAAAAATAGGATGGTTTGCGTTAATTTCGAGAACCTTGTCTGCCTTGGGCTTGTTCTGGCCGGCATCAGGCATGCTACCTAAAATCTTCTCCATTTCAAGCGAGAATGCACCGTCACTGGTAAGGCATACAGGATGTGAACGGAGTCTTGCGGAAATGCGCACATCTGCAACCTTGTCTCCGAGAGCCTTCTTCATTTCGTCGAGAAGGTCTCTGTTCTGTTCAAGAGTTTCCTTCTTCTTTGCCTTTTCTTCTTCTGTTTCAAAATCAACATCGCTGGACTGTACGGACTTGAATTCCTTACCGTCGTATTCAACTAACATTTGGAGTGCAAATTCGTCAACATTATCTGTAAGATAAAGGATTTCATAACCCTTTTCTTTAAGCATTTCCGTCTGGGGAAGAGCATCAATCTTTGCAACACTTTCACCGCTTGCAAAGTAGATGATTTCCTGGTCTTCTCTCATACGTGTCACATACTCACTGAGAGTTGTGAGCTTCTTTTCTGCGGAGGAATAGAACATAAGAAGGTCTTTGAGGTTTTCCTTGTCCATTCCGTAGTTGTTATAAAGGCCGTACTTTATCTGTAAACCGAAATTCTTCCAGAATGCCTCATACTTTTCACGGTCATTTGTAAGGGTCTTTTTAAGCTCATTTCTGATTGTTCTTTCAATGCTCTTTGCAATAAGTTTGAGCTGTCTGTCGTGCTGGAGCATTTCGCGGGAGATGTTGAGGGATAAATCCTCGCTGTCTACAAGGCCCTTTACAAAGCTGAAATAATCAGGTAATAAATCCGAGCACTTGTCCATAATAAGAACACCGCTGGAATAGAGCTGTAAGCCCTTTTCGTATTCCTTTGAATAATAGTCAAAGGGAGCACGTGAAGGAATAAATAAAAGCGCGTTATAGGTAGCTGTACCCTCAGTCTTGGAATGAATACGGATTGCAGGGTCGGCGAAATCAAGGAACTTTTCCTTGTAGAACTCATTGTACTGCTCATCGGTAAGCTCAGACTTGCTCTTCTTCCAGATAGGCACCATGCTGTTGAGGGTTTCAAGATGGGTATGTGTTTCATACTCGTCTTCTGTGCCTTCTTTAAGGTGTGAATGGGAAACATTCATCTTGATGGGATAGCGGATATAGTCGGAATACTTGGATACAAGACCTCTGATTTTGTATTCCATTGTAAAGTCGTCGTAATCCTCATCCTCGGTATTATCCTTTATATAAAGGGTAATAAGTGTACCGTGGTCGTCCTTTTCGCCTTCCTTGATTGTGTAGCCGTCAACACCCTCGGATTCCCAGCGGTAAGCGGTTTCTTCGCCATACTTCTTTGTTTCTACAACAACCTTCTTTGCAACCATGAAGGCGGAATAGAAGCCTACACCGAACTGACCGATTACATCAACCTCGTCCTTGTCTGTGTCAGTATTTTCCTGCTTGAACTTGAAGGAGCCGGACTGTGCAATAACACCTAAATTGTTTTCAAGCTCCTCCTTATTCATACCGATACCGTTATCCTTTATGGTAACAATACGGTTTTCGCGGTCAACTGTAAGGAAAATTTCCAGGTTATCACGTGTTATACCTAAGTTTTCCTGCATAGACTTGAAATAAAGCTTATCCATAGCATCGCTTGCGTTAGAAATAAGCTCTCTTAAAAATATCTCCTTATGAGTATATATGGAGTTTATCATCATATCCAGAAGTCGCTTTGACTCCGCCTTAAACTGTTTTTTTGCCATTTGAATCAAGACCTTTCTTTTGTAGAATTCTGTCATTTTAGCACTCTTTGAGGTTGAGTGCTAAATATATTATATCACTTTTTGAATTATTGTCAAGGGGTTTTGCTAATTTTCAGCAAAGGAACAGGCGTTCACTTGACATAAATGCGGAAATATGAGATAATATAAGATATTGCAAAAGCAATAAATATTTTTTTACTTACGAAAGGAAAATTTTTTCATCATGGACCAACACATAGGGACGCTTGTAGTTATCTTTTTTATGATTATTTTTTCTGCATTTTTCTCCGCTTCGGAAACAGCCTACACCAGCGCAAACAAAATCAGACTCAGAAGTAAGGCTGAAAACGGAAAGAAATCTGCTGCCCGCGCCCTAAAAATCATTGAAAAATATGACAAAACACTTACAACAATATTAATCGGCAACAATATCGTAAATATCCTTACATCTTCACTTGCTACCGTACTTTTCATTGACCTTCTCAAAGATGCAGACAAGGGCTCGGTAGTTTCTACTGTGGTTGTAACTATCGTTGTACTTATCTTCGGCGAAATTCTCCCGAAAACGATTGCAAAGTCAAACGCAGAAACCTTCGCTTGTGCCATAAGCGGAATCATGGCTTTCCTTATGACAATATTCACTCCCCTTTCTGCTATATTTATCTTGCTTCAAAAGGGCGCAAACAAGCTTTTCGCAAGCAAGAACAAGGAAGTCAGCATGACCGAGCAGGAGCTTATCAGCATTATTGATGAAATTGAAGACGAGGGTGTTCTTGAAGAACAGGAAGGAAGCCTTGTAAAAAGCGCGCTTGTATTTGACGAAACTATCGTTTCTCAGGTTATCACACCCCGTGTAAATATTGTTGCAATTGAAATAAATGCCGACATTGAAAAGGTAAAGGAGCTTTTCCTTGCAGAACAGTACTCACGTCTCCCTGTATACGAAAAGACTGTTGACCATGTTGTCGGCGTAATTACTCAGCATGATTTCTTTGAAAAGATTGTCCGCGGTGATAATTTCACAATCCGTGACATCATGCAGGATACTCTCCACATCCCGAATCTTATGAAGATTTCCGACGTTTTAAAGCAGATGCAGAAGAATAAGATTCATCTTGCGGTAGTTGTTGACCAGTACGGCGGTACAGAAGGTATCGTAACACTGGAAGATATTATCGAGGAGCTTGTTGGTGAAATCTGGGACGAAAGTGACGAGGTCACAGCGCCCGTAAAGTTCATCTCCGAAACTGTTTTTGAAACAAGCGGCGAGGTTTCCCAGAATGACTTCAACCGCTTCTTTGAAGCAAGAGCAATGGATTTCCGCATTGACACCGACAGCAACACCGTAGGCGGCTGGCTCTTTGAACTTTTCGGAAGAATCCCCGAAGAAAACGACTCTATCAGAACCGACGACTTTATCATTACTGTAAAATCCTTAAAGGATTTCAGAATCGAAACAATACAGTTTGAAATTATCGCAAAGAATAAAGAGGACTGATGATTTTTTACGTTATGGTGACCATTGTTTCAACGGTTGCCTTCACTATCGATATTATCCTTCGCTATATGGAAAAAATCCGCTCCTTCGGAATGGAATCGAGGCTCCATAATATAAAAGGAAGGATAATTCCCACAGAGGATTTCATTCCCCATAACATAACCCTGCTGTGCCTGTTCTTTATGGCACTGGGTGTTGCGGGTATTTTACTCACTCTGCTGGAACTCAATGCTCTCATAAGCTTTCCTGTAAGCTTTATGTGCGGTATGTTTACGAATTTCGCCATTGTGCGCACTCTCCACAGAATACGAAGCAAGCCCATCCCCAAAGACGAGGATTTAACCGGCACAGAAGCCCTTTGCACCTCAGCAATTGACGGTGACGGCTATGGAGAAATCGAATTTCTCTACAAGAACCGTAAGTACACCCGCCCCGCCCTTTCAGAAAACGAAACGGACATTAAAAAAGGCGAAAAAGTGCTTATCATTATGATGAATGAGGACTTGTGCTTTGTGGAAAAGCCGGATGAGGTCATTGATATACTAAACGAAAAAGAATAAACAAAAGCGGCGTACATTGTACGCCGCATTTTTTATTCTATTGCTATATAGACATCCATATAATCTATACCATCAACCTTGTACTCCTTTTCAAAGCAGCAGATTATATCCTTGCTGTCCTTGTGGGGAATACCGTTTGCATCAATATATGCAATAAGAGTCTTGTATGCATTGGGAATGATATAGAACGGAGCTTTAAAAGGCTCTCTGATGGTAATTGCCGCATATTTCTGTCTTTTCTGACGGATAACCTCAGCATTTTCGGGAAGCCGGAGCTCTGCGCCTTCATCAAGAATCAAGGCAGCCGCATAACCATGCATATTGTATACATTTATCTGCTCCTGCGACAGCATAGGAAAATCCCAGCCTATAATCTGCGGATTTTCTATTTTAAGCTTTTCTGCCCAGCCGCAGACATGATTCTTAGCATCATCTTCGGGCTCGGTGCTGATAACGGCGTAACGGATGTAGCTGAACGCCTCCACCCATTCACAGCGTATGTCGGAGTATGCTTCATTGATGACGTTCATATCTTCTCTTATAAGCTGATCCATAGAGCAGGAGAAAAGGTTGCACAATTCAATTATCTTATCAATTTCGGGATAAGCGGAATCAAGCTCCCATTTCGACACAGTCTGCCTGCTGACATTCATTCTTTCAGCAAGCTCCTCCTGAGTCATTCCATTTCTCATTTTTCTTAAAAATTGAAGATTCTGACCAAAACTCATATTTTTACCGCCTTTCAGTATTATAAACAGATTATAACACTTCGATATGCAGTACTCCACCAATTAAAAAGTTCTGTTTTCTGCAAAAACGCAACCGTCTGTTTACATATTAGCCTTTACAAATCTGTCTATATCTGCATTGTCACGGGGATCAAACGTATCATCGCATTTTCTTAAATCCCATCTCTCCTCATAATCGGAGCATTCGCCGGGCTTTAAGGTACGTAATGCACCGAGAGTCTCAATTTCCATAATAAACGGATCTGTAAATGTCTCATAATTACAACCGTAATCGGCATATTCCGCATTTTCATCAAAGTCAAATAGCTTTCTGAAAAGCTGTCCCTTGTTGAGATATGCACACCAGCCGTCCTCGTTGTTCATTCCCACCTTGAAGGAGCGGTTCTTGTCTGTCTGGCAGAGGGTGATATAGTCATCACTTACAAAGAAGCGTTCATCCTGTATATCGGTATACTCCCAGATTACAAGACGGCGGTTAGATAAAAGCCCTGTCTTTTTCTTGCACTGAGGGATTATCTCAACACCACCCTTATCCGCTACCGTAAGACACCAGGGTGCTAATGTAAGCTCTCTGTCCGAGATGTTTACAACCTTATGACCGATTGTAACAAGTGTGCTGTTCTCTGAAAGAGTAACTGTCATCACATGTTGTTCTCCAACCTTTGTGCGAGACTCAGGTGTAAGAGTAATCGTATTCCCCTCAATTTTGTAATCCACCGGGCTGTTATCAGGGGTATAGCTTTCCGGCCAGCTTTCAGGACTTGTCCATAAACGGTGACCGCCGTAAATGTACCAGTTTTCTGTCGTTTCAAAAAACTTGTGTATATCCTCGCTGTCACGTACAGTATCACGATTTATATCCTCTTTGAGCATGTTTTCCATGCCGTTCATTGCGTAATAAATAACGCGCGGACCCACATCAACGGTAATTTTAAGAGTGCATATGCCGTTGTCCATAACAATGCACTTTCCGAAATTTCTGTAATTCTCTTCTGTAAATTTAATGCTCATTTCAGTGTCCTTTCTCACGGTAAAATCACAGGCTTTGTTGTGTAATCAAGCCCGCAGGGCTTATTCTTCTCGAATGCAAGAGCATACATATTCCCCGCCGTTTCTTCAAGAAATGCCTGTCTCTTCTGCTTGTCCCCCGCTGCCGCAAGGCTTTTGAGAGATGTATCCATAGGGAGCTTGCACTCCGCTTTTGCAAGTATTTCCCTGCCCTTACTGTTCATTCCTAAAATACGTACATACGACGGGTCGCATTTAAGGTCGGATTTCTTTATTCCAAGGAAGCATGCCAGCACTATTCTCCGTATTCTCGCCATTGTGTAACGCTTCGTCTTTATAAGCATATACAATTCCGCAAGATTCGAGGATACCCTCGCTGCCTTGTAAATGCGGTTTTCAAGTCCCATAAGCACATTGGGTGCTTTCTCGATTTCCTTACAGCTCATGGTTCTCAGCTTCGCAAGAATCGCTGTTTCCAGCCTTCTTATATCCGCTGTTTCGCTGTCGGGTAACGCAGGCACATAGGCGGAAGCATCCTCACCAGCTAAAATCAGCTTTCTTATTTTTGAGGCTGATGCAATACTTTCCGAAGATTTGTCGCTGTCATGTTCTGCACCTTCTCTGCCTATCGTCACAGGCTCGAACATGCATCCCAGCTCATCCATTGCTTTGAGATACTCAACCGCAAGGGTGTTGTTGGGCTCGGTAAGGGTGCTTATTATGTCATCCTCATAGTAAGCTTCGATTGTTTTCTGTAACGCCACGGGAAGCGTATCGCCATTTCTCATATAGCGGAAGAAATCATCGTGATTCTGGGCGTATACAACCGCACCGGCGGTCTCGCGGAGCAATTCTATATCCCCGCACTCACTTCCGAAGCTGAGCATATCCACAAAGCCCAGGGAATGCAGGAGACTAACCGAGCCGAGAGCAAATTGCTCGGCGCTTGCAAGGGCATAAGCCACAGGAAGCTCAATAACCAGGTCAACGCCGTTTTTTAAGGCAATTTCCGCACGCTTGTACTTGTCATATATGGCGACATCGCCGCGCTGGGTGAAATTACCGCTCATTACAGCAACTATATGGGTAGCACCATAGCGCCTTTTTGTTTCTTCTATCTGAAATTTATGGCCGTTGTGAAAGGGGTTGTATTCGGCAATAATTCCGCAGGTTTTCATAATTATCTCCTTTCATAAAGGTTATTAAGAATATTATATCAGATTTCCACACTTTTTCAAGGGCATTGCAAAAATAAACAACATTATTTCCACAAATTTTCCCAAAAGACTTGATTTTTCTCTCAATTTGGTATAAAATTAACAGGTACGATTATATTTTTATGAAAGGAATTTTTTACAATGAACATTCTCGTAATCAACGCAGGCAGTTCTTCTCTCAAATACCAGCTTATCGAAATGACCGATGAAAAGGTTATCGCTAAGGGTAACTGCGAAAGAATCGGTATTGACGGTCACATCAAGCACACCGCTTTCGACGGCAGAGTATATGAAGCAGACTGCACATTCCCCACTCACACAGAAGCTTTTGAAAAGGTTGTTGAAGTCCTCACAACAGGCGATGCAGCTGTTATCAAGAGCATGGACGAAATCTCCGCAGTAGGTCACAGAATCGTGCAGGGTGCGGAAGTATTCAACAAGACAACTCTTGTTACAGACGAAGTTATCCAGAAGATTGATGACCTGGCTGAACTCGCCCCCGTACATAACCATCCCCATGCACTTGCTTTATGGGCTTGTAAGAAGGTTATTCCCGAAACAGTTCCCCAGGCGGTTGTTTTCGATACAGCTTTCCACCAGACAATGCCTGAAAAGGCTTTCATGTTCGGTATGCCTTATGAATGCTACGAAAAGTACCACGTAAGAAAGTACGGCTTCCACGGTACATCCCACCGTTTCGTTACAGCTGCTCTTGCTGAAAAACTCGGCAAGGATATCAAGGACCTCAAAATCGTTTCCTGCCACCTCGGTAACGGCTCTTCCATTACAGCTGTTGACGGCGGTAAGTCTGTTGATACATCCATGGGCTTTACTCCCCTCGACGGTGTAATCATGGGTACACGTTCCGGTTGCGTTGACGCTTCCGCAGTTACATTCGTAGCTAAGAAGCTCGGCCTCACACCCGACGAAATGAGCAACTACCTTAACAAGAAGTCCGGCTTCCTCGGTATCAGCGGTATTTCCAGCGATAACAGAGACATAGAAGCTGCTTCTAAGGAAGGCAACGAAAGAGCTAAGCTTGTTGGCGAAATGCTCAACTACGAATTCAAGAAGTACATCGGCACCTACACAGCAGCTATGGGCGGTCTTGACGCAGTTATCTTCACAGGCGGTATCGGTGAAAATGCCGGTGCAGTTCGTTCCGGCGCATGCGAAGGCATGGAATACTTCGGTATCAAGCTTGACGAAGAGCTCAATGCTAAGGTACACGGTGATTTCGTGAAGATTTCCACAGATGACAGTAAGACTCAGGTATGGGTTGTTCCCACAAACGAAGAGCTTCTTATTGCAAGAGATACAAAGGAACTCTGCGGTCTTTAATCTGTGCTTTCTCCACAGATAAGATTAACGGCGGTATCGCAATTGCGGTACCGCCGTTTTGCTGCATATACACAATAAAAACCCGCTATGCATTGCATAGCGGGTTTTAAAAAGCTTACGCTTCTGTATTTTCTTCAACGTACTTAACTACGTCGCCAACTGTCTTGATGTTTTCAACCTGATCATCAGGGATTTCCATATCGAATTCATCTTCAAAGCTCATTACGAGGTCAACGATATCGAGGGAGTCTGCACCGAGATCATCCTGGATGTTAGCGTTCATTGTAACCTTGTCTTCGTCTACGTCGAGCTGGTCTACGATAATGTTCTTTACCTTTTCAAAAATCATTTTCTTGTCCTCCAAAAAAAATAATAATAATTAATTTTAAACAGTTTAACTGTATCAACTTTAACCATTATAAATGATACCATTTAAAAAATCAATAGCTTTTTCTAAATTTTTGCCATTTTTTTATTTTTTTAACTTTTGATGTATATTTTACAAAAAGTAAAGTAATTTTTATGCAACTTGCTTATTCGGTAAACATACCGATTTTGCGGAATTTCTCATATCTTTTCTCTAAAAGGGTATCCGTGTCGTATTTCATAATACGGGGTAACGCCTCGTTAAGATAGTCGGAGATGTTCATTGCTGTGTATTGCATATCTGTGTGGGCTCCGCCTGTCGGTTCTTCGATTATTTTCTCACAAACACCGAATTTAACCAGATCCTCAGCGGTAATTTTCATAAGCTCAGCCGCTTCCATTTCTCTGCTTGCGTCTTTCCAGAGGATTGATGCAAAGCCGCGGGGAGAAATTACGGAATAAAGCGCGTTTTCAAGCATTGCCAGTTCGTCGCAAACCGCAAGCGCAAGTGCGCCGCCGCTTCCGCCTTCGCCTAATACAACGGAGATAATGGGAGTTTTTACAAGCATGAATTCCATAAGGTTACGGGCAATGGCTTCACCCTGTCCACGCTTTTCAGCTTCGATTCCGCAGAATGCACCGGGAGTGTCTACAAGACAGATTACGGGTCTGTGGAATTTCTCAGCCTGTTTTACAAGTCTGAGAGCCTTTCTGTACCCCTCGGGATGAGGCATGGAAAAGTTTGATTTCTTGTTTTCGTCAAGATTTCTGCCCTTCACCTGCGCAATAACCGTTACGGGAATACCGTTAAGCTCGGCTATACCGCCTACAATTGCGTTATCATCGCCGTAATGACGGTCACCGTGCATTTCCATGAAATCCTTGAAAATAACGGGAATATAGTCCATTACTGTGGGGCGATGCTTATGTCGGATAGTTTCCAGGCGTTCAGTTGCTGTAAGAGTATTCATATCAGCTGTCCTTTCCCGGAAGTTCATCCGTCTTTTTATAGTTGTGCATTTTCAGAAGTCTTGATAATGTGGAACGCATCTTCTTACGCTCAACAATCATGTCAACAAAGCCGTTTTCCAGCATAAACTCTGCCGACTGGAAATCGTCGGGTAGCTGCTGGCGGATTGTACCCTGGATTACTCGTCTTCCTGCAAAACCGATAAGCACCTTGGGTTCAGCAAGGATAATGTCGCCGAGGCTTGCAAAAGAAGCGGTAACACCGCCTGTTGTAGGGTCGGTCATAACTGTAATGTAAAGCTGTCCTGCTTCATTGTGCTTTGCAATTGCA